>NZ_AOJK01000040.1 GCF_000336875.1 Halorubrum californiense DSM 19288 | reverse complement strand
GATGAGGATCACGCCCCCTGCGCTCCGGCGTAAGCGGTGATCTGATGTGAGCCGTGGTCGTTCGGTGCCATCCAAGCCGCTGGGTAAACCGGACACCACACAGACCAATGCAATGGTGTGTCAACCCTCTTCACCGAGATTGACACCCGCCAACACCCCCTTCGAGCCGGGAATCAGGCTCGAAGGATACTCATTCCGGTTGATCCTGCCGGAGGCCATTGCTATTGGGATCCGATTTAGCCATGCTAGTTGTACGAGTTCAGACTCGTAGCGAATAGCTCAGTAACACGTGGCCAAACTACCCTTCGGAACACAATACCCTCGGGAAACTGAGGCCAATAGTGTATACCGTACCACCACTGGAATGAGTGGTACGCCAAACGCTCCGGCNCCCTTCGGAACACAATACCCTCGGGAAACTGAGGCCAATAGTGTATACCGTACCACCACTGGAATGAGTGGTACGCCAAACGCTCCGGCGCCGAAGGATGTGGCTGCGGCCGATTAGGTAGACGGTGGGGTAACGGCCCACCGTGCCAATAATCGGTATGGGTCATGAGAGTGAGAACCCAGAGACGGAATCTGAGACAAGATTCCGGGCCCTACGGGGCGCAGCAGGCGCGAAACCTTTACACTGCACGACAGTGCGATAGGGGGATCCCAAGTGCACAGGCATAGCGCCTGTGCTTTTCGGTACCCTAAGGCGGTACCAGAATAAGGGCTGGGCAAGACCGGTGCCAGCCGCCGCGGTAATACCGGCAGCCCAAGTGATGGCCGATCTTATTGGGCCTAAAGCGTCCGTAGCTGGCCGCGCAAGTCCATCGGGAAATCCACCTGCTCAACAGGTGGGCGCCCGGTAGAAACTGCGTGGCTTGGGACCGGAAGGCGCGACGGGTACGTCCGGGGTAGGAGTGAAATCCCGTAATCCTGGACGGACCGCCGATGGCGAAAGCACGTCGCGAGAACGGATCCGACAGTGAGGGACGAAAGCCAGGGTCTCGAACCGGATTAGATACCCGGGTAGTCCTGGCCGTAAACAATGTCTGCTAGGTGTGGCTCCCACTACGAGTGGGTGCTGTGCCGTAGGGAAGCCGCTAAGCAGACCGCCTGGGAAGTACGTCCGCAAGGATGAAACTTAAAGGAATTGGCGGGGGAGCACTACAACCGGAGGAGCCTGCGGTTTAATTGGACTCAACGCCGGACATCTCACCAGCATCGACTGTGGTAATGACGATCAGGTTGATGACCTTATCCGAGCCTCAGAGAGGAGGTGCATGGCCGCCGTCAGCTCGTACCGTGAGGCGTCCTGTTAAGTCAGGCAACGAGCGAGACCCGCACCCTTACTTGCCAGCAGTACCGCGAGGTAGCTGGGGACAGTAGGGGGACCGCCGTGGCTAACACGGAGGAAGGAACGGGCAACGGTAGGTCAGTATGCCCCGAATGTGCTGGGCAACACGCGGGCTACAATGGTCGAGACAAAGGGTTCCTACTCCGAAAGGAGACGGTAATCTCAGAAACTCGATCGTAGTTCGGATTGTGGGCTGCAACTCGCCCACATGAAGCTGGATTCGGTAGTAATCGCGTGTCACAAGCGCGCGGTGAATACGTCCCTGCTCCTTGCACACACCGCCCGTCAAAGCACCCGAGTGAGGTCCGGATGAGGCGTACCTCGTACGTCGAATCTGGGCTTCGCAAGGGGGCTTAAGTCGTAACAAGGTAGCCGTAGGGGAATCTGCGGCTGGATCACCTCCACCGACCCGAGACCTCCCTCTGGGAGGCTCACCTTAGACCGTCACCACGACGGTCACTACTCATTCGCATTGGACTGTATTGTCCGCCACCCNGACCCGAGACCTCCCTCTGGGAGGCTCACCTTAGACCGTCACCACGACGGTCACTACTCATTCGCATTGGACTGTATTGTCCGCCACCCACCGGCTTGGACACCTCAGAACGACCACGGCCCACACAACACACCAGACCTTCCCCACAGGGAAGGTGGGCTCATAGCTCAGCGGTAGAGTGCCTCCCTTGCAAGGAGGATGCCCTGGGTTCGAATCCCAGTGAGTCCATGTCCGTTCGGTCCGAATCCATCCCCTTATATGGGAGACGCAACTCGGATCGAACACGACGACCGATGCACCATCCCGGGAAACCGCGGATGGGAAGGGTTCGACGAACGCCCCGTCACCCCCGGGGCGATTCAATGACAACCGTGTATACGTGCGATCCAGACGTCCACTGAACTCATCCGAGTTCGTGGAACGTCAGTGAACCATATACAGTCGGAATACTCGTTAGAGTATTTCTGACACCGTCAACGACTCTCCTTCGAGAGTCAGTTGACACACTACTGGCTACTGTGCCAGCTGGTGAATGGCTCGGCTCGAGAGCCGACGACGGACGTGCCAAGCTGCGAAAAGCTCGTGGGACCCGCATGGAGGGAAAGAACACGAGATCTCCCAATCGGAATCCGTTCAACAATTGCCACGCGCAATAGGGAACGCCCTGAATTGAAACATCTCAGTAAGGGCAGGAAAAGAACGCAACAGCGATGTCGTCAGTAACCGCGAGTAAACGCGACACAGCCCAAACCGAAGGTCTTCGGACCAATGTGGTGTTCGGGTTGACAATCAAAACGCGACACTCTCTCAGAAGTCTCCTGGAACGGAGCGTGAAACAGGGTGACAACCCCGTATGAGAGAACAGTACCGTTGGCGTCAAATCCAGAGTAGCAGGGGGCGGATATCCTCTGTGAACATCTCAGGCATCCCCTGAGAAGGCTAAAC
The DNA here is from genome assembly GCF_000336875.1 of Halorubrum californiense DSM 19288. Classification (GTDB taxonomy): domain Archaea; phylum Halobacteriota; class Halobacteria; order Halobacteriales; family Haloferacaceae; genus Halorubrum; species Halorubrum californiense. The sequence goes on along the minus strand of NZ_AOJK01000040.1, from coordinate 77,684 downwards.
ACTCCTCGAGACCGATAGCGAACAAGTAGCGTGAGCGAACGCTGAAAAGCCCCCCGAGAAGGGCGGTGCAATAGGGCCTGAAATCAGCTGGCGATCGAGCGACAGGGCGTACAAGGCGATTCTCAAAACGACCGAGGAGCGATCCTCCAGTAGGAAGAGAATCGAGCCGGCGTCGTGTCGTGCGTTTTGAAAAACGACCCAGGGAGTGCACTTGATTGGCGAGTCTAACCCGTGAACCGGGGAAGGCGCAGGGAAACCGATACGGCCGCAGCATTGCGAGGGCCACCGTGTTCAAGCGCGGGGAGTCAATTGGGTGCGACCCGAAACCAGGCGATCTACGCGCGAGCAAGGTGAAGCGTGGCGAAAGCCACGTGGAGGCCTGTTAGAGTTGGTGTTCTACAATACCCTCTCGTGACTCGTGTGTAGGGGTGAAAGGCCCATCGAGCCTGGCAACAGCTGGTTCCAACCGAAACATGTCGAAGCATGACCTCATCAGAGGTAGCCCGCGGGGTAGAGCTACCGATTGGATGACCCGCCTCCGAGAGGAGTCGGCCATCCTGTCGAACTCCAAACCCGCAGGCGCCGTAGACGATGGGAGTCCGGTGCGCGGGGTAAGCCTGNCCCGCCTCCGAGAGGAGTCGGCCATCCTGTCGAACTCCAAACCCGCAGGCGCCGTAGACGATGGGAGTCCGGTGCGCGGGGTAAGCCTGTGTACCGTGAGGGGAACAACCCAGAGCCGGGTTAAGGTCCCAAAGTGTAGATTAAGTGCGATTCGAAGGTGGTCTCAAGCCCTAAACAGCCGGGAGGTGAGCTTAGAAGCAGCTACCCGCTAAGAAAAGCGTAACAGCTTACCGGCCGAGGTTTGAGGCGCCCAAAATGATCGGGGCTCAAATCTACCACCGAGACCTGGCCGTGCCCTTGACAGGGGCAACCGCGTAGGTTGGCGTACTGGTCGGACGGAAGCCCGGGCGAGAGCTCGTGTGGACCGTCCAGTAACGACAATCCTGGTCACAGTAGCAGCGATAGTCGGGTGAGAACCTCGACGGCCTGAAGAGCAAGGGTTCCTCGGCCCTGCCGTTCAGCCGAGGGTTAGCCGGTCCTAAGGTGTACCACAACCTGACTACACCGACGGGAAGCTGGTTAATATTCCAGCGCCATCGTGCAGTAAACGCCGACGCCGTGTGGAACGCTGAGCCGGGCATTCGCCCGGTCGAATCGTGGAACCTCGTGGACGCCGTCACGGCACGAAGCGAGAGAAGCGCGAAACAGCGAAAGTCAGCCGTACACAGGGCCCGTGAAAAGGCAAGCACGATGTCCGTACCGAGATCCGACACAGGTGCTCTGCCAGCGCAAGGCAAGGCCTGTCGGGAGAACCGACGTTAGGGAATTCGGCAAGTTAGTCCCGTACCTTCGGAAGAAGGGATGCCTGCTCTCTGAGGAGCAGGTCGCAGTGACTCGGGCGCTCCGACTGTCTAGTAACAACACAGGTGACCGCAAATCCGCAAGGACTCGTACGGTCACTGAATCCTGCCCAGTGCGGGTATCTGAACACCTCGTACAAGAGGACGAAGGACCCGTCAACGGCGGGGGGAACTATGACCCTCTTAAGGTAGCGTAGTACCTTGCCGCTTCAGTAGCGGCTTGCATGAATGGATAAACGAGAGCGCCACTGTCCCAACGTTGGACCCGGTGAACTGTACGTTCCAGTGCGGAGTCTGGAGACCCCCAAGGGGAAGCGAAGACCCTATAGAGCTTTACTGCAGGCTGTCGCTGAGACGTGGTCGCCGATGTGCAGCATAGGTAGGAGACGCTACACAGGTACGTGCGCTAGCACGCCACCGAGTCAACACTGAAATACTACCCGTCGGTGACTGCGACTCTCACTCCGGGAGGAGTACACCGGTAGCCGGGCAGTTTGACTGGGGCGGTACGCGCTCGAAAAGATATCGAGCGCGCCCGAAGATCATCTCAGCCGGGTCAGGAATCCGGCGAAGAGCGCAAGAGCAAAAGATGGTCTGACAGTGTTCTTCCCAACGAGGAACGCTGACGCGAAAGCGTGGTCTAGCGAACCTACGAGGTTCCGGAATGGGACCCGTAGATGACAGAAAAGCTACCTTAGGGATAACAGAGTCGTCACTCGCAAGAGCACATATCGACCGAGTGGCTTGCTACCTCGATGTCGGTTCCCTCCATCCTGCCCGTGCAGACGCGGGCAAGGGNGAGGTTGTTCGCCTATTAAAGGAGGTCGTGAGCTGGGTTTAGACCGTCGTGAGACAGGTCGGCTGCTATCTATTGGGGGTGTGAGGTACCTGACGTGAACGAACGTATAGTACGAGAGGAACTACGTTTGGTCGCCACTGGTGTATCGGTTGTCCGGAAGGGCAGATGCCGAGTAGCCACGCGACACGGGGTAAGAGCTGAACGCATCTAAGCTCGAAACCCACATGGAAAAGAGGTACCGTTGAGGTCACTCGTAGAAGACGAGTTCGATAGACTCGGGGTGTACGCACCGAGGCAACGAGGTGTTAAGCCCACGAGAACTAACAGACCAAGCCACATTCATTGGCGCTGACGCGCCACGACTCGCATGAGTTCAGGCGGTAACTGGATCGCACGATATACACGGTTGGTATCGAACCAGACCGACACAGGCGTCTCTCAGTAGAGAGTCTCGGTTCAACTCCGAGAGTCGGCATGAAGGCGGCCAGAGCGGTGGGGAAACCCCCGTACCCATTCCGAACACGGAAGTTAAGCCCACCAGCGTACCGTGAAGTACTGGAGTGAGCGATCCTCTGGGAACCACGGGTCGCCGCCTACCCACTCATCGGGAGACTACTCCCAGTTTAGCCCACGGACATCGCGTCCGTGGGCTTTTTTTCATATCCAACGAGCCGCCGCGCTCGCATCCGACCGCNCATCGGGAGACTACTCCCAGTTTAGCCCACGGACATCGCGTCCGTGGGCTTTTTTTCATATCCAACGAGCCGCCGCGCTCGCATCCGACCGCGTGCGGCCGCGATCGGTGACGGACGCACGCCCGTCGCGAACGGTAGTAGTCCGAGATAGCGGCAGCGCTATCGGGACCCAAAGTGCGGGGAAGCCGGACGAACGGTGTCCGGTCGGCGATCCGCTCACCGAGACCCATATCAGTACTAATAGTTTCATGGGTAAGTTTATCACTTTTCTCGCTGAAGTCAACCCATAATGGACGGATCGAACAACACGGTACGGCTGTGCTGCGGCGATCCCCCGCCGGTTCACGACGAGGGGTCATCGGACCGCGTCGTGTCTGTGTTGTTCGGCACTGACGTCGAGGCGTGGCGGAACGGTTGGAATCGAACGCCCGGCGGGCCGCCGAGTCGGGAGGCGGTCGTGGACGTGAACGACATCGTCCGGAGTGGAGCCGCCGCGTCGACGCAGGTGATGCCGAACAGCGGAGTTGCGCACATGGTGATCGGCCGAGACACGGAGCGCGAGCGGGTGTTCGACGCCGTCGCCGACCATTTCGACGGCGCGCCGTCGGGGACGGTTGACGTGTTCGTCGATGACCTCGCACAGGTCGCCGTTCGGAACGGTGTCGACTCGGCGGTTACGTTCGCGGAGCGCCTCATCGAGCGCTTCCGGGGACGAGCGAGTCGGATCAGGATAGGGTGTTCTATCGAGGGGCCTGCGGAGCTGCTTTCACGGGTCGGGGGGAGCATGGACGCCGTCCGTGCCGTTGATCCGGACACGATGGCGGCGGTCGAACGACTCTCCGGCGACGACCCCACGACCTTCGGATACGTCCGTCGCCACTGGGTCGAGGCCAAGCGCGGCATCGAGACGTGCGACCGGAACTACCCACAGTCGAAACAGGTCCACGCCGCGCTGACCGAACCGGAGACGACACCGCGGACGCTGGGTGCGACTCTGTCGGGACTCGTCACGCTCGGCGCGCTGGAGACGTGGGGGGACACCGTGGGACCGACCCGATACGACCTCACAGCGTACCGGCCGGAGCGGACGTGGGCGGTCGGCGCCGCGCTCGAAGCGGGCGTCTCCGAGGAGTGAAAGAGACGCCGCGCTGACGCGGTTCGTCAGTCGGTCGGATCGTGCTGCGCCTCGGACGCAGCGATGCGGTTGAGGTCGGCCTCCACTACCGTGCCATCCGGTTCGAGCGTCACGCTCCCGAGGGTGGCGGTCTCACCGGTGTCGTACCGCGAGGCGACGGCCTCCAGGGTCGGGCGGCGGTCGAGTCGCTCCCACACGGCCTCCGCGACGAGCGACTGGAACGTCTCGGGGTCGGTCCATCCGGCGTCGATGTCGGAAGGGACGCCGACAACGACTCGGAGCTCCGTCTCGGCGACGCGGATGCCGACGCCGAACGTGTCCGCACACATGTGCGGTCATTCGCGCCGGGGTGTGAAATCTCCGTCGGCGTCGTTTGTCGGGAGAGAGCGAGAGGGGCACCTCGCGCCCCGACGGGGCGGCTCTCGAAACCCGTAAGCGCACGCCGGTCGAACGATCACGAGATCCGATGAGTTCGAAGCCGGCGGTGTCGCCGAAGGTGGGGCTGGCGGCCGCGGTCGCCGCGGTGAGCGCGGGCGCGATTCTCGTCCGCCTGAGCGACGCGCCGAGCTCGGTCGCCGCGTTCTACCGAGTGCTGTTCACGACCCTGCCGCTGGCCGCGATAGCGGCGTGGCGGTACCGCGACGAGTTCGTGCGGATCCGGTCTTGCGACCTCGCGTTCGCGGTGCTGTCCGGGGTTGCGCTCGCGGTCCACTTCGCGGCCTGGTTCGAGAGCCTCCGGTGGACGAGCGTCGCCGCGAGCGTGACGCTCGTTCAGGCGCAACCGGTGTTCGTCTCGATCGGTGCGTGGCTGCTGTTGCGCGAACGCGTCACGCGTCGGATGGCCGCGGGTATCGCGGTCGCCGTCGGCGGGATGGCGTCGATGTCGCTCGGCGACTTCCTCGGCGGCGTGGCGGTCGGTCCCCGTCCGCTGTACGGCAACGCGCTGGCGCTCGCGAGCGCCGTCGCCGCCGCGGGCTACGTGCTGGCCGGTCGCTCGTTGCGCCAGCGTATCTCGCTGATTCCCTACGTCACCGTCGTGTACGGCGTCTGCGTGGTCGTTCTGCTCGCGTTCGTCCTCGCCGCGGGACATCCCCTCACGGGATATACCGCCCGGGAGTGGCTCCTCTTCGCCGGGCTCGCGGTCGGGCCGGGACTGCTCGGTCACACCGTTCTCAACTGGGCGCTCGCGCATCTCGAGTCGAGCGTCGTCTCCGTCTCGTTGCTCGGCGAACCGGTCGGGGCGACGCTGCTCGCGGCCGCGTTGCTGTCGGAGACGCCGACGCCGGCGACGGTCGCGGGCGGGTGCGTCGTCCTCGCCGGTATCTACGTCACCGCGAAAGCGACTCCGACGTAGCGTTTTCAGCGCCGATATTTGGGGATGAACGTTGAAGCCGCCTGAACGAGTGAACTAGATATGGACCGGCGAACAGTTGTCGCGTTCGTGGGGGAGGACCCGAGCGCGAGCGAACGCGTGTCCCGCGCGGTCGACGCCGTTTGGGGCGGCCCGAGGGGACCGGAACTCCGCACGTTCGTCCCGTCGGATCTGGACGGTGACCGGGGCGGCGAGGATCCGCTGAACGGCACGTGCGGCGTCGTCGTCACCGCTGCGGCCGCGACCGACGACGCGGTGGCGGAGCGGCTCGCGGCGCTCCCATCGAACGTGCCGGTAATCGCGCTCGTCGAGGGCGCGACGACGGCGACCTTCCGATCCCTGTTAGCGGCCGGCGTGGACGACGTCGTCGACGCGGACGGCTGGGAATCGACTACCGGCGGGGTCGACGCGTCCCACCCGCTCGCCGAGCGTCTCGCGAGCCGGCTGAACCCCGATCGCGTCCGACTCGGTGACGACGATGTCGCCCGCCTCGCCGACGTGTTACTCGACGCCGGAACGACGCTGATGAGCACCCGCACCGATGAGGTCGGGACGAAAATCGAGTGGACGATGCAGAACGTCGGCGAACACGCCAAGCTCGATCGGATCGTCTGTTACCGGGAGGACGACGGGCAGTTCGTCCCCGCGTACGGTTGGTATCCCAACGGGCCCGAGCCGGAATCGAGGCCATTCGAGGAGTTCCCCGACCCCGAACAGCTGTCGATGTTCGGCAACGTCGCGCGCGGTTCGGTCCCTCCCGGGGATGCGGACGGCGGGGGCGACGAGATCCGGAGCGCGGAACCACCGGCGACGGTTCACGTCCCGCTCGTCGTCGACTGGGAGCTGAGCGGAGTCGTCGCGTTCGAGTCCGACGACCCCCGCGCCTGGACGGACGACGAGGTTGGCCTGTACCGCACCCTCGGCGATCTGATCGCGCACACCACCGCGCGCAACGACCGCAGAAAGGCGCTCCGACGCCAGGCGGAACAGCTGGAACAGTTCAGCGCGGTCGTCTCGCACGACCTGCGGAACCCCCTGAACGTGATCTCCGGCTACCTGTCGCTCTCCGAGGACGAACTCACCCCGGCGCGGTACGACGCCATGAGCGGCGCGGTCGACCGCATGGAGACGCTGATCGACGACCTGCTCATGCTCGCGCGGCGCGGCGAAGCGATCGGCGAGACCGAGCCGGTCCCGATCGCGGCCGTCGCGGAGGAGGCGTGGGGGTCGGTGCGCGCGCCCGACGCGACGCTCACGGTCACCGAGGGGATCGGTCGCGTCGAGGCCGACCCGGGTCGGCTCCGACAGGCGCTGGAGAACCTCTTCCGGAACGCGATCGACCACGGCGGCTCGGAGGTATCGATAGAGGTCGGCCCGCTCACCACCGACGGCCGCGTCGGCGGGATGTACGTCGCGGACGACGGGCCGGGTATCCCGGTCGAACTCGCTGACGCGGTCTTCGATTCGGGCGTCTCGTCGGCCGACAGTTCGGGGATCGGACTGGCGATCGTCGACCGGATCGTCGACGCGCACGAGTGGGACATCGAGGCCCGAAACGACGACGGCGCCGTCTTCGAACTCACGTTCGGCGCGGACGCGACGCCGGTCGCGTCGACGTAATGTAGCGGTGGCTGTTCGACTCCCACGCCGCCGCCGCGTCGTCAGTTCTCGGCGAACCGCTCGACCGTCCGGCGGTGCCGGTCGCGGAACATCCCCTCGAACCCGACCTTTGCCGGCGGCCCGGCGAGGTCGCCGAGCGGTCCGAACGGGAGGCGGTAGTCGACGGTGTCGACGAGCAGGGTTTCGTCGCCGTCCGCGTAGAACGCGTGCGTGTGCTCCCAGCGTCGGAACGGGCCGCCCTCCATCTCGTCGACGAACCGGGCGGAGCGCTCGGGCGGCGTCGTTCCCTCGGGCTCGCGCTCGGCGATTCGGGAGGTCCACCGCTGCCGCGGGCCGGCCCCGAACGGTCTCATCGACATCTGTATCGTCGACCCGGCGACGAGGACCTCTGGGTCGGCCGCACCGTCCGGTCCCTCGACCCCGCCGATGCGGAGGCGCATCCAGTCGGGGGTGAGTTCCCGCAGTCCGTCGACCGTGGAGTGAAACTCCCACACGTCTTCGATCGGGGCCGGCACCCGAGTCGTCCGCCTGTACGTCGGCATACTCGCAGTACGAGTCGCGCGGACAAAAACCCGTCTTCGGCGGCGGTCCGGGACCGAAACCCGAATGCCTGCGCGCCTCCTGACCGAAGACGATGGAACGCGGGGCGATCGACGTCGGCGACTTGGCTGGACCGTTCGACCTACAGGCGACTCTCGAGAGCGGACAGAGCTACCTCTGGAACCGCGCGGACGGCGAGACGTACGCCGAACTCCACGCGCACGGCGGCGACGCGTGGTACGAGACTGTCGTCGACCCGATTCCCGGCGTGACGGACGAACGAGTCGCGGTCCGGGTCCGACAGGATGGCGGCGTTCACGACGGGACGCTCCGCTGGGAGGCGTCGACCGACGCGGAACCGCTGTTGACGCACCTGCTGCGGCTCGACGACGACCTCGACGCGATCCTCGACGCCACGCCGGACCTCCCGCTCTTGGAGCGGGCGCACGACGCCTACGAGGGGATGCGGCTGACCCGCGACCCGGTGTTCCCCTGTCTGATCTCCTTCATCTGTTCGGCGCAGATGCGGGTCGCCCGTATTCACGGGATGCAGCGACGGCTCCGGGAGACGTACGGCGACGCGGTCGCGCTCGGCGACGGGACGTACCGCGCCTTCCCGTCGCCTGAGCAGTTGGCCGCGCGCACCGAGGAGGAACTCCGCGACCTCTCTTTGGGCTACCGCGCGCCGTACGTCCAACGGACCGCGGAGATGGTCGCGAGCGGCGAGGCCGACCCGTTCGACGCGGCCGACCTCCCTTACGAGGAGGCCCGGGAGTCGCTCACGCGGTTCGTCGGCGTCGGCGACAAGGTCGCCGACTGTGTGCTGCTGTTCTCGCTGGGATTCCTCGAAGCGGTCCCGCTCGACACGTGGATCCGCACCACTATCGAGGAGTACTACCCCGACTGCGAACGTGGGAACTACGCCGAGACCTCCCGGGCGATCCGCGAGCGGCTCGGCGGAGAGTTCGCCGGCTACGCGCAGACGTACGTGTTCTACCATCTCCGCGCCGGCGGCGAGTGATCGGCGCCCGCGGGGGGGCGACCGGCCGGTCCGATCCCCGAGAGCTGATCGCCTCGGCGCTCGACGGCCAGCCGCAGCCGAAGTTTGATACTCGTTCGCGTGGTATCCACGCGCGTGATGGACTGTCGAGTCGTCGTCGAGGCCGCGGTTCCGGTGTACGACGTCGAAACCGCCGCCGAGGCGGTCCGGATCGCCATCTCGAAGACCGGCGAGATGCTCAACCCGGACCTCAACTACGTCGAGATCGACACCGGCACGCGGACGTCGCCGAGCGGCGAGCGGCTCAACCCGGCGTTCGTCGCGGCCGACGAGGCGCTCGTCGCCTTGGAGCTTCAGATGGACGTGTTCAACGTCGACCGCGGCGAACACGCCAGCCGCGTCGCGCGCAAGGAGATCGGCAAGCGGCTCAAAAACATCCCCCTCAAGGTGCTGTCGGTCACCGAGATCGATTCGGCGGAGAGCGACCCCACGGAGGAGTCTGGGGCCCCGGACGAGGCGTCCGAGTCTCTCGACGAGGGAAACGAAGACGGGTACTGAGCGGCGGCTGCGACGCCGGTCGTCGATCGTGCGGTCGGCGAGAAGCAGCGCGCAGTAAACGTCTCAGTCGGCCGTCGGGGCCAGCGGCTCCGATTCGGACGACTCCATCGGCTCGGTGATTCCCTCTGTCAGCTTGAAAACGGCCGCTTTGTGGTCGGTCTTCGATTTGTGAATCGATGTCGGCTTCACGCCCAGTTCCTCGTAGGCTTCGAGGTCAACGTCGTCGTCCCAGAACTCGCACTGTTTTCGTACCTCCGCGAGGAGACCGTGAAGATGGATGAGCTCCTGCTTCTTCATGAGTACCAGTCCTTTGCTACCGGAGGTTTATATTATTATCTTGAGTAACGTTACCACACTGTTCGCGTATTTCGCGAGTAGCGGGGCGGAGAAGTGGTTTCTCGATAGATCGATCAGGATCGTTTTCGGACGTTCGCGTGACACGCGAAACGAGCGAAGAGCATCGCTTCACAGTTCGATACGAGAAGGCCGTCACTACGCAGTCGTCGAATTCCCGATCGAGAGGGAACTCCGGCTGTCGGTCGGCGGCGGTTGCCCCCGCCGAGCGTCACTGGAACTGTCTGACCGCCTCGAGGTCGCGCTCCGTTCGCATGAACTCGGTCAGGCGGCGCGTCGCGTGACACGCCGAACAGCTGAAGTTAGATCGAAGCTCCTGAAGCTCGGCGGGATTGTCCTGCCACTCCTTGCCGCACTCCGGACAGACGAGTCTGACGAACGCGTCAACCATGTCACCCTGTACAGCCGGCCGCGTTAAAAACGTAGGTGCCGACGAGGATCCGGGCGCCGAGGCGACGTCCGCGCGTCGAACCGGCACGCGCCGGCGTCTGAGCGTCGAATCGGGATGTGGCGGCGGATCAGGCGCTCACGGTGCCGCTCGCTTCGAGCAGTTCCTTGTACCGGTTCCGGATGGTGACCTCCGAGACGTCGGCGACGTCGGACACTTGGCTCTGGGTCACCTTCTCGTTCGACAGCAGCGCCGCGGCGTAGACGGCGGCGGCGGCGAGTCCGACCGGCGACTTCCCGCTCGTGATCCCCGCGTTCGCGGCGTCATCGAGCAGTTCGCGGGCGCGGCGCTCGGTCTCCTCTGAGAGGTCGAGCCGCGAGACGAACCGCGGGACGTAGCTCGTCGGGTCCGCGGGCTGGACGCGGAGTCCGAGTTCGCGGACGACGTACCGGTACGTCCGGGTGAGTTCCATCTTCTCCACCCGAGAGACCGCCGTGAACTCGTCGAGGCTCCGGGGGTTCCCCACCTGCCGGGCGGCGGCGTACAGCGCCGCGGTCGCGACGCCCTCGATGGAGCGGCCGGGCAGGAGGTCCTCGCTCAGCGCGCGGCGGTAGATGACGGACGCCGTCTCGCGGACGTTGTCCGGAAGTCCGAGTGCCGAGGCCATCCGATCGATCTCGCCGAGCGCCTGCTTCAGGTTGCGCTCCTTGGAGTCGCGGGTGCGGAACCGCTCGTTCCACGTGCGCAGCCGCTGCATCNGCCATCCGATCGATCTCGCCGAGCGCCTGCTTCAGGTTGCGCTCCTTGGAGTCGCGGGTGCGGAACCGCTCGTTCCACGTGCGCAGCCGCTGCATCCGGCGTCGCTGTCGCCCCGACAGCGACTTGCCGTAGGCGTCTTTGTCCTGCCAGCCGATGTTCGTCGAGAGCCCCTTGTCGTGCATCATGTTCGTCGTCGGGGCACCAACTCGGGACTTGCTGTCCCGCTCGCTGGAGTTGAACGCGCGCCACTCCGGCCCGCGGTCGACCGAGTCCTCCTCGACGACCAGCCCGCAGTCGCTACAGACGGTCTCGCCGTGTTCCGTGTCTGTCGCGAGTCGACCGTCGCATTCGGGACAGGTCGTGGTCCGCTCCCGCTCGCTTTCCGTGCGCTCCTCGACGTCCGCCGATGTCTCTGCGGTCTCGTCAGCCCTCGTTCGCGTGCGCTCGCCGTTCGCGGATGCGCCACTCGGGTCCGCGAGCTGTTCTCGTTCCGTTCCGCCGTCGCTGTAGGTGTCTGTCTCTGTCATGGGTTTGCTCCGACGATCCCCCGACGAAAATACAGCGAGGTCCGCAATCGCCAGTCTGTTAACGTATAGTTAGTCGCTAAAGCAGATAAATCTGTCTATCTTTCGAGAAGGGTACCACCCACCGAAGACGCTCTAAAGGGCGATCAACGGCGTGGAGGGATAGTAAACAGCTTCTCACGGCCTCCGTCCATCGCGGTGAAGCGAGTGAACCCCGAGACGGACGACCGCATATATACTTCACTCTTGGAGTCCGTCCGAGGCGACGACGGATTCGCGACCGCAGGCGCCCGACGATTCAAGACCGGCGACCGGTCACCGACGCCGACACGGAGCCGATAGACTCGACGGTCCCGCGAACCTCGTCGCCGGGTTCGATCGGCGCCGCGCCGGGGGTGCCGGTGCTGAACAGGTCGCCCGGGCGCAGCGTCGATACCTCCGAGTGGAACGAGACGATGTCGGCCGGCGGAAACAGCATGTTCCGCACCTCGTTTTCGGCCGCGACCGCGCCGTTGACACGCGTCGACACCGTCGCGTCCGCGAGGTCGACCGGCCCGTCGGGCACCGCTATCGCCGGGCCGACGACGAGGAACGTGTCGTAGCTCTTCGCGCGCGTGAGGAACCGCGGGTTCCGCCGGAGCACGTCCTCGGCGGTCACGTCGATGACCGGCAGGTAGCCGGCGACGACGTCGCTCACGTCCGCGGTCGCGACTGACCGACACTCGCGACCCAACAGGACACCCAGCTCCGCCTCCGCGGTCACGCGCTCGCTCTGCTCGCTCGGCGGCAGCCGGATCGGGCCGCCGGGCCCCGTCAGGGCCGTCGCCGGCTTCATGAAGCTCGCCGGCTCCTCGGGACGCTCCTCGTCGAGGTCGCCGGCGTGGTCGGCGTAGTTGAGGCCGATCCCCCACAGCTTCCCGAACCGCTCCAGCGGCGGCCCGAACGTCAGGTCCTCGGTCGGCACGCGCTCGGCGGGCGCGTCGTCGACGCCCGGGAGGTCGCCCGTGGCCGCCAGCGGGAGCGCGTCGCGGACGCTGTTGGCTCTGGGATCCGCCGCCGAAAGCGGCACGTATCCCTCCTCGTCGCCGAGCAGCGCTCGGCCGGTCGCGGTGCGCGCGAGGTACTTCACGCGATCACCCCCGTCACGGTCGACTCACTCCTCCCGGTCCGTCCAGAAGTCGAACGAGCGCCCGGGCGCGAACACGTCGAGTCCGACCGACCGCTCGTCACCGGTGTTTTCGACCCGGTGGGGTTCGTTCGCCTCCAGGTAGACGGAGTCGTTCGGCCCGAGCGTCACCGATTCCCCCTCGTCCGTGACGACGGTCAGTTCTCCTTCGAGACAGAGGCACACCTGCTCGTTCTCGTGGTCGTGGAGCGGGGAGGAGTGGCCCGGCGGCTTCTCGAACCACTCGAACGAGAAGCGGTCGCTACCCGCCATCGCGACCCGTCGCCACCCGGCCTCCGGCTCGTACGTCTCGGCCTCGTCGAACCGGACCGACTTCATAGGTTCGACCCGGTTGCGCCGCCGTCGATCGGCAGCGCGGTGCCGTTGATGAACCCGGACTTCGGCGAGGAGAGGAACGCGACGGTGTCGCCGAGCTCCATCGGGTCGCCGATGCGTTCGAGGGGGTTGCCGGCCCACTCCGCGAGCCCCTCCTCGTAGGAGTCGTACTCGCCGCGCTCGACGGCGTCGTTCACGAGCTCCCGGATACGGGACGTCTCGTGGGGCCCGGGCAACACGGCGTTGGCTCGGATCTCCGGTGCGAACTCCTTCGAGAGCGTCTTCTCCAGCCCGATGACGCCCATCCGGACCGAGTTGGACAACACGAGGCTGTCGAGCGCCTCCTTCACGCTCCGGGAGGTGACGTTCACGATGGTGCCGCCGTCGCCCTCGCGGAGGTGCGGTTCTGCCGCGCGCGCGAGGCGGACGACGCTCATCACCAGCAGCTCGTACGCCTCCTCCCAGTCCTCGTCGTCGGTCTCTAAGAACGCCCCCGACGGCGGCCCGCCCGCACTGGTGACGAGGTGGTCGAGCCCGCCGAACTCGTCGACGGTCGTCTCGACGAGCGTCGAGACGTCGTCCGGCTCGGTGAGGTCGCCGGGTTGGGCGACGACGTCCCCGGTCGCGACCGCCTCGACCTCAGTCTTCGCCTCGGCCAGTCGATCCTCGTCGCGGCCGTTGATCACGACGTCGACGCCCTCCCGGGCGAGCGCCTTCGCCGATGCCTTCCCGAGCCCGCTCGATGACGCCGTGACGAGCGCCGAATTCCCCGCTATTTCGAGGTCCATACGGTAGCTGTGCGCGGTTACCGTGGAAAGCGTTTCCCCGGAGGCAATCCGCCGCCCGCGAGGCGCGGACTCGGTCCAGCCCTCCCCGACTCACGGGCTCCGACTCATCGACTCGGACTCACCGACTCCGGCTCACCGGGAACGCGACGCGGTCCGGGTTGTCGTTGAACCGTTCGAGGATCCGCTCGTACAGCCGGTTCTTCACGCGCTGCCCCCGTCGCGGGTGGGTGAGGTACCGCACGCGGAGTTCCCCCCACGACTCCTCCTGCCGGACGTTGACGCTCGGGCCGTCGTGGACCGCCAGCTCCACGGGCGTCTCCGCGAGCGCCTCGCGGTAGGCGGCGATCCCCTCGGCCATGTCTCGGCCGATCAGGTCGGTCGCCTCCTCGATCATCACCGAGCGCGCGAACTCCGGGTCGGTCTCGTACGCGACCTGAACGGACACCTCGTTCCAGACGTACGCCGACCCGCCGCCGACGAAGTTGACGACGTTCGACGAGAGGACGACGCTGTTCGGGACGGTGACCACCCGCCCGGAGGGCTGGTTCGTCGTCACCAGGTCGCCGTTGATCTCCCACAGCGTCGTCACGAGGACGTCGACGCCGATCACGTCGCCTTTCGCGTCGTCGATCTTGACCCGGTCGCCGACGCCGAACGGCTGCTTGACCGCGATGTACACCCACGCGATCAGCGACAGCAGGGGCTGCTGGAGCGCGAAGGTGATCGCGAACCCGATGACGCCGAGCGAGAAGAGGAGGCCGAGCCAGTTCTCCGTCGCCACCGCGAGCGTCGCCACGGTCCCGACGATCACGAACGCCAACCGGAGCAGGTTCCGAACGTTGTGCGCGCGGCGCTTGTTGGCCGATCGCGTCAACACCCGGATCGCGAGGAAATAGGTCCCGTACACCAGTCCCGCGACGGCCACGACGAGCAGCGTCCGGCCGACGACGGTCGACGCGGGGTACCCGCCGATCGGCGGCCAGTTCGCGAGCGCGTCGGTCGTGGTGGCGACCGTTCCCGCGACCCCGGCCAGCAGTCCGATCGCGATCGACGCGAGTCCGAGTGGACGTCTCACGCTCGTCGCTCGCGGGCGACCGGCAAAACGGTTGTGCCGCCGCGAACGCGGGCGCTCCCCTCCCCGTCGACCCTCACCGCTCCTCGCCCGCGACGCGTGCGAGCGCCCCCGCGAGCACTTCCGTCGCGGCGGCGCAGTCCGCCCAGTCGGTCCACTCGCGGGGGTTGTGCGAGATGCCGTCGCGCGAGGGGGCGAACAGCAGCGACGCGTCCGTGACGCGCGCGACCCGCATCGCGTCGTGGGCCGCGCCGGAGTGGAGGTCGATCGCCTCGCGCCCGGCCGCGTCGGCGGCGTCGTGCGCGGCCCCGCGGAGGGAGTCGCTCATCGGCGTCGGCGCGACGTCGAACGGCCGCTCGAACGCGGTCTCGACGCCCCGCTCGCGCTCCAGCCGCGCGAGCGAGTCGCGCGCGGCGCCGACGATCGCCTCCATCGACGCGGCCTCGACGTCGCGGACGTCGACGCCGGCCTCGACGCGACCGGGAACCACGTTGGTCGCGTTCGGCGCGACCGACAGCGACCCGACGGTGCCCACGGCCGACGGCGAGGACGACGCCACGACCTCGTTCGCGGCGGTCTCCACGTCCAACACGAACTCGCTCGCGGCCGCGAGCGCGTCGGTCCGCTCGCCCATCGGGGTCGCGCCCGCGTGGTTCGCCTCGCCCTCGATCGTCGCCTCGCAGTGCGTGATCCCGGTGATCGTCGTCACGACGCCGGCCGCCGCGCCCGCCTCCTCCAGCGTCGTGTCCTGCTCGATGTGGAGCTCGTAGAACGCCGCCCACGACGCGGGGTCGAACGTCGCCGGGTCGCCGTCGCCGTCCGTCGGCGTGGCGGCGTCGACCGCGCTTCCCCCGCGGTAACCGATCCGATCGAGCGCCTCGCCGAGCGTCTCCCCGTCGGCGTTCGACAGCGCGAGCGCGTCGTCGAACGCCAGTTCGCCGGTCGCGACCGACGACCCCAAGAGCCCGTTGCCGAAGGTTCCCCCCTCCTCTTCGGTGAAGCTGACGACGCCGACCGGTCGGTCCGGCTCGACCCCCGCGTCCCGCATCGCGCGGACCCCCTCCAGCGCGGCGTACACCCCGAGCGGGCCGTCGAATATCCCGCCCTCCGGGACGCTGTCGAGGTGGCTGCCCGAGACGACCGGAGGCGCCTCGGGGTCGGCGCCCGCCGGGGTCCACGTCCCGAGGACGTTCCCGACGGCGTCGACCGCGACGTCGAGTCCGGCGTCCCGGAGCCGCTCGACCAGCCGGTCTCTGGCCCGCCGGTTGGCTTCGGTCCCCGTTCGATTCGTTCGCGCGTGCGCGTCCGGGTCGTCCGTCTCGACGCGGCCGAACGCCGCGTTCGCCTCGATGTCAGCGCGGAGCCGGTCCGCGTCGACTGGGAGCGTCATACCTGAGTCGGGCGCTCCGCGATCAAAACGGTTCGGGCTCCGGCGGTCGCGTCGGCGCGGTCACTCGCCGCGTCGGGCGAGCCAGTAGCCGGCCGACCCCAGCCCGAGTCCGGCCGCGAACGCGCGGCTCGCTGCCCTCCCGTCCATCGAGCGGCCGGCCGCGACGCCGAGCGCCGACCACGCCAACGCGATGCCGAGGCTCCGCCCCGGCCCGCCGCGGAACCGCCGGCAGTCCGCGGTCGCCCGCGCGTGGCGGTAGAGGTAGCCGACCGCGAACCCGGTCGCGAACGGCGCCGCCGGAACCGTCCCGTCGCCGGTCCGCGCCAGCGCGAGCAGCCCGAGGCCCCAGAGCGACTCGGCCGCGGCGCCGACCGCGCGCACCACGTTGACCATGCGCACGGTTCGCCGGCGACTCGAATAGCCGTTTCGGCGGGCGGGGGCTCCGATCCCGAAGACATTTGCCTCGCGGCGTGGAGATGTCAGTTGACATGTCTCCGTTGGTCCTCCAAGGCGCGGCGGCCGGCATCGCCCTCCTGATCAGCCTCGGATTCCTCGTCGTCCACCTCGCGATGATCGTGTGGACGTACTCCGACGCGCAGAGCCGCAGCGAGCACCCGCCGATCCTGTGGGCGCTCGTCGTGTTCTTCGCGCCGCTGCTCGGCATCCTGCTGTACCTCATTATCGGTCGCGACTCCTACTGAACCGCCGTCTCGCGGTTCGTCGGCGACGGTGCTCGTGACCGCACCCCACGAAGCGGTCACACGCCCCTGAGGACGCTCGTCGCCCCGACGCTCTCGGCGACGACCCACGCGACGAACAGCCCGTAGGCCGCGAGCAGCGCGTACGACTCGCGCGCGTCGAGCGCGAGGCTCGTCCGGAGCGTCACGAAGAGGAGGACGGTCGCGCCCGTCAGGACGCCGAGCATCGGTACCGCGGTCGAGAAGTTGACGGGGACCTCGCCGACGATCAGCACGCCGAGCGGAATGGCGACGAGCAGGTCGAAGGTGTTCGACCCCAGCACGTTCCCGAGGCTCGTCGTGCCCCGGTTCTCGCGCGCCGTCCGAACGCTCACGAGGGTGTCCGGCAGGCTCGTCGCGGCCGCCACGACGGTGACGCCGGCGAGGAACTCGGGGATCCCGAAGGCGACGCCGAGCGACTCGACCGACGCCACGAGCCGCTCGACGGTGACGACGATGACCGCCAGCCCGCCCCCGAGCTTCGCCCACTCCCGGCGGACGTCGACCCCGTCGCGCACGCGCTCGACGCCCGCGTCCCCGACGTCTTGGTACTGAATGAAGAGGTACAGGCCGTACAGCGCGAGCGGGATGACCGCGAGCGAGCGCGGCATCGTCCCGACGATCGGGTCGGTCGACACCGGGAAGTAGATGACCGCCAGCGCGAACGTCACGACCAGCGCGGAGACGGCGAGCATGTAGAACTGCGCCTCCTTGTACACGATCGCTCGGCTGGCCCCGAGCTCCTCGTCGCCTCCGAGCCCGGACGCCGCGGGGATCACGAGGACGTTGAAGATGGCCGACCCGACGAGCGCGCCGACGCCCATGTCGAAGACGCCGGTGACGGCGGTGACGAGGACGCTCACGAGCTCCGGGAAGCTCGATCCGACCGCGACGACGACCGACCCCTGAACCACCTCCGGGAGCCCGTAGTACCCGGACAACGTCTCGGCGGCCTCCTCCAACCAGCCGCTCCCAAGCCAGATGACGGCCGTCGCCGCAGCGATCACGAGGACGTGGACGAGCGGCGAGTCGGGGAGGATTCCCGCCACGGCTTCAGCGGACGTGTTTCCCGCCTAGCTCCCACAGCCGGTCCGCGATTTCGTCGTCGAGCGCGTCGCGCGTGACCCGCCACTCCCAGTTGCCGTCGAGGGTGCCGGGCTCGTTGAACCGCGCGTCGCTGCCGAGGCCGAGCAGGTCTTGAACGGTGGTGACCGCGAGGATGGCGTCCGATCCCCACACCGCGTCGATGATCGCCCACTCGGCCGGCTCGTCGGGGTCGGAGCCGACGTTGTACCGGAAGCAGTCGCGCTGCTCGGCCGGGAGGTCCGCGAAGTAGCCGCCCCAAGTGTCCGTGTCGTGCGTCGAGGTGTAGCCGACGACGCCCTCGCCGTAGTGCATCGGCTGGGACTCGTTCCCCTCCGCGCACCAGTCGGCGTACTGGGGGACGCGCATCCCCGGGAAGCCGAACTCGGCCATCAGCTCGTCCATCGCCGGCTCCTCGAAGCCGAGGTCCTCGGCGATGAAGGGGGCCTCGCCGAGTTCGCGCTCGACCGTCTCGAAGAGGTCGCGCCCCGGCCCGTCGCGCCACTCGCCGTCCGCGGGGTCGTCGCTGTCGGCGGGGATCGCCCAGTACTTTACGAACCCGAGGAAGTGGTCGAGCCGCGCCACGTCCGCGAGCTCGAACAGCCGACGGAACCGGTCGAGCCACCAGTCGTACCCCGACTCGGCGAGCCGCTCCCAGTCGTACAGCGGGTTCCCCCACCGCTGCCCGTCGTCGCCCGCGTTCGGCGGGACGCCCGCGACCGCGGCCGGGCGGTTCCCCTCGTCGAGCCGGAACGCCTCCGGGCTCGCCCACACGTCGGCGGAGTCGAGCGCGACGTAGATCGGCACGTCGCCGACGATCGACACCCCCTCCTCGGCCGCGACCGAGCGCAGGTCGCGCCACTGGCGGTCGAACGTCCACTGGACGAACTCGCGGAACCGGACCTCCCGGGCGTGTTCCTCGCGCGCGTCGGCCAGCGCCTCGGGGTCGCGCGTCCGTAGCGGCTCGGGCCACTCGGTCCAGACGTCCTCCGGCCGCGCGTCCGAGAGCGCCCGGAACAGCGCGTAGTCGGGGAGCCACGGCTCGCGCTCGCGGAAGGCGTCGACGGTCGCGCGGTCCTCCTCGCTCGCCCGCTCCTCGAACCGCTCGAACGCGGTCCGCAACAGCGGGAGCTTGTACTCGCGGACCGCGTCGTAGTCCACGCGATCCGTCGGGAACTCGGGAACCGGCTCCAGGTCGCCCCGGTCGAGCCAGCCGTCGTCGACGAGCCCCTCGGGGTCGACGAACAGCGGGTTGCCGGCGAACGCCGACGGGGACTGGTACGGCGACTCCCCGGCGGCGGAGATGGTCGGCCCGATCGGACAGATCTGCCAGTGGTCGACGTCGGCGTCGCCGAGGAACGAGAGGAACTCGCGCGCGCCCTCGCCGAGGTCGCCGATCCCATACGCCCCCGGCAGCGAGGTCACGTGACAGAAGACGGCGTCGGAGCGGTCGAATCGCATACGCCACCCTGCGATCCCCACCGACTCAAGCGTTTCCGTGCGAGGGAGGTCGATCCGAGCCTCCGGGCCGACCTCGTCCGAGGCGATTCACTCGGCGTCGACCGGCACCACCGCCACCTCGTCGACGCGGATCCGCTCGGTCCCCTCGCCGTCCTCGACGACGCATCGCTCGCCGGCCACCAGGTCGCGCTCGCCGTGATCGGCCTCGACCGCGACGCTCGCGTCGGCGGGCGCGAAGTTGAGGACGACGACGAGTTCTTCCTCGCCGTCGTGTCGGCGGAACGCGACCACGTCGTCCGGGTGGACGTCGCCGCTGGCGACGATCGGCTGCTCCGAGAGGTCGCCGCTGGCGACGTGGTAGCCGACGTGGGAGAGGTCGCCGGCCGGCCCGAGCGCCGGGTGGTCGCGCCGCGTTTCGAGCAGGCGCTCGTAGCGGTCGCGCACGTCCTCGCGCGCGTGGTCCCACGCGATCGCGTCGCGGCGGCCGCGCTGGCCGATCTCTTGGCCGGCGTACACCATCGGAACGCCCGGCAGCGTCATGATCGCCGCGCCCGCGGCGGCCGCGGCGTCGTCGCCGCACTCGACGCGGTAGCGCGTCTCGTCGTGGTTCTCGATGTACTGAAGGAACTCGGCGTGGTCGGGGAACCCGATCTCGGCGCGCTGGTCGACCGCGTCGAGGACGGTCTCCGCGGGCTCCGCGCCCCGGCCGACCTGCCGGAGCTGGAAGTACAGCGTCGCGTCGAAGTGGACGTCGAACATCCCCTCGTGGAAGCCGGGGATGTACGGGATCGTCTCGTCCATCAGGAGGAACTCCCGGTCGATGTCCTTCACGCGGTCGCGCAGTTCGCGCCAGAACGAGTCGGGGACCGCCCACGCCATGTCACAGCGGAACCCGTCGACGAGCGGCGCCCATTCGTCGATCACGTCGAGCAGGAACCGCCGCACGTCGAGGTTCGCGTGGTTGAGGTTCGCGATCAGCTCCCAGTCGAAGTAGGTGCCGGGCTCGCCCGACTCCTGCCACTCGTAGCGGTCGCGGTACGGCGACTCCGGGTTCCGGTAGGCGTCTTGGAACCACTCGTGGTCGCGCGCGGTGTGGTTGGCGACGAAGTCGAACAGGACGCGCATCCCGTGGTCGTGGGCGGTCTCGACGAGCGCCTCGAAGTCGGCGCGGTCGCCGAGGTCGTC
Source organism: Halorubrum californiense DSM 19288 (assembly GCF_000336875.1). Taxonomy (GTDB): domain Archaea; phylum Halobacteriota; class Halobacteria; order Halobacteriales; family Haloferacaceae; genus Halorubrum; species Halorubrum californiense. The sequence goes on along the minus strand of NZ_AOJK01000040.1, from coordinate 57,302 downwards.
GGCGGTGTCGAAGAAGTCGACGATGTTGTAGCCGTGCGGCTTCCCGTCGTGGCCGAGCACCGGCGTGAGCCACAGCGTGTCGACGCCGAGTTCCGCGATGCGCGGGATCCGCTCCGCGATGGCGTCGAACGCCTCGCCCTCGTCGGCGTCGGCGAAGGTCCGGACGAATATCTCGTAGACGGAGGCGTCGCGGGTCCACGCCGGCGGCTCGTTGAGCCGGACCGTCTCGAAGTCTGGCGCGCCCGGCGTCAGCGCGGCCTCGCCGCCGGCGTCGTCGGCTGCGGACTGCCCGCGCTCGACGGCGGCCCCGTCGGCGACGCTCACGCGGGGGTCGCCGTCCGGGTCGTGCGCGACGGCGACGGCGTGAACGCGGAGGCGCTCCGGCACCGCGGCGAGCGGAACGCGGAGTTCGCGGCCGTCCTCGCTCACGCGGAGCGCGTCCCGCGGGTTCGCGCGCCCCGCCGCGACGGCGTCGGCGACGTCGCGGTCGTCGACGACGAACGTCACGGCGAGGTCGTCGGCGTCGAGCGCGGACTCCGGGTTCGGGGAGGGAACCGCCGTGAACACGGCTTCGCCGGCGCTTTCCCCCTTCCTGTCGCCGTCGTCGCCGAACGCGACGCTCGCGTCGACGCGGACGCGCGGGCGGCCGACTCCCTCGTGCTGCTCTCGGGCGGCGTAGTCGATCGGCTCGTCGTCGGCGTCGCGGTCGCGGATCGCGGTGCCGCTCCCGCCCGCGACGTCGACGCCCTCGTAGCTCGCGGGGAACGCGCGGACCGTGAGCAGGTGGTCGCCGTCCGGCGCGTCGAGACCGAGGAGGTACCGCCCCGGCACGTCGGGCGTGAACTCGGTCACGGGGTCGTCGCCGACGGTCGCCTCGCTGCCGGGCGGGGCGTCGGCGACGCGCCAGTTGTAGGTCGCGTCCGGGTTCGGGTCTCGCGGCGCCAGTTCCGTCCGCTCGCCGGTCGCGAGGAAGCGCGGGGGTCCGGGGTGGTGCATGTGACGCCCATCGACGCCCGGGGCCTTCGGTGTTGCTCTTGTTTCGGCGGTATTTGCGCCGCGAAGCCCGCGCTCGGATACCGGCCGCGGTCGTCAAGGCTTTTACTCCGGCCGGCGCAGGGCGGGTATGCGACTGCGTACCGCCCTTACGGAGCACGAACGTCGGCGCGGGGAGCGCTACCCGGCGGAACACTCGATGACCGCCGGCGCGTTCACCGGCGACGACGGCCGACTGGTCCACGTGGGGCCGGACGGGACCGTCCACGACTGTTCGTACTCCCTCTCCGAAGTCGGCGGCGCCGACCGCCTCCGGATGGGGATCACCGCCGGGCGCGGCGTCCGCTGGTTCGACGACCTCGAGACGACCCGTCAGCACTACGACGGCGACACCCCGCTCGTCGAGACCGAGTACGACGCCGGCCGCTACACCATTCACCAGTTCGACCTCGTCGTGAGCGACACGCACCTCACGCACGTCGAGCTCCGCGGCTCGCCGCCGGCCGACGCCGAACTCGTCGCCGCCTACGCGTTCTCGCCGGACATGGTCGAGGGCCGCGTCGGTAACATGGTCCACGGCGGCGCCGGCCCCGCCGACGGCGGCGTCGTCGAGGTGTACCACCGGTCCGAACACGACTTCCTCACCGCCTCGACCGGCCTCTCGAACGCGCACGGCCAGCGGCTGCGGACGATCCCCGAGCTGCTCGGCGAGGAGGACGACGGCTTCCCGCACCGGGGCGAGATCGACCGGCGCGAGGACTCGCGGCTCACCCCGGACGTCGTCGTCCGCGCGCCGTTCGAGCGCGACGGGCGCACGGAGCGCGTCACGCTCGCCGGCCGCGCCGTCGTCGACCGCCGGGCCGCGCGCGACACCGGCGACGACGCGAAGGACGCGCTCACCGACGGGATCGACCGCCAGCGTCGGATCGAGGCGGTGTCGAACATCGCCACCGCCTACCCCGACGCCGACGACCTCCGCGAGGCCGCGGACGGGCGCGGACCCGACGTGCCCGAGGACGCCCCGCGCCGCTCGGTGATCGCGAGCGACCTGCGCGCGCTCGACCTGCTCACCGCGGAGTCCGGCGGTCGGATCGCCGCCCCCGAGTTCGACCCGTTCTACTCCACCTCCGGCGGCTACGGCTACACGTGGTTCCGCGACGAGGCGACCGTCTCGACCGCGCTGCTCGACGCGAGCGACGTGCTCGGCCTCGACGCCGACGAGGAGCTGCTCGCGGCCGCGAGCTTCTTCTGCCGGACGCAGGACGCCGACGGCTCGTGGCCCCACCGCGTGTGGGCCGACTCCGGGAAGGTCGCCCCCGGCTGGGCGAACGCCCGCATCGAGGGCGCGAACGCGACGCCCGGCCCGAACGACCAGCTCGACCAGCCCGCCACGGTCGTCGCGTTCCTCGCGACCCTCCGCCGCGAGGCGGACCTCCCGAGCGAGTGGCGCGACCGGATCGACGAGACGATCGCCGACGCCGTCGACTTCCTCCTCGGAACCACCGAGGACGACGGGCTCCCGCGCCGCTGTCAGAACTGCTGGGAGAACGCGCTCGGCCGGTTCACCCACACCGGCGCCGAGTACCTCCGGGCGTTCGCCGCGGTGGCGCGCGCGCCGGTCGACGAAGGGCTTCGAGCCGACGCCGCCCACGCCGCGGACGCGGCGCTGTCGGGGCTCGACGACCGCTGGAACCCCGAGACGGAGCGGTTCCTCCAGCGCGCCAGCGAGGAGGGGCAGGACGCCCGCGCCGACGCGAGCACCTTCGCGCTCGCGACCGCGGCCGCCGAGTACGCCGCCCTGCTCGACGACGAATCCGCGGCTGGCGACGGCGAGACCGACGACGGCGCGGCCGCCACCGACGGCTCGGGCTCCACGGGGTCGGTCGACTCCGTCGCGACGAGCGAGTTCGACCGCTTCCTCGACCGCGTCAACACTCACGTCCGGCGGTCGATAGACGCGCTCCGGCGCGAGACGGCCGACGTGGAGGGGCTGATCAGGTTCACCGGAGACGACTGGCGCACCGCCGAACAGGGCGCCGCGAAGGTGTGGTCGATCGCGACGCTGTGGGGCGCGACCGCGGCGGCGACGCTCGCCGGCGTCGTCGAGGACCGCGGCGGGACCGCGGACCCCCTGTTCGACGACGCGCGCGACCTCTACGCGATCTGTGAGCCGGACGGCCCCTTCGTCAATGAGGCGGGGCTGTTCGCGGAGCAGGCGTTCGACGACGGCGACCTCGACAGCGCGACGCCGATCGCGTGGTCGCACGCGCTCCGGATCGACGCGACGGTGACGCTGGCGAGTCACGGCGAACTCCCGGTCCCGCACGACCGGGAGACCGGCCCCGAGGCCGCGCCCCACTGGACGACCGGCCGGAAGTTCGGCGTCGGCACGCCCGCCGACTACGAGGCCGACGAGCCGGTGCCGGTGTGGTTCACGCTCACCGAGGGGGCGCTCACCGAGGCGCGGTTCCCCCGGATCGACGCGATGAACGTCCGGACGTTCGACTTCCTCGTCGCCGACCCCGACTCCGAGTACGCGATCCGGACGTTCGACGAGACGGGCCACGTCACGACGACGGAGACGATCGAGCGGACGACTGAGCCGGCGGCCGACGACGCGCTCGCGTACGTCCAGACGATCCGCGAGACCGGCGACGGGCACGGTCACAGCTGGACGCTCGAAGTCGAGTACGCGGTCGACACCGACGGGACCGCGATCCTCGCCGACGTCCGGTTCGACGGGGTCCGCGAGTACGACGTGTACGCGCTCGTCGACGCCACGATCGCCAACGTCGGAACCGACGACCGCGCCGAGCGGGTCTCGGGCGACGCGGGGGCGCACCTCCTCGCGCGCAAGGACGATCCGGACCGCGACCCCGGCAAGCTCGTCGACGACGAGGGGGAGCCGTTCGCCCCCGCGCTCGCGCTGGCGAGTGGCGACGGGTTCGACTGGGCGAGCGCGCTCACGGCCGACGGCGACGGCACCGACACCCTGTTCGGCGACGGCGAGCGCGGCGAGGAGTCGTCGGAGGCGACTGGGAACGTCGTCCTCGCCGGTCTCGTCGGCAGCGGCGAGACCGTCGCGGACACGGTCGCGCTCGGGTTCGCCGAGGAGTCGGACACCGCCGCCGCCCTCGGCGAGGCGGAGGGGGCGCTCGCGCGCGGCTTCGACGACGCCGCGGAGGCGTACGCCGAGACGTGGCGCGCGTGGCTCGCGGACCGCGAGCTTCCGGACTCGGTCGCCGGCGACCCCGACCTCGCGGCGCAGTACCGCTTCGCGCTGATGACGCTGGCGGCCGTCGAGGACAAGGCCCACGACGGCGCCGGGATCGCGAGCCCCTCTGTCCCGTGGGGCGAGACCGAGTACGCCGCTGAGGACCGCGGCTACGGCTACAACTTCGTCTGGTCGCGCGACCTCTATCAGGTGTTCACGGCGCTGATCGAGATGGACGAGCTCGAACGCGGCGCGGACGCTCTCGCGTACCTGTACAACACCCAGCAGGACGACGACGGGTTCCTCCCGCAGAACACCTACATCGACGGGCGGACCCGGTGGGGCGGCGAGCAGATGGACAACATCGGGTTCCCCTCGGTGATGGCGTGGCAGCTGTACGAGCGCGGCGTGACCCTCGACGACGCCGGCTACACCTACGACCAAGTCGCCCGCTCGCTCGATTACATCGCCGAGAACGGCCCCGAGACCGCGCAGGAGCGCTGGGAGGAGGAGGCCGGCTACTCGCCGTCGAGCATCGCGGCCGAGGTCGCCGGCCTGGTCTGTGGCGCGGCGCTCGCGCTCGCGGAGGCCGACCGGCGCGACGGCGGCGAATCCGGAAGTGACGCCGCTCGGTCGCCCGACTCCCTCCGCGCGGACGCGCTCGCGTGGCTGGCGCTCGCGGACGACTGGACCGCGCGCGTCGAGGAGTGGTGCGCGACCGCGACGGGGACCGACCGCCACGAGGAGACGCCGTACTACCTCCGGATCACGGCCGACGGCGACCCCGAGTCCGGTCGCCCGCGCACCATCGCCAACGACGGCCCCACCTACGACGAGCGGGAGATAATCGACGGCGGCTTCCTCGAACTCGTCCGGCTGGGGATCAAGCCGGCCGACGACCCGGTCGTCCGCAACTCCGTCTCCGTCGTCGACGACTCGATCCGGGTGGACACGCCGCACGGCGCCGCCTGGTACCGCTACGTCGGCGACGCGTACGGCGAGATAGCCGTCGGCGACCCCGGCGCGCCGTGGGCCGGCACCGGCGACGGCCGCGGGCGCCTCTGGCCCATCTTCACCGGCGAGCGCGGCGAGTACGAGCTCCGCGCCCGCGCCGACGGCCCCGACGCCTTCGGCGGCACCGACGAGGACGCGCTCGAACCCGAGACCCTGCTGGAGACGATGGCCGGGTTCGGCAACTCCGGACTGATGCTCCCCGAGCAGGTGTGGGACCGCGAACACCCGACGAAGTACGGCTGGGAGTTCGGCGAGGGCACCGGGGGGGCGACCCCCCTCGCGTGGTCGATGGCCGGCTTCGTCCGGCTGGCGCACGGCGTCGACGCGGGCGAACCCGTCGAGACGCCCACGGTCGTCCGCGACCGCTACGTCGAGCGCGACCGTCCCGAGGGGCCGGACCTGACCGCCACCGCCGAGTTCGTCGAGGACGCGGTCGTCGTCGCGGGCGAGACGGACGCCGAGTCCGTCGCGGTCCACACCCGAAAGACCTCGCGGCTCGTGACGCCCGACGCCGACGGCGCGTTCGAGGTCGACCTCGACGCCGCCACCGACGCGGACACCGTCGTGGTCGCGGCCGCGACGGACGAGGCGTTCGAGGCCGCCGGCACGTCGGTCGAGCGGCTACGGCTGTAGCTCGACCGATCGGCGGTCCCCGCCGAGAAACGGTCCCCTTACCCCAGCGCGTTCACGTCGACGGTGCGGATCTCGCCGTCGACCTCGACCTCGACCGTCGAGCCGACGCGCTCGCGAACGGTCTCGCGCCACGCCTCGACGTTCGCGGCGTGTCGCTCGCGCCGCGTTTCGAGGTCGGCGTCGGGAAGTTCGGCGGCCGTGTCGTCGACCTCCGGGTACGGCGGCACGTCTGCGACGAGGTCTCGGGGATCGATGTGAAGCGGCGCGGGTGCGTCGTCGGAACCGCCGTCGCCGTCCCCGTCCCCGCTCTCGTTTCCGCCCGCGTCGAGCGCGTGGAGGCGGGCGCGCATCCGCCCCGAGAAGGGCGGCGTCGCGCGGAGGACGACTTCGCGCTCGCTCCGGAGCGAGGCTTCGAGCGCGTTCGCCACGTCCTCGCGGTGGACCGCGATCGACCGGATCCGGTCGGGCCCGGCCGCGTCGTCCGTCGACTCCTCAGTCATCGTTCCCCGCCCACTCGGCGTCGGAGAGGGTTCGCTGGACCGCCTCTTCCCCGACCGCGCCCGCGAGGTGTTCGAAGCCGGCGCGGACGCCGCGGTCGCCCGCGTTCGCCACCAGCCGCGAGACGATGAACTCCGGCGTGGACTTCCCGACCGTCTCGAACCGCGGCTGGTAGTCGACGCGGAGTTCGAGGTCGTTCGTCAGCCCCTCGGCGAAGATGCCGTCGATCCGCGCGGCGTCGGGCAGCGGGCTCAGGTCCTCGGCGAGGTGCGTGACGTAGACGCCGAGCGCGCCGCGGTCGACCGTCAGCGTCACGAGCCCGTTCAGGAGGTCGGCTGCGCGGCCCGGCTCGGTGATCGCCTCGAACTCGTCGACGAGCATGAGCGTGCGGCCGTCCGCGACGAGCGGCGGGACCACCGACTTCAGCGTCGACTCCAGCACGCCGGCGTTGAACGAGGCGTGCCGGCGGTGGAAGACGATCCGGTCGAACGTCCCGACCTCGGCCGCGTCGGCGGGCACTGGGAGCCCCATCGACGCGAGCAGCGCCACCGCGCAGAGCGTCTCCAAGAGCGTCGTCTTCCCGCCGGAGTTCGCCCCGGTGAGGACGCTCACGCGGTCGCCGGTCGGCGGCGCGTCCGCGCTCGCGACCCCCGGGTCGTCCGCGAGCGAGTGGGAGCCGACGCCGTAGGAGACCGGCTGGACGTCGCCGCCGAGGAAGGGGTTCCGCGCGCCGCGCACCGCGATGCCGTCGTCGACGAGGGTCGGCCGGACGTGGCCGTTCTCGACCGCGAACCGTCCCAGCGACAGCAGGAACGCGGCGTCCGAAACGGCCGACGCGGCGCGGGCGACAATCGTTTCTTCGCCCCCGCCGGCCGCGTCCTCACCGTCGTCGGATTCGTCCGTTTCGCCGTTCGCCCCTTCCGACGCCACGGCGTCGTCGCCCAACCGCTCGCGGATGTCGGCCGCGACCGCGGCCTCGCGCTCCTCGACCGCCGATTCGAGTTCGACCACGAGGTCTCGGAGCGTCCCCGAGACGAAGTCGGCGGCGTCGAGCGCCTCGTCGGGCGCCGCGGACCGGACCGTCGCGGGCTCGACGCCCGTCTCGCGCGCGACGTGCTCTATCGTCGCCGCCTCCAGCGCCTCGAAGTCGCGGAGGCTCCCGTCGCGGACCGATTCGAGCACGTCGAACGCGGAGTCGGCGAGGTCGCGCGCGGCGGCGAGCCGATCGCGCAGTCGGTCCAACTCCGCGTCGGCCCCGGACGCGATCGCGATGTCGTCGCCGTCGAGTCCGCCGGCGGGGTCGATCGACCCGCGCACGTCGGCGAGCGCGTCGGCCGCGTCGCGCAGCCGGTCGCCGTCGAGCGCGCCGATGTCGGCGAAGGGCCCGTCCGTCAGCCCCGCCTCGCGGAGCGCGACCGCGGTCTCGACCACGGCGAGGTCGGAGCCGTCGGCCTCGTCGTACGCGGCGAACGCCTCTTCGACGGCTTCGCGGTCTGCCTCGTCGAGCCGGGCCCACGCGTCGCGGGTGGCGACCACTCGGTCGAGCCGCGCCTCGACGGCGTCGCGGTCGAGGAGCGGGGTCAACACCCGGATCCGATCGGCCGCGTGCGCGGTCAGCGCCGCGTCGGCGGCGAGCGTGAGGAGGTCGTCGTACACCGACCGTGCGTCGCCCGTCGCGAGCACGTCCATCCCGGCCTCCCCGTTCGCCCGGCGGAGGATGCGGGTCGCGCGGCCGCGGTGGAGCCCGGCGTCGACGAGCGCGCGGACGTCGGCCGACTCTATCGCCTCGACCGCCCGCTCGGTCCCGAGCGCCTCGACGAGCCGCTCGCTCGTCTTGGGCCCGATTCCCCAGTAGTCCTCCAGTCGCATACTCCGAGGTGTCGCCCTGGCGTCTTGGCGTTTTCGTCGGCCGCGTCGCCGACAGGGGTCGGTCGGCGGCGCTGGCGCGAGACGCCCCCGCGGGTCGTCCTCGCCTCCCCGCGTCCGCGTTTCCGCCACGACAGCGTTCATCCCGCCGTACCCCGTACTCGCGGCCATGGCGACCGAAATCGCGGACGGCGTCTGGCGGTTCGAGCTTCGCGCGGCCAACGCCTACCTCGTCGTCGACGACGTGCCGACGCTCGTCGACGCCGGGACGCCGTGGGACGCGGACGCGATCCGGAGCGAGTTCGAGGACGCCGGCGTCGCGGTCGCGGACGTCGGGCGCGTCCTCCTCACCCACTACGACCTCGACCACGTCGGGACGCTGGCGTCGCTGACGCCCGACCTCGACGCACCCGTGTACGCGTACGGCTTCGACGCACAGCTCCTCTGCGGAGCGCGATCACCGCCGCTGCGGAACCACAAGGGACTGATCCAGCGGCTCGGCGGGCTCCTCACGGACCGCCCCGACCTCGACGTGGTCGGCGTCCGCGACGGCGAGACCGTCGGCTCGTTCACGGCGTACCACACGCCCGGCCACACGCCGGGCCACGTCGCGTACGTCAGCGAGGCGCTGGGCGTCGCGCTGCTCGGCGACCTCGTCTCGGAGTCCGACGGCGACCTCGACCCCTCGGAGTGGCTCATTAGCTACGATACGGGGGAAGTGCTGGACAGCATTCGGGGTCTCGCCGAGCGCGCCCCGCCGTTCGAGGTCGCGTGTATCGGTCACGGGGACCCCATCACGTCCGGCGGGAGCGAGGCGCTCGCGGCGCTGGCTCGGCGGATCTGATCGAAAAATTGAACCCCGGCTCCTACCGGCAGGAACAGCTCACCGCGACTGCCGGTAGATGAGGTTGCGCTGGATGTCGTTCGCGCCCTCGTAGATCACCGGGATGCGCACGTCGCGGTAGACGCGGGCGATCCGGCGGTCGGTGAGAATCGAGCGGCCGCCGTGGAGCTTCATCCCCTTCTCGGCGCAGTCGGTGGCGACCTCCGTCGACTTCGTCTTCGCCAGCGCGGCCCAGTAGCCGGCGTCTTTCCCGTTCGCGACCTTCTCGCAGGCGCGCCAGTTCAGCGCGCGCGCCGACTCGAACCCGATCCGCATGTCCGAGATGGTGTGCTGGACGGCCTGGAAGTCGTCGATGGTGCGGCCGAACGCCTCGCGCTCGTCGATGAACGCCTCCGCCTCCTCGATGGCCGCGGCCGCGAGGCCGAGCCCGTGCCCCCCGACGATGACCCGGCCGTGGTTGAAGAAGTCCGCGAGGACGTAGAAGCCGCCGCCCTCGCTGCCGACGACGTTCTCCTCGGGGACGAAGCAGTCCTCGAAGACGATGTGTCCCTGCTTCGACGCGCGCATCCCCATCTTCTCGGGGATGTGTTCGGCCTCGTAGCCGTCCGAGTCCGTCTCGACGATGAATAGCGTGTAGTTAGAGTAGCGGTCGTCGCTCTCGCCGGTCTTGGCGTACACCGTGAGCCAGTCGGCCTCGACCGCGTTGCCGACCCAGTACTTCTCGCCGGTGAGCTCGTAGCCCCCTTCCACCTTCTCGGCCTTCGTCGTCATCCCCGCGAGGTCCGAGCCGGTCTGCGGCTCGGAGACCGCGAGCCCGGAGATCTGGTCGTTCTCGGCGACCGGGCGGAGGTACTCCTCCTTCTGTTCGTCAGTTCCGTAGTCTTCGACCATCTCCGCGCCGAAGCTGGCGAGCTGGAGGGTGAGCGCGATGCCGGCGTCCGCGCGGTAGAACTCCTCCGCGATGGCGAGCACCTGCGCGAGGTCGAACCCCTTGCCGCCGTACTCCTCGCCGATGTCCTGCGCGACGAGCCCGGCGTCCATCCCCGCTTCGAGCACCTCCCACGGGTAGTCGCCCGTCTCGTAGTACGACTCGGCGTTCGGGGCGATGTACTCGTCGGCGAACTCGCGGGCCTCCTGTTTGACGTCTCGCGCGCGCTCCGGCACGATGCTGTCGTCTAGCAGCTCCATAACAACGGTCGGGACCCTGCCGACAAAACTCCGGTGGAACAACGAAGAACGTCGGGCAAATTTATCTGTCGCTCGCGGCGGCGGATCGGCTCTCAGGCGTCTTCCTCGTCGTCGCCGTCGCCGTCGGAATCGTCGGTCTCAGCGGTATCTGTGGTGTCGGAGGCGTCCGTGTCGCCCCCATCGTCCGCATCGTCCCCACCGCCCCCGCCGTCCGCGTCTCTCCCACCGTCCTCGCCGTCCGCGTCGTCGTCGCCCGACTCCGAGGCCACCTCGTCGGCGTCGACGATGTCGACTTCGTCGGTGTCTGCGTCGGTGACCTCGTCGGCAACGGCGTCGGCCGCGTCGGCGTTCCCGGTCGAGCCGCCTCCGCCGTCGCCCGTCGTCTCGGCGTCTGGGATCTCCGCGTCCGGTTGCGACTCGGACTCGGCCGGCGGTTCGGCCGGGTCGGCTGGCTCGAATCCCGCCGTTTCGAGGTCCGCGTCGACGCTCTCCCGCGGGTCCGCGCCGTGCTCCCGGAGGAGTGTCCGCGTCGCCTCCCTGTCGACCGTTCCGGAGACGGTCCGGGGGAGTTCCTCGACGTAGGCGACCGTCTTCGGGATCTTGAACCGCGCGAGCCGGTCGCGGGCGAAGTCGACGAACGCCGCCTCGTCGATCGGCGGGGGACCGACGCCGCCGGCCTCGACCGCCGAATCCGCGGTCTCGTCCTCCGGGGTGGTCCCCTCAGCGCCGTCTTCCTCGGGGTCTCTCCCTCCGGAATCGGTCTCCGAGAGGTCCGTCTCCAACCGGCCGTCGTCGCCGGCGGTATCGGTCGACACCGACGAGAGCCGGTCGCCGACGGCCACGAGCGCCGCGACGCGCTCGCCCCACACCTCGTCGTCGAGCCCGACCACCGCCACGTCGTCGACCTCGGCGTACTCACGGAGCACGTCAGCCACCTCCCCGGGCTCGACGTTCTCGCCGCCGCTGATGATTCGGTCGTCGACGCGGTTGAGCACGTGGAGGTAGCCGTCCTCGTCGAACCGTCCGACGTCGCCCGTGTGGAGTCCGTGGGGGCCGAAGTCGGACCGATCGAGGCGCTCGGGATCGATCCCGTTCAGGTCGACCGCGTCGGAGGAAGACGCGCGGGCGTCGTCGACGTCCTCCGTGGAGTCGTTCCCGTTCTCGGCGAGGTACCCCGGCGTGATCGTCGGTCCCCTCACGACGATTTCGCCGGTGTCGCCCGGCTCGACCGGGTCGCCGTCGTCGTCGACGACCGTCACGTCGGTGCCGAAGAGCGGCCTGCCGACCGTCCCGATCCGGTCTCTGGTCTGTCGCGACGTCGCGGTCGTGATCTGCGAGGCGGCCTCCGTCATCCCGTACGTCGGGTAGACGGGGACCGAGTAGTCGCGGCACCGCTCTATCAGCTCCGCCGGCGCTGGCGCACCCCCGAGCAGGACCACGCGGAGCGAGTCCGACAGCGTCCCGCGTCGGTCGAGCATCCGCCGGAGCATCGTCGGGACGAGCGAGACGCCGGTCACGTCGTACGCGTCGATGTCGTCGGCGGTACCGCCCGCGTCGAACCCCTCGCGCAACACGAGCGTCGTCCCGTACAGCACCGACCGGTACACCGGCGCGAGCCCGCCCATGTGGTGGAGCGACAGGGACACCAGCCATCGGTCGTCGGCCTCGACGCCGAGGCGGAACGCGGAGGCGACCGCGGAGCTGTACACGTTGCCCGCGGTCAGTGGGACGGGCTTGGGTTCGCCGGTGGTCCCAGAAGTAAACAGCACGCAGAGCGGGTCCGCGAACTCCCACTCCGGGGGGTCGAGCGACGCCGGGTCGACGTCGTGGATCCCGGTTACGTCCGCGCCCGTCGGATCGTCGACGGAGTAGACGGGGACGCCCTCGATCTGCGACGCCGCGTCCGTCGCCGTCGACTCGGTCGGCTCCGCGCAGACGACCGCGTCGAGGTCGGTCCGGTCGATCCGCGCCGCGATCTCGCGCGATGTCAGCTCCTGACTCAGCGGCACGAACGTCGCCCCGATCCGCATCGTCGCGTGGACGAGGCCGACGGTGCCCACGTACGGGGGCGTGAGCACGCCGATCCGGTCGCCCTCCCCGAGCCCGTGTGCGACGAGCCGACCCGCCGTCTCGGCGACGAGTCGGTCGAGGTCGGTGTAGCTCCACGCCTCGCCGTCCTCGGCGCGGACGAGGGCGGTGTCGTTCGGCGACGAGACCACGCGGTGAGACAGCCAGTCCCGCATCGGTGTCACCCGCGTCCGCCGGGAACGGTGCGGTTACTCATCCGTCGGCTGTCGCACGGTCAACACCGGGACGTCCGAGGTGCGGACGACCCGCTCGGTGACGCTCCCGAGCAGGTAGCGGTCGAGCCCCTTCCGGCCGTGCGTCCCCATCACCACGACGTCGATGGCGTGTTCGTCGACGTAGTCGTGGATCGACTGGTAGGCCGTTCCCGACGTCACGCTGGTCACGCACTCGACGCCGGTGTCCGCGGCGGCGTCCGCCACGCGGCCCGTCGCCTCCTCGCCCTCCGATTCGAGCGCCTCGACGACGATCTCCGCGCCCGCCTCCAGGCTGGAGTACGCCCCGCCGTCGACGACGTACAGCGCGTGGAGACGAGCGCCGTACTGGTCCGCGAGGTCGATCGCGTGTTCGATCGCGGATTCCGAGGCCGGGCCGCCGTCGGTTGGAACGAGGATCTCCGAGTACATCTCACTCCGTAGTACAGCGGGTATCGATTAAAAACCCGATCAACTATCTCGAACTCCGGTACGGAGCGGACACCGCCGCTCGACCGTCTGCTCGTCCTACCGGAAGCCCATCGCTTCGATCTGCTCCTGATACCGGTTCCGGATGGTGACCTCGGTGACCTGCGCGACGTCGGCGACCTCGCGCTGGGTCTTCTTCTCGTTACAGAGCAGCGACGCCGCGTAGATGGCCGCCGCCGCGAAGCCGGTCGGTGACTTCCCGGAGAGGAGGCCCTGCTCGGCGGAGACGTCGATTATCTCGGTCGCCTTCGACTGGACCTCTTCGGAGAGCTGGAGGGAGGACGCGAACCGCGGGACGAACTGCTTGGGGTCGACCGGCTTCAGCTCCAGCCCCAACTCTTGGGAGATGTACCGGTAGGTCCGACCGATCTCCTTCTGCGGGACCCGCGAGACGTCCGCGACCTCGTCGAGGCTGCGGGGGATCCCCTCCTGTCGGCAGGCGGCGTACAGGGCCGCGGTGGAGACGCCCTCGATTGAGCGGCCGCGGATCAGGTCCTCGTTGAGCGCGCGTCGATAGATGACGGACGCGACCTCGCGTACCGACCGCGGGACGCCGAGCGCCGACGCCATGCGGTCGATCTCCGAGAGCGCGAACTGGAGGTTGCGCTCGCCCGCGTCCTTGGTCCGGATCCGCTCTTGCCACTTGCGCAGGCGGTGCATCTGCGACCGCTTCTCGGAGGAGAGCGACCGCCCGTAGGCGTCCTTGTCCTTCCAGTCGATCGTCGTCGTCAGCCCCTTGTCGTGCATCGTCTCCGTGATCGGGGCGCCGACGCGCGACTTCGACTGCCGCTCGTTGTGGTTGAACGCGCGCCACTCCGGCCCGCGGTCGATGTTCCGCTCGTCCAAGACGAGCCCGCAGTCCTCGCAGACGAGCTCTTGATCGGCGTCGGTGACGATGTTCTCCGAGTCGCATTCCGGACAGGAGACCGTCGATTCGTCCGTTTCCTGCTCCGTGTCCCGCTCCTGTTGCCGCTGGCGGCTCGGACGTTCCATTAAAAGGTTTGTGGTCAGTTGCGTATTTAAGCCTTGTCCACGTCTACCATCGATCCTGATCGTTCTCGCTTCGATCTCATATCCGTTTTTCGGGCTTCAAGGCCCTTCTACCGATTGAATCGGGAATATAAGCCGGCTCGTCGACGGTCTTGACCCGCCCTCGACGCTACCCGTCACGACGCACGAAACGTGACTGTGATCCGAGGTCGGAATACGGCGTTTTGACCCGCCGATCCCGACAGCAGTCACACCGACGTGCGATCGGACTCACCGCCGGAGTGTGCCGTGCGCACCGCCCTTTATATTACTATGAAACATCTATAAAGACTTTTGTATAACTCTTGCCAATGGGTTCGTATGAGTACTACCGCCTCGTCCGGCATCGAACGCGCGCTGCGCGGCTGTCGTCCCGCCGACGTCGACCCCGTCGTCATCGACGCGGCGGACCTCGACAGCACCGCCCCCGAACACCTCCGCGACCTCAAGCGCGGGCTCGCGGCCCGCGGCTACCAGCCCGCCGCGGTCGCGACCGAGGCGGACTTCGACGCCGAGAGCACGCTCGCGTGCCAGCGCGAGGCCGACCGGCTGCGCGACCTCGTCCGCGCGGCGTCGTTCCTCGGCGCCGGTCGGATCGAGGTCAGCGTCGACGGCGAGGCGTGCGAGGAGGTCGGTACCGCGCTCGCGGCGCTCGCCGAGCGCGCCGACCGCGAGGGGGTCGAGTTCGAGCGCGTCGGGGACGACGGCACCGCCTGACCCATGGCGACGAAGCGGTCGCTCGCGACGAAGCTCGGCGTCGTCGCCGGCTTCGAACGTCCCGACGCGGCCCTCGAACAGTACCCGACGCCACCGGAGCTGGCCGCCCACGTCGTCCACCTCGCGGACCTCCACGGCGACGTCGACGGCCGGACGGTGATCGACCTCGGGGCAGGTACGGGAATGCTCGCGCTCGCCGCCGCACTGCGCGGTCCCGCTCGCGTCGTCGGCCTCGAACTCGACGGCGGCGCGCTCGCGACCGCCCGGGCCAACGAGCGCCGCGTCGCCGCCAGCGCGCCGGTCCACTGGGTCCGCGGCGACGCCACGCGCCCGCCGCTCGCCGTCGCTGAGCCCGCGACGGTCGTGATGAATCCCCCGTTCGGCGCGCAGGACGGCAACCGCAACGCTGACCGGGCGTTCCTCGCCGTCGCGAGCGACCTCGCGGCCGTCTCCTACTCGGTCCACAACGCCGGCAGTCAGGAGTTCGTCGAGGCGTTCGCCGCCGACGAGGGCGGCGAGGTGACCCACGCGTTCGCGGCCGAGTTCCGGATCGACGCGCAGTTCGATCACCACACCGACGAGTCGCGTGAGATCGACACCGAAGTGTACCGGATCGAGTGGGAGTGACGCGCCGTAACTGCGCTCGTCCACCGACTGATCCCGACTACTGCCGCCCCTCGTAGCGCTCCCGCTGTGCGATCCGCACCCGCGTCTCGCCGCGCTCCGCGAACACGGCGTCGCCCTCGCGAACGAACGTGAGCCCTCGCACCGTCACCGACTCGTTCGCGGCCGGGAGCGCGGCCGTGACGTTGTTGCCGCTCCCGCCGACCACCGTCAGCTCGAACCCGTCGGGCGCGGCCGCGACGACGACGCTGCGGCCGTCGATCCGGGGCTCGGCCCGCGCGGGTTCGCTGGTGAACAGCGTCCGCCTGGTCTCGTTTCTGACCGCGTCGACTCGGTACGCCGGGCCGCCGTTCGCGGCGACCCAGCCGACCCGCTGGACCCAGACGGTCTCGCGCCAGCCCGTTCCCCCCACGTCGACCGCGCGGTACCCCCAGAACGCGAGGCTCCCCTTCGAGACCGCGGTCGTCCATATCTCGCGGTCCGGGTCGCTGACGATCACCCCCGAGGTGTTGACCGACGTCGAGCGCCCGAACGCCTCCACGTCGACGACGCCCACGAGCTGGTTCTCCACGTTCTCGGCGTAGGTCACCTGATACCCCTCCACCTCGATCGGGTCCCCCGGGAGGTCGCCGTCGTCGACCGCGACGAGGTTCGGGACGACGCCCGGGCCGGCGACGACCGCCAGCGCCGCGACGAGCAGGAGGAGTCCGACCGCCGCCGGCGTCGCCGACCGGATCCCCCCTCGGATCGTCTCCGGCTCCGGGACCGCCCGGGTCGGCCACAGGGGGTCGTCGCGCGAGACGGCCGCGACGGTGACGATGGCGGCGAGGAGCGCGAGCAGCCCGACGCCGACCGCGCGGTACAGCTCGTACCGCTCGTTCCCGAGGTACCAGTACACCGCCCACAGCCGACGCGAGGCGCCGAACAGCAGCAGCGCGCCGAAGACGAGCAGCGCGGACCGCTCCGTCGCGTCCGTCCGAGACCCCTCGCTCGCCCGGGTCGCAACCGGGTGGTACCGCCACCGTCCCGCAGTCGCGTCCGGCTCCGCGTCCGGGTCGGGCCCTTCACCGTTCGATCGCCGGGCGCGACGGCGAAGGAGGACGACCGCGACGAGCGCGCCGCCGATCAGCCCGAGCGCGTGCCCCTGGATCGCGACGTTCGCCCATCCCGGCACCCCGTAGGAGGGAGACGCCTCGGCGAACGCCACCGGGACCCGGAGGGCGTCGTAGAGGACGCCGACGAACCTCGTCCCGGCCATCGCGACGACCGCCGCGACGGGGCGAGAGACGAGCGCGAACCCCCAGTAGCCGAACACGACGACGGAGAAG
Organism: Halorubrum californiense DSM 19288; assembly: GCF_000336875.1. Lineage (GTDB taxonomy): Archaea > Halobacteriota > Halobacteria > Halobacteriales > Haloferacaceae > Halorubrum > Halorubrum californiense. Next base: position 40,586 of record NZ_AOJK01000040.1, on the reverse strand, counting down.
CCGATCACCGGCCCCAGCGCGAACAACGCCGAGCAGAGCCCGAACGCGACCGCGGCGCCGGGGACGATCAGGAACGCCCGCACGTAGGGATTCTCACCCGGGGAGTCGACGGCGGCCGCCCGGCTCGGGAGCGCGCTGATCCGCTCGGGCAGCTTCCGGAGGCGGACGGCGATCCGGTCCGCGTCGTCGACGTCGCGTCCCTCGGGGAAGTGGCCGTACGCGTACTCCGCGAGGCCGCCGGCGACGAGCGCGGAGAGGAGGTTCCCGGTGATGTGCCCGCGGCTGGAGTGCGCGAAGCTGGACCAGAGGAGCCCCTCCGGGTAGAAGTACGACCACGACCGGAACGGGATCACGACCGGTCGGTACGGGTTATCGATCCCGGACTGGACGAACAGGTACACCCCGATCACGCCGGCGATCACGACGAGCGTTCCCCACGGGACGCCGAGGAGGAGCCGCGAGCGGAGCGCCCGCGTCCAGCCGCCGCTCGGGCGGTCCACGAGGTACACCGCGGCGAGCGCGACGACGACACCGACGCCGCCGACGGCGAGGTGAAGGGCGTCCGACGTCAGCGCCTCCGCGATCATGTCTGCTTCGACGGGGCCGCGAACACATCAATACGGGGGTCCGGAGCGACGCGTCGGGGGCGAAAGCGAGAGCGCGGCTCGGTCGACGGTCGGAGCGCTCCGCCTCAGATCTTATTTTCGGCGTCGTCGGCGAGCTCCTCCATCCGCTTGCCGACGCGGCCGGCGGGGGAGAACTCGTCCTCGCTCATCGCGTTCGCGAGGGCGTTGCCGAGGACGAACACGGCGTGTTTGTGCTCGCTCTTCGACTTGTGGACGTGCGAGGGGTCGACCTCGAGCTCGTCGTAGGGGTCGAACAGCGAGCCGTCGACGGTCTCCTGCGCGCGGAAGTGCTCCATGATCGTCACCATCTGTTCGTGAAGTTCGAGCAGCTCGTCCTTGTGCATACCCACGGATACGGGTTGTTGGCCCTATAAGGGTTGTTGAGGGCGGTACGCACGGTTCCGGGCCGCCGAGCCGCAGCAAAACGGTCGTTCGCTCAGAAGACGTACTCGTCTTCGTGGCCCATCATCCCCTCGTCTTCGAACCCGTTGGAGTCGTCGTCGTCTCGCGGGCCGCTCGTCTTGTACGCCTTGATGCCAGTCGATAGCAGCTCCTCGACCGCCTCCTCGCGGTTGAGGAACTCCCCCTCCTCGACCATCTGGGCGATCTGCATCTCCAGATGCTCCGGCACGGTTATCTTCACTCGGGGCATTTGCTGTCCGGCTCTTGTGGCATGGCGTATATAAAATTGGCGTCGGAGATCCGCGGATGTGAAAACGCAAAACGATGACACAAAAATTCGTTTTCGATGATTCGAGCTGCTATTTGGAAATCGCGAACCGGTCGCCATCGACGTTCCTCTCGACGGCGCCAACGTCGAGAGTCGGCCCGTCCTGCTGGTCTCCGGTCGCCCCGGGCCGCCAGTCTCCGAGAGCGACATTCATACGTCGGTCCGGGACGAACCGAGCCGCATGACCGAATCCGGCGTCGACGCCGTCGAGGACCTCACCGACCTCTACCGCGAGTACGGCGACGACCGGCTCCCGCCGGGGCAGCGCGAGACCGACGGGTTCCCCGTCCTCTCGAAGAGCGGAACTCCCGCTTGGGACCCGGAGACGTTCGAACTCGAGGTGTGGGGTGCCGTCGATGAGCCGCGCTCCTTCTCGCTCGACGAGTTCCATGACCTCCCGACCGTCACCCAACGGCAGGACTTCCACTGCGTGACGGGGTGGAGCAAGTTCGACTGCGAGTTCACCGGCGTCGAGTTCGCGGACCTAGCCGAGCTCGCGGGCGTCCGGGACGACGCGGAACACGTGATGTTCCACTCGCTCGACGGCTACACCACCGATCTCCCGTTCGACGAGTGTACGAAGCCGGGCGTCCAGCTCGCGTACGGCTTCGACGGCGACGACCTCCCGGCCGACCACGGCGGGCCGATCCGGGTCGTCACGCCGCACAGGTACGCGTACAAGGGCGCGAAGTGGGTCTCGGGCGTCGAGTTCCTCACCGAGCCCGAGCTCGGCTACTGGGAGAAGCGGGGGTACAGCGACACGGCGAACCCGTGGAACGAGGAGCGCTACAGCTGACCGCCGGACCGCCGCGCTGATTTTCCCCGTCCGCTCCGCCCCGATAGTCAGGATAAAGGGTCCACGGCCCCGACTCGATACGCATGGAACGGGCGCGCCCTCGGTCGTCGCCGCCGCTGGTCAGCCGGACCACGGCGGTCGACGAGCCGGCGTTCGCGGCGGTGTTCGACGCGCTCCCGTCGCCGCGCACGACGTGGAGTGCGCCCGACGACGCCCTGGTGGTCGGCGGCGGCGCGGCGGCGACGCTCACCGCCGAGGGCGACGACCGGTTCGCGGCGATCCGCGACGCGGCGACGGAGCTGTTCGAGTCGGGCGACGTCCACGCGGGTACCGAGGCGGCCCGACCCCGCGTCTTCGGGGGGTTCGCCTTCCACGAGGGCGCCTGCGACGGGGACCCGTGGGGGCCGTTCCCTGAGGCCCGGTTCGTGTTGCCGCGGGTCCAGCTGACGGTCGCGGACAACGGCGCGTGGCTCACCGTCAACGCGGTCGGAGCCGACGCCGACGCGTCCGCCGTCGAGGACCGACTGGCGCGCGAGGTCGAGCGGTTCGACACACTCGACCGGCACGACTCCGGGGACGCGGCCGGCTCTCGGCCGCCCCGCCCGGGAATCCGCGAGAGCCGCCGGACGACGAGCCGCGAGGCGTGGCGCGACAGCGTCGGTGCCGCGGTCGACCGGATCCGCGACGGCGATCTTCAGAAGGTGGTGTTAGCGCAGGCGCTGGAGGCCGACCTCGCGGCCGACTTCCCCCGGGCGCCGACGCTCGAACGCCTCGCCGAGAAATACCCGGACTGCCACCGCTACTGGTTCGAGCCGGCCGCCGGCGAGAGCGCCTTCTTCGGCGCCACGCCCGAGCGGCTGGTCTCGCTGCGCGGTCGGACCGTCGAGACGGACGCGCTCGCCGGCACGACCGGCCGCGGCGAGACCCCGTCCGAGGACGAGTGGCTCGCGGAGGAACTGCTCGACGACGAGAAGAACGTCCACGAACACGAGCTCGTCGCGGAGACCGTCCGCGATCAGCTGGAACCGTTCGCGGCCTCCATCTCAGCCGCCGACCGCCGCGTTCGCCGGCTCGCGACGGTCCAACACCTCCACACGCCGATCACCGCCGAGCTCGACGCGGACCGCCACGTCCTCGAACTCGTCGAGGCGCTCCATCCCACCCCAGCGGTCGGCGGGCTCCTGCCGGACCGCGCGCTGGCGACGATCCGCGAGACGGAGCCGTTCGACCGCGGCTGGTACGCCGCGCCGGTCGGCTGGATCGACGCCGCGGGCAACGGCGCGTTCGCGGTCGCGATCCGCTCGGCCGTCGCGAGCCGCCGGCGCGCGACGCTGTTCGCGGGCGTCGGCGTCGTCTCCGACTCCGACCCCGACCGCGAGTGGGACGAGGTCCAGCTGAAGTACCGGCCGATCCTCGACGAACTGGAGCGCGACGGCGCGGGCGGGTCGGCCGACAGCTAGCGCGCCCGCCCGGGGGCGACGGACCGGGCCGCGAGCCTACTGGAACATCTTCAGCGGTTCGGCCTGCGAGCTCTCCTCGGTCGCCTGTCGCATCTGCTCGGCGAGCTGCCGCTTCGCGCTCCGGATCTCCGTCGCCTGCTCGACGAGCCCGTCGGTCGGCGTCTCGATCTCGGCGATCGCGTCGATGCCGTCGGCGATGAGTACTCGCGCCGCCTCGGGGTCGGGGAACTGCGGGTCGGACTCGACGACGAGCCCGACCGCGTCGCGGCCGTCCTCCAGCGCGGCCGCGAGCATCGCTCCCGTCGGACCCGAGACGAGGCCCGACTCGGACGGCTCGGACACTTCGGCGCGCCCGAGCGCCTCGCCGCCGTCACCGGTCGCGATCCCGTACAGCTCCGGGGGCGCCTCGTCCTTCTCGCGGCCGATCCCCGACAGGAAGATCGGGAACAGGTCGGCCTCGTCGAACCACGAGCCGAGACACGCCGCGACCTCCGTCGCCGCGCCCGGGTTCACGGGCACGTCGCTGCGGAGCGCGACGAGGTCGTTCTCGGTGTCCGCATACAGCCGCACGGGCGTCGTCGCGGCCGTCTCGGACTCCCGATAGACGGTCACCGGCGGCAGTCCGTCGCAGTGGACGTTCGCGTAGTGGGTCATCTCGTGGGCGTCGATCAGGTGGTCGGTCGCGATCTTGCCGACGAGGCCGACGCCGGGGAACCCCTCGATCAGCGTCGGCTCGTCCAGCGCGACGTCGTCGTCGAGGACGGAGATGCGGGCCATGCGCGCTCCTACGCCGGGGGCCGACCTAAAGGTGCGGCGCCCGGGAGGCCGCTCGCGTCCCGAAACGGTCTAACGGGCCGACCCGAAAGGGGAGCCATGAATCCGCTCGACCGATACGAGTCGCTCGTCGACGACGTCGACGCGTTCCGGGCGGCGTGCGACCGGCCACTCCCCTCGGTCGTGCGCACGAACGGCATCGCCGCGACGCCGGCCCGCGTCCGCGAGGCGTTCGACGAGGGGGGCGTCGCCTACGACCCCGTCGACTGGCACGACGGCCTCTTCCGGCTCCCCGAGGGGAACCCCGGCGGCAACTGGCCGTACGTCCACGGCTGGACCCACGGGCAGGAGGAGGTGTCCGTGCTGCCGACGCTCGCGCTCGCCCCGCGCCCCGGCGAGCGCGTCTGGGACGCCTGCGCGGCGCCCGGCAGCAAGACGACCCAGATCGCGGACGCGATGGACGACGAGGGGACGGTCGTCGCCAACGACAACAACCTCGGCCGCCTCTCCGCGCTCCGCCACAACGCCGAGCGCCTCGGGATCACGAACGCGATCGTCACGAACCAGGACGCGCGCAACTTCTCGACGAAGCCGCTGGCGTTCGACGAGTTCGACCGCGCGCTGGTCGACGCCCCCTGCTCCTGTGAGGGCACGTGCCGCAAGAACCCGGACGTCCTCGACCAGTGGACGCTCGACCACGTCCACGCGGTCGCGGGCATCCAGAAGGGCGTCTTGGCGCGAGCCGTCCAAGCGACCCGCCCGGGCGGCGTGGTCGTCTACTCGACCTGTACGTTCGCGCCCGAGGAGAACGAGGCGGTCCTCGACCACGTCCTCGCGAACGAGGACTGCGAACTGGTCGAATTCGACCTGCCGCTCGACACCGATCCCGGCGTGACCGAGTGGGAGGGGGAGACGTACGACGAGTCGGTGACGCGCGCGAAGCGTATCTACCCGCACCGCAACGACACGGGCGGGTTCTTCTGTGCGAAACTGCGGGTCGGCGGCGCGGCGAGCGACGAGACCGGCGACGCCGCGACCGACGGCGGGGGGGGCGCGTGAGCGACGGCACCGACGGGGGGACGGGCGAGGCCCACACGAACGACGGCCAGCGCTTCGACCGGCTCCCCGAGACGCCGGCCGACCGCGGGGTGGAGGGGCGCGCGAGCCGCGAGGAAGTCCTCGACTGGTGGGAAGAGCGGTTCGGGATCGACTCCGAGGTGTTCGCGGAGTACTCCTTCTGGGAGAAGGGCGCGGGGAAGATCTGGATCTTCAACGGCGAGGCGACCGACCCCAGCGAGGTGGAGGCGATCGGGATGACCTTCCTGCGCACGCGTCAGGAGCACTGGAAACCGACCGGCAGGGCGGCCTCGCGGTTCGGCCGTCACGCGACGGAGAACGTGATCGAACTGGACCCGGCGCAGGCGGCCCGGTTCGCGGCGGGGGAAGACCAGGACCTCCCCGAGTGGGACGGCGACTGGGGCTACCTGATCGCGACCCACGAGGTCGCCGGCGAGCCGGTCCCGATCGGGGTCGGGCTGTACCTCTACGACGAACTGCGCTCGGTGGTCCCGAAGGGGAGCCGGGCGGACCTGCCGGTCGTGGAGTGAGCGGCCGTCCCGGGGGTCGGTAAAATGTCAGTCGTGGGAGCGCCGCGTTCCGGCGGCGCTCCGACGGTCCCTGCGGGTCAGATCGACGTGTCTTCCGGCGGTTTCGTCACGAGGTTGGTGACGCCGTACGCCGCGAGCAGCAGCAGCCCCAACAGGATGGTGTACGACCGAACGCTGAGGCTTATCAGCGTCTCGTGGACGACCTGTCCCTCTCCCGACACCGGGTGCGGCGCTCCTGCGATTATCTCCAGCAGGCCCATCCCGACCGTGCCGATCAGGATGAGCGCGCCGCCGCCGTACAGTCCGACTCGTTCCATTGTAGTGGGTTGGCTCATGTGTTGTCACCTCGTTAGCCGATGAAGTACCGCAGCCGCGGGTGGTCCCTGACGAACGACGTCTTCGCGAGGTAGGCGTCGACGCCGAGCACGCGCCCGGCCCCGAGCGTCGCGATCATCGCGAAGATCAGCAGCCCGAGCAGGTCCCCGGTGATCACGCCGTGGGCCCAGCCGCCGGTCTCGCCGTTGATGAAGTAGAAGAACGTCATCAGGAACGCGCCGAAGAACGCGGCCAGCCGCGTCAGGGCGCCGACGATCAGCCCCAGCCCGATCAGCGTCTGTCCCAAGGGAACCATGATATTGGTGAACGACAGCAAGATTCCGTCGGAGAACAGCGTGACCACCGGGCCGAGGCTCGTCTGCGCCGCCGCGCCGCCGACGAACCAGCTCGCGTCGAACGGCCACGCGAGGAACTTGTCGAGTCCCGCGTGGAGGAACCACCACCCGACGATCAGGCGCAAGACGACGAGCCAATAGCCGAAGCGCGACTCCTCGACCGGGAACGATACGTCTCTGCCCAACAGCTGCGTTTGGATGTTCGTGACCATTGGTATCCCCGGTTGCGAAAATGTTCGGGTACAATATATATACCCATCTCCAATGTCACCGACGAGTAATTCGCGAACCGCGGACTACTCCTTCCGTCGCACCGTCCCGCCGCCGAGCCCCTCCCACTCGACCCGGTAGCCGAGCGCCGAGAGGGTCGCGCTCGCGTCGTCGACGCCGTACTCGTCCAGCGTCGCCTCGGCCGCGGACAGCGCCGCCCCGTCGTCGACCTCGTCGTCGATCCGCGCCAACACCGACGGCCTGACGAGCGTGCGGCCGACGAGCTCGTGGTCGGGGAACGCCCCGTCCTCCACGGCCGCCTCGCTCACGCCGTGTCGGTCCGCGAGCTCGCGCAGGGTGAGCACGTCGTCGGCCGGTTCGAAGGCGTCCGGGAGCGACGCGGCCGCGTCCGCGACGAACTCGGCCTCGTACTCGCGGAGTACGTCGACGACGTCTTTCACGCGGACCGTCCCCGAGTAGGTGACGACGCGGTGGTCGCGCGCGGCTATCTCCTCGCCGACGCCGAGGCTCTCGTCGACGGCGACGAGGAGGTCCACGTCCTCCACGTCGGCGAGCTGTCCGAGCTTCTTTTCGACGTACTCGGGCGTCCAGAAACCCATCACCTCGAAGAAGAGTCGGAAGTCTGCGTGGTCGTAGTCGAACGCGAAGTCCGGGATCATGACGCTCGCGCCGGTTTCGAGCGGCTCCGGCTCGCGGACGAGCGTCCAGTCGAGGTCGAGCCCGTGGAACCGGCCGGCGAAGTCGGCCTCGACCCCGCTGTCGAAGTCGGGCTCCGCGACCGGCTCCACGTCCGGCACCGCCACGTCGCCGTCGGAGAGGCGCATCGTGCGCTCGCGGCCGCGGTCGTCTATCGTCGCTGTCAGCTCCCAGTCGGCGGACTCCGCGACGGTCCGGAGCAGTCTGGCGAACGCGGTCCCGTACCGCCGAGTGCGCGAGAAGAGCGCGTCGGGGCCCGTGACGACGAGTTCGCGGCCCTCCGGCGTCTTTTCCAACTCGTACATCAGCCGGAGGCGCTTGACGGCGGAGACGAGCCGCTTCGGGTCGTTCGACCGCACCCGAACCTCGGTGGCGTCGAAGAGAGCGGTCTGGGCCAAGGAGAGGTCGTACTGCTCCAGCAGGGCGTTCGGGTCCCAGCGCACGTCGGCGTCGGCGAGTCTCTGCTCGACGTCGCGGTCGGCGTACAGCGACGCCTCGACGTCCCCGGAGTCGATCCCGAGCGCGTCGGCCGCCCGATCTATCGCGGTCTCTCGTTCCGCCTCGCTCGCGACGCCGACCGCCTCCGCGGCCTCGAACGCGGCCCGCCGGGCGCGACGCGGCGGGACCGCGGCGCGCGTCTCGAACTCGCACTCGCGCTCGACGAGGGCGGCGAGCCCGCGGACCAGCTTGAAGTCCCCGTTCCGCCCCGCGGCGTCGGCCTCCAGGTCCGCCAGCGCGTCGTCGAGGTCGCCGCGGCGCTCGCCCACGTGCGACTCGAACGTCCCGAGGACGCGGGCCGCGAGCGGGCGGTGTTCCCGCCCCGTGAACTGCGGGCGGTAGCCGCCGCCCGCTCGGGAGACGCGCAGGAGGTCCTTCCGTAGCACGGCGGCGGCTACGCGCGTGGCGACCTAAAACCGGCCGGTTTCCCGGGTGCGACACGCTTAACTCCGAAACCCGTCGATCGGAGCGTAATGAGTACCGACGCGGCGGGCGACGCCGAGTCCGACGAGGCCGCCGGTAGCGAGGGCGACGGCGACGATCTCCCCGAGGCGTTCGTCCGCACCTGTGAACACCTCGTCGAGCGCATCCTCGACGGCGAGATCGAGCGCGACGACCTCGAACGCGCCAAGCTCGACGCCTGCTCGGAGTTCGGCTCCCCGAAGGTGCCGAAGAACACCGAGATCCTCGACCACGCGCCTACCGAGCACCGGGACGACGTGATCGAGGTTGTCCAGCGCAAACCGGTCCGGACCGCCTCGGGCGTCTCCCCCGTGGCGATCATGACCTCGCCGGAGCTGTGCCCGCACGGGAAGTGCCTCTACTGTCCCGGCGGGCCGGCCTCCGAGTTCTCCTCGGCGCAGTCGTACACGGGCCACGAGCCCGCCGCCGCGCGCGGCGAACAGAACGACTACGACCCGTACGGGCAGGTCACCCTCCGCCTCGAACAGCTCCGAAAGATCGGCCACCCGGTCGACAAGGTGGAGCTCATCCTCATGGGCGGGACGATGACCGCGCGCTCGCACGACTACCAGGAGTGGTTCGTGAAGCGCGCGCTCCAGGCGATGAACGACTATGACCTCGACAAGGAGGCGGAGCCCGCCGAGGGCGAGTCGTTCGCTCCGAGCCCCGAAGAAACCGAGTTCGAGTACCTCGAAGACGTGATCGCCGAGAACGAGACGAACCCGATCCGCAACATCGGCACCACCTTCGAGACGAAGCCAGACTGGTGCGACCCCGAGCAGATCGACCGGATGCTCGATCTGGGCGGGACGAAGGTGGAGGTCGGCGTCCAGACCACCTACGAGCGGATCAACCGCGAGATGCACCGCGGCCACGGTAACGAGGCGAGCCGGAACGCCAACCGCCGCCTGCGCGACGCCGCGTTCAAGATCGGCTTCCACATGATGCCGGGGCAGCCGGGGATGACCCGCGAGATGTGCTTGGAGGACTTCCGGCAGCTGTTCGAGAACCCCGACTGGCGGCCCGACTACCTGAAGATATATCCCACGCTCGTCGTCGAGGGGACGCGCGTGTACGACCGCTGGCGGCGCGACGACTTCGACCCGCTCACCAGCGAGGAGGCGGCCGACCTCGTCGCCGACGTGATGGACCACATTCCGAAGTACACGCGGCTCCAGCGCGTCCAGCGAGACATCCCCGCGGACTTCATCGACGCCGGCGTGCAGAAGTCGAACCTCCGCCAGCTCGCGGCCCAGCGCGCCGAGGAGAAGGGGATCGTCCAGCGGGACATCCGCGCCCGGGAGGTCGGGCACAACGACGCCGACCCGGACCCGGACGACGTCGAGATGGACGTCCTCACCTACGAGGCCGGCGGCGGCACGGAACACTTCATCTCCTTCGAGGATCCCGTCCGCGACCTCCTCGTCGGCTTCTGTCGGCTCCGATTCCCCTCGTTCGCGCCCGACCAGCCGGGCGCGCCCGGCACCGAGAGCGACCCGATCCGTCCCGAACTCGAGGACGCCGCGCTGGTCCGCGAGCTCCACGTGTACGGCAACGAGGTCGGCATCGGCGGCGACGGCGACTGGCAGCATCAGGGGTACGGGACGAAGCTCCTCGAACGCGCGGAGGAACTGTCTCGCGAGGCCGGCTACGACAAGGTCGCGGTCATCTCCGGCATCGGCGCTCGCGAGTACTACCGCAACAAGCTCGGCTACCGACAGGACGGGCCGTACGTGTCGAAGCGGATCTGACCGGTTCCGCGTGACGTCCCGCGGCCGCCCGTCCGCACAACGACACGCCTTTTCCGGCCCGCCGGTCTCTTTCGAGTATGGACCAGAAGCGGGAGCTGTCGAGCATCGACCTCGCCGCGCTCGTCACCGAGCTGAATCGGTACGAGGGCGCGAAGGTCGACAAGGCGTACCTCTACGACGACGACCTGCTCCGGCTGAAGCTGCGCGACTTCGACCGCGGCCGCGTCGAGCTGATGATCGAGGTGGGCGACGTGAAGCGCGCGCACGCCGCCGACCCGGACAACGTCGCGGACGCGCCCGGCCGGCCGCCGAACTTCGCGAAGATGCTCCGGAACCGGCTGTCGGGCGCCGACTTCGCAGGCGTCGAGCAGTACGAGTTCGACCGCATCCTCACCTTCGAGTTCGAGCGCGAGGACCAGAACACCACGCTCGTCGCCGAGCTGTTCGGGCAGGGGAACGTCGCCGCGCTCGACGAGACGGGCGAGGTGATCGGCGCGCTGTCGACGGTCCGGCTCAAGTCCCGCACCGTCGCCCCCGGCTCGCAGTACGAGTACCCCGCCTCGCGGCTCAACCCCCTCACCGTGAGCCGCGGCGGGTTCGACCGCCACATGCGCGAGTCGGACAGCGACGTGGTGCGGACGCTCGCCACCCAGCTGAACCTCGGCGGGCTCTACGCGGAGGAGGTGTGTACCCGGGCGGGCGTGCCGAAGGAGACCCCCATCGAGGAGGCGACCGACGACCAGCTCGGCGCGCTCCACGACGCGCTCTCCCGACTCGACGAGCGGCTCCGCTCTGGTGACGTCGACCCCCGGGTGTACGAGGAGTCGGTCGAGGGCGACGGAGGCGACGAAACCGACGAGCGCGACCCCCGCGTGGTCGACGTGACGCCCTTCCCGCTCGCGGAGCACGAGGGCCTCCCGAGCGTCGGCTTCGATACGTTCAACGCTGCCGTCGACGAGTACTTCTACCGGCTCGGGAACGAGGAGACCGACGAGGGCGAAGCGCCCGCGGACGCGGGGGCCTCGCGGCCCGACTTCGAGGAGGAGATCGCCAAACAGGAGCGGATCATCGAACAGCAGTTGGGCGCGATCGAGGGGTTCGAGGAGCAGGCGCAGGCGGAGCGGGAGCGCGCGGAGCTGCTGTACGCGCACTACGACCTCGTCGACGAGGTGCTCTCGACGGTGCGGGAGGCCCGCGAGAACGAGGTGCCGTGGGACGAGATCGCGGCGACGCTCGACGCCGGCGCGGAGCGGGGAATTCCTGCTGCGGCGGCCGTCGTCGACGTCGACGGCGGCGAGGGGACGGTGACGGTCGAACTCGACGAGGAGGGCGACGGCGAGGGGACGGTGACGGTCGAACTCGACGCGAGCGAGGGCGTGGAGGTCAACGCCGACCGCCTCTACCGGGAGGCCAAACGCGTCGAGGAGAAGAAGGCCGGCGCGAAGGAGGCGATCGAGTCGACCCGCGAGGAGCTGGAGGCCGTCAAGGAGCGAAAAGCCGAGTGGGAGGAGCAGCAGGCGGCCGACGACGGGAGCGGTGGCGACGACGGGGGCGAGGACGACGAGGAAGAGTACGAGACGGACTGGCTCTCGCGGTCCTCGATCCCGATCCGGAGCCCGGACGACTGGTTCGAGCGGTTCCGCTGGTTCCGCACCTCGACGGGCTACCTCGTGATCGGCGGGCGCAACGCCGACCAGAACGAGGAGCTGGTGAAGAAGTACATGAGCAAACACGACCGGTTCTTCCACACGCAGGCGCACGGGGGACCGGTGACGATCCTGAAGGCGTCGGGCCCCTCCGAGTCGGCCGACCCGGTCGACTTCTCCGAGGAGACCCTCCGGGAGGCCGCGCAGTTCGCGGTCTCGTACTCGTCGGACTGGAAGGACGGCCGCGGCGCGGGCGACGCGTACATGGTCGAGCCCGATCAGGTGTCGAAGACCCCCGAGAGCGGCGAGTACATCGAGAAGGGGAGCTTCGTGATCCGCGGCGACCGCACCTACTTCGAGGACGTGCCCTGCCGGATCGCCGTCGGCGTCCAGTGCGAGCCGATCACCCGCGCCATCGGCGGGCCGCCGTCGGCCATCGTCGACCGCGCGGCCGCCCACATCACCTTCGAACCGGGAATGTACGCGCAGAACGACGCCGCGATGATGGCCTACCGAAACCTGAAAGAGCGGTTCGCGGACCAGTCGTTCGTGCGCAAGGTCGCGAGCGCCGACCAGCTACAGGAGTTCCTCCCGCCGGGCGGGTCGGACATCGTCGACTGAGGCCCACCGTCGATTGAGACCCGGCATCAATTGAGGCCCGCCGTCGACCGCGGAACGACTCTCCTCCCCCGAGCGCGACGTTTTCAAGCCTCCGAGACGGAGGATGCGCATGGCCTTCGAATCGCTGCCGGAGGGGTGGCGGGTGTGGAACGAGGAGCCCAGCGGGCGGGCCATCCTCGTCTACCGCCCCGACGTCTTCGGGAGCGGCGACCTCCCGAACGAGTGTCTGCCGACGATCTACCTGACGAACGGCGCCCGGAACGCTCGGCCCGGATCGGGCCAGTACGCGACCGAGGAGTGGCACGTCGTCTGCTTCTTGGAGCCAGAGATCGAGGCGGTCTCGGAGACGTACGAGAGCCGCGAGGCGGGCGCGGCCGGCGCGGTCGACGTCGCGGAGCGGTTCGCGGCGGGCGAGGTGGACTACCGGGGCGCGTATCAGGTCCCGCGCGAGGAGTACTTCGCGCGGCTGGACGAGTTCGTCGGCGGCGAGGAGACCGCGTGACCGCGCGGCGATACGCACCGACTAATATCCACGATCACGCATAAATCGGGGCGAGAAGGGGACTGATACGCCACGAACACGAGGATTTTTATCGCCGCCCGCCCGACCCTCGCGTACATGAACGCCGGTGGGGACTACGGCGGCGACGAACCGCGAGAGAAGTGCGGCGTCGTCGGCGTCTCGCTCGAGGACCGGGAGGCCGCGCGACCGCTGTACTACGCGCTGTACGCGCTCCAACACCGCGGCCAGGAGTCGGCCGGGATCGTCACGCACGACGGGTTCCAGCAGCACAGCCACGTCGAGCGCGGCCTCGTCGGCGACGCGTTCGAGGAGGGGGACCTCGCGTCGCTGTCGGGCGGCACCGGCATCGGGCACGTGCGCTACCCGACGGCCGGCAGCCTCGACAAGAGCTGCGCGCAGCCGTTCTCTGTCTCCTTCAAGTCCGGCTCGCTCGGGCTCTCGCACAACGGCAACCTCGTCAACGCCGACGAGGTGCGCGAGGAACTCGCCGCGGCCGGCCACGCGTTCACCTCCGACGGCGACACCGAGGTGATCGCCCACGACCTCGCCCGCAATCTCCTCGAAGAGGACCTCGTGCGGGCGGTCAAACACACGATGAACCGCATCCACGGCTCCTACTCGCTGGCGATCACCCACGACGACACCGTGCTGGGCGTCCGCGACCCGCTCGGGAATCGCCCGCTGTGTCTCGGAAAGATCGACGGCGGCTACGTCCTCGCCAGCGAGTCGGCCGCCATCGACACGCTCGACGGGGAGCTTATCCGCGACGTCCGCCCCGGAGAACTCGTCGTCCTCGACCCCGACGGCACGGGGTACGACACGTATCAGCTGGTCGAGCGCGAGTCGACCGCCCACTGCTTCTTCGAACACGTCTACTTCGCCCGGCCCGACTCCGTCATCGACGAGAACCTCGTGTACGAGGTGCGCCGCTCGCTCGGCCGGAAGCTCTGGGAGGAGTCCGGCGTCGAGTCCGACGTGGTCATGCCCGTCCCCGACTCGGGGCGCGCGTTCGCCTCCGGCTACGCGGACGCCGCGGGCGAGACCACCGCCGACGGCGAGCCGCGGGCGGCCGACGACGGCGGCGTGGAGTTCGCCGAGGGGCTGATGAAGAACCGGTACGTCGGGCGGACGTTCATCATGCCGACGCAGGACGAGCGCGAGCGCGCGGTCCGGCTGAAGCTGAACCCGATCCGCTCGACGGTGGAGGGGAAGTCGGTGACCATTATCGACGACTCCATCGTCCGCGGGACGACCTCGACCCAGCTCGTCGAGCTCGTGCGCGAGGCGGGCGCCGAGGAGGTCCACCTCCGGATCGGCGCGCCGCCGATCCTCGCGCCCTGCTACTTCGGCATCGACATGGCGACGCGCGAGGAGCTGATCGCCGCCGACGCCTCGACCGAGGAGATCCGCGAGGAGGTCGGCGCGGACTCGCTGTCGTACCTCTCCATCGACGCGGTCGCCGACGCCGTCGGCGAGAGCCGCGCGGACCTGTGTCTCGGCTGCGTCACCGGCGAGTACCCCTTCGATGTCGAGGGGGAGGCGACCGACCGCGACGTCGACGCGCCCGTCTCCGACCCCGCGCCCGCCGACGACTGAGGCGGCCGTCGAGCGCACTCCCTTCGCTATCCCCCGCAGACCCGCACACGTTCGACCCCGGTCCGACCGCTCGGGACGTATCGGGGCCTTAAATATGCTCACGGTCAGACGTTGAGCCATGACACGGAACGCCGACGTTTCAGCCGACGGCGACCGAGCCGCGTCGATGAGCCGCCGCGGGTTCTTCCGCGCCGGGGCCGCCGGAGCGGCGGTCGCGGCGGGAGTCGCGGCCGGAAGCGGGACCGCCGTCGCCCAGTACGACGGCTGGCTGGAGGGCGTCAGCAACTACGACGGTACCCACGACTACCGCGGACAGGACGAGGTCACCGTCGAGGTCGGTGCGGGCGAGAACGGCCTCCGGTTCGGCCCGGCCGCGATCCTCATCGATCCCGGCGCGACCGTGGTCTGGGAGTGGACCGGCGCCGGCGGCGGTCACAACGTCGTCGCGGACGACGGCACCTTCGACAGCGGGTCGGCGGTCGCGGAGGAGGGTACCACCTTCGAGCACACCTTCGAGGACGCGGGCGACGGCGACTCGTTCAACTACTACTGCGGGCCGCATCAGTCGGTCGGCATGAAGGGGGTCGTCGCGGTCGGCTCCGTCGACGACGACCTCGTCGACCCGCAGGCGGAGGGCGGCGACGGCGGCGATGGGGGAAGCGGCGGCCCGGCCGGCTACGGCGACTGGTTCGAGAACGTCGGCAACTACGAGGGGACGCGCGACCTCCGCGGACAGAGCGAGGTTACCGTCTCGGTCGGGGCGGGCGAGAACGGCCTCCTCTTTGACCCGCCCGCGATCCTCGTCGACCCGGGGACGACAGTGGTCTGGGAGTGGACCGGCGCCGGTGGCGGCCACAACGTCGTCGAGGAGAACGACGTTTTCTCCAGCGGGGAGCCCGTGGCCGAGGAGGGAACGACGTTCGAGTACACGTTCGCGGACGCCTCCGACGGCGACGTGTTCCGGTACGCCTGCGGGCCGCACCAGAGCGTCGGGATGAAGGGCGCGGTCGCGGTCGGCTCCGTCGACGACGACCTCATCGGCGGCGAGTCTGGCGGCTCCGGCGGCGGTAGCGGGCTCTCCGCGAGCGACATCGGGACGCTGGCGCTCGGCTTCGGGTTCGCCGGCGCGCTGCTCGTCCCGCTGTTCTACGCGGCCCACCAGAAGGCGGGGCGGAACGCGTAGCCGACGCCCCCTTTTTGCGGTCGGCGTTTTTCGCTCAGTACACGTGGTACAGCATGAGGTACACGCCGATCCCCATCGTGAAGGAGATGAGCCAGAGGACTGCGCCGACGAACCCGACCTGCGAGTGCCGCGTCTGATAGAGGTCCGCGTACGGGTGCGTCGCCGCGAGGAAGAGCGCGTGGAAGACGAAGGGGACGCAGACGATCGCGAGCAGGATGTGGATCGCGAGGAACGGGAGATAGACGTACGAGTAGACGACCTCGGGGCCGGGGAACTCGGTGGTGCCGACGTGGATCAGTCGGTAGAGGTACGCGCCGAGGAACGCGGCGAACAGCGCGAACGAGGTCACCATGAAGTTCCGGTGGCGCTCGACGTTCCCCCGAGAGATCGCACGCCAGCCGAGGACGATCGTGGCGATCGCCGTCGCGGAGACGGCGGCGTTGAAGTGCGGGATCGCGGCGAGGACGGCGTCGCTCGCGCGCGGCAGCAGCGAACTCGGGACGACGCCGCCGACCGCCGCGAAGACGAGCGCGAGCGCGACGCCGGAGGCGACGGCGGTCAGGACGGAGACGTTCTCGCGGGCCCAGTCGGACATGTCCGTGGGATGGGACGCGACCCCCAAACGCGTGCCGGTTGCGGTCGACGCATTCCGGACGCGGTCGAATCGTGCCGCTCGCGGTCGCCGAGTCGCGGGGACGCTCCCCTGCCCGCCGGTCTGGGAAACCTCGCCACGGTTCCGCCAAATGGAAGGGCTTTTAATTAGGGGAAGGGTACGTGAAGACGCGACAGAACACCGCGAGCGTGGGTAGCCAAGCCAGGCCAACGGCGCAGCGTTGAGGGCGCTGTCCTGTAGAGGTCCGCCGGTTCAAATCCGGTCCCACGCATATCCGAACCACTTCTCATAGCCGTACCCGTCATACACACCACGAAGACTCGCTTCCAGTAATTTCTCGAATCATGCAAAAGTCGCATGACGACACGTCGTATATTACAGGTCGGTGATTTGTAAGCAGTCAATCTCCGCTTGACGACATTACACGAAGTGGTATTTGAGGCTGTATTCCGAGTGATTCGACTGCTTCTCACCCATACCTACCAGAGTAGCTACCACTCAAATGTCTTCTTTGAAGTTACTTGTGAGTTACTAGCAGTATACTTTTGAGTATGGAAAACAATCAACAGACGTGACAAAGCAACTTAAGGTATCAAACACCGTGTACGATGATCTTGACGAACTCAAGGACGAGGAGGGGCACACGAGTTTCGACAGCGTACTCCGTACGCTCCTCCTTCACTACCGTCATGTCCAACCCAATAATCAAGAATGACCGACACACAGGCTCTCGTCAAAACGCTGGACTTCCAACTCGATGTCCAGAGTAACAACGAGAGTCTGCTCAAAGACGCTACCCGTAGGGCACGGTCGGCGTACAACGAAACCATTCGACTCGCCAAAGAAGGCGTAGATTGGGACACGATTCCCGGCCGCGTGGCGGCCGATGTCGATCTTGTCAGAAACACGACACAGCGTGTTGTCGCCAAAGCACTTGATGCGATGGAGAACTACTACGAGTACGACGACTTCGGTCGGCCAAGCCACACCAAAGATGGCACCTACCCGCTCCGAGCAAACTACGAGGAAGGGTACAACCTGACGCTCACCGAGGATGGCGACGTAGCGTTCCGCATTAGCGCAAAACCCTACAAGCACGTCAAAGGCGTCCTCTGTGGTGACAGTGCTCACTACGACATCCTTAAAACCGCGCTCACGAGCGACGATTGGAAGATTGGGACGGCGGAAGTCCTGTTTCAAAACGAGAACCCTGAATTACACGTTACCGTCACCAACACCGAGCAGACCGTTCGAGACAAACTGGACTCACGAACGGTTATTGGCGTAGACGTGAACGAAGACAACGTGGCTCTCACTGCGCTCTTCGAAGATGATGTCGAAGACACGTTGGTTATTGACTTTCCCGAGATCAAGTTTGAGCGCCACCGCTACTTCACGATGCGAAAGCGTGTCCAGAACGCGGGAAAAGATAGCATTCACGCCACGCTGGAAGGACGCGAGAAACGGTTCGTCCGCGACAGACTCCACAAGGTGTCTCGGTATATTGTGGAGTGGAGCCGGCAGTTCGACAAGCCGTGTATCGTCTTTGAAGACCTCAAAGAGATGCGCGACAGTATCGACTACGGAACGCGGATGAACCGACGCTTACACCATCTCCCCTTCCGCACTCTCCAATACTACACGTCGTACAAGGCATCGTTTGAGGGGATTCCAACCGGATGGATTGACCCGTACAAGACGAGTCAACGGTGCCCAATGTGTGGTCACGCCGAACGAGTGAACCGCAACAAGAAGCGGTTCAAATGTCGGTCATGCGGACATCAAGACCACAGCGACCGAAGTGCAAGCGTCAACATCGCCGTGAAAGGCATTATGAAACATCAAGACTGGAATGTGCCTGGTCTCAACAGCCTTCCCCAAGTCAGGAAGGTGCGACGGCAGGCATCGGGGGCCGTGGACGCCCCAACCGTGACCCACGACGCCATGCGAGGTCATCAGACCGATGGTATCGTGGGAGTGTCCAATTAAACCACGGGAAGCCTCTGGGGTTAGCCCTGAGGCAGTTCACGACAGCACCCACGCACAATTCCTTTCGACCACTACGTGACGAGTACTTACTTTGTTCAGATCTGCCTGGTGGCGCGATGGTTGCCTCCGGAGCCACAGCTACTCGTTCGTAAATCGTGAACCACGGATCGATGGAAAACGTCTCCAAAGCCCCAGTCGCGAGGCGGGCGCACGCTCGCTGCGCTCCTCGGTCGCTCGTTTCACTCGCTCCGTGCGGTGCTTGCGTCGCCTGCGACAGCCTCGCGACTGCCCGTTTGAGTCCCACCCCAAACAGCACCGCGGCCTCACACCTCCCCAGCCTCGTCGCTCGCTTCCTTCGGTCGCTCGCGACTCCCTCGCGCGTGCTGACTCGCGGCCGCCGAGGGCGGCCGCTCGCAGGCACGCGCCACCGCATCGGCTGTTTGGTGCTTGTCGTTCCCCTCACCCGCGCGAACTGCCACCCTTTTAGTCGCGCGCCGTCGGAGTGTGGCGTAATGAGTACGGACGCGACCCCCGAGTACGACTACGAGGAGCTGGGGCTCGTCGCCGGACTGGAGATCCACCAGCAGCTCGACACTGAGACCAAGCTGTTCTGCGACTCCCCGACCGTCGAGCGCGACCCGGACGAGTCCGACCGGTCGATCACCCGGCAGCTCCACCCGACGAAGAGCGAGTTGGGCGAGCTTGACGACGCCGCGATGGAGGAGAGCCGCGTCGACCGCGAGTTCACCTACCTCGCGTACGACACGACCTGCCTCGTCGAGGAGGACGACGAGCCGCCGCGCCGGGTCGACGACGAGGCGCTCTCGGTGGCGCTCCAGATCGCCGACCTGCTCGACCTCTCCGTCGTCGATCAGGCCCACGTCATGCGGAAGCTCGTGATCGACGGCTCGAACACCTCCGGCTTCCAGCGCTCCATCCTGCTCGGACAGGACGGCGAGATCGAGACCGAGTCGGGCTCGGTGTCCGTCGTCGACCTCATGCTCGAAGAGGAGTCCGCGAAGCGCGTCGAGGAGACCGACGAGGGCGTCGTCTACTCGCTCGACCGCCTCGGCGTCCCCCTCGTCGAGATCGGCACGGGCCCGGACATCCGCAGCCCCGAGGGCGCGCGGCAGGCCGCAGAGCGCATCGGGATGCTGCTCCGCTCGACCGGCGCGGTCAAGCGCGGGCTCGGCACGATCCGGCAGGACGTGAACGTCTCCATCGCCGACGGCGCGCGCGTCGAGGTGAAGGGCGTCCAAGACCTCCAGGGGATCGAGGACATCGTCCGCGGCGAGGTCGGCCGACAGGCCGAGCTCCTGAAGATTCGCGACGAACTCCGCGAGCGCGACGCGAGCGTCGGGGACGTGACGGACGTGACCGACACCTTCGCCGACACCGAGTCGGGCGTCATCCGCGGCGCGCTCGACTCGGGCGGGAAGGTGACCGCGGTCCCGCTGTTCGGCTTCGACGGCCTCGTCGGCCGCGAAATTCAGGCGGACCGCCGGCTCGGCACAGAGTTCTCCGACCACGCGAAGCGCCACGGCGCGGGCGGCATCTTCCACACCGACGAGCTGCCCGCGTACGGTGTGACCGAGGCCGAGGTCGACGCCCTCCGCGACGCGGTCGGCGTCGGCGAAGACGACGCGGTCGCCATCGTCGCGGCAGACCCGGAGACGGCCGACCTCGCGATCGAGGCGGCCGCTGAGCGCGCCGAGACCGCCATCGAGGGCGTCCCCGAGGAGACCCGCGGCGCGAACGACGACGGGACCACGCGCTACCTCCGGCCGCTCCCGGGCGCGGCGCGCATGTACCCAGAGACGGACGTGCCGCCGGTCGAACCGGACCCCTCCGACGTCGACACTCCCGAGCTGATCGACGAGAAGGCGGCGCGGTACGCCGACGAGTTCGGGCTCGACGCCGGCCTCGCCGAGCAAGTCGCGTTCGGCCAGCGGTTCCCGCTGTTCGAGGCGGCGGTCGAGCGCGGCGTCGACCCCACGTTCGCGGCGTCGACGCTGGAGTCGACGACGACGGAGATCCGGCGCGACGGCGCCCCCGTCGAGAACCTCACGGACGGCCACTTCCTCGCCCTGTTCGACCTCGTGGAGGACGGCGACCTCGCGAAGGAGGGCGTCCCCGAGGTGCTGACGACGCTCGCGGAGGACCCCTCGCTGTCCGCCGCCGAGGCCGTCGAAGAGGCGGGGCTCTCGGGTGTGAGCGAGGCGGAAGTGCGCGAGGCGGTCGTCGAGGTCGTCGAGCGCAACGCCGATCAGATCGAGGCCGAGGGGATGGGCGCGTTCTCCGGGCTGATGGGCGAGGCGATGGGCGCGCTCCGCGGGAAGGCCGACGGCGAGGTCGTCTCAGACGTGTTGCGCGAGGAGATCGGGAAGCGGTCGTAACGACCGCTGCGTCGGTTAGGCCCGCTTTTTACCTGTCGGGAGACCCTCCCTCCCAACGAGGGACTCCAGATGGCAGACTCGCCCCCGGCCGACTCGTCGGACGACCCGCCCTCGCCGGACGGGACGCCCAACCCGTCAGTCGCGAAGACGCGTAGCGACCGCGTCTCTCAGGTGACGAACCGCTTCATCCACGGCGTCGAACTGGCCGCGGCCGCGCTTTTCGCCCTGCTCTTCGGCATCGGCGTCGTCGACCTCGCGATCCAGATCGCGGAATCCGTCCCGACGGGAGAGATCACGGACCCGAACGTCGTCATCGGGTTCATCGAGACGGGGCTCCTGCTTCTCATCATCGTCGAGGTGTACGAGACGGTCGTCGCATACATCGAGCAGAGCGACACCCGGCGGATCGTCAGGCTGGTGATCTACACCGGCGTCATCGCGATGGTCCGGAAGGTGATCATCTTCCGCACCACCGAGTACTCGTCGACGCTGGACGCGCTGTTCGCCGCGCTCGCCTACGGCACCGTGATACTCGGGCTCGTGTTGCTGTTGTACGTCGAGCGCTCGGTCGGCGCCTCGCTGACGCCCGAGTGAGCTCCGGTCAGTCGGTCAGTTCTTCGATCAGCGTGTCGAGGTCGTACGTCGCCGGCGCGCGCGGCTCGTCGCGCAGCGTCGCGATGGTGAACGTCGAGTTCGTGCGCTCGACCTCGGGGATCGCCTCGAAGTCGCTGATGAGGCGTTCGACGGTGTCCGACGAGGAGAGCCGCGCGAGGACGACGAAGTCCGTCTCCCCCATCGTGAAGAACGCCTCCGTGACGCCCTCCACCGCCAACAGCTCGTCCGCGAACTCCTCGTAGGGGCCCTCGTAGCTCGCGAGCACCTCGACGATGACGGTGACGCCGAGCCCGAGCGCCTCGTGGTCGAGGTCGTACAGGTCGTTCTCGATGACGCCGTCCTCGCGGAGGTTGTTCAGTCGGTAGTGGATCGTCGACACCGGTATCCCCGTCTCCTCGTGGAGCCGCTCCGGACTCCCGGTGCCCAGATCGGAGATGGCCTTCAACAGCCGCACGTCGCGCTCGTCCATACGCCCCCTTCCCGTGATAGTCTGTTATATATTACGACCGATACGGTTGGAGTCGAGTTCAAGATTCGCGCTCGTTTCGGGACCGTATCGCACGTAATTCGTATGTGTGATTGTTCGTTTTCGATGTCGGCCTATCCGAGAGACGAGCTTAACTATCTCAGATAATTTTGAACAGACAGCCAATGAAGCTGCGAAACCTACTCTCTACTCCCGAATCGATCCTCGCGGCGTTCGTCCTCCTCGCGACGCTGTGGGGCACCTCCTTCGTCGCCATCGAGGCCGGGTTACACTACTTCCCGCCGCTGCTGTTCGCCGGCGTGCGCTACGTCGTCGCCGGCGCCATCGTGTTAGGCTTCGCCGCGGTCGCCTCCGGGAGGACGGTCCCCCGGGGCCGCGACGAGTGGCTCGGGGTCGCCGTCGCCGGTGCCTTCGTGATCGCCGCGTACCACGGATTCCTCTACGTCGCGGAACTCCGCATCTCGGGCGGGGTCGCCGCTGTGGTCGTGAGCCTCGCGCCGGTGTTGACCGCGACGTTCGCCGCCGTCCTCCTCCCGAACGAGCGCCTCGGTCCCCTCGAGATCGGCGGGTTCGCCCTCGGCGTTCTCGGCGTGATCGTGATCGCCGACCCGATGGAGGCGGGGCTCGGTAGCGCCGCGCTCTTCGGCGTCGCGCTCGCGTTCGCCGGCGCGGTCGCCTTCTCGCTGGGCGCCGTGCTGCTCCGCCCGCTCCGCACCGACCTCCCGATCGCCGCGTTACAGGGGTGGGCGATGGTCTCCGGCGCCGGGCTCCTGTTCGTGGGCGCCGCCCTGCTCGGCGAGTCGCCCGCGGCGATCGTCTGGAACGCGACGTCGGTCGCGTCGCTGTCGTATCTCACGCTGCTGTCGGGCGTCGTCGCGTTCCTGATCTACTTCGCGCTGCTCGACGAGGTCGGACCGACCCAACTCCACCTCGTCGGCTACGCGGAGCCGGTCGTCGCCGCGGTCGGGAGCTGGGTCCTGCTCGGTAGCCTGATCGAGGCGGAGGCGATCCTCGGCTTCGTCGCGATCCTCGCCGGCTTCCTCGTTCTCGAACGCCACGAGATCGCCGCCTACGTCGGCGTCGAAGACGCGCTCCGGGCGCACTAAAGCGGTCGATACGGTCGGCCGCGACGCCTCACTCGCCGATATCTTGACTGAGCCCCGCGCGCAGGTCACGACCGAAGTAGTGGCCGAGCAGCGCGAGCGCGAGCCCCACCCCCGCCCCACCGCCAACGGCCAGTAACGGCCCACCCCACTGTTGGAGGTAGTCGATCCCGGACGTAAGGTAGGCTATTTCGGGAATACTGGTCAGTATAATGACCGCGCCCGCCGCGCCCCCGGCGATCCCCGTCTCGACGTACCGGCGCGTCGAGAGGACGAGTCCGAGCAGGAACGCGGCGAGGAACACGCCGCCCGCGGTCCCGACCGTCCCGCCGATGAGCGGGATCAGGCCGCCGACGAACACCCCGACCGCGACGGTGACGAGCGCGAGGGCGAACGCCTTCCCGGAGAACCACCGACCGGAGACGCCGATCCGCCCGGAGCCGCCCGCGCTCTCGGCGCTCCCCGCGCTCGGCGTCGCGGCCGCGGCGCCGCCGGAATCGGCGTCTGACGCCCCCTCGCCGCCCGCGAGGTCGTCGTCGAGGAGGTCGTCGAGGTCGTCCATCGGGTCGTCGTCGGACGACTCGCGCTCCTTGGAGGGTTGCATACCGGACCGTTCGGGCCCGCGGACTTGGCTTTTGTGCCGCGATCGGCCGCCGAATCGCTCGTTGGCCCGCGGTCTCGTGTGACTCGGTATCGTTCGTCGTTTCACCGGAAACGAGGTGTGGGGGCAGTCGGTTCGCGGCGCTCAGCGACTCCGATCTGGCCATCCGTCCTTCCCGCTATCGCTCGTGTCGGACCGACGCCCGCCCCACACGCGCTTGTCGACGAGCCCGACCGTCATCGGGCGGTCGACCGGAATTTGACAGGAGAGCCGCGGGTAGCCGAACCGGTCGGCGAGGCGGTCGTGCCAGTGTTCCGCTGGCGGTCCCTCGCGGACGCGGACGCCGCAGGTGGCACAGATCCCTCGTCCGCCGCAGTTCAGTCGGCGGGTCGCGGGCGCGTACGGCGACAGCCCGGCGTCGAGCAGGACGCGACGCAGGTTGCGGCCGCGTTCGACGTCGAGTTCGACGCGCTCGTCGCCGTCGATAACGACGAGCGGGACCGTCTCGGAGTCGCCGTTCGGACGCTCGCCGCTGTCGTCCCCGCGCTCGCCGCCACCCATGCCGTCGCCGCCCCCCGCGCCGTCGTCTGTCATCGGCGGTTCTCCGCGCGCCGGACACAAAGCGTCCGGGACCGGGAACGGCTGGATCGAGACCCGGAACGGCTTTCGGCCCGGACGGCGGAACGGACGGTATGGACACGCGGCGCGCGCTGCTGGACGCCCTCGCTGCCGACGACGGCCCGGTCTCCGGCCCCGCCCTCGCCGACTCGCTCGGGGTCTCGCGGGCGGCCGTCTGGAAGGCCGTCGAGGGGCTCCGCGAAGAGGGGTTCGCCGTCGAATCGACGCCCGAGGGGTACGTCGCCCCCGACGACCCGGGCTACTCCGGACCGGGGATCGCGTTCGGGCTCGACGCCCCCTACTCGGTGGAGTACCGCGACCGGATCGCCTCGACGAACGAGCGGGCCCGCGAGCTCGCGGCGGACGGGAAGACCGATGTCGCCGTCGTCGCCGACGAGCAGACCGGGAGTCGAGGTCGCCTCGACCGCGAGTGGGTCGCGCCGAGCGGCGGCGTCTGGCTGTCGGTGCTGACCCGCCCCGACGTGCCGACCGCGCGGGCGCCGCTGTACACCCTCGCGGCCGCGGTGGCGACGACCGACGCCGCCCGCGAGGCGGGCGTGGACGCGAAGATCAAGTGGCCGAACGACGTGCTCGTCGAGCCGGAGGAGAGCGCCGCGGGCGCGGACGACTCGGACTCGACCGGCCGCGGCGGCCGGAAGCTGGCGGGGATCCTCACGGAGATGGAGGGCGAGGCCGACCGCGTCGGCTGGCTCGTCGTCGGCGTCGGGGTCAACGCCAACCTCGACCCCGAGACGCTGCCAGCGGGCGCGACGTCGCTGTCGGCCGAGCGCGGCTCACCGGTCGACCGGCGCCGCTTCGCCGCGACGCTGCTCGAACGCTACGCGGAACTGACGGCGTCGCCGGCGGCGCTCGACGAAGTCCTCTCGGCGTGGCGCGAGCGGGCGAGCACGCTCGGGCGACGCGTCCGCGTCGATACCGGAGACGGCGTGGTGGAGGGGACCGCGGTCGACGTCGCGGATCCGGGCGCGCTCCTGATCGATACCGACGGGGGACGGCGGCGCGTCCACGCGGGCGACTGCGAACACCTCCGCGACGCGGAGTGAGTCCGACCGGCCGAGTGAGTCCGCCCGTCGAGCCCGGAGTGCAGCGTCCGCCTACCCGGTCTCCGTCGCGTCGGACACCGGGCCGTCGGCGTCGGTCCCGCCCGCCGTCGCGGACTCCTCGCCGCCCGCGGCGCCGCTCGCGCTCGCGGACTCGGCCGCGCTCGCGGCGGCCTCCTCGTCGCCGATCCGGACCGTCAACACCGGGACCGACGAGCCGCGGACGACCTTCTCGGCGACGCTGCCGAGGAGCAGTCGGTCGATGCCGCCGCGCCCGTGGGTCCCCATCACGGCGAGGTCGCAGTCCGCCTCCTCGGCGTGGGTGATGATCTCGCGGCTCGGCGACCCCTCGACGACGGCGGTCTCGACGTCGACGTCGCGGTCCGCCGCCAGCTTCTCAACCGTTTCGAGCGCCGTCTCCGCGTCGTCGTACAGCAGGTCGCCGACGCCCTCCCACGTCGTCTCCATCGGCATCCCGGCGTACCGCGCGGTGTCGACCACGTAGATCGCGCGGACCGAGGCCCCGTGGACCGCGGCGAGGTCGAGCGCGTGACACACCGCCAGCTCCCCCTCCGAGGAGCCGTCGGTCGGGACCAGGATCCGGTCGTATAGGGGCATGTTCACGTGTATCATGACTCTCGGGACGGATAACCCTTTGTTCTTGCCGGTTTCTCGCCGCCGTCCGGCGGCGCCCGGGCCGAGCGCGCGTTTATGCTTCGTCCCGCCAGTAGGACGGTATGTCCGAAGAGATCAACCTCTCACGGCTCGAACCGACGCTCGAAGACCACGCGTACCCCGCCGACCGCGAGGCGCTCGCCGAGTCGTTCGCGGGCACGACGGTGCTGTTCGCCGACGGCGACGCCGACCTCGGCGACCTCCTCGCCGACGTCGACCAAGAGACGTTCGCGAGCGCCGCCGACGCGCACGCCGCGCTCCAGAACGTCCTCCCGATCGAGGCGCTCGGGGAGCCGGGGCAGTCCGACGGCGACGCCTGACTGGCCCTCCGGGTAGTCCGAGGGCGACGCCTGACCGGCCCCCGAGCTTTCGCCCCTCGTCACCGCTTCCCACGTCACGCGGCGTCTCGCATCGCTTTTCACCGCGGATCGCGCAGTACTGGTAATGAGCTACCGGATCGGTCTCGTCGGCAAGCCCTCCGTGGGGAAGTCGACGTTCTTCAACGCCGCGACGATGAACGACGTGCCGGAGGGCGCGTACCCGTTCACCACCATCGACCCGACCGTCGGCGAGGCGTACGTCCGCGTCGACTGCGCCGCGCCCGAGTTCGACGAGACGTGTACGCCGAGCGTCGGCGTCTGCCGCGAGGGGACGCGGTTCGTCCCCGTGAAGCTGGTCGACGTCGCCGGGCTCGTCCCGGGCGCCCACGAGGGGCGCGGGCTCGGCAACCAGTTCCTCACCGACCTCAACGAGACCGACGTGCTGATCCACGTCGTCGACTTCTCGGGGAAGACGGACATCGAGGGCGAGGCGACCGAGGGCCACGACCCGCGCGAGGACATCGACTTCTTGGAGGAGGAGCTCGACGCGTGGTACCTCGACGTGCTGGAAAAGGGGCTGGAGAAGTTCGAGACGCGGTACCACGGCGCCGACGCGGCCATCGAGGAGGAGCTCGCCGACCAGATGTCGGCGTTCGGCATCGACAAGGACCGGATGAAACGGACCATCCTCGCGCAGGACCTCGAACTCGACCCGGAGACGTGGGAGGAGACGGACCGGATCGAGTTAGCCCGCGAGATCCGGAAGCGGACGAAGCCGATGGTGATCGCCGCGAACAAGATGGACACGCCCGAGGCGCAGGCCAACTGGGAGGAGATCACGACCGACCCCGACTACGACCGCCTCTCGTTCATGCCCGCGAGCGCTCACGCGGAGAAGGCGCTGAAGAACGCCGACGAAGGGGGCGTCGTCGACTACACGCCCGGCGAGAGCGACTTCGAGGTCGTCGGCGACGTCTCCGGCGAGCAGAAGGCCGGTCTCGACCAGATCGGCGAGTTCGTCGAGGAGTATGAGGGAACCGGCGTTCAGGGCGCGCTCGAAGCCGCAGTCTTCGACGTGTTGGGCTGTATCGCCGTCTTCCCCGGCTCCGCGAACGGGAGCAAAGACGAGAAGGGCGTGTTCCGCGACTGCTTCATCCTCCCGGAGGGGTCGACCACGGAGGACTTCGCGTACCACATCCACTCGGACATCGGCGAGGGGCTCCTCCACGGCACCGACTGCCGGAGCGGCCGGCAGGTCGGGACCGACAGAGAACTCTCCCACCGCGACGTGATCGAACTGGTCTCGACGAAGCAGGCGGCCCCGTAACCTCGCACCGTTCGCGCCGTCGTGCGGTCAGTTCGGCTCCAGATCGAGGGTGCCGCACTCGCGGCAGCGGAACACGCCGTCGTCGGTCCGGTCCGGAACGCGGAACTCGTGGCCGCTGTCGCAGCGCCCGCCGTCCGCGAACCCGCCGTCGCTCGGGTCGATGTCCGTCGACTCGCAGGCCGGGCAGGCGAACGCCCCGTGGCCCAGCCGCGTCGGCGCCTCGAAGTAGTGACCCTTGCGGCAGCGGCCGCCGTCCTCGACGCCGTCCGTCCCCGGCGCGACGTTCTTGGCGTTACACTTCGGGCAGTAGCAGGTCCCGTCGCCCGCCTGCTCCGGCGACGCGAAGTAGTGGCCGTTCGTACAGCTACCCCCGTTGTCGAAGGGATCCATACCCGGCCGTCGGCGACCTGCGTGTAAACTGCTGTGGTCGGGAACGTTGCGGGAATTCGATACGAGAGATTCGGGGTTAGTGCGATTTGGTGAGCGGTGAAGTATGGACGACGTTGAGGAGGGTCATCACGCGAAAGTCAGCCAACATCGAAACGGTTCCACGGAGAAAAATAAAATTCGGACAGGAACTATTCGGTCAGATTCTCGCCGAAGATTCGATTTCCCTCAGTCTGGACACAACTGTCGAATCGCCTGCCTGTTTACTTCCAGTTTCACTCGATGGCCATGGCTCACGTTCTTAACGTTGGCTGCCAGTGCTACAGATATGGCCACGACGGACTCGGGTGAGCGGATTCGGCGCCGCGACGTATTCGTGAACCTCGCTGAAGAGCTACAACTTCGACGATCCGGTGTCCACAGCGCGAAAATGGCTGAGAATCTATTCAGATTCGAGGAGGGTCGAGACCTCGTCGGGATCGCACACGAGGCCGAGCGCGGCGTCCACGCGGCCGCCGAAAAGTATGCGTCGACACCTCCTGACTCGAACGAAGCTATTTGATCACTCAGATAGACGTTCAGACATGACCCCCACCCTGCCGGACGATTTCGAAGAGCGGTTCTGGCGCCGCCACTCCAATCCGAAGAGCGGTTGGAGTCGCACGGCCCTGCTGCCGGCGCTCCTCTTCGCCGTCTATCACCGGAGGTGGCGACTCGCGGGCGTCGCGCTCCTGTTCACCGCGGTGAACCCGATTCTGTTCGCCCCGCCGGACGACGACGACGCGTGGATGACCCGCGTGGTACTGGCCGAACGCTGGTGGACGCGCGAACGGAAGGCGGGCGTCTTCGACCACTCGTACCCGAACTGGCTCAATCTGCTCAACGTCCCCGTCTCGGTGTACGCGTTCGTCGCCGCGTATCGCCGGCGACCCGTCCGGGCCGGCCTCGCCGGAACGCTCGCGATGGGACTGAAGTTCTGGTACGTCGGCGCGCTGGTCCGGCGATACGACGCCGCCGACCGGCAGGCGGACTGAACGCGACCCGCCCTTCCGCGCAGCATCGAAACGCCCGCCCGATCACGGAACTACCTCGCGGACCGCGTCCGGGACATCGGTCCGGTCGACCTCCCGAACAGAGGAGGCGTCGACCTCGCTCGGCCCGTACTTGTACCCCGATCCGGTGAGTATCACGGCCACGTCGTCCTCGGGGCCGAACTCGCCAGACGCGGCGAGGTCGCGCACGGCGGCCGTAGCCACGGCGCACGACGGCTCGACGGAAACCCCGGCGTCGGCCGCGAGCCGGTCCGTCTCGGCCAGCATCGACTCCTCCGAGACGGAGACGACGCCGCCGTCCGTCGCTCGCGCGGCCGCCAGCGCCCGGTTCCCGCTCGGCGGGTCGGCGTTGTTGATCGAGACGGCCGCCGTCGGCTCGCCCTCGACGGCCTCAACGCGCGAGTCCCCCCGTCGGTACGCCCGCGCGATGGGGTCACAGCGAGCGGCCTGCGCGAGGTAGATCCGCGGGACCGACGGGAGCAGTCCCGCCGCGTCAAGCTCTCGGAGCGCCTTCCAGACCCCGCTCGCCTGCCCGCCGCTGCTGACCGGCAAGAGGATCGCGTCGGGGGCGTCCGGGGCGAACGCCTCGCAGATCTCGTACGCGACCGTCTTCTGTCCGGCGACCCGAAGCGGGGCGTCGGAGTTGAGGAACGCGACGCCGAGGTCGCGTTCGAGCGCGTCCTCGTAGAGCTTCCCGTACTCGCCGCGGACCCGGAACAGGTGGGGGTCGTGTTGGGCGATCATCGCGAGCCGCGAGTCCGGGGTGTCCTCCGCCACGAGGATGACCGCTTCCCGGCCCGCCGCGGCGGCGTGCGCGGCGACGCTCAGCGCCATGTTGCCGTGCGAGACGGTCCCGACCGGCCCGTCGAGGCGACCAATCCCGACGGCCGTTCCCCGGTCTTTGAAACTCCCCGTCGGGTTGGTCCCCTCGACCTTGAGATGGATCCCCGGGCCATCCGGCGGTTCGATCGACGGCGCACGAAACAGCGGCGTACCGCCGGCGGCGGCGGCGAATCCGGTCGGCACCGACGCTGGGAGCACAGACTCGTAGCGCCAGAGGGAGTCTCGTCCCAGCCGGACGCCGTCGTCGGCGTCGTCGTTGTCGCCGCCGCTCGCGTCGGGCCACGAGAACGCGCCGCCGTCGGTGTCGAACCAGAGCGGCTCGCCGCACGCGCAGCGGGCCGCGCCGCCGGCGGCCGTCTCGCCGCAGTCGTAGCAGACCAATCGGTCCATACGCCACCCTCTCGGTCGGCTCACAAATGGCTGGCTACGGGCGACCGGCGCTCAGAGATCCTTCTCGAAGTGGACCAGCTCGTACGCACCCGCCGTCGACGTCGCCGTCCGTTCGTACTCCCGGTCCTCGTAGAAGTCGAGCGCGGCGGACTGGCGCGTCGACGCTGACCGCCGCGAGCGCGTGACGGGGACTGCGGTAGCCGCGGATGCTTTCGGCGACGAGGTCGACATTGAATTCTTTCGTCTGTGCGCTACCGTCGTGGGCCGGCTGTTTCGACGCCATACCCTGTGCTGGTCGTCGGCTGTGGTTTAGCCTGACCCGGGGGGTTCCGGATGGTTCCTGACGCGCTACGATCGCGGGACGCAGCGAGGACCGCTCCGTTCCGGACGGTGTTCCGAACGGTCCACCCCGTCCGGACCGGAACTCGCCGGCTCCTCGTGACTATCTCCCCGAACGCGGGCCGCGTCTCGCTCAGTCCGGTTGGTACGGATCGGTCGCGACGTCGAGGCGGTACACGTCCTCGGCGGCGTCGAAATCGTCGTCGAACGCGTAGAGGTACCCGAGCCCCTCGACCTGCATGTACGCGACGATACAGGCGTCGACGAACGAGAACCGCTCGTGCTGTCGGAAGAGGCCCTTCGCCGTCGCGAACGCGTCCGCCGTCAGCGACTCGACGTGGAGCCGCGTGTTCTCCTCTACTCGGCCGAGGAAGTCGACGGCGGCGTCGTGGCCCGCGTGCGTCGTCAGGCCGTTGAGCGTCTCCGCGAGTACGTAGTCTAGAATCACCGCTTCCGGGAGGTTCGCGGTATCGATCCCCCTGAGGATCGGGAGTGCGTCCTCGTGCGCGCTGTCTCGACGGTACGCCGCCGCGAAGAGAACGCTCGTGTCGACGAGTGCCCGGGGCATCTACTCGGGGTCGACGCCCCACGCGTCGTGTTCGCTCTCGACGTCGGTCTCCCGGTCGCCGTCGTACCCGTCGAAGTCGCTGAACGTCCCGCTGCGCTGTTGGACGACCCGCACGCGGAGCGTCCCGTCGTCCTCGATCTGCCAGCGGAGCTTGTCACCGTCGTCGATCTCCATCTCTCGACGGATGTGCGCGGGAATATTCGCCTGGTTTCCCGAGACCTTGCTTTCGGAATCAACGCTCTCGCTACTCATGCTCGGAAGTACGAGATCACCATCAATAAACCTAGTGTGCTTACACACTACTGTTGGAGGCGGCGACGAACGCGCCTATTCAGGACTGTGGCGTCGGCGCAGTGTGACCGACGCCGACGAGGTGGTACCGCTTCGATCCGCGGTCCTGCTCGACGTCGACGAGGTTGTAGTGTTCCAGCTTCGGTAGGTGGTTCTCCCGGAGGNGGTCCTGCTCGACGTCGACGAGGTTGTAGTGTTCCAGCTTCGGTAGGTGGTTCTCCCGGAGGTATCGCAGCGTCACGGGGTCGTCGTGCGTCTCCTGATAGCGCGCGTACAGCTCCTTCTGTATGAGCCCGTCTTCCTCGGCGAGGACCTCGTACAGCGCCCGCCGGTGCGTGTTCAGCTTCGAGATCGTCTTCTGCCGCACCTCACGCTCCGCGTCGGCGACCGCGTCCTCGACGAGTCGCCCCGGGATCGCGGACAATCCCTCGCGAGAAGCCATTCGGGCCGCGACCCGCAGNCGCTCCGCGTCGGCGACCGCGTCCTCGACGAGTCGCCCCGGGATCGCGGACAATCCCTCGCGAGAAGCCATTCGGGCCGCGACCCGCAGCCCGGCGGTCGCCTGCCGCGCGTCTCCTTCGGAGAGGCGCGCGATGCGTCGAAGCACGTCCTCATCGACGGCGCCGGGACCGAGCCCCTCGCGAGCCCGTCGAGAGAGGATCTCCGTGATTGTGTCTTCCCCGTAGGAGTCGAAGTTCACGTGGTAGGCGACGCTGATCCGTGAGGTGACTCGCTCGTCGAGGTCCGCGAGGAGGTCGACCTCTCGGTTCGCGATGCCGATCCATGAGAGCCCGCGGATCTCGTGGAGTTCGTAGAGGACCTTGTTCTCTCGCAGCTGGTCGACCTCGTCGAGGATGACCACGCCGGGACCGTTGAGGTCGGTCGTGATGCGATCGATGAGTCGCCCCGTCGAAGCGGACCGCGGGAGCGCGGCGCCGACGAGGTCGCGGGAGATCTGTTCGAGGACTGCGTTCCGCGTGTAGTCCTGCCAGCAGTTCACGTANCCGCGGGAGCGCGGCGCCGACGAGGTCGCGGGAGATCTGTTCGAGGACTGCGTTCCGCGTGTAGTCCTGCCAGCAGTTCACGTAGGCGTACGGGACTTCGAGGACTTCCCGTCGGGGCTCGCGCACGGCCGCCTTCGCGACCGTCGTCTTCCCGACGCCGGAGGGACCGAACAGGAAGCAGTTCTCGGCGCGAAAGCCGTCCTGAATCGGTGCGAGCGCNGTCGATTCCGGCCGACAATGGTGGAGGGGAGGTGATCGTCGTCGAACACCGTTCCGTCGCGTATCACGTTCTGGTCGGTCACGGCGTAGTGATATAATACGACCTCCGAGTGTTCCGAACGGTTCCGGATGTCGTTTAGACCACTTTCAGCGGACCATGGAAGTCTCGATTAGGTTGGGATTCAATACGTGAGATCAATCTCGAAGTGCCTCAACGGGTCGTTCATTTGCTGCTTTCCATGCTGGATACAACCCACTAATCGAACTTGCAGCAACCGCAAACACCATCCCATACAGGAGGTACTGTACACTTTGCCAGCGGAAGGCGCTTAGTGGGCTCCCCAGCAAGAATTCAAATAGTATCACTCCGACACCGGCGGAAACGACGACTCCCAACACGCCGCCAATTACCCCGAGGAACACCGCTTCAGTGAGGATCATTCGAAGGACTTCGCCACGGGTTATGCCGACAGCTCTGAGAACACCAATTTCTCCCCGCCGTTCGACGGTACTCATCAGCATTACATTGAGAATCGCGACGCTCGCAACCACCAACGAAATTGACCCAATGCCAAGGAGCCCGAGTCGGAGCGTACTCAGAAATGATCCAACGTTCTGCTGTACAAACGCAAAGTTGCGAACACGAACGATATCCTCGTCAGCAGTATTGAATGACGATTCGATGTTGGCTGTAAGAGCCTCCACTGATTGTCCAGGTTCCGCCAAAACAGTTACCGAATCATAATAATTCTGATTATCCATTGCCGAGAGCGGTAGCACGAGTACTCGCTGCTGACCGCCGATACCTTGGGATGACGAGAGGATTCCTTGGACGCGATAAATTTTCCCGTCGTAGGTAACCGGATCACCAATCTCGATCCCAAGCCGTCTGGCATCCGCCTGGGAGAGTAACGCCCCTGACCGGAGGCGGTTTGAGATGCTCCCTCGGGAGACATTATACATCGCATCTGCCTTCGTTAATGCGGTTACGCTAACGCGTGTTTCAGCTCCATTCCGAGCGGAGAGTGTTGTCACATTGCTCCGCTCGGGTACCACCGTCGCATCACCTGCGAGCCGCTCAATATCGTCTACTTGGTCGGCAGAGATTCCGTCATTGGGGTTGTCCGGCCCTGCAGAGACTGTCACCTCGTTCGATAACCCCTCAAGATTTGCGGTAGCTTGTTGTTGGATTGCGGCCGTAGCCATTCCTAACGATGCGATCGCAACGACTCCAATCAGAATGCCGAGTGTCGCGAGAGCGGTCCGAACCCGATTACGGCCAAGATTCCGCCATGCCATCAATGCGCTGGGAAATCGTCGTAGAGGATGTCGTCTGCTCATGTATTGATAGTCCCGTCAACCAACTCAACAACCCGGTCAGAGTACTCGACTAACTGCTCGTCGTGAGTGACTGCTACAATAGCGATGTTCTCGCTTTCTTTGAGCCTCGTTAATTCATCTAAGATTGTCGCACCGGTGTCTTGATCGAGGTTACCAGTCGGCTCGTCCGCAAGAAGAACGTCCGGTTCGTTGACTAGTGCACGCGCAATGGCGACCCGTTGGCGTTGGCCACCGGACAGTTGAGGAGGCTTGTGTGTCAGTCGGTCACTAAGTCCAACTCGGTTGAGCAATTCAACAGCCCGGTCACGTCTATCAACCTCGGTGTCCCACATTGTTGGCAGTTCCACGTTTTCGGTTGCTGTGAGCATCGGAAGCAGGTGATAATCTTGGAAGACGAATCCGATGTCAGATCGGCGTTCTTCGGTCAGTTCATCCGTAGAAAAGTCTGTGACATCACGCCCATTAAGCCGGACACGTCCAGCTGTCGGCGTATCGAGCAACCCAATCATATTCAGCAACGTACTCTTGCCCGAGCCAGAGGGACCGATGATTGTAACCATCTCGCCGCGGTCAGCACGGAAGTTGACACTATCCAGCGCCTCAATGATTTCTCCGCCGGTGTGGTACCGCTTTATCGCATCCTCAAGTACAATGACACTCATCGGCTGCGCCACCTGTAGGCTACACCGGCGAGGAGAATGGTGATAACTGCGATACCGCCAGCAATAAGCCGGAGTGGAAGTCCTCCGGAGCCAGCGGATCCGGAACGGGGGCCGGACGCGTCGGCACCGGAAGCAACGCTGTCACCAGGCGCCGAGCTGCTGCCCGCAGACATGGCGGCAGCCGTCAAGTCAACCCTCTGTGTCGTCGTCACACGCTCGTTATCAACGATATACGTGATGGCGACGGGAATCGACGAAGCGTTTGACTCGGTCTCTGCGGTGAGTTCAAATGTGGCGAACTCGCTGGCCTCAACGCCACCAACGAAGTACTCACCCGACGGGGACACGGGTTGGACATCAGCAGTATCGTCGATCTGGACGAGTACAGAATCAGCATCGGTGCCGCCGAGATTCGCAGCGTCACCTTCGATCATTACCCCGGAACCGACACGTGAGACCTCAACCGCGGTGAGTCGAATTTCACCGGGAACTTGAGTCTCTTCGTTGATGTTGGTGACAAGCGAGGTAGAGTAATTGCCGCCAGCAGCGTCATACGTCGCGGTAAACTCGACCGTATCTGATACAACGCCGCTCGTGTCGAAGGCGGTAACTCGGTTGGACTCAGGCGACACGTCACGGACAAAGTTGCGGTCAAGGACGTTATCATTAGCTGTGGCAGTAACCTCGACATCGGTGAGGTTAGTGTTGCCAAAGTTTGTCAGCGAAACCTCGACCGTCTCAGAATCGTTTTGTGAAACTGTCGCTGACAGATCAGCTTTCACCTTCGGTTCAGACACCTCAATATAAACTGGGTAGGTGTACGAGTGATACTCGCCACTGGTATCCCGTACAACAAGGTTGACTGCCAGCTGTTTTTGACCAGGTGTCTCAAACGTTGCTGAGATTGGGACAGATAGGGACCCACCAGGAGAGATTGATCCAATGTTCTCGATGCGGTCAAACTCTTGTGTAGTCCCTATCGATCGGACATAGAGATCCGTGACCTCGACAATAGAGTCACTATTTTCGAGATTTGAGATGGTAGCTTCGATTGTGACTTGTTCGTCGGTAGTTGGATCGTCTGGTGTTACTGTTACTGACGATAGTTGGATAGCCGGGCCAGTGGCGGTTGCCACGACCGCGGCTGTGCTACTCAAAACGAAGAGGGCTAGTACCAGTCGGCTAACGAGGGACCCACGCATCGTCGGCGATCGGTTCTTATAACACTAAGAATTATTGCTGCGATTCAACAACTGAAACACATCATCAACTTTGTTGAGAGCTGTGATGGTGCGAAAGCGCGTCATGGCACACAATAATGAAATCCTATCATTTCTGTCGCATTCACCTATTCCCAAATTATAAATGGAACAACTGATGCCGAATCATTAGTCCAATGGGTTATCGAGAACGGGATAAATAAAGCAGTCCGCCGACACACATTTGACAGTTATAATATGTATCTCGAGGTGGATTCAACGCTTGACTGGGGCGTGGGTGAATTATACGAACTATCAGATTATCTCAACGAGATTGAAGATAGCATACCAGAGGATCCTCAAGAGGCTGAGGATTACCTATTAGACTTACAACGAGACGGGTTCCTCCGGAGTCAGCACGTAAATCACCTCTATCAGAAGAATGTAGACTCTCAGTAAGTAGAAGTGGTGTGGGAATATTGTAGAAACCACTCAGTTGTAATTTAGATTATGAGGCCTCGTTAGCAGTTGCGATAGAGTGAATATATATCGCACATTGCTGGTCAGTTTAGCTCCACCTCAGACAGACCCATACTCACACTCGCCACAACGGCAAGCATGATCGGCTAACCCTAATTCATGGACGGCGGGATACTGCGTGATGGCTACGGTCGAACTAAGCGTAAGATAGAGCTTTCTCTCAAGAGTTGAAGGAACTGCTGTGTTGAATAGATGCTGAGTCACGGTTACAGCGGTTCACACAGTGGTTCTATGTTGGTGATGGCGAACATCAAGACGATTTCCCGGAACTGCCGATACCAGCCCAGCGCTCGCACGGCGTCGCCGAGCGAGCGCTTCGTTGTCGAATACGATGTTTCCGCCATCCAGCGCTGAGAGTAGTCGTTTGCTCGGTTGAGCGCGTTGTTCGCGGCTGCTTTGGCTGACGACCCGCGGTAATGAACAAGGTACTCAACGCCATGTGCGGCGATTTCGTACTCGGTATGCCAGTCTTGGAAGCCGTTGTCGGCGGCGACGGACTGCAGGTCGTCCGCGTTTCGGCGGACGACCTGCGGTCCGGTCTTCGTGTCATGCTTCCACCAAGCTGCGATATGAATATCAAGAACAGCAAGCGATTCCATATCAGTTAATGTCGTCACTTTCAGCGTCTGTATCGTCCGGCCTGCCCGCTGGCGAAAGTACGACGACGCACGTCGCCGATCGAAGAACGTGCTGTCGAGAGCGGCGTGGCCAGACTGCGGGTGCTGCTGCGCGGAAACGCGCAGCAGCGCCCGCCACACCCACATTTCCAGCCGATCGAACGATTTGTAGATCGTGCTGTAGTCTGGGAGATCGTCTCGATTTAACCCGAGGACGTTGCGAACCTCGGCCATGTACTTCAGCCGATTCGGCGTTTCACGGTAGCTGTGGCCGTCTTCGAGCCGAAAACAGTGTAGCACAACGTGTTTCCAGCGGGCNACACTGCTCAACGAAGTCGAGGATATCGACTTCCATGGACAGAATCGATTTCCTCGGCTTCGTCCTTCTACTCCGCGATATTAGCCGATCAGATCGCTATTCAACACAGCATAATCTACATGTCTTAGTGACTGTCATATGGTTTCGTCGATTAAACCCACTGCTGTCACCGGTACTCACAGATTTCAAAACCTATCCTCTGAGTTCACCACGTCGTCACGGAGTCTCTGAGCGACAACCGACCCGACTGCGGACCGCAGCGTCTCTACGTCGATGCCACTCTGGTCAAGACGGACGTACTCCTCTCTGACGATCATCTCGAAGATACGAACTTGAACGTCGGCAGTCGTGACTGTGTTTCCTGCCGCTTCAACAGCTTCGACAGCTCGGTTGACCCGTGTGTCGGTCACGAGTTCGCTGGCAACCGCTGACGGCTCATCGTGAGCGAGTTGCTCAGTCGGTTGTTCACCAACAGTGAACTCGGTCAAGAGTGCGCTCCCACCACTGCGGTTCTCAATCCGAACCCCTGCGGCCGGGCCGTCATACCACGCCGAATCAGGCATCTCAAACTGCTCGGGAGAGAAATCACGGACGTTCACCTCTTTTTGAAACGTGTTCACTGGCGTGAGATTGAGGCGCTCAAACACTTTGTCGGCCCTGTCACTAGGGATGAATCGCTCGTTGGCTTCGTTCCAGATGGCATGGCCAAGAAACGGCGGCAGTCGCTCCCAGTCGTACGCAACACCGACGTGACACGGTGCCACGCCGAAGAAGACGTACGTTGACGGGTCCTCGACAGCGCTGTGAAACGCGTCGCGGTCGAACTCCGCTCGAATGTGTCGAAGGGTATGCCGGTATTCCGGAGGGACATCGTCGAAGACCTGCTCTCGGTCTCCAAAGATCAACAGCCCAGACGGCTCCATCGTAAATCGCACCTGCGGCCCGACAACGTGCTCACGGAGCCAGAGGTGTCCGCGCGACAGCAACGCTTCAGGGGCGTCGTCGAGCTGCGGCGGTGACGGATACGCTTTCATCAGGGGATGTCAGTACTTCTCACCGCGAGACAAATATAGGCTCTTGCTGTCCCCCAAGACCTCAGCGTCATTCAACCGAAGAGCTCTGATCTCGATAATCTCCCTCGCTGAAACAAAGCGTCTCAGGTTCTCTGAGGAACTACGACGGGCCGGCTCCCCAGACAGTCTCTGGCTGCTCACTCGCGTCTGCGGGCGAGTCTACAGACAACTGTAGAGTGTTCCATGCCGCTCTATAGGAGAGCCAACGCATGTTTAGTTCACAATAGATCAAGCAACAAAATACTCATATGACAGCGATACGCAACATATCACCGAGAACTTGTCATGGCTTCTACACGCATTCATGACGCGTCGAAAACACTTGGTGTACTACTGATCACAACGCTGGTGCTCTGTTCTGGTAGTGTTGGTGCTGGTGTCGTCAGCGCACAGGAGAGCGCGCCCGGAGAGCCCGTCAATTTCTACGGCCAGATCACAGACAACGCAGACACTCCCGCACCGGCAGGTACAGAAGTGTACGCAGTCGTCAACGGGAGCGTCGAAGACAGGATGACGATCAGTGAAGCGGGGCAGTACGGTGGACCTGGCGCCTTCGATGACAAACTCACCGTGAACTCCGCTGCCGGTGATGAGATTCACTTTCGGATAGCGAGCCCGGACGGTCCTGAAGCNGGACCTGGCGCCTTCGATGACAAACTCACCGTGAACTCCGCTGCCGGTGATGAGATTCACTTTCGGATAGCGAGCCCGGACGGTCCTGAAGCAGTTGGCAGTCCGTACGAACTGAGCGGTCAGAGCGGGGTCATCGAACTAAACTTGACATTCTCCGACGAGACGTTCGACGGGCCTCCGGGCGATGGGGACGGTGGGACCGACGGCGGTGACGGGGCTGGCGGCAGTGGTTCCGGTGGCGGGTCAGACGGTGGCGGGTCTGATGGCGGCGGGTCTGATGGCGGCGGGTCAGACGGTGGCGGGTCAGACGGTGGTGACGGCTCCGATGGCGGCGGAGCTGACGGCGGCGACGGCTCTGGTGGTGACAGCGACACCGGCGCGCCGTCGTTCGTCGTCTCCGAGTTAGACCCGCAGGACGTCACGATTTCGGCCGGCGACGCGCTCACAGTCACCGCAACGATCGAGAACGTCGGTGACACTGAGGGCACACAATCTGTCGAGTACCGCATTGGTGGAGCCGTCATGGCCAACCAGAGCGTTCTCCTCGCGCCCGGCGAGACCACAACCGTTGAGTTTGCCGATATTGAGACGCTGAATCTCGAAACGGACGAGTACGAACACGGCGTCTTCACCGAGAACGACAGTCAGACCGCCACGTTGACCATTGGTGGCGGTTCAGACGGGACCAACAACTCAACGCCCGGCTTCGGCTACGTTGCGTCACTGCTTGCGTTGCTCCTGTTCGTTCTTGGCGTGAGACGAAAGCGCGACTGACAGCGAGCGATACCTACTTATCACTCGTTTTTTACCTCAAAAATCCGCCGGCTCTGTTGAAATCCTTAGAAAGTGGTACATTCTCATCGGATGTGGTCAGTACAGGTGACTCACTTACCGATAGGCACACTCAATCACATACATACTTGTCAAGAACGCTGTGCGAGATACAAAGACTGTATGTAGCNTCAGTACAGGTGACTCACTTACCGATAGGCACACTCAATCACATACATACTTGTCAAGAACGCTGTGCGAGATACAAAGACTGTATGTAGCGCAAGAGTTGGATCATTCCTGCCAAGCCCTGAACTCTCCGATAGAATATGTTTGTGAGTAAATTAATGAGAGTAGAATCTCAGCCATTTGGACTCTCTGTGTCTGCGAATATGCTAACTGTTCCATCCAATTGATCGGGTATCGGCTCTTCTTCAATAGTACGTTCGCGCGTGTCAACGACCGCGCCGATGTGAAGACTCTCTCCGGGATTGATTGTTCGATCTTCCTTTTTGTCAACTTCGTCGTCTATCCGGCCATCAACGAGCGTACTTCCAGTAAATCCGGTCGAGACCAAATCAGGTCGAACCTCTTCCAGTGACTTCTCCATATCACTCGGGAGTGGACTTGCCCAGATGACGGTGACAGCACTTTCGTCGTCG
>NZ_AOJK01000039.1 GCF_000336875.1 Halorubrum californiense DSM 19288 | reverse complement strand
GATCGATCCACCTCCTTGACGACAAAAAGTGAGATTATCGTGACTTCAGAGATCGCGAACCCCGTGCCGTCATCGGATTCAACAGAGCACAGTATTGCCAATTTGTACCTGCTGGCTGATCTGTGAGACACCACCGACTTGGGTGTCGGTGAGTTCCATTTCTACCTGATAGCTCCCAGTACTGGTCCAGACATCTCCGTACGCAACGATATTACTGTTCCCGTCGGATTCTGTCGAGGGCACATCAAATTCAGCGTCAAGAACCGTCTCTCCAGCGGGATCGGTTATGTTGATAGACCCGCTGACTTCCTGACTGAGTTGGTTGAGGATATTCACCTGCTCCAGCACTCGGTCACCAATTGCGTTTAGTACTGTCGTACAACCGGCCGTCGACGCAAGAACGGCACTACCACCAACTGCGAGGGCTTGACGTCTCGTCATAGGGGTGAACTTCGAACTCATTGTGAAGGGCGTAC
The DNA here is from genome assembly GCF_000336875.1 of Halorubrum californiense DSM 19288. Taxonomy (GTDB): domain Archaea; phylum Halobacteriota; class Halobacteria; order Halobacteriales; family Haloferacaceae; genus Halorubrum; species Halorubrum californiense. The sequence continues at coordinate 1,712 of NZ_AOJK01000039.1, read as the reverse complement.
CAATCTCTGTCGTGAGAAATCCTAAACCCCCCCCTCTTGTCTCTGAGTGTGAAACTCGAAGGTGGGAGCGAGATAGTATGCTTCAGTCGTAGCCAGCAATGGCTGTTGCTTGTGTTGCCCGGTAGCGTTTGGATCGGTTGCTCACTATGAGCCTTGAGAGACTTTCGTCGTTGATACGGTACGGGCTTTCTGCCCGTGAAACAGTTCCACCCACTTTTTCACAGAATGTCGCGCTGGACAACACGATGGCCGAATTAACGTCTCTCCGCAATCAATTATATTCGGACTTGACAGACAATCAGTTAGTGACGATCACGACGATTGGTCTCGCAGTGGTCGCATTCGTACTGGTGTCGATCGATAGTAATCCTCTCTCTGTATCAGCAGACTTCAGCGCAGGATTCCCCTTGGCACTGAGTCTAATGGACATGGCGTTCACATACAACGACTACTGGCCCGTCGACTACCAGCTGAGATACGCGATTATGTGGACGCTCATATTTGGCGTAGCCACGGTTGCTGTGTTCCTCTCCGTCTACGAATTTGGACTGACGTACGTTGGAAATCGGGGTGCGAGCATCGCGGCGTTCTTGTTAGCGGTCGGGCTACACTTCGGGAGCGCAGTTCTTTACGCATGGATACGGTAACAAATTAATATATACTTAGGATCCTGTTTGATTTGTTTATATTAAATGAGTAGGACAGTCGCTGAGTCAGCGAACTCGCATATCGGTTTAATATACTCTCATGAATAGCAGGAGTTGTGGCTGAAGATTGCCCTCCAAATGAGGTGTTCGCTCTGCTTGATGATGAGTACGCACGCTCATTGTTATCGGCTACAAGCCACGAACCTATGACAGCATCCGAGCTCAGTAATCAATGTGAAATGTCCGAATCGACAGTGTACCGTCGATTAAACAAACTCGAAGAGTGTGGCCTTGTCAGAGCCGTCCAGGTTCCTGATCCTGATGGTAATCATAAAAAGCAGTACGAAGCCCAACTTGACGAGTTGGTTGTCAGTCTGAATGACGGGGAATTTGAACTGAACCTACAGACTACCACGCGGACGCAGCAGTACGCGGACGCATTTACTAATCTCTGGGAGGGACTCTAAATGATCAGTCTAACTCTAATTCAAATCACAGAACTCCTCACAGTGCTACAACTACTTCTGGGTCTCGTGATTGTAACCCTCGCTGCGTATGGCTACCGACGTAACACTAGTCAGCCAATGCTTTTTCTTGGTATTGGTATTGCTATGATGACCCTCGTGAGTACGGCGACGACGCTTGTTAGTAGTATTCTGTTCAGTGCTTCTTTTGTCGCACCATTGAGCATGGCTGCTGAGGTAACCGGAATGAGCCTGATACTATATGCAGTCGTCTTAGCCCGCCGGAAATAGGTATTACTCTGCGTATTGATGGAACCACAAATATCGCTACCAATGAACATACAATTCATTTCTGTCTGTGAAACAGCTGAAAAGAGATTTACTAAGGGTGTGACATCATCCGTGTATGACGGGCGATAGTTCCGGGCGATAGTCTCCTACTGGCGCGCCTCATGCCACGCCCCCCCAGAAGAGGAGTCACTCGCGGCTCGGACATACACGTGGCTGTCTTCAAATGGCTGTGTTGAATCGCCATACGGCAGCGAGGTAGGCCACTAAATCAAAGGAGTTGAAGCGGGAAGATTCGGTTGCCTATGACACA
>NZ_AOJK01000038.1 GCF_000336875.1 Halorubrum californiense DSM 19288 | reverse complement strand
TTGAGGTCGTCGGTGTCAGTCTCGTTGAGGTCGTCGGTGTCAGTCTCGTTGAGGTCGTCGGTGTCAGTCTCGTTGAGGTCGTCGGTGTCTACGCTATCACTTGGGGTATCGGCAGTCGAGCTATCTGATGTACTATCATCCGAAAAGAATGCCATGAGCGAGTCAAACAGCGGCAATCCGCTGAGTGACTCTACCCTGCTAGTTCCTGTGTCAGTACTGTTCGTTTCTTCAGCATCTGGACTGTTCGCTTCCTGCGAAACATCCTCTGTTTGGTTCGCGGGCGCGCCAGCGACGGTGCCAGTCGCTGCTATGCCTGCACCACATATGAGCAGAGCAGCAAGCACGATACTTGCTATATTGTTATGCTTCATTGCGCTCCTGACTTTATTATGGTCATAAAAAGGGATTCGCGTCCATCTATCGAATCGTCGTACAACCGTCGAATCGTTTCGTACGCAGGGGCAGACAGAGCACACGATTCGCGCCAGCTACGCGATGACGGAGTCACATACGTCTCAGCACACACTTTTCGCTCTGAATCGATTCGATAACTGTACGAGGATTCGAGGGTTGGACGCGAACGGCTTACTAAGGCTGTCTCAACCCTCTAATTGTAATGGCAGAACGCACCGGCCGACACGTCGAAGATAGCGGTTCTAAAACAAGGGGCAACTAATCATGCGCGTGCCCGTTCCGAACAACAAGCTCGTCGCCTTCACGCTCGTAGGTGCGCTCCTCACAGCTGGGGTCGCCGGGGCTCTAGCGCTGCCCGGTGGCGGCCTCGCGCAGGTTGGCGAGCAACCTAACTCACCTGGTACGACCGCGTCAGACGCCTCACAACAGGCTGCCTCTGGCGTGCCGACGCCAAATGAGGACTTTACCCCAGCAGTCCAGACGCAGTCTGGGTACGAAGATGAGGAATACGAAGAGGACGAGTACGAAGATGAGGAACACGAGGACGACGAAGAGGACGAGTACGAAGATGAGGAACACGAGGACGACGAAGAGGACGAGTACGAAGATGAGGAACACGAGGACGACGAAGAGGACGAGTGACCGAGATGATAGGATCACTCGCATCGCTCACCGAGCGGTTCGGGGACATCAACCGCGAGTTCAATTGTTGTGATACGACGTTTCGGGTCCACGCGACAGGCATCCGGGCCGACACTGCGGTGACTGCGGCACGAGACACGGCCGAGTCACTCGAAGCACAGCTGGACGCCTTCGACGAGGCGAGTGCCGTCAGCCGGCTCAACCGGGAATTTGAGGTCGTGAACGAACACGTCGCCCGTATCGTCCGCCGTGGACTCGAATACAAGGATCAAACCGAGAGCGTGTTCGATATCCATCAGGGTCGTGCCGAGCAGGAACTCAAAACGTTCCTGCGTGGTGACAACGAAACACTACCCACAGAATTCGATACCGGATCTGTCCGTGTCAGCGGGTCTCAGATCAGTACCGATGTCGAACTCGACCTCAACGGTCTCGCAAAAGGATACATCGTTGACCGGGCCAGCGAGGCGCTCGGGGGTCTCGGCCGGCGGGGGTTCGTCAGTGGTGGTGGAGATATGTCCCCGCCGACCGGCCCAGTGGCCATCGAGAGCCCGTACGGCGACGACACGCCGCTGAAGATTCTGGACACGCAGTGGTCCGTCGCGACATCCGGTGGCTACCGACGCTCGCGAAACGGCACGGACCACATCTACGACTCGACCACCGCGTCGCTCGGCTCTCGTCACGAGTCCGTTACCGTCGTCGCGCGTCGCGACTGTATGGAGGCCGATGCCTTGGCGACGACGCTGGCCGCACTCCCCCTCGACGAGGCACGTGAATTAGCAGCCGAGTGGGACGGACTGGAGGCGCTGATCATTCACGACGGCGTCTTCCACACGACAGCGAGGTTCGATACACATGTCTTGGACTCATAAACAGCGAATCACCGTCGTCGCCATCGTCGTTCTGGTCGTGGCCGTTCCGGCCCTCTGGCAGATCGGCGACGTGCGTGCCGCCCAGACGACTGAGAAAGCACAGAGCGACCTCGTGGAGCAGAGCGTTTCGGAGAGACAGGCACCGGCAGATTACGACGGGGATGGCATCAACGACTCCGCCGACAAGTGTCCGACTCGCCCGGAATCAGTGAACGGGTTTCAAGACTCGGACGGCTGCCCGGATGTCATCGAGACGACGGGAGCATCGTAATGTCACAACTCGTCTGGCTCCTAGACCGCGGTGCTGCACTCGTCACATACCCGTTGCTGTACCTGGCCGTACTCACAGGTGTCTTCTACAACACGGAGTCATTCGGCGTACTCCACGAGGCCGCCCAACGCATACACATCGAACTATCCGTGTTCGCGATGATCGTCACGCTGTTACACGCGGGGCTCGGCATCCTCGACGCGTGGTTCGTCGTCACCGGTCAGGTTCCTGCACCAGCATACTCGATGCCGTACTTCCTCGGCGGCGTCGCCGTCGGGGCAGGGGCGCTGCTCATGCTCGTCGTCGCAGTGCTTGGCTTTACTGACGCGAAACGCTTCCAGCGCCCTTGGGGGCCTCGTGTTGTTCACTCGTTCGCGTATGCCGGGTTCGCCTTCGGGACGATTCACGCGGCAGCGATCGGGACTGATCTGACGGGGCTCGTCCGTCCCCTGCTAGCCCCCTCGCTCGCGTTTCTCGTGTACGTGCTCCTGTTGCGCCTGCTGGTGCTTCAAGGGATGCCGTCGAACGCGACGACGAGCTAATAGCCGTCCCACAGGCCCAGAATACGGTCAACCACTTTGTCGGTGAACGAGCGTTGGTGAACCGTGTAGAGGTATTTCACCCGGTCGGGATCGCTAACCTGATACACGACACTCCGGCCGTCGCGCTCTTTGGTGACGAGGTCGGCCTCGGCAAGCTTCGAAAGATGCCACGAGACAGTCGATTGGGCCTTCTCAAGGTGGTCGCTTAATTCGGTTGTCGAGAGCGGGCCATCAGTGAGAAGGTGTGCGAGGATGCGGCGACTGTACTCCCGCCGCAACGCGTTCATCACTACTCGGTCGCCTTCGTCGAACTCGGCAGCCGTATAGTACCGCGTGTACTTGCCGTCATCCGAGACGTCGATCAGGCCCTCGTCAGCGAGCCAGCGGAGCTGGTACTGGAGGGTTCCCTGCGCGTACTCGAGGCCGTCGAGGAGCGCGCGAAAGTGAACACCCGGTGTCTCGGCTATCCGCTGGTAGATCGCCCGCCGAGAGTCCAGTTCGAGGTCCGGGTCCGACATTGCTCAGCCTCGCGTGAGAGCGACGAAGAAGGTCAAGAGACCACCGAGAATCAAGAGTGCACTTGCGTGTTCGAGCAATTCGAGCGGCGCGTACGGGAGATAGGGGAGCAAAAGGTATTTGAGAAACACGATGAGCCCATAGACGGCAAACATCGCGTACCCGAGCGTGACGATTCGCATTTGGATATCACGTTCCCGTCGCCACGCGAGGAAACTGAGGAGGCTGAGCCCCCCAGCGAGGACGAAGATGCCGAGACTGACATACTGTTCAAGGAGTTGAGCGAGTACCATGTGTTACTATCTGTGTACACAGCCGGTGCGACGTCCTCGGCGGTCGATACAACGTAACTTATGATAGGGTCGGGGAAAACGATTGGCGTTCAATCGTCGAATCTAATCGAATGGATGGGCGATCTCCTGTTCGGGTGACTTCACCTCGTCGATCAGCGCGCCGACCTCGTCGTTCTCGGGATTCTGGTTGGGCCAGACTCGTTTTCCGCCTCTTTCGTCGTAGTCGCCGAGTCGTATCGTAGGACTAACTGGTTGCTACGACATAACATCATATAGAACCGCGCTCTCGGAGTTGTCTAAGCGCGTCGATTGGGTCGTACCGGTAGTCGAATACCGGATTCGCGTACAATCACAGAACCAAATCGACGGTTCTGTTAAACCTTGAGGGAATGATATATCCTGACTGACCGGGGTCAGTACAGGGGACTGAAGAATCGTTCAGCGTGGGGTCAAATCTTATTTACTTGTGGTGTACTGGAAAATATCATATGCCCTCCAGAGAGAAACTGAGCACAGTAGATAGCTGGGCGCTATTGTTTGCTGTTTTAGCCATTGCTGTCGGTGTACTTACTATCCGGGCGATTACACGTGGACAGAGTTACAGTCAAATTCTACTTCTTGGAATGTTGACTGTATACGCGCTCAGCAACTCGATAAATAGAATACTCACAAAGATACCACATTTTAAACGACTCACCGCAATCCCACTCGGTGTCGTCGGGGGCATCGCGTATTTGATTGGAACTCCGACAGACCTCCCAATATTTTTTGTTCTCTTAGGTATTGGTAGTCTCGTTGACTTACTCTGGGATCCAACTGGCGACGTTTATGACGACCAATCAGGGTAGCTCACTGCTCAGTGAGCAATCGTCAGAGATCAGCGGTCTCAGACGAGAGTGTGTCTGAAGAAAATTGAACTACGCAGATTCAGGTGGTCGATAGGCGGATCGGGTTAGTGCGTCTACGGCACTACTCCACTGGTCGTGAAGTTCGGAACGGAACACTTGACCACCTTCCACGTGCCACTTAGAACGGAACGAATCCCCTTCAGACCGAAGTTCAAGAAGAATCGTTTCCGAGTCTCTTTCCCACACATACACGATCTCGTTGTCGGTGTACGTCTGTCGTGTGTACTTCGTTACAGTCTGCTCTCCAACTGTGGGGAGTTCCAATTCAGAGAGAACAGCCAATTGAAAGCTCGAATAGATATGTTGAGCGGGAGGCTCCAATTCTTGAAGCACTTGCTTGAGTTCTGCTCTCGTAGTCACGCCATCTTCGACCAACTTGCGAGCCGCAAGCTCGCCCACGCCGTGAATATCTCGCAGATCAGATTTTGTCACGATAGTGACTTTATCTCAGCCATTGTAGTTCTGTGGGTGGTTGGTAGATTATCCTATCAGCGCAACTGCTAACTATTCGATCCCTGTCACAGCGGTGTAGTTGATTAAGGAGTTCGCGTACAGGCACAGAATCAAATTGAGGCCCTGTTGAAATCCTCGGGAAGTGACACACTCTGGCCGGTTGTGGTCAATACTGACTGATCAGCAGCCAGCGCGTTCAGCCCTCGCTCTTGCGGTAGTAGGTCTTCTTTACCTGTAGACATCACAGTCTGTGAACGCCGGCATCGTTGTCGACACCAGCCGCACGCGGCTCTCAGCCGTCACCCGAAACGTCTAAGATCAGCTTTGAACGCGATACTGGGGGATGGGGCCCAGATCGCGTCGATCTGCCCGTTTGACCGCCGGGCAGGCAGATCGGCGGGGAGGGCAGATCGCATGAGAGCGGGGAAGGGTAAGGGGGGAGCAACCTCGCTCTCATCAGGGACCTTGGGTCCCTACCGTCAGGGAGGACATAGAGTGTTGAAAAAATTTTGATTTCAGTATTAACAATAGCCATCGACACAGGTAGCGTTGCGATAAGGAATGAGGCGGTCAAAAGATCGAGTGATTCATGCTCAGCTTCGACCGCCTTCGCGGCGTGGACAATTTATATGCCGCGCCGCCGACGGGTCGCACATGTCGAGTCTCGACGGCGCGGCGGCGGTGATCACCGGAGCGAGTTCTGGCATCGGCGAGGCGACGGCGCACGCGCTCGCCGAGCGCGGCGCGAACGTCGTCCTCGTGGCGCGGCGGCGCGAGGCGCTCGAATCGGTCGCGGACGACGTGCGCTCCGAGTACGGCATCGACGCGGTCGTCGCGGACGGCGACGTGCGCGACTCGGCGACCTCGCAAGCGGCGGTCGAGGCCGCGGTCGACGAGTTCGGCGGCCTCGACGTCGCCGTCGTCAACGCGGGGCTCGGCCGCGGGAGCGACGTGGCGACGATGACCGACGAGGAGTACTTCGCGATGCAGGAGACGAACGTCGACGGCGCCTTCTTCCTCACGCGCGAGGCGCTCCCGCACCTCACGGAGAGCGAGGGGACCCTCGTCGCGGTCGGCAGTTTCGCCGGGGAGTACCCGCGGTCGTTCAACCCCGTGTACGCCGCGACGAAGTGGTGGCTCCGCGGGTTCGCGCACAGCGTCGCGGCGCAGGCCGGCGACGACGGGGTGGCCGTCTCCGTGGTCAACCCCTCGGAGGTCAGGACGGAGTTCGGCAGCGAGGACGGCGAGCCCTTCGAGGAGCGGTTCGAGCCGGGGAGCGCCACCGAACCCGAGGAGGTGGCGGAGGCCATCGCCTTCGCCGCGTCGCGGGCCGACTCGTCGGCGCAGGAGATCGATCTCTTCCGGCGCGACAAGTTCGCCGACACGCTGTGAACCGGCGGCGCCGGGGCTCGGCGGTCGGTCGGGTCGGCCGTTCAGCGGTCGGTCGACGCCGCTGTGCCGCCGTCGACCCGCGCCCCGCACTCCGGGCAGGTCTCGTCCGCACGGGAGAGCGCCAAGTCACACGCCGGACAGAACCGGCGGTCGCAGGCCGTGTCACCCATGCGAGCGCCTCTCTCAGAGACGGGGATAAATTCGACGGCGGAAACCGCTCGCTCGCCGTCCCGAACGTTTCGAATCGTAATTCCTTTTGAATCGGTGGGCACCGATACGGTGTGAGCAACGCGGACGAAGGCAACGGAGCGAACCGCTCGCAGTTCTGGGCGCTCTACCTCACGCGGTTCGCGGAGGGGTTCGGCTTCATCACGCTCATCACGCTGTTGCCGACGTACATCAACACACTCGACCCGCAGGCGACGACGGTGCTGGGCGTCACCATCTCGGCCGGGTTCATCATCAAGATGTACACCACCGGCTTCACGCTCGCGCAGACGGCCGCCGTGGTCTCGCTCGCGTGGGCCGGCGACCGCTTCGACAAGCGGCTCGTGCTGCTCGGCGTCCTCGGCGCCGGCGCGGGCGGACAAGATCGGGAAGGCGAACGCCGCCTCCTTCGCGGCCTCCATCTTCGGGTCGCTCGGCGCGGGCGCCATCTACGACGCCGTCGGGTTCGGCCCGGTGTTCACGCTCATCACGGCGCTGATGGTCGCGGCGTGGCTCGTCACGTGGGGGATGCTCGACGCCGACCCGACGCGGATCGAGGGGTTCCCGTTCTCGGACCTGGCGGTGAACCGCAAGATCCTCACCAACTCGACGTTCCGCGCGCAGTACGCCTTCGCGGTGACGATGGTGCGGACGTGGGTCCCCATCTACGCCGGCACGGAGCTGGCTTCCGGCGGGCTCGCGGTCGGGGCGACCGCGGTCGCGGTGACGGTCACCGCCGAGAAGGCGACCAACGTGGTCGGCCAGCTGTTCACCGGCCGGCTCTCCGACGCGTACGGGCGGTCGCTGTTCGTCTTCGCCGGCGGTGGTGCTTACGGGCTGATCGCGATGACGATCCCGTTTTCGGCGGCGATCGGCGCCGCGCTCGGGGCCGGCCTCACGGTCCCGATACTGGGAGAACTCCCCGCGGCGTACCTCCCGTTGGTGGCGCTGTCCGGGCTGCTCGGCGTAGCGGACTCCTTCCGCGAGCCCGCCAGCATGGCGCTGTTCGCCGACGAGGGGACGGACGACGGGGGCGTCGCCTCCAGCTTCGGGATCCGGGAGCTGGTGTGGCGGCCGGGATCGGTGGCCGGTCCACTCATCGCCGGCTGGCTCATGGTCGAGGTGAGCATGGGGTCCGTCTTCTACGTCGTCGGCGCGTTCGCGGTCACCGGCGTCGTCACGTTCCTCGCGATCCTCGCGCGGGACCACGGTCGCGCTGCGCTGACGGCGTGGTAGGTCCGCGTTCGATCCGTCGCACCGAGCGCCCCCACCCTCGTCGGCCTACCGCTTCCGGAGCGCGGCCCGGTAGTGCGGGCCGTCGCCCGATCCCGCTCGGTCGACCGCCGCGACCGTCCAGCCGGTCCCGACCGCGGCCTCCCGGAGTCGGTCCGGCGAGAACAGCCTGAAGAGGAGCGTCGGGTCCCGCTCGTCGTCGTACTCGAACCACATGACGCGGCTCGCGAGCCCCGGCGTCGGGTCCGAGCGATAGCCGAGCAGGTCCGCCGCCTCGGGACGGTCCGGGTCGTAGCAGTCGACGACCGCCGTCGCGTCGGGCGTCGTCACGAACGCGAGGTCGCCGAGGAACGCCGAGAGCCCCCGCATCGACCCCGCCAGTCCGACCTGCGTCCCGATCGCGAGCGCCGACGCGAACCGGTCACGCCCGAACGCCTCCCGGAGCGCGAACATGTCGCCCTCGCGGGCGTCGTCGACGCCGCGCTCCCGCATCGTCTCGACGAGCGCCGGACTGGATTCGACGGCCACCGTCTCGAACCGCTCCTGAAACCGGAGCGCGTGTCGGCCCGCGCCAGCGCCGAGGTCGACGAGCGGGCCGTCGAGCCGGGACGTCAGCCACGATCCGGCCTCGCTTTCCGGGTCGAACTCGGAGAAGTAGAACTCATCGATCGGGTGCTCGCGCGTCGCCTCGCCGTCTCCCTGGTAGAGCGGCGCCGTTCGCTCGCCGCGGTGGTGGTCTCGGATCGCGCGTCCGAAGGCGTCGGCCATGTGTCGGGCTGTCCGCTCGACGACAAAAGCGGTCCGTGAGAACGGCACCCAGTGACACGTCGGCTCGGACGCCGCGTCGGAGCGCGCGGCTCTGTCGGCTCTACCGCCGAGGCCAGTCGTTCAGTCGTCGCCCTCGGCCGCGGACTCGCCCGCGGAGTCGGCGACTCGCTTCGTCTCGGTGTCCGCGCTGATCCCCTCCCAGTCGTCGTCGGTGTGGAACCCCTCGCGCTCCTTCGCGCCGGGCGCGACGCGGACGAACTCGGCGCGCTCCCGGGCGCGTTCGATCGTGTGCCCGCCGCAGTACGAGAGCCCCGAGCGGATCCCCTGACAGAACTCCTCGGCGACCGTCGCGACGGGGCCTTTGAACGGCGTCAGCGCCTCGACGCCCTCGTCGGCGCCCACGTTCGCACCCTTGTCGTCGCGGTCCTCGGCGGCGGCGGTCGTCGCCATCCCCCGCGACCGCTTGTACCGCGTCCCGTCGACCTCGACGACCGCGCCCGGCGCCTCCGCCGTCCCCGCGAAGAGGCTCCCGAGCATCACCGTGTCGGCGCCCGCCATCAGCGCCTTCGCGGCGTCGCCGGAGGTCCGGATCCCGCCGTCGGCGCAGATCGTGACGTCGAGGTCCGCGGCCGCCGTCGCGCAGTCGTCGACCGCGGTCAACTGCGGGACGCCGGCGCCGGCGACCTTCCGCGTGGTACAGTGCGAGCCCGGCCCGATGCCGACCTTCACGCAGTCGGCCCCGGCCGCCGCGAGGTCCTCGACGCCCGCCGGCGTGGCGACGTTGCCGGCGACGAGGTCCGTCTCCGGGAACTCAGTCGCGATCTCCTCGACGGCCGCGATCGCCCGGTCGAGGTGGCCGTGCGCGACGTCGACGACGATCGCGTCCACGCCCGCGTCGACCAGCGCCGCGCTCCGCGCGAGGTGGTCCTCGTTGATCCCGACCGCGGCGGCGACCTGTTCGCCCGCCGCGGCCACCCGCTCGACCTGCGCCGACTGCTCGTCGGCGGTGAGGAAGCGGTGGAGGACGCCGAGCCCGCCGGCGCGCGAGAGATCGATCGCCAGTTCGGCCTCCGTGACGGTGTCCATCGCCGCCGAGACCAGCGGCGTCTCCAGTTCGACGCTCGGCGTGAACCGCGTCGAGAGGTCCACGTCGCTCCGGCTGTCGACGGGCGACCGCTGCGGGACGAGCAGCACGTCCCCGTAGCTCAGCCCGGTTCGTAGATCGTTCATGCCCCTCGCGAGGAGAGAGACGGACACGCAAAAACCTCTCGATAGCCGGGGGCGACCCCGCTCGCGCCGCCGAGACCCGTCAGTACCCCTGCTCGGCCAGCGCGTCCTCCAGCGCGGCGAGGACGTACTCGACGTTCTTCGGGCGGGCGGAGTGACCCATACAGCCGATCCGCCAGATGTCGCCCTCCAGGTCGCCGAGGCCGGAGGCGATCTCCAGGTCGTACGCCGCGAGGAGGTGGTCGATGACGGCGGCGTCGTCGACCCCGTCGGGCACCCGGACCGCGTTCAGGCTCGGGAGCCAGTACTCGTCGGGCGCGTTCATCTCCAGGCTCAGCTCTTGGAGGCCCGCTTTCAAGTCGCCGGCCACCTCGCGGTGGCGCGCCCACCGCTCCTCGATGCCCTCCTCGGCGACGAGGCGGAGCGCCTCGCGGAGCGCGTACACGTTTGTGATCGGCGCGGTGTGGTGGTACGAGCGGTCGTCGCCCCAGTACCCCTCAAGCAGCGAGAGGTCGAGGTACCACGACCGGGGCCGCTCCTCGCGGTCGAGTACCTTATTCATCGCGCGGTCGTTGAGCGTGAGCGGGCTCGCGCCGGGCGGACACGAGAGGCACTTCTGCGGGCCGGAGTAGGCGACGTCGACGCCCCACTCGTCGACGCGCATCTCGACGCCGCCGAGCGAGGTGACGCAGTCCGCGATCACGAACGCGTCGTGGTCGTGCGCGATCTCCGTCAGTTCCGGGACGCCCGGCTGGAGGACGCCCGTCGAGGTCTCCGCGTGGACGAACCCGAACACGTCCGGCTGGTGTTCGTCGAACGCGCGCTCGACATCGACGGGGTCGAGGGGTTCACCCCACGGCGCGTCCACCTCGACGACCTCGCCGCCCGCGCGCTCGGCCATCGACTTCATCCGTCCGCCGAAGTAGCCGTTCGTCGGGATCAGCATCGTGTCGCCCGGTTCGACGAGGTTGCCGATGGCGGCCTCCATCGAGGCAGACCCGGTCCCGGACACTGGAATCGTCCACTTGTTGTCCGTCCGGAACGTGTAGCGCAGCAGCTCCTGGACCTCGTCCATGATCTCCACGAACGAGGGGTCGAGGTGGCCGACGAGCGGCGTGCTCATCGCCTTGAGGACGCGCGGGTGGACGTCGCTCGGACCGGGGCCCATCAGCGTGCGGTCCGGCGGCGTCAGCTCCCCCACGTCGGGCGCTTTCTCGTCGACGCCGCGTTCGACGTATCGCTCTGACATACGCTTGCGTCCAGCCAGCGGTGACAAAAACCCGACGGAACGCGCGGGCTCGCCGACGCAGTGACGGCCGACGACAACGGCCGGCCGCTATCGCCGCGCCGGGAGCGGGTTCCTGGATGATCGAAGCCGCCGCGCCGCGAGCGAGCGCCCGGCCGATCGAAGTCGCCACACCGCGAGCGGGCGCCCGGCCGATCGAACTCCGTCGGCCCGCGCAGACGCCCGGTGGTCTGGGGGCGGTGACCACCGGTACCTAAATCCCCGCGACGCGTACGAGGCGCCATGAGCGACCGCGCGGGCGAATCGAGCGCAGACCAAGACCTCCAGACCGTCATCGACCGGATGGCAGACGGGTTCTTCGCCCTCGACGCGGACTGGAGGGTCACGTACGCCAACGAGGAGGGACGGCGGATCCTGCGGGCCGCGATGCGTGACGACGCGGTCGATCCGGGCGAGACGGTGGTAGGGTGTCACCTGTGGGACTCGATCCCGAGTTCGACCGGGACGGAGTTCTACGAGCGGTACCACCGCGCCATGGACGTCCAAGAGTCCGTCTCGTTCGACTCGTACTACGAACCGCTGGGCGTCTGGTTCGACGTGCGCGTGTTCCCCTCCGACGAGGGGCTCTCGGTGTACCTCCGGGACATCACCGAGCGGCGCGACTTAGAACGGCGCCAGCAGGAGAGCCTCCGGGCCATCCAGCGCCTCTACGCGGTCTCCTCGGACCAGGACCGCACCTTCGAGGAGAAGGTCGAGGCGATCCTGACGCTCGGCTGCGAGTACCTCGACGTGCCGAACGGCTTCCTCACCCGGATCGAGGACGGCACCCAACACGTCGAGATATCGCACGCGGAGCACCCGCTGCTACAGGCCGGCGAGGCCTGCCCGCTCGACGAGGCGTACTGTAAGCGGACCATCGAGCGCGACCGGCTGCTGACGGTCGTCGACGCCTCCGACGACGGGTGGAGCGACGACCCGGCGTACGAGACGTTCGGACTCGAGGCGTACATCGGCGGACAGGTGGAGGTCGACGGCGAGCAGTTCGGGACGCTCTGTTTCGCCGCGACCACCCCCCGCGGCGAGCCCTTCACCGACACCCAGCGGACGTTCGTCGAGTTGCTGACGCGCTGGGTGAGCTATGAACTGGAGCGGCAGCGCGCGGCCGAGCGGCTCGAACGCGAGCGCGACCGGCTCGAGGAGTTCGCGAGCGTCGTGAGCCACGACCTCCGGAACCCGCTGACGGCCGCGCGGGGGCGGATGGGACTGCTGGCCGACGAGTGCGACAGCGAGCATATCGAGCCGGTCGAGCGGTCGCTCTCGCGCATGGAGACGCTCATCGATGACCTGCTCACGCTGGCGCGCGAGGGGAGCGCCGTCGACGAGACCGAACCGGTCGACCTCGTCGCGCTCGCCGCCGACGCCTGGAAGACGACCGACAAGCGGGGCGGGACGTTCCGCGCGGCTGCCGACGACCTCGACGTCATGGCCGACGAGGCGCGGCTGCGACAGCTGTTGGAGAACCTGTTCAGAAACGCGATGGAACACGGCGGCGAGGACGTGACAGTCACGGTCGGGGCGCTCGCGGACGACGACGGGTTCTACGTGGCCGACGACGGAGACGGGATACCCGAAGACGAGCGGGAACAAGTGTTCGAGACCGGGTATACGACGACGAGCGACGGCACCGGGTTCGGCCTGAACATCGTCGCCGAGATAGCCCACGGCCACGGCTGGGGCGTTCGGGTCGTCGCGTCCGACGAGGGCGGCGCGCGCTTCGAGGTCACCGGCGTCGAGTCGGTCTGATCTCGCCGTCGAGTCCCGGTCCGCGCGGGCCGCGTCGGCTCACTCTCCGTCGACGAACTCCGGCTCCGTCCGCTTTTCCTCGCGCTCTTCGACGAGGTGGTCGACGAACTCGTCGAGGTCGACGTCGCCGCGCTGGTTCTCGAAGCGGTCGCGGACCGAGACGGTGCCCGCCTCCTGCTCGTCGTCGCCGACGATCACCATGTACGGGAGGCGGTCGTCGTGGCCCGCACGGATCTTGCGGCCGACCGTCATGTCGCGGTCCTCGACCTCGACGCGGAAGCCCGCGTCCTCCAGCTCGTTCTTCACGCGGTGGGCGTAGCCGAGCGTCTCGTCTGAGACGGGGAGGATCCGGACCTGCTCCGGCGCGAGCCACAGCGGGAAGTTGCCGTCGAAGTGCTCGATGAGGACCATGAAGAAGCGCTCGTAGCTGCCGTACAGCGCCCGGTGGATCATCACTGGCTGGTGGTCCTCGTTGTCCTCGCCCGTGTACGTGAGGTCGAACCGGTCGGGCATGTTGAAGTCGAGCTGGACGGTGGGTCCGTCCCAGACGCGCCCCAACGCGTCCTCGAAGCCGAAGTCGATCTTCGGCCCGTAGAAGGCGCCGTCGCCGGGCTCGACGTCGTAGTCGTAGCCGCCCGACTCCAGCACGTCGCGCAGCTGCTCCTCGGCGGACTCCCAGATCTCGTCGCCGCCGACGGACTTGTCGGGGCGGGTCGCGAGCGCGACCTCGACCTCCAGGTCGAGCGTCTCGACGACCTCGAAGATCATCTCGATCACCGACTCGATCTCCTGCCGGATCTGGTCCGGGCGGACGAACAGGTGACCGTCGTCGATGGTGAACGACCAGACGCGCGAGAGGCCCGACAGCTCGCCGCGCTGCTCCTTCCGGTACACCTTCCCGTTCTCGAAGTAGCGCTGCGGGAGGTCGCGGTACGACCAGCTCTGCTGGTCGAAGATCGTCGCGTGGCCCGGGCAGTTCATCGGCTTCAGGCCGTACTCCTCGTCGTTGACGTCGAGGAGGAACATGTCGTCCTTGTAGTTCTCGTAGTGGCCGGACTTCTTCCACAGTTCCGTCCGGAACACGTGGGGCGTCTCGACCTCCTCGTAGCCGTGGTCGCGGTTGAGCTCGTTCGCGAAGTCGGAGAGCTCCCGCAGCACCGTCTTCCCCGGCGGGTGGTACAGCGGCAGGCCGGGGCCGGTCACCGTCGGGATCGAGAAGAGGTTCATCTCCTGTCCGATCTTCCGGTGGTCGCGCTCCTTCGCCTGCTCGCGCATCTCCAAGTGCTCTTCGAGGGCCGACTCGGAGTCGAACGCCGTGCCGTACACGCGCGTCAGCGTGTCGTTCTCCTCGTCGCCGCGCCAGTAGGCGGCCGAGACCTCCAACAGGGTCGCGGCGCCGATCTCGCCGGTCGACTCGACGTGGGGGCCCTGACAGAGGTCCTCCCAGTCGTCTTGGACGTAGAAGGTGACCTCCTCGCCGTCGGCCTCCTCGTCGAGGATCTGCCGCTTGTACTCGTTGTCGGCGTAGACCGCTTTCGCCTCCTCGCGCGACCGGACCTCGCGTTCGATCTCGTAGTCGGCCGCGATTATCTCCTCCATCTCCGCTTCGACGGCAGCCAAGTCGTCCTCGTCGATGTCGACGTCGGTCACGTCGTAGTAGAAGCCGTCGTCGGTCGGCGGGCCGATCGTCAGCGTCGCGTCGGGGTGGAGCCGCTGGAGCGCCTGCGCGAACACGTGGGCCGCGGAGTGGCGCAGCACGGTGAGGTACTCGTCCGACTGGTCGGTGACGATCTCGATCCGCGCGCCGTCGTGGACCGCGGCGTGCTTCTCGACGAGTTCGCCGTCGATCTTCCCCGCGACGGTGTCGCGACCGAGCCCGGGGCCGATCTCGAAGGCGACGTCCTCGACTGTCGACCCCGCCGGAACGGTCAGTTCTGATCCGTCCGGCAGGACGACCGTCACCTCGGCCTCCGCATCGGTCTCGCTCATACAGGGTCGGAACCGGACGACCGGCATAAGTGTGTTCGATCCGCGGCGCGAAGTCACACGATCAGCCCGTCACGGGGATTCGGTCGGACCGCCGCAGCGATCACGGTCAGACCGTCGCGGCGCTCCGCCGCGGTCGTCGGCGCGATCTCGACTCCCGGCAAACCGCGCCGCCGCCCCGGATCCCCGGATCCGGAGGGAGCGATGGCAACACACAAATCCGGCGGCAACGTTTGCCAGCGTATGACCGCCCATCGGGAGCCCCTGTCGTCGGTGTTGGAGACGATCGGGGAGACCCCGCTCGTCGAAGTCCACGACGCGCCGGACGCGGTGCCGGTGTACGCCAAACTGGAGTCGTTCAACCCCGGCGCGAGCATCAAGGACCGCATCGGGAAGTACATGCTCGAACAGATGCTGGAGCGCGGCGACGTGAGCGAGGGCGGCACCGTGATCGAGCCGACCGCCGGCAACACCGGGATCGGGCTCGCCGTCGCGGCCAAGCAGCTGGGGCTGGACGCGATCTTCGTCGTCCCCGAGCGCTTCTCGGTGGAGAAACAGCAGCTCATGCGCGCGCTCGGCGCCGAGGTGGTGAACACGCCCAGCGAGGACGGGATGGGGCTCGCGATCGACCGCGCCCACCAGATCGCCGAGGAGCTGGACGACGCCGTCGTCCCGCAGCAGTTCTCGAACCCCCTCAACGCGGAGGCGCACTACGAGACGACGGCCCCGGAAATCGACGAGGCCCTCGACGGGGAGGTGGGCGCGGTCGTCGCCGGCTGCGGCACCGCCGGGACGCTGATGGGAATGGCCCGCTACTTCCGCGAGCACGACCCGGACACCCACGTCGTCGCGGTCGAGCCCGCCGGGTCGGCGTTCCGCGAGTTCCTCGGCGAGGACGTCGAGCACGAGGCGTACAAGACGGAGGGGATCGGCACCCATGACACCGAGCGCAACGACCTGTTCGATCCGACCCTCGTCGACGATATCCAAGCGATAGCCGACCGCGACGTCCACGAGGAGATGGGTCGGCTCGCGGCCGAGGAGGGCCAGCTCGTCGCCTCGTCGGCGGCCGCGAACTCGCTCGCGGCGAAGCGGGTCGCCCGCGACATCCGCGACGGCGAGATAGACGCCCCGCACGACTCGGTCGTCACCGTGTTCTGCGACTCCTCCGAGCGCTACCTCTCGAAGGGCGTGTATCGGAGCTTCGAGGAGTGGGAGGGGTAGTTCGGCAGCACCGTCCGTCACGGCCTCCTATCCGCGCAGGCGGCCGTGTTCGACTTTGAGACAGCGGTCTTGTACCACGTCGATACCGTCCGCTTCGGCGGCGCCGACCGCCTCGTCGTGACTGATACCCAGTTGGAGCCACACCGCGCCGGCGTCGCCGCGCGCCGCGTGCCGCTCGCGGACGCCGTCGACGATCTCCGGGACCTCCTCGCTCGGGCGGAACACGTCGACGAGGTCGATCTCCTCCTCCACGTCGCCGACCGCGTCGTACGCCGGTTCGCCGAGCACCTCGTCCGCGAACGGGTTCACCGGGATCACGCGGTACCCCTGCCGCTGGAGGTACGCGGGCACGTCGTGCGCGGCCTTCCCGGGGGTCGTCGAACAGCCGACGACGGCGATCGTGTCCGCGTCGAGCAGGCGGTCGAATCCGGCGTCGTCAGTGATGGGCATGGCCGTCGGTTCGATCGCCACGCGATTAAACTGATCCCCAGTCCTCACGGAGAGAAAAGCGGTCACCGGCGGCCGTCTCCCGGTTAGGGAAGCCGGATATCGGGTTCCCCGTCCTCGGGGACGGTGACGATCCCGTCGAACAGTTGTTTCAGCGTGTTCATCGCTTGGTCGTCGTGGGCCGTCGAGTCGATGCTGAACAGCCCCAGTCCGTCGACGCTCTGGACCCGGCCGGTGAACACGTGGAGGAAGCGGAACACCGTCTGGAGGTCCGAGTACATCAGCAGTGTCGACAGGGAGTGGACCATCACGCGGTTCTGCTTGATGCCGCGGTCCCCGAACGCCTGGAGGAACTCGGAGAGCTTGATCCCGATGCCGGTCATGTCCACCGGCGAGGAGGCGTACTTGATCCGGTCGGACTCGCGGGTCTCGCCGCCCTGCTGTTGGGTGACGCAGTCGACGACCGCGACGGGTTTGCCCTCGTAGGGCGTCCGCTTCTCGTAGTCGCGAAGCACCCGGTCGGCGCCGTCCTTGGTGGTGACGACGATGGCGCCCTCGTCGCGGTCGGTCCCCGCGGCGAGGACGTCCATCATGATCGACCGCTTCCCGCTGAGCGGCGGGCCGGTCAACAGGATGTTGGTCCCGGGCTCGACCTCGGCGTCGAAGTGCGGCTTCAGCTCATACATGGACGCACCTCGGGGGCGACGTCGCCGGCGAGAGCCACTCGTTCGGCCGCGAGGCCGTACGACCAGGGCACATCTACTATCGAAACATGCCCGCTCCGAATAATATTCTTTTTGATCGACCCGTGCGAGGCGACGACGCGACTCGGCGCGGCCGTAGACCCGATCACCCGCCGAATTCCGGGTCTAGCGCGGGACGGGACGCCGCCGGACCGCGGGGACGTGTCACGTCCACGAATCGATCGACCGCCGGGACCGGCGCGGAACCGTCGGCCCGCGTGGCGTCGATTTCGGATCGCGGGACTTAACACGCTCTCGGATGAACGGAGCGGTGAGGGCGCTTAGCTCAGTTTGGACAGAGTGCTTGGCTTCGGACCAAGTTGCCACGGGTTCAAATCCTGTAGCGCCCATCATTCTGCGTGACGCGCCACATTTGACAGACGGCGGCAAGGCGTTTATAAATGACCCCCTCGTTGGCCGTTTTGATTTCATCACGTTTCGGAACGGGGGTCGCCGGTGTCATGCGATTCGCTTACAGTTGAATGACAGCGGGAGTACATAATGGTTGGGTGGGCAGCGTAACTGGAAGTGCGCGCGCGCCAGATATATGAACGAGATTCGTCTCCACAGTAGGCCGATAGCCCCGCGCACAGGCTATGGGAGAAGTTATTATTAAATTACAATTGGTTACAAGCAGTTTCATGCCTGTTTCACTCGACAATCACGATCCGGACATTGAGTTGACGCCTGGCACAACGAAGTCAGATGTCGTCGCTTTCCTCTATCAGCACGATGAGTACGGTTACACCCCGCGAGAAGTTCACGAGGAANTCGCTGAGGTGACGGACGATCTCTTTACGGCGATCCCCAGACATAGCTACACATCAAACTCTACCTTCATAACTTCTACTAGGCACTACAGCCGGAGGAGGATGTCAATATTAAGTTACAATGGGTTACAAGTAGTTTCATGCCTGTTTCACTCGACGATCACGATCCGGACATTGAGCTGACGCCTGGCACAACGAAGTCAGATGTCGTCGCTTTCCTCTATCAGCACGATGAGTACGGTTACACCCCGCGAGAAGTTCACGAGGAANTGACGCCTGGCACAACGAAGTCAGATGTCGTCGCTTTCCTCTATCAGCACGATGAGTACGGTTACACCCCGCGAGAAGTTCACGAGGAACTCGACATCCCGCACAATACCGCGAAAGTGACGCTCAAACGGCTCTATGACAACGAGTTCATCGAGAAGACAGCGGACGGGTATTACCATGCTCGCGCAGACCGCGACGACCTGTACCGGTATCTCGGCGCACTGAAAGGNATGACAACGAGTTCATCGAGAAGACAGCGGACGGGTATTACCATGCTCGCGCAGACCGCGACGACCTGTACCGGTATCTCGGCGCACTGAAAGGGCTGGAGCGAATGTTCGCTGAACACGACGCTACGGATACATCCGAATCAGAGACGAAGACACCGTCCAACGAAGCAGACGAGTTCACTGAGGAGGATATCGAGGAGGTAATTGAACTTGTCGAGCAAGAGACTGAGGACAGCGGCGAGCCGTGACCGAATCTCTCGTAATGACGATTCTGGGGGTGCGTCGAACTTCCTACGAGCACAAGTAGCAGCGAGTGGTTATGATCATCGGCTGTGCTGACCACGCTCGGTCAGATGTGTTACTTCTGAAGGATTTCAATAGCGCCGTTCAGACGTATCAAATGTGGGAAACAACTATATAAGCGGTGCTGGTACGCTGACTACTGTACAGCTGGCTCTGTTGAAATCCTATTCTTCAGACAGCTTCTTACCTGAAGCAGCCGGTGCATGAGAGTTGCGAACTTAGCACTCTGTATCAGCTACCTCAACGCTATCGCCACCACCGAACCCGATGCTAATGTCGATCTCCTCGTCTATCTGTTGTGAGTCCCGATCTGTACAATCTATAGTCGTTTTGAGAGTCTGTTTTTTGATTCCATTGAGGAACAGGGATACGGTGTACGGCATCCCGCTCGGAATGCGGGAGACGGCGTTAGTCTCCGTGTGGACGTATGAATCTCCTCCGTTCGCACTCGGTAGTTGGTATGTCTGTTCAAACGCTGTCTGTCTGGCAACTCGAACCTCGACCCGTGCGTCGTGTGCTTCATCGGTGTAGTTCCGAAGCCTGAATCCAAGCGTCCCAACGAATGGTAACGACGTACAGCCAGCGAATCCTGCGAGGACGGAGAGACTACAAAGCTGTAGGAGCCGCCGTCGTGATCAAGACATCTGTGTACTCAGTACGTTACGGATGTCAGATGAGTTCTTTCTGGTAACTAAACACTCTGTACTGACCACAGTGGGTCAAAATGTATCACTTTCGAAGTATTTCAACAGAGCCGCGGGTTCTTTTCTCGGCTGTTCGGTGGCTAATCTCGTCGATTCTCTGCCCGGTTTCCGCGGGAACTAGACGAGCTGCATCGCTTCCTCGGTCAGTCGGTAGCGATACGCTGGACTGACAAACACGATTTGTCCGTAGTCTTCTGATTTCGTGACTTCTTTAGAGGATTCAATTGCTTCGACAGCCGTATTGAGTCGGTCTACTGGGTCCCCCGATTGTAGAAAGTCAGTGACTCGCTCTGGTTCGATAGCAAATTCCGCAGCGAGGATACTTCGGATTGTCCGCCCGGCACCATCAGCGACCGCGACAGACGGTGCCGAAGCACGAGCCTGCGGGCCATCCCGCTCCGCAGCACCTTCAGAAAGAGCCGTGACCTGTAGCTCGTCGTCAATATGTGCGATCAGCGCATCAAGATTCGCTTCCGCCTCCTCACCCACGTTCCCGTTTACAATATCGTCAAGGCGCTCGCTGATCGCAAAGACATCCGGACCAGGCGGCGCGGTCTGAGCAAGCACTCCAGCATCAACAAGGTGATTCAGTACCGTCCGTGGTTGGTACTCAATGTCGACATCAAGCGAGTCCAGCAGCTCGGTTCGCTTGATACCCTCTTCCTCGGGATCTATCCCTGTAGTGTAGAACGCCTTTGCGACGGTCACCTGATCATCAACGCTGTGGGTATTCCCCTTTCGTTCCCGNTCTTCCTCGGGATCTATCCCTGTAGTGTAGAACGCCTTTGCGACGGTCACCTGATCATCAACGCTGTGGGTATTCCCCTTTCGTTCCCGGATGTACCGCTCCAAGCGGTCGAAATCAGCGCCTTCATCCTCGTCAATCGTAAGCGCGTCTCTGACTGAGTCTGGAAGGTCTGGACGCGGTGCGTCACGGTGCCGTTGGGCTTTCTCCGACAGGCGCGTGTTATCGTAAAGCGCACGCGCGACGGGCAGCCCACGGAGATAGTTGTACTCGTAGAGGATCTCCACACCGTGTTCAGTCAGGCCGTAGAACTGACTGGGCANATCGTAAAGCGCACGCGCGACGGGCAGCCCACGGAGATAGTTGTACTCGTAGAGGATCTCCACACCGTGTTCAGTCAGGCCGTAGAACTGACTGGGCAGATCGCGCGCCTCCTCATTTGGCGGGGACCGATAACACTCGATGATATCGTTGTCACCGAGAACCTCCAGCTGATCCCGGATCGCAGCCTTGTTTTTCGGTATCATATACGCTAACTCATCGAGTGACGGGAGGTGCTCCGGATGGCCAAGAATGAACTGTAGAATCAAGTGCCGCGTCTCTTGGGACAGGAGATCGTAGATCTGCCGCTGCTCCTCGAACGGACCGCCACCCTCCGCGGCAGACGCATCACTCATACTCTCACTTGAGAATACTTCGGCGACGCGAATAACACTTTGGGTTAACCAATGTGGTCAAACAGCAAAATAGCCATTCTAGTCAGCAATCTATTTGTTCACTCACCAGAGAGCACATAATATGACAGACCCCGGCCCACCTCCAAATTCAGCAGAAATCATGGAGAGCGTAAACGATGCGCTCCAAGGGCTGGAACTAGAGCCTCACGAAACATCAAAGATACTCGGATTCGCCAACCGAGAACTCCCACACCTTCACACACCCGAAGATTCGTACTTCATCCTCGGGAGCTACCGCGACCCATACATTCGNCTCGGATTCGCCAACCGAGAACTCCCACACCTTCACACACCCGAAGATTCGTACTTCATCCTCGGGAGCTACCGCGACCCATACATTCGACGGCTTCGCATCGTCCAAAACGAACTCGACAAGCGACTCGGAACATACCCGTTCCTGATGGGCGACCTCCCAGAATTAGATATCGACCGCCTCCCCACCTTCCGCATCCGATTCACACTCCTCGCCACGCACACCGACACCATTGTCGCCGTGTATGAACAGGACGCCGGCGGCGAAGTTACCGAACTCGGGAAAATCAGCACGACACCATACTTCGATAAATCCTACGTGCTCCCGCGGGACTACACCTGGCTGACCGCACAGAACCTCAACACAGAAGCAGANCGGGAAAATCAGCACGACACCATACTTCGATAAATCCTACGTGCTCCCGCGGGACTACACCTGGCTGACCGCACAGAACCTCAACACAGAAGCAGACGTCATCGCCGCTGCCGCGACAATCTACTTCAACGACGATCTCGACGAAGCTACCACCGAAGAAGAACTGGACTCGCTCGTCACAGCAGCGCACAAGAACGAGATCGATCTTGCGACAGCAGACATCATAACGCAACTAGAAGATCGAGACGACACCGAGGACGCCCCAGTTACATACAGCTGGGTACACCTCAACGAATTCCGACTCTTCGAACTCCACAATCGATGCTTCGCCTGGTCCAACTCAGGTGATCTACGCGACATCATAGAAGAAGTTCCCTAGTACTCTGATTATCATAACGGGTACTTCCTAACTGGTCTAAGAGCTGTAAGTAAAACGTAACTCTCACCGTGAAAATGTCTGGTTGACAAAATGTGTACATTATACCTCAGCCAGACGGCTGGTTAGTTCGTTCCCAGCCAACGGCCCGTGCTGATCGACTGCGACGACCGGGGCGAGTTGACATCCTCCTGCGCCTGAAGACGCAGGAATCCCGAGCGGTGGGAGTTTCAGGTTCGCAACCATGACTCTGCCACTTAGCGGGAACCCGTTTAACCCAGTCATCGTGGTCAGTGGCTGACTGGCGGTGCCAAACTGCCGTTACTCCTATCCTCCACGCCGTCCGATTCCCATCTGTTGTTTTTGCCAGCAGGGAGTCAACGTCGCTTTGACGGATTCGGAGTTATCTTACTGCTTGCTCAACCAACTGGCACAAGACGAACGTTTCAGCGTTCGTGTTCACCATGTTGGTGTTCCGGATACTGTCTCATTAGTGGCGGCTAGACCGCCTCCGAAGGCTGTTCGGAATCGCTCTGTTCCGACCTGACCTTGCCTTTACTCCGAGGTGAAAATATTTGAAGCTACGTATTTTGAAAACTCAGGAATGCCATCGGACGTGGGTCATGTAGGGTATTGTCGGATTCATCCTGACCCTGAAGGGTCAGGTAGTCTTCTTGAATCTGTATAATTCAGTGGCTGGGCAAGCGAGAGACTCGTAATATCACCGGCAATATCACTGCGACGCAACCGAACCGACAGCTACAATATCGAAGATCAACACAAGGAAGGGTTGTCACGCCGCGTGACCAAGGCCTGTAGCGCCCATCGGAACGTCACATTCCTCAGCGCGACAGCGATATCCCACCGGATCGGTGACTCGCACCGGTCGCGTGACCCGATGCCGATTTCCGGCCGGACGAACCGCCTCCTGAACCGTTTAGTACCGTCCCGGTGAATCGGGTTCCATGTACGCGCTCGTCGGCGGGACCGTCCACACGGCAACGGACCGGGGAACGATCGACGCGACCGTCGTCATCGACGACGGCGAGATCGTTTCACTCGACGAGGGTGAGCCGCCCGAGGAGGCGACGGTGATCGACGTTTCGGGCCACCGCGTCACGCCGGGGCTCGTCGACGCGCACAGCCACGCCGGCATGGCCGAGTGGGGGGAGCCGGAGGACGGCGACGTCAACGAGGGGACCTCGGCGGTCACGCCGCACGTCAACGCGCTCGACGGGTTCCACCCGCGCGACGAGGAGCTGAAACACGCGTTCCAGAACGGCGTCACCGCCGTCTCGGCGCGGATGGGGTCGGGCAACGTGATCGGCGGGATCATCTGCTCGATGAAGACCCACGGACTCACCGCCGACGACATGCTGATCCGCGAGGACGGCATGAAGGCCGCGATGGGCGAGAACCCGAAGCGCTTCCACGGCGAGGAGCAGGGCCGCCAGCCCTCGACGCGTCCCGGCGTCGCGGCCACCCTCCGCGAGGCGCTGATGGAGGCCGAAGACTACGTCGACCGGCGCGAGCACGCCCGCAACGAGGGCGAGCCGTTCGAGCGCGACCTCGGCATGGAGAACCTCGCCCGCGTCCTCACCGAGGGACTCCCGCTCCGCGTTCACGCCCACCGCACCGACGACATCATGACCGTCTTCCGGATCGCCGAGGAGTTCGGGATCGAGTCGCTCTCGATCGAACACGCGACCGAGGGCCACCTGATCGCCGAGGAGTTCGCGGAGCGGGACGTGCCCGCGATCGTCGGCCCCTCGCTGTACTCGGGCGCGAAGTACGAACTCCGGAACATCACCTTCGAGACGCCGGCGATCCTCCGCGAGGCGGGCGTGAAGGTCGCAATCCAGACGGACGCGCCCGTGCTCCCACAACAGCACCTCGACGTCTGCGTCGGGCTCGCGGTCCGCGAGGGCTTCCCCGCGGACAAGGCGCTGGAGGCGGTGACGCGTTATCCGGCCGAGATCCTCGGCATCGACGACAGCGTCGGCACGCTGGCGGTCGGTACGGACGCCGACGTGGCGGTCTGGGACGGCGTCTTCTACGAGAACGACAGCCGGACGCGACACGTGTTCGTCGACGGCGAACACGTGTTCGACCGCGAGCGCGACGCGGTCGACCCCCGCGACGAGTACGACTGGTAGCCGGCGCGTCGGCGACGACGGCCGGTGCCCCGAGCGGACCGAGCGCCCGCCCCCGCTATCTTTTTGTGACTCGTCCGGTTCGCGGTAGTCGTGCCTATTCGGAGAGCGAAACCCGCGGAATCCCTCTACGCGGACGTCGCGGACTACGACCTCGTCGTGACTCCCGACGCCGCGTTGGCGAGCGCGATCAACCGCCGCCTCGACCGCCCGCACTTCGGGACGTTCGCGACCACGCCGCGCCGCCTCGCCGCCGGCCGCCGCGAGCAGGCGGAGGACCGCCGCGCGTTCCTCGAACTCGTCACGCGGACGGACCACGACTGGAAGGCGGTCGCGTACGCCGTCGGGAACGTGCTCCAGTGCTGGGAGCATCAGGGGCGTCTCGACGCGATACTTGAGTACGACGCCTACGTCGACGACGGGACCCGCGAGGTCGTCGAGGTGATGCGGAGCCTCCGCACGACGTCGAAGCGGCTCACGGAGTACGCGGTCGACGACGGGCAGTCCGTCGCGGTCGTCGGGTACGATCAGCTGACTGCCCTGGAGCGGAGCGTCCTCCCGGACGCGTTCGACCGCGTCGACCCCTTCGCCGACGAGGCGTTCGACCACCCGCCCTTCCACGTCTTCGAGTCGGCGACGGACGTCGTCGCCGCGCTCCTTGACGCGGTCTCGGCGCGCAACGCCGAACACGTCGCCGTCGTCCTCGACGGCGGCGGGAAGTACTCCTCGCTCGTCGAATCCACGTTCGAGGCGGCGGACGTCCCCTTCTACGGCGGCCCGGGGTTCGCCGACGACCCACATCACAGGGCGTTCGTCCGGCTCCTCCGGCTCTGCTTCCGGGGATCCGAGACGACCGTCGGCGACGCCGCCCCGGTTCTCTCGCAGATGGGGATCGACGTGCCGATCGCCGACCACGAGCGGCGCTTGGAGTCGGTCGATCAACCGGGCGTGGCGTGGCTGCGGGCGTTCCGCGACCGCGTCGAGGACCGGACGTTCGCGGCGGCGCTCGACGCGTACGCGAGCGAGGCCGGCGTCACACTGAGCCGGCTCGACGAGGAGTTGGCGAGTCTCGGGCTCGCAGACGACCCCGTGACGGACGGCGCCGTCGACCGGCTCGCTTACTACCTCCAGACGTACGAGGTCCCGGTCGACAGGGAGAACGAGGGCGTCCTTCTCGCCGACGCGAAGTCTTCGGCGTACGTCGACCGCCCCGTCGTCTTCCACCTCGGCATGGGCGAGGAGTGGACGCACTCGGCCCCCCAGCGGCCGTGGGTGGACACCGAGGCGCAGTTCGACCGCTACGTCGGGAGCTTCCAGCGCCTGCTCCAGAGCGGCGACCGCCAGTACTACCTCGTCCAGGACGCCGCCGCCGGGGAGCCGATCACCCCCTGCCTGTACCTCGGTGACCTGCTCGACGACGAGTTCGAGCGGTTCAGCGACCTCGACTCGGTCGAACACCGACGGCGACCGCGGTCGACGGGCGCGGGCTTCGACCGCGAGTCGACCGGGGTGGACCCCGAGACGGTCGAGACGGTCAGCCAGTCGTCCCTGAACAGCTACGTCAACAGCCCGCGGGACTACCTCTTCGGGCGGCTCCTCGATATGCCGGACCAGGAGCGGTTCGTCGAGGGGAACCTCTTCCACGACTTCGCGGAGTTCTACGCGAACCACCCCGACGTCGTCGCGGCGGCCGACGCCGACGACCTCGTCGACGCCATGGTCGCGGAGGCCGAGGCGTTCTTCTCGGCCGCCGACGAGCCGCTCCGCCGCCGGACGTACCGCATCGGCATGGACCTGATCACCGAGTACCTCGACGACGAGGGGCCCGAGTCGGACGACTTCCTCACGCCGGCGTCGGGGTGGGGGACCAACTTCTTCGCGGAGTACTTCGACGAGCCGGTCGACTCGCCGCTCACCGAGCGCTGGTTCGAGGACGACGCCCTCGGCGTGAAGGGGAAGATAGACCTCGTCCGGTCGCCGACGCGGCTCCTCGATTACAAGAGCGGGCGCAAGAAGCGGGCGTCGCAGGTCGTCGGCGGCGCGGCGCTCGACCCGCCGGCGGACGCGCCGAACTTCCAGGCCGCGCTGTACCTGACCTACTACCGGACGGTCCGCCCGGACGAGCGGCTGGAGTTCACCTTCTTCCACTTCCTCGAACCGATGGCCGACGTGATCGCGGGCGACGCCGACCTCGACGACGCGATCACGACCGTCACCTACCACCCGGTCGCGTTCGACGAGTACGTCGCCTCCAGGGAGGCGTACGAGCGGCTGCTGGACGGCTACAACGACTGTCGGGAGACGTTCGATGACCTCGGCTACGCCGCCTACGAGGAAATTATGACCGCCTTGACGTTCCCCGAGACGACGGACAAGGGGGAACTGCGCGACTCCGAGTTCGCCGCGGAGTTCACCGCCGCCGTCGACGCGGAGACCGCTGCGGCCGTCGACGCCGAGAAGGGCGCGGACCAAGCGATTCGAGCGCTCAACGGCGTCCGCAAGCGGGCGTTCTTCCGCGAGGACTTGGACGCCTTCGAGGCGTTCGTCGACGAGCGCCTCGACGAACTCAACGCGCGGCGGGCCGGCGAGGAGCGGTTCCCGGTCGACGGGCTCGGCGGCGAGCCGAACTACCGGCGCGTGGACAACCGAGACCTGCTGCTGGAGGGGGAGCGATGAGCGACCCGACGCCGAACGACGCCCAACGGGAACTCATCGACAGCACGGAGGGGTCGTACCTCGTCGACGCCGGCCCCGGGACTGGGAAGACGTTCGCGGTCACCCGTCGCTACGGACGGATCGTCGACCGACCGGACGTGGAGCCGGACGACGTGCTGCTGGCGACGTTCACGCGGAGCGCCGCGACGGAGATGCGGGAGCGGATCGTCGACCACAGCGCGTACGGGCCCCGGGAGCTGGCCGACGCGCCGATACGGACGTTCCACTCGCACTGCCACGAACTCCTTCAGGAACACGGGTACGCCGCCCCGACGCACCTCGGCCTCGACGAGCGGATCACGGGCTCGACGCGGATCCTCGAGGACGAGCTGATCGAGGCCGAGCGGTTCCGCGAGTTCTTCGCCGGCTTCCGCGACGACCACCCGGAACACGCCGACTTCTATCGGGCGCTCTCCGCGCCCGGCGAGCTGCTCGACCTGATCGAGGAGCTCGCGTCGAAGGGAATATTCCCATCGACGGACGGGTGGTACCGGGACGGCGAATCCCACCTCGACGGCGACTTCGAGGCGTTCAGAGAGCGGTTCGACGCCGCGAATCAGCCCCGGAACGACGGCCGGAAACAGTCGAAGCTGCGAGAGGACCTGAGCGGCTTCGGCCGGGATAAGGCGTACCGCCCCGACGCGCCGACGGAGTCGGCGCTCCGCGGCGGCCGCGGGACGAAGCGACTCGACGAGGACGTGGCGCGGCAGGTGTTCTACGAGGACCGGTCGGCCCTCAACTCGTTCGTTCACGACGCCTACGTCGAGTACCTCCGGTTCGCCCTGCGCCGCAACTACCTCTCCTTCAGCTTCCTCCAGCTGTTCGCGTTCGTCCTCCTCTGCGAGGACGAGCGCGCCCGCGAGGCGGCGGAGTTCGAGTACGTGATGGTCGACGAGTTCCAGGACACCAGCGAGGTCCAGTTCAAGCTCGCGCTGCTGCTCTCCGGGACGGAGAACCTCTGTGTCGTCGGCGACTGGAAGCAGAGCATCTACTCGTTCCAGTACGCGGACGTGGACAACATTCTGGAGTTCGAGGACCGACTGGAGCGGTTCGCCGCGGACCTCAACGCCGACGCGGACCGGGTCCCCTTCGACGCGGCCGACCCGACCCGGATCGAACTTCGGGAGAACTACCGGTCCACCGAGTCCGTCATCGACCTGTCCGAGCGAGCTATCGTGACGCCGGCGTCGAGCGGTGACACGGTGGAGACCGACCCCGCAGACGTCGTCGGGCTCTCCTCGAACGCCGCCTTCGACAACACGGTCGTCGAGGGGGTCCGCCACGAAGACGAACACGAGGCCGTCCTCTCGAAGGTCCAAGCGATCGTCGGCAACGACGACTACGCCGTCGAGGGAGAGGACGGCGAGCCGCGCCCGCCGGAGTACGGGGACATTGCGGTGTTCACGCGGACCAGAGACTACGGGCGGGAACTCCTCGACGTCGGCGCCGAGTACGACTTCCCGCTGGCGTACGACGGCGGGGTCGAGCTGTTCCGGACCGACCCGGCGAAGCTGCTGCTCGCGTGGCTCCGGATCCTCGAATCGGACGCCGACCGCGGCTGGGCGGTCGTGTTCGAACGGATCGGGTACGCGTTCGACGAGATCGATCGCTTCCTGGAGACGGGGTCGTACCCGACCGAGCCGGCCGCGTTCCGCGACGAGCTCCGCGAACTGGAGTCCGTCGGCGCGGTCGCCCGCCGCGTCCTCGACCGCTACGGGTTCACGGGCGACGTCGCGGACGTCCTCCTCCACTCGGTCCAGTCGGTCCACGACTCGACGACGGCGACCCGCGGCGAGCTGATCCGGTTCATGGAGCGCGGCGTCGAGACCGGCAGCACCGTCGACGTCCGGGCGTCCGCCGGCGACGACGCGGTGACCGTTCAGACGATTCACACCGCGAAGGGGCTGGAGTACCCCATCGTCGTCATGGCGAACATGAACGAGGGGCGCTTCCCGCCGCGGGCCGGCGGGTCGAGCGTGATACAGTACCGGGACCCGGTCGGCCTCCGCCAGCGGAAGATCTACTCGGCGGAGCGGCCCCACCCGCACGTGTACGACAACTGGCGGCACGACGTCATCAGGCGCTGCCTGCCCCGGGCGTACGACGAGGAGCGGCGGCTGCTGTACGTCGCGGTCACGCGCGCGGAGAGCCACGTCGTGTTCGCGGCCGGCGAGGACCCGAACACGTTCCTCGAGGAGCTTCCGGTCGCCGTCGAGGCGATCGAGCCCGCCGTCGAGCCGCTCGACCGCGACGCCCCCGCCGAGGCGGAACTCCCGTTCGCGGTGACGGCGCCGAACGGGCCGATCGGCCACTCTCCGCACTCACTGATGGACGAGACGGTGTTCGAGGAGACGGGCGAGCGGCCGGAGGCCGGCCCCGAGGCCGAACCCGAGACGCGGGGGATGGACTTCGGCTCGCGCGTCCACGACTTCGCGGAGGCGTACGCGCTCGGCGACGACGTGACGCCGTCGAACGATCACGAGCGGCGGGTCGTCGAACTCCTCGACGGGCTCTCGGGCGAGTTACACGTCGAGGAGCCGGTGACGCTCCCGCTCGACGTCGACGGCCGCCGCGTCACCGTCTCCGGGATCGCGGACCTCGTCCACGTGACGGGCGACCGAGTCGAGGTGATCGACTACAAGACGGACGCGACGCGCGCAGTCGGAGTACCGGAAGCAGCTCAGCGTCTACTACCACGTCCTCGACGAGTGGTTCGACGGAAAGTCGGTCGAGACGAGCCTGTTCTACACGAGCGACGGGTCGCGTGAGCGGATCGATCCGCACTCGATCGAGGACCTGCGCGCGCTCGTCCGCGACGCCGAGTCGGGCGCCGACTGACGGGGTTGGATTCGGACGCCGACTGCCGGAGTTGGATTTTTGTCTGCGCGCGTCGGAGAGCGCATATGCTCGTTTTCCTCGCGGCGCCGGATCGGGTCGGACCCGCCGATTGCGACCGTCTCGCGACGCCGGGTGACGACGCGTGAGCGGCGGCGCGGACGACGCAGGGGACGCGGGTGATACAGAGGATCCGGAGGGGTCCGGCCCGCTCGACGCGTTCCGTCGGTTCTTCGCTTTGGAGCGGGACGTGCTCGTCCTGTCGCTCGCGATGTTCGCGTTCAGTCTCGGCTTTCAGATGACGAACCGATACCTCCCGGAGTACATGGTCGCGCTCGGGGCGTCGGGGTTCGTCGTCGGCCTGTTCGGCACTTTCGGCAACGTCATCTCGGCGCTGTATCCATACCCGGGCGGCGCCGTCTCAGACCGGATCGGCTCGCGGTACGCGCTGACGCTGTTCGGACTCCTGTCGACGCTCGGCTTTTTCGTCTGGCTGGTCGCGCCTAGAATCGGCCCGATAGCGGTGGGCGGCCTCACCGTCGAGCCGTGGGTCTGGATCTTTGTCGGCCTCGTCCTCGCGCAGGCGTGGAAGTCATTCGGCCTCGGCGCGACGTTCGCGGTGGTGAAGCAGGCGACCGACCCCTCGCGGCTCGCCGCCGGGTTCGCCAGCACGGAGACGTTCCGGCGGACGGCGTTCCTCGTCGGCCCCGTGCTGGCCGCGGTCCTCATCGGGCTGCGCTCCGAGTTCGCCGTGAGCTTCCAGTTCGTCCTCGCGGTCGGGGTCGCCTTCGGCGTCCTCGGCACGCTCGTCCAGCACGTCCTCTACGACGCGAGCGGGGACTCCATCGGCGACTCCTTCGCTGGTCTCGACCGGATTCGGCGGGACCTCCGCGAGATGCCGGACCCCCTTCGGCCGCTGCTCGTCGGCGACACGCTCGTGCGGTTCGCGAACGGGATGGTGTACGTGTTCTTCGTCCTCGTCGTCACGCAGTTCTTTCAGGTCGGGCTCGACACGACCGTCGCGCTCGGCGGGTTCGCGTACGACGTCGACCTCTCCCCGCAGGCGTTCTTCGGGTACCTCCTCGGGGTCGAGATGCTCGTCGCGCTGTTGATCATGGTCCCCGCCTCGAAGCTCGCGGAGCGGGTCGGGCTCAAGCCGGTCGTCGCGGTCGGGTTCGCGGTGTACGCCGTCTTCCCCGTCGTGCTGATCTACGCCCCGACGCTGGCGGGCTCCGCGCTCCCGCTCTGGGCCGTGATGGTCGCCGTGTTCGCGTTCTCCGGGCTGCGGTTCGCCGGGCTCCCGTCGCACAAGGCGCTGATCGTCGGCCCGGCCGAGCAGGGGACCGGCGGCCGCGTCACGGGGACGTACTACCTGCTCCGGAACACGGTCGTCATCCCGAGCGCGGCTGTCGGGGGGTACCTGTGGGACTTCGTCAGCCCCGAAGTCGCGTTCACCGTCGCGGCGGTCATCGGCGTCGTCGGCACCGGCTACTTCCTCGCGTTCGGCAGGGAGTTCGAGGCGTACGCGTGAGGCGAGTCGTCCCGGAGCGGGAACCGGGCGCGGGGGACCACCGACCTCGGCGCCGGACCCCGCTCGGTGGCTCGGCTGGCCGGCTCGCGTAGGTTTAATTGAGCGGCGACGCTCGTCGATCCCATGCCGACACCGTACGGCGAGTGGCCGTCGCCGGTCGCCCCGGAGGACGTCGCCGCCGACGTCAGGTCGTTCGTGTCCGTCGAGACCGACGGAGACCACGTCTACTGGCTCGAGCGCCGCCCGTCCGAGGGCGGTCGCGGCGTCGTCTGTCGCGTCCCGGTCGACGACAGTGGCGCCGATCCGACAGAAGTGACGCCGGAGGAACTCGACGTGCGCACGCTCGTTCACCAGTACGGCGGCGGCGACGCGCTCGTCGCGGACGGGACGGTGCTTGCGGCGAGCATGGACGATCAGCGGCTCTACCGACTTCCCGCGGACGGGAGCGCGGCCGAGGGCGACGCGGAACCGACCCCGGTCACGCCGGAGCCGCCGGAGCCGATGGCCCACCGCTACGCCGACATGCGGCTCGCTCCGGACGGGGAGACCGTCTACGCCGTCCGCGAGCGTCACGCCGGGCCGGGCACCGACGAGGAGCCCCAGAACGAGCTGGTTCGCTTCCCGCTGTCCCCCGGCCCGGATCCGGAGACCGGCTTCCCGGACCCGGTCGTCGTCGCGGCGGGGCACGACTTCTACGCGGCGCCCCGGCCGGCGCCGGACGGCGACCGGATCGCGTACCTGCGGTGGGACCACCCGAACATGCCGTGGGACGGGACCGAACTCGTCGTCGGCGCGGTCGACGAGACGGGCGACATCCGGGACGAGCGCGTCGTCGCGGGCGGCGCCGACGAGTCGGTCGTCTCGCCGACGTGGTCGCCAGACGGCGTCCTCCACGCGGCGGCCGACCCCACCGGCTGGTGGAACCTCTATCGGTTCCCAGTCGCGTCCGAGACTGAGGAGGAGGAGCGCGCCGCCGGCCTCGCGCTCCCGACGGCATCGGACGCGGAGGGCCTCCGCGAGATGCCGGCGGCGTTCGGCGTCCCGATGTGGACCCTCGGCGTGTCGACGTTCGCGTTCCTCGGCGACGGGCGGATCGCCACGCTGGTCACCGAGGGCGGCGACCCGAGCCTGCGCCTGCTCGACCCGGAGACGGGCGACCTCGTCGACCCCGGCCTGCCGTACAGCTCCTTCCGGCCGGCGTCGGTCCAGTCTGACGGCGACCGGGTCGTCTTCGCCGGTCACCGGACGGACGCGCCGAGCGCGGTCGTCGCGTGGCGACCGAGGTCGGCGGGGACAGGGCCAACTCGGCTCCGCGAGTCGACCGACGACGCGCTCGACGCCGCGTACGTCTCGGAGCCGGAGCCGATCGCCTTCCCGACCGGCGACGCGGTCGGCGCCGACGACGCGACCGCGTACGGTCACTACTACCCGCCTCACAACCCCGACGCCGAGGCGCCGGCGGACGCGGCGCCGCCGCTCCTCGTCAGGGTCCACGGCGGGCCGACGAGTCGGTCCGAGGCGTCGCTGTCGTCGACGGTCCAGTTCTGGACGACCCGCGGCGTCGGGGTGCTCACGGTGAACTACCGGGGGTCGACGGGGTACGGCCGCGCCTTCCGCGAGGCGCTGACGGGGGAGTGGGGCGTCCGCGACGTGCTCGACTGCGTCAACGCCGCCCGGTACGCCCCCGACGAGGGGTTCGTCGACCCGGACCGGCTGGCGATCTCGGGCGGGAGCGCGGGCGGGTTCGCGGTCCTCGCCGCGCTCGCGTTCCACGACACGTTCGACGCGGGCGCGAGCTACTACGGCGTCGCCGACCTCCGCGCGCTGGCGGCGGAGACCCACAAGTTCGAGTCGCGCTACCTCGACGGGCTCGTCGGCCCGCTCCCCGAGGCCGCCGACGTCTACGAGGCGCGGTCGCCGGTCGCGCACGCCGAGGGGGTCACCGCGCCGCTGCTGCTGTTACAGGGCGGCGAGGACGAGGTGGTCCCGCCCGCGCAGGCCGAGGCGATGATCGACGCCCTCGTCGCGAACGAGACGCCGTACGCGTACGTGGAGTTCCCGGAGGAGCGCCACGGGTTCCGCGACGCCGACAACGTCGCCCGGGCGCACGCCGCCGAACTCGCGTTCTACGGCGCGGCGTTCGACTTCGATCCGGCCGGCGACGTCGCCGACCTCGACCTCCTCGTCGGCGAACGGCCGGAGTGAGTCGCCGGCGACGCCGGGATCAGTCGGCGGGTTCGGACCGCTCCCCGTCGTCCCCTCGCTGGCGCTCCGGCAGGGGCCCGTCGTAGCCGTCCGGGACGTACGGGCAGAGCGGGTCGCTACCCGTGGGGTCGCCCGTGACGGCGTGGGCCCGCGACCGACTCCCGCCGCAGACGTGGCGGAACTCGCAGGCGCCGCACTTCCCCGAGAAGCCGTCCGGGTCGCGGAGCGACTCGAAGCGGTCGGCGTTCCGGTAGACGTCGACGACCGACCGCTCGCGGACGTTCCCCGGCGACTCGGGAAGGAACCCGGACGGGTACACCTCGCCCGTGTGGCCGACGAACGCGAACCCGCGACCGGCGCTGACCCCGCCCCGTCGATCGGCTCCCGCGCCGGCACCGCCGGCCTCGGCGCGGTCGGGGGAGATCGGGTCGAGGACGCGACCGCGACCCACCGGAACGAGGAAGCAGACGCTCCAGCGGACGGCGCCGAGATCGCGGACACGATCGCGGATCGCGGGTCGGTCGTCGACCGCGTCCGCGCAGACGGTGGTGTTGACTTAGAGCGGGATCCCGGACCTGTCCGCCGCCGAACGGGGCGGCGTCCGCCAGCAGTCGCTTCCCCTCCGCGGTCGTCACATCGAAAGTGAATCTGCTGATCCGCGGAGGTCAGCGCGCGCTTTGCGGACGGGGACCGACCGGCGTCCGGCCGACTTAAGAGGGATCGCGCCGTCTCGGCGGCCGTGACGGAGCCGTCGACCCGCGACGAGAAGCTGGAGCTCGGCGTCGAGCTGCTGGCGCACGTCGAGCGCGAGGAGCTCGACCTCGCCGCCGCGGTCGACCGGATCGAGACGATCACGACGAGCCCGGCGCTCACCCGCGACATCCTCGACGCCGCCGAGAAGCGCGGCGTCATCGACCGCGAGGGCGCTCGGCTCCGAGTCAACACCGGCGGCACCTACGTCGAGTACGAGCGCCAGGTCGTCGCGCGCGAGGGCGACTTCGAGTGTCGGCGCTGCGGCGCCTCCGTCTCGACGGGCCACTTCATCGAGTTGGACGCGGGCGAACTCGGCCCGTTCGGCTCCTCCTGTATCCGGAAGGTGACCGGACGCGAGTCCGAATCAGAGTCGGAGTGAGGGCGGCCTCGACCCCTCACGGGGTCGGGCGCAGGCCCGGTCGCAGCTCGGCCCAACTCGCCGGAGTATTTACGTCGGCGCCCGAAGCGACGGTAATGACCGCGCCGAACCGGAACGTCCTGTGGGCGAACGCGCTCGTCGACGAGCTCGTCGCCGCGGGCGTCGACGCCGTCGTCGCCTCGCCGGGCAGCCGCTCGACGCCGCTGACCGTCGCCGCCGCGGGCCACGAGGAGCTTCGCGTGTTCTC
The DNA here is from genome assembly GCF_000336875.1 of Halorubrum californiense DSM 19288. Lineage (GTDB taxonomy): Archaea > Halobacteriota > Halobacteria > Halobacteriales > Haloferacaceae > Halorubrum > Halorubrum californiense. Next base: position 16,999 of record NZ_AOJK01000038.1, on the reverse strand, counting down.
GCAGCTCGACGAGCGCTCCGCCGCGTACTTCGCGCTCGGGCGGGCCCGTCGCACCGGCCGCGTGACGCCGCTGATCTGTACCTCCGGCACCGCCGCCGCGAACTACCACCCGGCCGTGATGGAGGCGAGCGAGGCCCGCGTCCCGCTGCTCGCGCTCACGGCCGACCGACCACCGGAGCTCCGCGACTCCGGCGCGAACCAGACCGCCGATCAGGAGAAGCTGTACGGCGATGCGGTCCGGTTCTACAAGGACCTCCCGGAGCCGGCCGCGAACGACCGAGCGCTCCGCTCGCTCCGCACCACCGTCGCCCGCGCCGTCGCGACTGCCGAGGGCGCCGACCAGGGACCGGTCCACCTCAACGTCCCGTTCAAGAAGCCGCTGGAGCCGACGCCGGTTCCGGGCGACGTGCCCGACGATCTGCCGGCGGCGGCCGAGCGCGGACGCGACGGCCCCTACGTCGACGTGACGGCGGGCGCCCCCGAGCCGGGCAACGACGAACTGCGCGCGCTCGCGACCGAGTTGGGCGACGCGGACCGCGGGCTGATCGTCGCCGGCCCGGCCGACCCGCCGGGGATCGACCCCGAATCGGTCACGGCGCTCGCGCACGCGACCGGGTTCCCCGTGCTGGCCGATCCGCTCTCCGGGCTCCGGTACGGTGGACACACGCGCGTCGCGCCCGTCATCGGGAACTACGACGGGTACCTCTCGGCCGGCCTCGCTGGCGGCGGGGAGGCGGGCGGCGCGAGCGATGGCAACGCGACCGAGGGCGACGCGACCGAGGGCGACACCACAGATGCGGCCGCCGGCTGGACCGACCCGGACGTCGTCCTCCGGCTCGGCGCCTCGCCCACCTCGAAGCGACTCCGGAAGTACCTCGCGGGGACGGGCGCCGACCAGTATCAGGTCGACCCCGCCGGGCGCTGGCGGGAGGCCGAGTTCGCCGCGACCGACCTCGTCGTCGCCGAACCGAGCCGGCTCTGCGTCCGCCTTTCGAGGCTCGTCGGCGGCGGCGCCGACGCCGACTGGCGCGCGCAGTGGGAGGAGGCGGACCGCGTCGCCGAGGCGGTCCACGCCCGGGAGGCGGACGCAGTCGACGGCGAGGCCGTAACTCAGGGCAGCGACGCCGGCTTCCACGAGGGCGACGCGCTCCGCGCGGTCGCGGACGCGCTCCCCGACCCCGCGACGCTGTTCGTCTCCAACTCGATGCCCGTCCGCGACCTCGACCGCTTCGTCGGCCCGACGACCGCGAACGTCACCGCGCTCGGCAACCGCGGCGTCTCCGGCATCGACGGGGTCGTCTCCAGCGCGCTCGGCGCGGGCAGCGGGACGACCGACGACCTCACGCTCGTCGTCGGCGACCTCGCCTTATACCACGACTCGAACGGCCTGCTCGCGGTCGACCGCTGCGACGTCGACGTCACGGTCGTGGCGGTCAACAACGACGGCGGCGGCATCTTCCACGAACTGCCGATCGAGTCGTTCGAGCCGCCGTTCACCGAGTCGTTCAAAACGCCGCACGGGATGGATTTCGAGCCGCTCGCCGACCTCCACGGGCTCGACTACGCACGGATCGGCGCGCGGCCCGACGCGCTCGCGGACCGCGGCGAGAATCCCGCGGAGCGCGCGCAGGCGGCCGCCGCAGACGTCGCCGACGCCGTTTCCCGCGCCCACGAGGAGCCGGGATCGCACCTGATCGAAGTCGACACGGACGCCGAGGCCAGCCACCGCACCCGCGAGCGGCTGGCGGCCGCGGTCGACCGCGCGGTCCACGGCGACGCGGGAGACGAGTAGGTCAGGGCACTATCGGGCTCGGCCCCTCGCCGTGGCGTTCACCGAGCGCGACCCCCGCGTACGCGACGACCGCGAACTGGATCCCGATACCGAGGCTCGCACCGAGCGCGAAGACGGCGGTGACGACCGGACCGCGGTCGGGGCCCAGGTACCAGAGGACCGCCGCGGACCCGAGAAGGAACGCGACGGTCGCGCTCGCGGCCGTCGCCAGCGCGGTCGACGTCGCGGAGACGCCGTCGTCTCGCAGCCCCGCGAGGAGTGCGACGCCGAACAGGAGCCCGTAGATCAGCAGGAACGCGGCGAACTGACTGGTCGCGAGGTACACCGAGAGCGACTCGGCCGACGGAAGTGAGACGGGCGATTCGAGCAGGATCGGTGCGAGCCGCCTGATTCCGCTGACAGCGAGCGCGACGACCGCGGCGACGACCGGTGGGAGGGCTGCCGTGCGCATGTCCGGGAGCCGACGGCGGGTTTACTTATAAAACCCGATCCCGGAGACGCCGCTTTTACGCCACGGTGACGACGGTCTCCGCGCTGGCGTCACGCCCCGTCGCCGTCGCCTCGCCGACGATCCGGTAGCTCCCTGAGGGTGGGCCCCGCCACGTCCCCTCGTGCCGACTGCCTCGCCGGGCGCGCTGCGGATCCGCTCGGGAGCCGCGGCCGAGACGGCCGACGACGGCTATAAACCCGGGCTTCCCCTACCGCTCGGCGTGCAGGTCGTCGGCTACGAGACGGACGTCGCGAGCGATCCGCCGGACGCGGACGGCGACGCGGAACGGGATCCGATCCCGGAGGCGAGCGGACCGATCGGCGGCGGACTCTACGTCGCGAGCGGCGGGAGCGTCGACTACGTGGACGCGAGCCCGGGCACCGAGCTCGCGTTCGGGCTCGGCGAGCGGCGCTGCGCGGGGACGGTCCACGAGGGCGACCATATCGCCTGCGACGCCGCCGACGCGCCGTACTGCGACGACCACTCGCACGTCTGGGTGTGCGCTCGGTGTACCGGGACGTGCCTGAAAGACGAGATGGACTGTCACGAGACGCACGCGATGTACCTCGCCGCGTTCGCGCCCGACGTGCTGAAGGTGGGCGTCACGCGGGAGTGGCGGCTCGGGACTCGCCTCCGCGAGCAAGGCGCGGACCGCGCGGCCCACGTCCGGAGCTTTCCGGACGGACGCATCGCGCGCGAGGTCGAGTCGGAGCTGGCCGCCGGCGACGACCTCGTCGACCGCGTCCGCGTCCCGACGAAGCTCGACGGGTTCGGGCGCGTGGTCGACGAGGCCGCGTGGGTGGCCCTCCTCGACCGCTTCGACCCGATAGCGCGGTTCGACTTCGACTACGGGCTCGACCTCGCCGAGCGCCCCGTCGCGGAGACGATGGCCGCCGGAACCGTTCGCGGCTGGAAGGGCCGGGTACTCGTACTCGACCGCGGCGGCTCCACGTACGCGGTCGACGCGCGCGACCTCGTCGGCTACGAGCTGACCGACGCGGTGCCGGAGCGAGAGCTACAGTCGAGCCTCGGGGCGTTCGGCGGGTGACTGGCGGCCTCGTGGCGACGCTGTTCGGCGACCCGTTCGCCGTCATGAACACTGTCGGGCTCGTCGCGTTCGCGCTGGTCGGCGCGAGCAAGGCGGTCCGCGAGGAGTTCGACCTCTTCGGCGTCGCGGTCGTCGGGCTCGCGATGGCGTTCGCCGGCGGCGTCACCCGCGACCTCCTCGTCGCGCGGATCCCCCTCGCGCTGCGGTCGCCGGTGGAGATCCTCTTGGGACTCGTGGGCGTCGCGCTCGCGGTCGGGCTGAGCGCGTGGCTCGCCTCCCCCGACGAACACCCGGTGACGCTCGTCGCCGACGCCGTCGGCCTCGCCGCGTTCGCCACGACCGGGGCCATCGTCGCGACGGACGCCGGGGTGTCCGCGTTCGGCGTCGTCGCCGTCGCGACTATCAACGCCGTCGGCGGCGGCGCGCTCGCCGACATCCTGCTCGACCGCTCGCCGTTCATCCTCTTCGAAGACTTCTACGCGAGCTGCGCCGTGATAGGCGGGATCGCGTACTGGCTGGTCGGCGCGCTCGGCGGGCCCTCGGGGGTCGCGGCCGCGGCGTGCGCGACGGTGACGGTCGGGCTCCGGCTCGTCGCCGTCGCTCGCGGCTGGCGACTCCCGACCGCGAAGCGGTTCGGCGACCGCTTCGGCGGCTGATCGCGTCAGCGACCGAATCCCTCGACGGCGACGACGCGCCGCACGCCGAGGTACGCCGCCGCGGCGATGGCGGCGTACGCGACCACGAGGACGCCCGTCGTCGCGTCCGCGCTGTCGATGGCGAGCCGCGCCACCGCGTTCGCCGGGCCGCCGGCCATCGCCGTCGCGCCGCCGAACAGCACGAGGACCGCGACCGAGTAGAGCAGCTGGGCCGCCTGCCGGTCGGGCGCGACCGCCGCGATGCCGACCGCCACGGCGACGACGAGCGTCGTCAGCGCGGTCATCAGCGCGAGTATCGGGCCGACGTTCGCGACGGACGTGCCGTTCGCCTCCAAGAGGAGGAGCCAGAGCAGCGCCTGCCCGGGGGCGATCCCGATCGCGGCGGCCGCCTTCCCGTCGACGATGTCGGCGAGCGTGACGGGCGCGACGCGGAGCAGTTCCATGGTCCCCTGATCGAGCTCCTCCGTGATCGAGTCGACGACGAGCGACCCCGAGATGAACACCGGGAGGAAGACGAGGAGCGGGATCAACACGGTGTAGGTGAACGTGAAGTACGGGCTGGTGTCGCTCCGGTCGGGCAGGGGGAGGGGAGACTCTTCGAGGAACGACGCGCGGGCGTCGCGCTCGTTCAGCTCGTAGGTCCGCAGCAGCTCGCGGAGCTGCACCACGATCACCGTCGTCTCCACGGTGGCGTCGGGGGCGGTGACGGCGGTCGACACCCGCCCCGACTCCGTGCGAGTCGTGACCACCACCGCGTCGGCCGCGTTCCGCTCGAAGGCGCTCCGCGCCGCGTTCGCGTCGTCGTACGGCGTGACCGAGGCGCCCGGGACCTCCGCGGCGGCGCGCTCCAATTCGTCGACGGCGTCGCCCGCGGCCGCGACCTCGATCTGCGCGCCGTCGAGCGCGCCCGGGTCGTACATCGAGACGAGCCCGACGACGAGGAACGACGAGAACATCGCGATGAACAGCTGGATCCCGATCGCCAGCAGGATCGTCTTCTCGGCGCGCAGCCCGGCGATCTCCCGCCCGGCGATCGTCAGGCGGCTATCCAAGGCCCACCACCCCGACGTTGTACGCGGCGTGCCCCAGCGTCGCCAGGGTCAGCGCCAGCGCGTACGCGGTCCGCCCCCTGCTTGCGCCGACGCTGGCGACGCTCGTCGTGACCGCGTGGAGGACGAGCGGGGCGAAGAACAGCGCGGCCAGCGCGAGCGGCGGCAGCCCGGAGAGCCCGGCCACGTCGGCGAACGCGGCGCGACCGATGAACAGGTCGGTGAGGCCGACGGCCTGAACGACCGCAGTGGCCTTCTCCGCGAGGAAGAACCCCGTTCCCGAGGCGATCCCGACCGCGAGCGCGACGCGGAGCGCTCCGTGGCCGTCTCCGGTCGCACCGCCGTCTCCGGCCGGGTCGCCGCCGATCCGCCCGAAGACGCCGCGCTCGAAGCCGGCGTAGAGGCCGACGCTCTTCGCGACCTCCTCGATGAACGCGATGGTCACGAGCAACACCGGGATCGAGACGGTGACCGGCAGCGCGAACAGGACCGCGACGGCCAGTAGCTCCGCGACGAACACGAAGGGGAGCGTACAGGCGGTGAGCAGCGCGACCGAGCCGAGCGCGCGGAGGCGGTCGCGGTCGAGGAGTCCGCCGCCGATCCCGCGGCGGGCCGGAATGGGCGAGAGCCGGACCGCGAGCGCGTCGAGGAACTTCCGCGTCACGGGCTTTTGCGAGAACATGTCCTCCTCGCGGTAGACGCCGAGCCCGAGGCCGAACAGCAGCGCGGCGCCGAGTCCCATCGGCGCGGTCGAGAAGAGCACCTCGCCGGTCGAGACGGCCTCGCCTTGGAGGTCGAAGACGACGAGCGTCAGCGGCGAAACGAGCGCGACGGGCGTCACGTTCGTGAAGATGGCCGGCACGAACGCGTAGGTGGTCAGGAGGACGCTCACGCCCACGGTGACGAAGGTCAGCTCCTTGAACGAGCGCGCGAACATCGCGCCGACGAAGGTGGCCCCGAGGAACGTCGCCGCGACCGGCGCCACCGCGACCACGGAGAGCGGCCCGCCGCCGACGACGAGCGCGATGAGGCTCGTGACGACCGCGGCGGCCGCCGCGTACGGCAGCGTCTTGCCGGCGACGATTTCGGCCGGCGACAGCGGCGTGACGAGCAGCGGCTCCCCCCGGCGGTTCGTCCGCTCGTCGAGGATCGAGGAGCCGTACGCCTGGATAAGGAAGTTCATCGGCACGAGGAAGGCGAACGCCAAGAGCAGCGAGGTGAACGGGAACGGGGGCGTGATCGACCCCGGCGAGCCGACCGTGCTCGCGCCGAAGGCGCCGCCGCCGATCGACGGCACCGCGAAGCCGTCGTCGTCCGACTCCGTGCTGCCGTCGGCGGAGCCAAGTCCGTCCGTCGCGCTTCCGTCGCCCGTGCTACTCTCGCCTGATCCGCCGTCGCCCGTGCCGTCCCCGCCATCGCCTGTGCCGTCGGGGCCGTCGCTCCCGCCACCACCGCCGTCCGGGCCGTCCGTCGATCCGCCGCCGCTCCCGCCGAGCGTCGCGCCGTCGTCGACGCCGGTCGTTCGGCCGACGTACCGGAGCGTGACGACGACCGGGAAGGCGGCGGTCTGGTTCGGCTCGGCCCGCATCAGCCGCTCGTTGTGCGCCGCGACCGCCTCGCGGACCGACGCGGCCGCCGCCTCGCCCTTCCGCGTGTCGCTCGCGCGCACGACGACCTCCTCGACGTCGGCGGCGTCGATCGATCCGTCGTCTCCGGCGCCGGGGCGCACGACCGTCACGACGACCGCGTCGGCGGAGTCACCGAGCGACGCCGACCGGGCCGAGACCGGGCGCAGCGACGGCGCCTCCTCGATCGCGTCCGTGTACGGTGACTCGCCGTCGACGCCGACCCGGTACACGTCTTGGTCGACGTCGAGCCCGGCGACGCCCGTCGCCACGCCGACGCCGACGACGCCGCCGGCGACGAGCAACAGGGCGACCCCGGCGGCGAGCGTCCGGCGGTCGACGCCCCCGGACGCTCTGGCCGACTCCCACCGGGCGACGCGGAGGACGCGGCGGACGCCGACCGCGAGCCGCCGGCCGACGCGGCGAAGCCTGTCGGTCACTCGGTCGCCTCCGTCGTCGCCGTCTCCGATGTCTCGTTCCCGTCGCCGTCGGCGTCGCTCTCGGCCCCGGTGCCGTCACCGCCGCGGTCGCCGGTGTATCGCCCGGGCATCGGCCGCCCGACGATGTCGAGGAACACGTCTTCGAGGCTCGGCTCGCGGCTCCGGATGTCGACGACCTCGCCGCCGGCGTCGCCGACGGCCTCCCGGACCGCGTCGACCGCGTCCATGCTCGGCACGGTCGTCCGGTACCGGTCGCCGACCTCCTCGGTCGTCGCGTCGAGGTCGGCGAGCGCGGGCGTCGCGGTCGGTTCGACGTCGGTGAACACTTGGTACGTCGTCTCGCCGTGTCGCTCGCGGATCCCGTCGACGCTGCCGCGGGCGACGATCCGGCCCTCGTTCATCACCACGACGCGGTCGCAGACCGACTCGACGTGGTAGAGGTTGTGCGCGGAGAAGACGACGGTCTTGCCCGTCTCGCGGAGCTCGCGGGTGAACGCCAGCACGGAGTTGGTCGTCACGGGGTCGAGTCCGGACGCGGGCTCGTCGTACACGAGCACGTCCGGGTCGTTGACCAGCGAGCGCGCGATGGCGACCTTGCGTTTCATCCCCTTCGAGACGTCGCCGAGGCGGCGCTCGCGGTGGTCGAGTTCGAGGCGGTCGAGCGCGGCCCCGATCCGCTCGTCGGCGACCTCCCGGGGCACGTCGTAGAGGTCGGCGAAGAAGCGGAGGTACGACCGCGCGGTCATCTCCTCGTACAGCGGCGACTCCTCCGGCAGGAACCCGAGGTGCCGGCGCATCTCGGGGTCCGAGGCGTCGAACCCGGCGACGGTCACCTCGCCGTCCGTCGGCTCGACGAGGCCGGCGATTATCTTGAGCGTCGTCGTCTTCCCGGCCCCGTTCGGGCCGACGATCCCGAACACCTCGCCGTCGTCGACGGCGAAGTCGCTGTCGACCACGGCCGCGAAGTCGCCGTAGGTCTTCCGCAGCCCCGACACCTCGATCATGCCTGCGCTTCCGCCGGCGCGTGGGTTAAACCCACGCCCGCGGTTATCGCCCCCGAGAACGCGGCGAAGAGGGAGTGACGGGGGGCCGAGAGAGCCGCCGGGAGACTCGCCGTGCGCTCGACGCCGCGACGGCGCCGGACGCGCGCGTCGGCGACACGGGCAACACGCGCGATCGAGAAGGTGTGCGGACGTTGATCGATCGAGAAGGCGCTGCGGACGACGGTCGATCGGGGTCCCGACTCCGCCCGTGGCCCGTCACTCCGTGTAGGGTTTCTCGATGCTCGCGTCGCCGCTGATGTACCCGTTCATCCGACGGGTGACACCGTCGAACAGCGTGATGAGCGGTGAGAGGACGCGCTCGACGAATTGGACCGGCGACGCGACCCGCAGCGACCACGTCTCTGCGTTGCCGAGGCCGAACGCCTTGGGGACGATCTCGCCGAACACGAGGACGAGGACGCTCGTACAGACGGTCGTCGCCACGACCGCGGCGCCGGAGGGGAGGTAGCTCGCGATCAGCACGGTCACGATGCTCGAGATGGCGATGTTGACGACGTTGTTTCCGACCAGCAGCGTCACCAGCAGTCGGTGGGGGTCGTCGTAGAGTTCCTTCAGAACGTGCCCCCGCGGGTCGTCCGCGACGGCCTGCTGCTCGAACCACTCCGCGGGCAGCGAGAAGATCGCGGTCTCCGAACTCGAAAAGAACGCGCTGAGCGCCAGCAGCACAGTCACCGTCGCGACCCCGGCCACCCCGAGTGTGACTCCGACCATGACGCGAATTGAAAAACGAGGTCAAAGAGGGTGTCGGCCGGTCGCAGGCGCCCGGCGGAGCGGCGCACCGCTCCCGGTCCGGGACGTGTAGCGGTGCCCGTCGGCCATTCCGTTGGAACGCAGAAATCGGGGGGGTGCGTTACTCCTCTTCTTCCTCTTCCTCGACCGGCCCTCGGCCTCGTTCCCAGACGGCGTCCGCCGAGGTGTCGTTCGGTGCGGTGTGCGAGACGTCTTTCATCGTGTCACGGTCGCTTGCCATGTTGCTCTGCGATAGCGCGGACCCCTGTATTAACCCTTCGTGGAAAGAGATAATGAGACCTGATACCATATAAGGAATTAATATTGAACGCTCCGGAGAGGATCCGGCCAGTGGTCGATCTGTGAATTAGTGCCGATACTCGCGTCGAAAACCGGACGAACGTACAGATACGAGCAATGGCCCGTAGCGATGAGGGGGCCGGCCGCCGGAGAAGTCGACGTGTTCGGAAACCGCACCGCGGCCGGAGACGCCGACCGTGACGGCCGAGCGTCGGTCGTCCGCGAGGGCGCGACGCTCGCGGTCGGTCGCGACGTCGACGCGCCGCCGGAACCGACCGCGAGGGCGCTCCGCGACACGCGGCGGTGGCCCGACTGGAGTCCGTCCGTCCGCGGCGTCGAGAGCGCGGACCGGTACGTCGAGACCGGGACGACCGGACGGGTCCGGGTCGCGGGCGTCTGGGTCCCGTTTCGCGTGACGACGGCGACGCGCCTTCGGTGGGACTGGGCGGTCGCCCGGATCCCCGCGACCGGGCACCGCGTCGACCGGTACCCGGAGGATACGGGCCAGTGTCGGGCGGTGATCGAGGTCCCGCTGATCGCGGCCCCGTACGTCCCGGTCTGTCGGCGCGCGCTCGACCGCTTCGCGGCGCTCGTCGAGGAGAAATGACCCTAGTGAGGCCGGAGCGGGAGGACCTACCGGCGTCTCAGTTTTCGTACCCGTTCTCAAACGGGTCAATGACCTCGCTGCCGGGGTCGTCCTCGTCGCGGGTGAAACCGGGGCCCTGCGTCGCCAGTTCGAAGACGAGCCCGTCGGGGTCGGTGAAGTAGACGCTCTTGAAGTAGGTGCGGTCTTTTACCTCGGAGACCTCAACGTCGTGGGCTTCGAGGTGGTCTCGCCACTCGCGGAGCGTCGCCTCGTCCGCGACGCCGAACGCGAAGTGGTGGCTCGCCCCCGGTCCGGGCGTCCCCTGCGAGCGGGGGTACTCGAAGTAGGTGACCGTTGTCCCGGGTTCGCCCTCCGGGGTCGACGAAAAGTAGTAGTGCGGCGTCCCGGGGTCGTCGTAGTTCTGCGTCTGCTTGACCGTGTGCCAGCCGAGCACGTCCTCGTAGAACGACTGGGTCTCGTCCATGTCGGTACAGATGTTCGTGACGTGGTGGAGCCCCGTCGTCGGCGGCGCGTCGGTCATGGTGCGTGTGACCGGTCGTCGGGAGGACAGTTAGTCGTACTGCCGACCCGGGGGTCGGCCGTGTCGGTGACGTGGAAAATGTCGCGACGGTCGCGGAACGGGTCGTTCGGGCGGTTCGGTCAGTCGGTTCGGTCAGTCGGTTCGGTCGAGAACCGGGACGGTCAGTAGTTTCGGCCGCCGCTCAGAACAGGCCCATCCCGACCGCGTACGGCCACGCGGAGCCGCCGACGGCGAGCAGCGCGAGCGCGGCGCCGGCGCCGTAGACGTTCTTCAGGAAGCTCGTCATCTCGTTCTGCTTCTCCTCGGGGTCGTCCATCGACCAGAAGTCGTGCATCGTCACGGCGGAGACGAGGAGGAAGAACGCGAGCGACCCCGCGGCGAGGACCGGGAACGCACCGGCGGCGACGGCGAGGCCGCCGAGAGCGAGGACGGCGCCGGACGCGATCACCGAGAACTGCGGCGCCGGCAGGCCCTTGAACTCGGCGTAGCCGGCCATCGTTTCGAGGTCCATGAAGTGGTTGAGCCCCATGAACGCGAGCGTCGCGCCGAACAGGATCCGGCCGAGCAGGAAGAGTTCGCCCGAGAGGGGGGCGTCGAACTGGAGCGGTAACGTCGCGGTTTCAGCTAACATCGTGTAACCTACTATACGTACGTAACCTATTTATCGCTTCCCGGACAATACAGTTAGTAGGTAACACCGATGTCATCACAGGATCTCTCGGCGGCGGAATCGACGGAGACGGAGGATTCCGGGGCTGACGCGACGACGGAAGGGACGACGGAGGCGGACGCGGCCACGGCGCCCGAGACCCCCTGTCCCGTCATCGACTCCATCGAACAGATCGGATCGCAGTGGCGGCTCGTCGTCCTCCACGAGCTGTTGAACGGCGAGGCGCGGTTCAACGAGCTCAAACGCGAGACCGACGCGAACGCCCGCACCCTCTCGCGCGTGCTCGACGACCTCCAAGAGACCGGCTTCGTCGACCGCCGGCTGGAGGAGGACTCGCCGGTGGCGACGTACTACAGCCTGACCGCCAAGGGCGAGTCGCTCGCCCCCGTCTTCGAGGAGATCGACGAGTGGGCCCACGAGTGGCTCGCCGAGTGCGACGCTTGACATCCTCCCCGCACTGAAGCGCGAGGCTTTCTCCTTGATTCTCCGTAGGATCTGGTCGACGAGGTTGCCGGTCGTTTATGAATCAATCTCGGCCTCGTAGCCGTTTATTTATAAATCGCCGCTAGGGAGTCTATCCGGACCACCGCCAAAGCCCCAGTCGCGAGGCCGCAGTACGCTCGTTGCGCTCCTCGCTCGCTCCGCTCGCTGCGGTGCTTACGTGGTCATCAGAACGCTTTGCGTTCTGATTGGCTCACGAGAACACAGCTCTCGTGAACGCCTACGTCGCCCTCGCGGCTGCCCGTTTGAGTCCCATCCCCCACAGCAACCGCGCCTCACGCCTCCCCAGCCTCGTCGGCCTCCCTCCGCTTCGCTCCGGTCGGCCGACTCCCTCGCGCGTGCTGACTCGCGGCCGCTCGCAGGCACGCGCCACCGCTCCGCTTGTATATAAATGAACGGCGCGGTTGTTTGCGTTCCGTCTGTAGTATCACGTCTTCGAGAGGGCACTCTGCCGCCGAAACGCACACCCTTCTCCGGCGCGTACGGGTCTGCGTGTACGCCGGACTGAAGAACACCCCCTGTTGCCTCTGCGGCCGGAACGACACCCACACCCGGATCGCCGTGCCGCCGCGGGCGCTCCGGCTCATGGAGAACGGCGGGCCCATCGCGTGGCGTGACGTCGTCGGCACCGTGACGCTTCGCTTCTGCGCCGACGACTGGGACCTCGTGAGCGACCTCGCAATCGAGATGGACGCGCATCCGCTCTCGCGGTGTAACGCGGCGCACGTCTCCCTCGACCTCCGGGAGGACCACGAGGCGCTGCTGTCGGCGACGAAGGGCGAGACGGATCAGACGGAACTAGAGGCGCGGTTGGCGCGCGAGGCCGAGGCGACCCTCGACGCGGTCGACGACCCCTACACCGAGGAGCGCGACGTGGTCGAGGCGGTCGTCGTGTTGCGCGCGCTGGAGGAACTCGGCGTGCGGGACGGCCCGGGTCGCGGCGCGACCGAGGGAACGGCGGCCGCGGACGACGACTGAATCCGACGTTTCACCGCCTGACCTCGAACCCCTCTTCGCCCTCGGGGTCGCCGTACTCGGCGTCGACGTCGTCGACCTCGGCGGCGTCGCTTCCGGTCTCACACCACGCTACCATGTCCCGGACGTCGCCCTCGGGCCCCTCGAAGACGGCCTCGACCCGGCCGTCGTCGAGGTTCCGCACCCAGCCGTCGACGCCCGCCTCGCGGGCGGCGTCGCGGGTGCTCGCTCGGTAGAAGACGCCCTGAACGCGGCCAGAGACGAAGACGTGCGCGCGAACGCGGTCGGTCATCGGTCGGTGGTGCGGCGCGCTGCCTGTTAAACGACCCGCCCGCGACCGACCGTCTGATCGACCCGTGCCCGCACCGACCCGCGTCCGTTAACCGACCTGCGCCCGCAACCGACGCCTACTAACTCCCGGACGCCGAGGTGGGCGATATGGACCTGTTCGGAACCGCCGGGATACGCGGCGGCGTCGAAGAGCGCGTCACGCCGGCGCTCGCGCTCGCCGTCGGGCGAGCCGTGGGCGCCGAGATCCGAAGCCGAGCCGACGAGTCGGCCGAGGGACCGACCGCCGGGTCGCCCTCCCAGTCGACCCCAGAGCCGACCGTCGTCCTCGCCCGCGACGGGCGGGTGACCGGACCGGCGCTCGCGGCCGCGATGGAGGCCGGGCTGGCGGCGGGCGGCGTCGACGTGCGCCGCGCGGGGCAGCTCCCGACGCCGGCGCTCGCGCACGCCTCGCGCGGCCGCTACGGCGTGATGCTCACCGCCTCGCACAACCCCCCGACCGACAACGGGATCAAGCTGTTCCGCGACGGCGTCGAGTTCGACCGCGACGCGGAGCGCGCCGTCGAGTCGCGGGTCGCCGACGAGGAGCCGGTCGCCCCGTGGGACGAGTGGACCGAGGCGACCCGGACCGACCCGCTCGGCGGGTACCTCGACGACGTGCGGGAGTACGCCGCGGGGTTCGGCGCGCCCCTCGACGGCCTCCGGGTCGCGGTCGACTGCGGCAACGGGATGAGCGCGCCCGCGACGCCGGCCGTCCTCCGAGAACTCGGCGCGGACGTGGTCACGCTCAACGGGAACGTCGACGGCCACTTCCCCGGCCGCGGGAGCAAGCCGACCCCGGAGACGCTCGCCGACCTCCGCGCGTTCGTCGCGGACGCCAACGAGGGGGTCGAGGACCCGGGACGCCCGCCCGAGGTCGGAAGCGACGGAGCGAATGTCGACGACGAACCGGACGAGACCGAGGGGTTCGCCTTCGGCATCGGTCACGACGGCGACGCCGACCGGATCGTGATCGTCGACGCGGACGGGGAGGTCGTCCACGAGGACACGGTGCTGGCGATACTCGCGGAGCGGTACACCCGTGAGAGCGACGCGGCCGACCCCGTCGTCGTGACCACGCCGAACGCCTCCGGGCGGATCGACGAGCGGGTTCGGGAGGCCGGCGGGCGCGTCGAGCGCGTGCGACTCGGCGCGCTCCACGAGGGGATCGCCGCGGTGCGGGAGGACGCCGCCGGGGCCGGCGCCCTCGGCGAGGCGGGCGCGGTCGGCGAGGCGGGCGCCGCCGGCGAGGAGGGCGACGACACCCGCGTCGTCTTCGCGGCCGAGCCGTGGAAGCACATCCACGTCGCCTTCGGCGGGTGGATCGACGGCGTGACCTCCGCGGCGGTGACCGCGCGCCTCGTCGCCGACGAGGGGCTCGACGCGCTGCGGGCGCCGGTCACGGAGCGGCCCTACCGCAAGGTGAGCGTCTCGTGTCCCGACGAGGCGAAGGAGTCGGTCATGGACCGGTTGGAGACGGCGCTGCCGGAGGCGTTCCCCGACGCCGCGGTCGACACGGACCACGGCGTCCGACTGGAGTTCGAGGCCGCCTCGTGGACGCTCGTGCGACCCTCCGGCACGGAGCCGTACGTCCGCGTGTACGCCGAGAGCGACGACGTCGACGCCCTCGTCGCCGAGGTCGAGAGCGTCGTCGAGGACGCGGTCGCGGCGGCGTAAGCGACGGACGGCTCGAACGCCGCGGCACTTTCGCCGACCAGTGCGGCGTCCCGTTCACGATCGTGAGAAATACGGGGTCGTGGATCAAAGCGATGCGCCTGGCCGACGATCTCCCCGAAATACGGCCGCTTCTCTTCACGAACGTGTCACCTCGGTGCGGCGGGGAGCGACGAATTTATGCCGCGTTCCGACGGGGTTACGAGTGAGATGACATCCGACTTCGATCGGCGGCGGTTCATCAAGGCGGCAAGCGCAGCGGGCCTCGTCGGCCTCGCCGGGTGTAGCGGCGGCCCGAGCGGCGACGGGGGCGACGGGGGCGACGGCGACGTGCCGGCGCGGGTCGGCATCGTCTACTCCGACGGCGGTCTCGGCGACAACTCGTTCAACGACGCGGCCCAGCAGGGCATTCTCCAAGCCGAAGAGGAGTTCGGCATCGCCTACGCGGAGTCGGAGCCGGACGGTGCGGGCGAGTTCGAGCAGTTCCAGCAGCAGTACGCCGGCTCGACGGACCCGAACTACGACCTCGTCTCCACCATCGGGTTCAACCAGGGCGACGCGCTCTCGCAGACCGCGCCCGACTACCCCGACCAAGACTTCATGATCGTCGACACGGTCGTCGACGAGCCGAACGTCGCGAACTACCTGTTCCGCGAACACGAGGGGTCGTTCCTGATGGGCGTGCTCGCCGGGCGCCTGACCGAGACGGAATTCTCCGCCGGGGGCGGCGAGACCGATCCCGACTCGACGAACGTCGGATTCGTCGGCGGCGTCGACAGCCCCGTCATTCGCCGGTTCCAGGCCGGATTCGAGGCCGGCGTCGACTACGCGACCGACGACGTGGACGTCACCACGAGCTACGTCGGTAGCTACGCCGACCCCACTGGCGGACAGGAGGCGGCGCTGTCGATGTACCAGAGCGGGGCCGACATCATCTACCACGCCTCGGGCGCGACGGGCGTCGGCGTGTTCCAGGCCGCGCAGGAGGAGGAGCGGTTCGCCTTCGGCGTCGACCAAGACCAGTCGGTGTCCAACGAGTCGTTCGCGGACGTCATCCTGGCGTCGATGGTGAAACGGGTCGACACCGCGGTGTACGAGTCGATCTCGAACGTCATCGACGACAACCACCAAGGCGGCTCGACGACGGCGCTCGGGCTCGAATCCAACGGCGTCGAGTGCGTCTACGGGCAGGAGATCGGCGACCAGGTGCCCGACGAGATCGCGACCGCGGTGGCGGACGCGCGCGACGAGATCATCGCCGGGAACATCGAGGTCCCGGAGACGACGAGCAACTGAACGTTCGAACGCCGTATTTTTCGCCGTAGTAGTCGACACACCGACAGTTCCCGACGGCGTCGCTCCGGAATCCGCGCGTTTTTACGGGTAGCCACGGAGTTACGGGTGAATGAACCCGGCGGTCCACTTGGACGGCATCACGAAGCGATTCCCCGGGGTCGTCGCGAACGACGACGTTGATCTCACGGTCGAGCGCGGGAGCGTCCACGCCCTGCTCGGCGAGAACGGGGCCGGCAAGACCACGTTGATGAACGTGCTGTACGGCCTCTACCAGCCGACCGAGGGGACCGTCCGCCTCGACGGCGAGCCGCAGTCGTTCGACTCGCCGCGGGACGCGATCGAGGCCGGCGTCGGCATGATCCACCAGCACTTCATGCTGGTCGACCCGATGACGGTGTGGGAGAACGTCGTCTTGGGCAACGAGCCGACGACGTGGGGCGGACTGCGCGTCGACAGGGAGGCGGCCCGGGAGGCCGTCGTCGAACTCAGCGAGCGGTACGGGTTCGACGTGGACCCCGACGCGACCATCGCTGACATCTCCGTCGGCGAACAGCAGCGCGTCGAGATCCTGAAGGCGCTGTACCGCGGCGCCGACGTGCTCATCATGGACGAGCCGACCGCGGTGTTGACCCCGCAGGAGGTCGACGAGCTGTACGGCGTCTTCGAGGAGCTGACCGAGCAGGGGAAGACGATCATCTTCATCTCGCACAAGCTCGGCGAAGCGTTGTCGGCGGCGGACGACATCACCGTCCTCCGCGACGGGGTCAACGTCGGTACGGTCGCGGCGGCCGACGTGACCCGCGAGGAACTCGCGGAGATGATGGTCGGCCGAGAGGTGTTGATGGACCCCGCGACGACGCCGCAGGAGGCTGGCGACCGCGTGCTGGAGGTGACGGGACTCAGCGTCGAGGACGACCGCGGCGTCGAGGCGGTCTCGGACCTCTCTTTCGAGCTCCGGGGCGGCGAGATACTGGGGATCGCGGGCGTCGACGGCAACGGCCAGTCGCAGTTGGTCGAGGCGGTCACGGGCCTGCGAGATGCGGCGTCCGGCGACGTCCGCTACCGCGGCGAGTCGATGGTCGGGAAGACGCGTCGCGACCGGATCGACCGCGGGATGGCGTTCATCCCCGAGGACCGACAGGAGCGCGGCCTCGTGATGTCGTACGACCTCGTCGAGAACGGAATCCTCGGAAGCCAGCACCTGTCTCTTATACACATCTCTGATGGCGCGAGGGA
>NZ_AOJK01000037.1 GCF_000336875.1 Halorubrum californiense DSM 19288 | reverse complement strand
AGCGCGACCCGGAGCTGGTCGTCGCCACCCACCCGACCCGCGGCGTCGACATCGGATCGACGGAGTTCCTCCACGACCGGCTGCTCGAACTGCGCGCCGAGGGGAAAGCCGTCCTCCTCGTCTCCTCGAAGCTCGACGAGGTCCAGGGGCTCTCCGACCGCCTCGCGGTGATGCACGAGGGCGAGTTCACCGGGGTCGTCGACCCCGCGACCGTGACCGAAGAGGAGATCGGGCTGCTAATGGCCGGCGAGTCGCTCGACGACGACTCGGTCGAGGGGGCGGCGATCCACGACGCCGCGGACGACGACGAGACCGACGGGTTCGACGACGCGACCGGCGGCCTTGACGACGCGAGCGATAGGCCCGAGGACGCCACCGGCAGCGACGAGGAGGTGGACGCGTGAGCGATTCGGACCCCGACGCGGACGGGACTCCCTCCGTTCTCGCCCGGGTGGTCGCGCCGTTCCTCGACCGGAGCGTCGCGGAGCGGCTCGTCATCAGCGTCGCCGCCATCCTCCTCTCGATCCTCGTCGGGTTCGCCATCGTGCTCGTCTCCGGTCGGATCGCAGAGTGTTCGACCGCGGCTTGGACGATGCCGCTCACCGGGCTCGGCTTCTGTTACGACCCGTTCGAGGTGTACGTGGTGCTGTTCAACGGCGCGCTCGGCTATCCGTTCGCGGTCGGCGATCCGGGCCTGTTCAACCCCGGATGGACACCGTTTAACCTCTCGTTCGGCCTGACGCTCTCGGAGACGACGCTGCTGATCTTCACCGGGCTCTCCGTCGCCGTCGCCTTCCGCGCCGGGCTGTTCAACATCGGGACGCAGGGCCAGCTCGTCGTTGGCGCGCTCGCGACCGCGCTTTCGGTCCTGGCGCTCGCTCCGCTTCTCCCGGCGGGCCCCGTCGCCGGGCTCGTGTTGATCGTGGTCGGAACCGCGGCCGGCGCCGTCGGCGGCGGCCTCTGGGGGGCGATACCCGGCGCCCTCAAGGCGTACGCCGACGCCAACGAGGTGATCACGACGATCATGCTCAACTTCGTCGCCGCGAACGTCGCGTACGTGCTCGTGTTGGAGGTGTTCCGCGCCGAGGGCTCCTCCGTGGTCGCCACCCGGTACGTGCCGGAGTACGCGCAGTTCCCGTCGCTGCTGTTCCCGGCGTCGACCGACTTCGCGCTGCTCGCGCTGCTCGTCGGGATCGGCTTCATCGGCGCGCTCTACTACTTCGTCGAGCACACCTCGCTCGGGTACGACCTCAGGACGAGCGGCGTTCAGGCCGCCGCGGCCGAGTACGGCGGCGTGAACGCGAAGCTCACAACCGTGCGGGCGATGACGCTGTCGGGTGCGCTCGGCGGCATCGGCGGTTCGGTGTGGGTGCTGATGTCGGAGGGCCGGTGGATGGCCTCGATTCCGGACCTCGGTTTCGACGGGATCACCGTCTCCATCCTCGCCGGGAACAACCCGATCGGCGTGCTGCCGGCGGCGTTCCTCTTCGGGATCCTGAAGGGCGGCGCCCTGGAGATCGGGTTCCGGACCGACGTACCCACGGAACTCGTCGCCGTGTTGCGCGGGCTCATCATCCTGTTCGTGGCGATGCCGGAGTTCTTCCGGATGATCGGTCGGTACACGGGCGTCGGCGGTGCGGGCGGCGCGGGCGGTGCGAGCGTCTCGGGGACGACGGAACCCGACGAGCCGACCGGCGGCGACGGGGGTGAGACCGATGCGTAATCCCCTCTCGCCGGCGGCGCTCCTCGAAGGCGCGAGCGGGTCGAGCTACGTGCGCTCGCTGGTCGTCGGCACCGTCGGAGTGCTCCTCCTGCTCGGTGTCGTCGGGCTCGCGTTCCCCGGCTCGGTCGCGGGCGACCTCGCGGGCATCGTCTTCTCGACCAGCACGGCGAAGTCGACCGCGCGGCTCGCGGCGCCCATCGTGCTCTGTCTCTTATACACATCTCTGCGCGGGCTGGCAAG
>NZ_AOJK01000036.1 GCF_000336875.1 Halorubrum californiense DSM 19288 | reverse complement strand
GCCGCGTCGACGCTCCTGGCGGCGGTGTTCGCGGTCGTCTGTATCGAGTTCAAGGCCGACCAGATCATCGCCGGACTCGCCGTCTGGCTCATCGCCCTGGGGCTCGCGCCGTTCATGTCGACCGTGTTCTTCGGCGGCGTCAACACGCCGAACCTCGGCGCGAGCGTCGGGTGGCAGTACTCCGCGACGATGGTGGTCGTCGCGACCCTCGGCTCGTGGTGGCTGCTGAACCGGACCGCGTTCGGCAAACACCTCCGGGCGGCGGGCGAGAACCCGAAGGCGCTCGACACGGTGGGCGTCTCCGTCTCGAAGGTGCGCTACGCGGGCGTCCTGCTCTCGGGCGTCCTCTCGGGGGTCGGCGGCTCGGCGCTGGCGTTGTCCATCGGCCAGTTCGTCGGCTCCGGCGAGACGATGGTTCAGGGCAAGGGGTTCATCGCCATCGTCGCGTACCTGTTCGGCAACTACAACCCGCTCGGGACGCTCGGCGCGGGCGTGCTGTTCGCCGGCCTCGACGCGATGCAGATCCGCCTCCAGCAACTCGGCTATGCGATCCCGGACACGCTGGTTCAGACCATCCCGTACGTCGTCGTGATCGTCGTCCTCGCGCTCGTCGGCCGGACCCAGATCCCCGAGGCCGCGGGCGAACACTACGAGACGGAAGAGTAGGCCGCATCGGCGAGTCGATCCATCCCCGCAACGCCGGCCTCGGGCCGTCACGCGGCGAGCCCGAACAGTTCGGTCTCGGATCCGGACCGGCCTGACTGCCGCCGACCGCGGGAATACGTCGCCGCGAGTCCGACCGAAACGGGAGCAAAGAGTTTTGCCGGGCGCACGACACGGTCCGGTAATGGATATCGACGAGTACGACGTCGTCGTGGCGGGCGCCGGGACCGCCGGCTGCTACGCCGCCGCGACGATCGCGAACGAGGGGCTCGACGTCGTCATCATCGAGCGGAAGGACGCTGAGGAGGCCGGCCACATCGCCTGCGGCGACGCCCTGAAGGGCGCGGACGCCTTCCCGGAGGCGATCCCGAAAGACCGGCTCGAACCCGCGTTCACGAACACCGGCGTCGACCACGGGCGCTTCGAGATCCCGCAAGAGGACACGATCCTCGAGATCCCGGTCCCCGGCGAACTCGCCGTCATCGACCGCTGGGAGTACGGCCGCCAGATCATCTCCGGCGCCGAGGACGCGGGCGTCGACTTCCACTACGACACCGTCATCAACGACGTGCGACAGGACGAGACGGGCCGCGTCACGGGGCTCCACGCGGTGCGGAAGGAAGACCCGGTCACGTACGCGGCGGACGTCGTTATCGACGGCGCCGGGTCGCTCTCGCTGCTCCAAGACAAGGCGGACTTCGAGGGGACCACCTTCGACACGAACGTCCGGTACTCGCAGTTCTGCTCGGCGTACCGCGAGATCGTCGACGTCCCGGAGCCGGTCGAGTGGGACGACGCCCTCGTGTTCAAGGCGACCGA
Source organism: Halorubrum californiense DSM 19288 (assembly GCF_000336875.1). Taxonomy (GTDB): domain Archaea; phylum Halobacteriota; class Halobacteria; order Halobacteriales; family Haloferacaceae; genus Halorubrum; species Halorubrum californiense. Next base: position 259,832 of record NZ_AOJK01000036.1, on the reverse strand, counting down.
CCGCGCCGCGGGCTACCTCTGGTACTTCCCGCGGACGGCGACCGAGATCAACGCCGGGCTCGGCTTCCAGATGACCGAGGAGCCGATGCAGTTGGTCGAGTCGCTGAAGAAGGACCTCCGCGACCGCCCCGAGTTCGAGGGCGCGGAGGTGCGCGACAAACTGGGCGCCGCGCTCCCCACTCGACGGCCCTACGACTCGGCGGTCGCGCCGGGGTACATGGCGGTCGGCGACGCCGCCGGCCACGTGAACCCGACGACCGGCGGCGGCATCGCCGGGGCGGCGTACGCGGGCAAGTACGCCGGCGAGCAGGCGGTGAAGGCCATCTCCGACGGCGACGTGAGCGAGGAGAACCTCTGGCGGTACAACACCCGCGTGATGGACCACTTCGGCGGGCGCTACGCCGGCCTCGACGTGTACAACGTCCTCGCGACGGCGGTCGACGTCGACAATCTGATGGGCCTGCTCGCGTCGCTGCCGGGCGAGAAGCTGGCGGAGGCGCTGTACGAGGGGTCGACCTCGATGTCGTTCGGGCTGAAGCTGAAGGCCGCGGTCAAGTCGTTCGGCTACTGGGGAACGATCCGAAACTTCTACCAGACGAAGTCGCTCGCGGACGAACTGATCGGCCACTACGACGAGTATCCGACGAGCCCCGCCGCGATGGCGAACTGGACCCGCGAGCGCGACGACATCATGGACCGCGTGTACGAGACGACCGGCGCCGACGCGAAGTACTGAGGCCGTGAGCGACTACCGACTCACAACCGTGGAGACGGTCCGAGGAGCGGGGTCGTGGGCGTTCACGGCCCGCGAGGGCGACGCCGACCGCGAGGTCTTCCTCGTGCCCTGCGCGGACGAGCCGGACGGTGAAGGGGAGAATTCAGACCAGCCGGTCCGCGCGTGGATCAACCGCTGTACCCACGAGGATCAGCGCCTTCACCGCGAGGGCGTGGGGGCCGTGACGCGTGGCGGGTCGGTCGTCTGCCCGAAGCACGGCTCGGCGTTCGACGCCTGCGAAGGCGCCTGCGACAACGGCGAGGCGGCGGGAACGACGCTGCGCTCGATCGACGTCGAGGTGCGCGGCGGGGCGGTGTTTCTCACCGACGACGACCTCACCTACCTCTACGAGGGGTTGCCGGACGACGACGGCGACGACGAGGGGCCGGGGTCGAGTTCGCACCTTACGTTTTGAGTCGGGGACGTGGTGGGTGGGTGGCGCTTTGGCTGGGGGATATACGCCTCTGTTCATGAATCGCTGATCGACACCGACAGCACCGAAGCCACAGCCGTGAGGGTGGCGCACGCTCGCTGCGGTCCTCGGTCGGTCGCTCCGCACGCTCCCTGTGGTCCTTACGTCGCCTGCGCCNCACGCCTCCCCAGCCTCGTCAGTCGCCTCCGCTTCGCTCCGGCGACTGACTCCCTCGCGCGTGCTGCTCGGCCGCGGAGCGGCCTCGCAGGCACCCGCCACGGAGTTAATTATAAAATAATAGTCGCTACGGCCGCGCCTCGGCGACCCGCCGGATCGCCCCGGCGATCACGTCGATGCCGATCTGGATGTCGTCCTCGACGACGTCGAAGTCGCTCGTGTGGTGGCCGCCCGGGTGGTCGGTGCCGACGCCGAGGTAGCAGGCGAGGCCGCCGCGGTCTTGGACGTAGTTCATCAGGTACGTGGCGTCCTCCGAGCCGCCGAGTTCGTCGCTGTCGACGATGTTGGTGACGCCCGCCACGTCGCCCGCGGACTCGCCGACGAGGGCGGCGAGCGCGTCGTCGCTCGTCGCGCTGGGGGCCTCGCCGAGCGTGGAGGCGTCGACCTCGCAGTCGTGCATCTCCGCCGCCGAGTCGAGGACCCGGTCGGCGTGGTCGGACATGTACTCGGCGAGTTCGGTCGTCTGCCCGCGTACCTCGCCCTCGATGTACGACTCCTCCGGGATGATGTTCGTCGCGGTGCCGCCGCCGACGAGGCCGGCGTTCACCCGCGTGGGGCCGTCGGCGTGCCGGGGGATGGCGTAGAGGTTCTGGATCGCGGCCGCCATCGCCTGAACCGTGTTCCGCCCCTGCTCGGGGCGCGCGCCGGCGTGCGCGGGTTCGCCCGAGAACTCCGCCAGGAAGTGCCGCACCGCGAGGAACCCCTCGATCCCGCAGACGACCTCGCCCGAGGGGTGATCGAGGCCGACGTGGACCGCGTAGAGGTAGTCGACGTCGTCGAGGTGGCCCGACTCGGCCATCGGCTTCCCGCCGGCGACCTGCTCCTCGCCCGGCTGGAAGAACACCTTCAGCGTCCCGGAGAAGTCGGAGTCGAGGACGGCGTCGAGCGCGCCGAGCCCCATCGTCGCGTGGGCGTCGTGGCCGCAGGCGTGCATGAACCCCTCGTGTTCGGAACGGAACCCCTCCCCGACCGGGACGTGGTCGCTCTCCTCCGACTCCGTGATGGGGAGGCCGTCGATGTCGACCCGCAGGCCGACCACGGGGCCGTCGCCGCGCTCGACGACGGCGACGCAGCCGGTGTAGCCGCCCGAGAGCTGGTCGAGGATCTCGGGATCGGCGCCCGCCTCGCGGGCCTGCTTCTCCCACTCCGCCAGCTCCGCTTCGTCTGGGACGTTCAGGCGCTCGTCGGTCGCCAGCGCGTCGCGCCCGACGTGGAGTTCGGTCAGGTCGCGCTCGCGGAGTTCCTCGACGATGCGGGCGGTGGTGTAGAACTCGCGCCACGCGGGCTCGGGGTGGCGGTGGAGGTCGCGGCGGAACGCGCGGTACTCGTCGTCTTCGAGAACGCTCATACCATCCGGTGACCCGGAGACCGCTTAAACGATCGCCTCTCGGAGAGCGACGCGGTTCGGTCGGGGAGCGCCCGCCCGCGATCGCCTCACTCCTCCGCCGACCCCATTCGCTCCGAGTAGTCCCACGCGTGGAGCCGCTCGGGTTCGATCCGGATCTCGACCTCCTCGCGGTCGGGGCGGAGGAGCCGGTCGGCGGTCGCGTTGTCGGTCCCGCCGAGGTACTTGGTCAGGAGCGAGCGCAGGAGCCGCTTGTCCTCGTCGGGGACGACCGTCGCGCGGCCGCGGCCGCGGATCCCCTTGTACGGGGGGTCGTTCGTCGACACGTCGAAGGAGACGCTGTCGTCGTGTTCGACGAACTCGACGAGGTCCGCGCTCGCGCTCGTGGCGCAGCGGATCGCGCCGGCAGGGGAGCCGGAGGTGTCCGTCGCGTCGGCGGCGTCCCCCGCGTCAGAGCCGTCCGCTGCCTCGGCGGCCGCTCCCGCATCCGGGTCCCACGCGAACCACAGCGAGACGATCCACGGGTGGTCGCTCGGCGTGCGGCAGCCGAGTCGGACCGGGACGCGCGCGGTAGCGAGAAACTCGTCGACGCGCTCGCGGTCCCACGGGCCGGTCGGGTCCATACCGATCCCTCGGTCGCGTTCCGCCTAACAGTTGCGGCGGAGTCAGGCGGATCGTCGCGGGCAGCCCCTCGACGCGTCGCCGCTCACGCCGCCGGCACGCCCAGCGTGATCGTCGTGCCCGTCTCGTCCGCGCTCGCGCCTCCGCCGTCGGCGTCGGCGCGGACCGTCTCGATCGAGAGCCACCCGTCGAACGCGTCGGCGGTCGCACGCACGATCCAGAGGCCGAGCCCGCTCGCGTGTTCCAGTTGGGTCTCGGGGTCGCGACCGGTGATCACGCGGCTCTCCGTCTCGTGGATGCCCGGCCCGTCGTCGCTGACGGCGATCTCCACGTCGCCGTCGCGCTCGCGGGCCGACAGCGAGACCTCGCTCGCCCCGTGTTCGGGCGCGTTCGTCGCCAGCTCCTCGATCGCCGTCGCCAGCCGATCGTCGGCCATCGCGACGGCACCGTCGACATCGACCTCGACCGTCTCCGCGCCCGCCTCGCGGGCCGCGTCGGCGGCGTCCGCGACGATCGACTCCACGTCGACCGGCCCGCGCTCCTCGGACCGGCGCTCGAAGGCGGCCTGAAGCCGCTTGGCGTCCTCGGCGAGGCCGCCGATCACCGACGCGCTGCGCGCGATCCTCTCGGCCGACTCGCGGAGTTCGGGGTCCGTTACCCCCTCGGCGACGAGCGAGGCGTGCCCGCCAAGCACCGTCGTCTCGTTGCGGAGGTTGTGCCTGATCACGCGGTTGAGGACCGACAGCTTGCGCTGCTCTTTCGCCAGCTCTTGGGCCCGGACCGGCCGCGCGTCGTAGACGCCGATGATCACGTGTGCGACGGCGCCGATCGCGAGCACCTTCGCGACCGAGAACGTGGGCGCGACGAGCGGCGATCCGAGCGCCGCCTGATAGCGCAGTATCCCGAGCATGATCCCGCCGAGGACCGCGATCCCAAACAGGTTCCAGACCGCGATCCGGACCGCGTTCCGGGTGGTGAACGAGCTTCGGAACAGCAGGCCGCCGACGGCGACGAGCACGAGCGAGAGGATCGTCCCCAACACCGAGAGCGCGACGCCGATCGGCGGCTCCCCGCCCGGGGCGAGCGGCGTCACGTTCGGCACGAGGAGCGCGAACCCGGTGAGCGAGACGAACGCCGCCGCGGCCGCGCGGACGACCCCGCCCTCCCGACGCCCCTCGGCGTCGTCCGGATCCGCGATTCCGAGGGTGACAAGCAGCTCTTGGAGTCGATCCCCGCTCGCGCCTCTCGTGTCGAACCGGTGGCCCATCGGCCGCGGAGAGACGGGGTGGCACAAAACGGTTGGCGCGCGGCTATCGGTGGAATCGGCCGCGAGCGACCAGCGGTGACCGTCCGGAAACGACCGGCTGCGACGGTCCCGATCGACCCGCGGCGACGGTCCGCGAGCGATCCGCGGCGACAGCACTCGCGACGACCTCCGGCCGACCGCGGAACACAAGAGAATTGACCGTCCCCGCGCGAGTGGTGGTATGACCGACTACTTCGAGGTCCACGAGCGCGACGGCGCCGCCCGCCTCGGGGCGGTCCGCCTCGCCGACCCCGTCGCGACGCCGGCGCTCGCGGACCCGTTTCTCGACGACGCCGGGAGCCTCTGGGCCGGCGACCGCGAGGTGCCCGACGGCGACGAAAGCGCGCTCACGGTGCTCCCGCACCGGTCGTTCCCGGCCGGCACGCGCGACGAGGTGCGCGAGTCGTTCGCGGTCGACCACCCCGACGCCGACTTCCCCTCGGCCGCGGTCGTCGACAGCCGGAGCGCCCGCGACCTCGGCGCCGACGCGTACCTCCTCTCGGACGCGCAGGGGTTCGTCGGCCACGGCGAGGCCTTCCGCGACGCGGTCGTCCGCGCGAAGGAGGCCCTGCCCCCCGACGCCGCCCTCGGCCTCTCCGGGGTCGCCACGCCGCGCAACGTCGCGCTGCTCGCGTACGCCGGCGTCGACCTCGTCGACGCGACGCTCGCGCGGACGAAGGGGACGCAGGGGATGTACCTCACCGCCGACGCGGAGCACTTCCTCGAAGACCTCGACGAACTCCCCTGCGCCTGCCCGGCCTGCGCGACTCCCCGCGAGGAGTTCACGCGCGCCGACTGCGCCGACCACAACGTGAACGCGCTCCGCGCCGAACTGCGCCGGGTCCGCGAGCGGATCCGGAGCGGTCGCCTGCGCGACTACGTCGAGGGGCAGGCCCGCCACGAGGGGTGGCTCACGGCCGCGTTCCGCGAGTTCGACGACCAGTGGGGGTACTTGGAGGAGCGCACGCCGCTCATGCGCGACGCGGAGGTGACGGCGGCGTCGGCGGAGACGCTCGACCGCGTCGATATCCGTCGGTTCGCCGACCGCGTCACGAGCCGCTACCGGAACCGGTTTTCCGACCAGCCGCTCGTGTTGGTCCCCTGTTCGGCGACGAAGCCGTACAGCGACTCCCAGAGCCACCGCCAGTTCCACGACGCGATCAAGTGGCGCGGCCACACCGTCTCGATGACCTCGCCGATCGGCGTCGTCCCGCAGGAGCTGGAGACGACCTACCCCGCCCAACACTACGACTCGGTCGTCACCGGCGACTGGAGCGAAGACGAGATCGGGTTCGTCGCGGAGGTGCTCCGGCGGTACCTCGAACGCAACGACTACTCGCGCGTGGTCGCGCACGTCCCCGAGGACGGCTACCGCGAGATCTGCGAGCGCGTCGAGTCGGACCCGGCGATCGACGTCCCGTTCGAGTACACCTGCGTCGACCACCCGACGACCGACGAGTCGCTCGGCGAACTCAACGCCGCGCTCCAGGGTGAGCCGGCGTACAGCAAGCGGGAGCGCGAGCACAACACGGTCCGCGCCATCGCTGACTACCTGATCGACGACGGTGCGGGCGACGCCCTGTTCGGGGGGCCGGGAGAAGCCGACGTGCGCACCACCGGCCGCTACCCGAAGCTCCAGGTGTGGGGCGACGACCCCGACACCGGCCGCGAGGGCGAGCCGGGCGAACAGCTGGCGACGATGGTCCCGCAGTACGGCACGCTTTCCTTCACGCTCGCCGGCGCGCGCCGCTGGGTCGAGAGCGACGCGCCGACGAAGCGGGTGGAGATCGATCAGTTCGTCCCGCGCGGCTCCGTCCTCGCGCCCGGCGTCGTCGACGCGGACGACGAGATTCGGGTCGGCGACGATGTCGTGGTCGAGGGGCCGAAGGCGTTCGCGGTCGGCCGCGCGGCGATGTCCGGCCCGGAGATGGCGGGGTCGACCCGCGGCGTCGCGGTCGAGGTCCGGCACAGCGACGAGAAGTAACCCGAGTTCGAAAGCGGTCTGCTGTCGGTGCCGGGGTTCAGTAGTCGCGCCGGTGCCGAGGCGGTAGCGGACGACGTGGTGGCGGTCCTATGCTTCGTTCCTCTCGACGTGCTCGCGGGCCGCCTCTCGGATGACGTCCTCGGGGCCCTCGACGCACTCGCGCCGGAGGTCGGGGTACTGCCCGTCGAGTTCGCGGGTGACGTACCCGTCGAGGTCGGCGATCGCCTCGATGCGCATCCCGTCGAGCTTCTCCGAGAGGAGGCTGGCGACGGCGCGGCTGACCGCGCAGCTCTGACTCTCGAAGGCGATCTCCTCGATGCGCCCGTCGGTGACGGCGACGTGGAACTCGCCGTCGTCCCCGCAGGTCGTCTCCTCGGAGGACTTCACGAACGTGGGGTCGGTGAGGGAGCCCGAGTTACGGGGGCGATGATAGTGTTCGCTGATGAGGTCGTGGTAGCGGTCGGAGGCGAGGTACGCGTCCAGGTCGTCGCGTGCGGTGTCGACGACCTCGAGGAGGCGGTCGACGTCCGCGCGGGTGTTGTACACGTAGAACGACGCGCGAGCGGAGCCGGGAATGTCGAGTCGGTCGTGGAGCGGCTGCGTACAGTGGTCGCCGGCGCGGATGGCGATCCCCCGGTCGTTGAGGAGGCTGGAGAGGTCGTGGCCGTGGACGCCCTCGACGTTGAACGAGACGAGGCCGGTCCGCTCCTCGCCGACGTCGGGGCCGTACGTCTGGACAAACCCTCGGTCGGCGAGCTCTCGGAGGAGGTACTGCGCGAGGTCGTTCTCGTGGTCGCGGACTGCGTCCATCCCCAGCTCCGCGAGGTAGTCCACGGCCGCGCCGAGCGCGATGCCCTCCGCGATGGGCGGCGTGCCGGCCTCGAACTTCCAAGGGAGTTCGTTCCACGTCGAGTCGGTGAGCGTGACGTTCCGGATCATCTCTCCCCCGAACAGGAACGGATCGAACTCCTCGAGGATCTCCCGTTTCCCGTACAGCCCGCCGATACCGGTGGGGCCGGCGAGCTTGTGGCCGCTGAACGCGAAGAAGTCCGCGTCCATCGCCGCCACGTCGACTGGCCGCGTCGGGGCGGACTGGGCGCCGTCGACGACCGCGTACGCGTCGTGGTCGTGCGCGAGGGCCGCGAGGTCCGCGACGGGGTTGACCGTTCCGAGCACGTTCGAGACGTGGGGCACGCAGACGACCGCGGTGTCGTCGGTGACGATATCGCGGGCGGCCTCCATGTCGAGGTGGCCGTCGGTCGTGACGGGGATGTGACGGACGGTCGCGCCCGTGCGCTTGGCGATCTGCTGCCAAGTGACCAGCGAGGCGTGGTGGTCCATCTCCGTGGCGACGATCTCGTCGCCCTCGCCGAGGCGCCGGCTGAGGCCGTACGCGACGAGGTTGATGCTCTCGGTGGTGTTCTTGGTGAAGACGATCTCCTCGCGGCCGTCCGCGCCGAGGAAGTCGGCGACGCGGTCGTGCGCCCGCTCGTAGGCGAGCGAGGCCTCGTGGCTGAGTTCGTGGATCCCCCGGTGGACGTTCGCGTTGTACCCCGCGTAGAACTCCTCGAAGACGTCGTACACTTGCTGGGGCGTGTGCGTGGTCGCGGCGTTGTCGAGGTATGTGAGCGGGTGCCCGTTCACCCGTCGGTCGAGCACGGGGAAGTCAGCGCGTATCGCTTCGGCATCGAAACTCATGTTACTCCCAAGATATCAGTCCTTGTTAAATAAACCCTAGATGATATTGGTACTCAATAACGCGGTCGACGGCGGCTACATGGCCGACGAGATCGTCCACTTCCTTCCCGACGCCCGCGCGTACGACTACCCGCACGAGGACGGCGACCCGAGCCTCGAAGACGTGGACGGCGTCGTCATCGGCGGAAGCGAGGTCGGCGTGTACGACGAGCCCGACCAGCCGTGGATCACTGACCAGAAGCGGTTCGCGCGCCGACTCGTCGAGGAGGGCGTCCCGACGCTCGGCATCTGTTTCGGCCATCAGATTCTGAACGCCGCGCTGGGCGGCGAGGTCGTGGACAGCGGAACGTCCCACCTCAGACTCCACGACGCCGATCTGGACGCCGACGAGTCGCTGTTCGACGGCGTCGAACCGACCGTGCCCGTCCTTCACTCCGACGTCGTGACGGAACTCGGCGACGGGATGGAGATCATCGGGCGGGCAGACTACTACGAGTACTTCGCCACGCGACACCGCGAGCGGCCAGTCTGGTCGGTCCAGTATCACCCCGAGTTCACCCCCCGGATCGCCGACGAGTACCACGACTGGGAGGCGCCCGACGGCGCCTTCGAGGAGTCCACCGCCACCCGAACGCTCGCCAACTTCGCGGCCCTCGTCGAGTCGTCCGCGGGCGACCCGTAGCGGCTCCCACCGCGGAAGAGGTGGTGAGACGCCGGCCACGGCGCGTTATACCCCCGGAGGCCGAGGTTTCGCCCGCCTCAGTCGTCCGCCGTCGCCTCGGGCCGGTACGCCTCGCTGATCTTCTTCCACTTCCCGGAGCGGAACCGCAGGTAGTTGATCGCGGCGGGGATCGTCGTCTCCGCCATGAACGCGAAGTAGAGTCCCCACAGCCCGATCGCGGGGAGCGCGACCTCCGGGATCGTGAACCCGACGAACGGGATCTCTACCAACGGCGTCGCGAACCCGACGAACGGGATCTCTACCGCCGGGACCGTGAGAATCTCGGGAACCGTTATCGCCGGTGTCGCGTCGTGTGCACCGACGTACGCGAGGGGTATCGACACGCAGAACATCCCGAGGAACTGGCTCGCGAAGGGGATCTTCGTGTCGCCGGCGGCGTCGAGTGGGCCGGCGGCGCCGCCCGAGACCCCTTGGAATATCACCGCACAGCAGGCCGCGTACACGAGATCCCTGGCGATCGGGATCTCCGGGCTGGTGGGCGACTGGGCGAACAGCGAGACGATGTCGGTCGCGAAGGCCGCGATCAACACCGCGGAGACGGCGTACGTCGCCACCGAGAAGCGGATGATGTCGCGGGCGTACGCCTCCGCCTCGTCCGGGCGCTCGACGCCGAGTTCCTGTCCGACCAGACTGGAGGAGGCGAGGCCGAACCCCCACCCGGGCGTGTTCATGATCCCCCAGATGCGGCGGGCGATGACGAACGCGGCCACGGTGTTCTCGCCGAACACGTCGAGGATGGCGAGCATGGGGAACTCCGCGGCCGTCCACACGAGGTTGCGCGCGCCGACGGGGACACCGATCTCGACGAGGTCGCGGAGCATTCCGAGGTTCAGGTACGAGCCGGTCGGGTCGATCGCGACCGGGAACTCGCCGATCAGGGGCGCGCTGCCGCGGACCAGCCCGACGGTGAAGCCGCCGACGGCGAGGACGTTCGAGAGGACGGTGCCGACGGCGGCGCCCTCGACGCCCCAGCCGAAGCCGAAGATGAACAGCGCGCTGAGGACGATGTTCGCCACCGCGCCGCCCGCGCGGACCTGCATCGCGGTGTACGCGTCGTCGCACCCGACCAGCACGCGGCTGCCGACGAGGTTGAGCGCGGCGAAGGGGACGCCCAGCCCGACCACGCGGAGGTAGTCCGCGCCGTAGGCGATCGCCGCCTCGTTGCTGCTCAGGACGTCGATGAACGCGGGCGCGAACAGCCAGAAGGCCGCGCTGACCGGTAGCGTGATCGCGACCGCGAGCAGGACGCTCGACCGGACCGCGTCGCCGAGTTCGACGAACGCCTCGGCGCTGTACCGCTGGGAGACGAGGGCGATCGTCCCCCCGGCGACGCCGCCGCCGAACGCGAACGCGAGCCCCCAGTAGGGACCCGCGAACCCCACGCCGGCGACGGCGCTGGTCCCGACCGCGACGCCGACCATCGCGACGTCAACCGCGTTCTTCGACATCCGGGCGATTCCAGTCACGATCCGCGGCCACGCGAGGTCGGTGGTCCGCACAACGCGGTGGCGGTCGATCAGCCCGACCCGCGCGAGGGCGAAGCCGATGTAGAGAATGAGCGCCCGGAAGGGGTTCGGGGTACGAGAGATCAGCTCACGGAGGGATGTCAGCAGGCGAGACACGTCGGACGCGCCCCTTTCCCGCTGGCGGCTAAAGGAGTTTCGTCACGCGGCAGCCCGTTCCGGATCGCGGGGGTCGTCGGACCCGGATCGACCCGCCGGCAAGCCCCGGATTGGGCCGCCGGGCAGCCTCCGGATCCACCCGCCTGTCAGGTGCCGGAGACGAGGTAGACGGCCGCCGCGGCGAAGGCGATCCCGAGCCCCTTCCGGGCCGTGAACGACTCGCCGAGGAACAGGAAGCCGATCACCGACGAGAAAACGAGGAACATCGCGAAGATGGGCGTTACGACGCTCACCGGACCCAGTGAGAGCGAGCGGTACAGCGCGAGGATGCCGATCCCGAGGAACACCCCAGCGGCGAGTACGTGGGCCAGTTTCGGCGACGCGAGGTGGGTGGTGAACCCCTGCCCGGTGTACGCGATGACGCCGATCGCCATGGCGACGAGCAGGGTGTTCGAGACGACGACGGCGACGTCGCTCGGGATCGCGTTCGGCCCGGTCGTGGCGACGCGCATCAGCGGCGAGACGAGCGCGTACGCGCCCATCGCGAGCAGCGCGTACGGGAGATACGTGGCCGTAGCGTTCATACGTCGGGGTCGCCGCCCGGAGGCAAGTGCCTATCGACCCGCGTTCGGCGGCGGCCCCAGCGAGGCCGACTCGTCGGTCGACGGCGATCCGTGGAGAGGCGGGTCCGGTGGCTCCGCTTCCGGATCGGCGTCCGGCGTCTCCGAGCGGTCGACCGGGACGCCGGCGAACGCGAGCGGCGCGGCGACGACGGCGACCGCCCAGGCGAGCGCGACGGCCAGTCCGTAGCTCACCGCGGCGGCGACCGTCAGCTGATCGCCGTAGCGGAACGCGATCCGCGCCCGCAACGGCGTCGAGCCGGCGTCCCCCTCGGCGTCGGCGACGTGGTCCGCGGCGTACACCGCGAACGCGACCAATCCCACCGCGACCGGCGCGGTCGAGAGCGGAACGCCGAGCGCGACCGTCACGACCGTCACTTCGACGGCCGCCACCAGGGCCGTGAACGGCGCGCCCGCGGCGAAGGCGGCGAGCTGCCGGAGCGTCCCCGGGTCGGGGGGTGTTGCCTGCGAGCGATACTCCGCTGTCGTGCCGTCTGGCGTCGACGGCCTCGTCGGTTCGTTTGCCATTGGAGCGTTCGCCACCCGAAGACGGCGAACGTCCGACATGGGGGATCGAAACGTATCTATCCACTCCGCGCGGCGTTAATAAAACGCGAATCATCTCGGTATCAGGCCGCCCGATCCGGCGCCGCGCGGCGGGTTCGGGCTTCAGTACGCTTTTGACCCGAGCGGCCGATCACTCGCCTATGGACGGGACCTTCGACCACGTGATGATCCGCGTCGAGGACTTGGAGGAGAGCCTCGACTGGTACGAGACCCACCTGAACTACGAGGAGAAGGGCCGCTGGGAGGCGGACACGTTCACCAACGTCTTCCTCGGCCCCGAGGACGTTCACGAGGACGGCGCGCTCCTCGAACTCACGTACAACCACGACGACCGGAGCTACGAGACCGGCGACGCGTGGGGCCACATCGCGGTCCGCGTCCCCGAGGACGCGCTTCAGGAGTCGTACGACCAGCTGATGGCGGAGGGCGTCGACGACTACCGCGACCCCGAGTCCTGCGGGAACCGCTACGCGTTCGTGAAGGACCCCGACGGCCACGAAATCGAAATCGTCAAGCGCGACCACGGCGCGAAGTGGAGCATCGACCACACGATGATCCGCGTCGAGGACGCCGACGAGGCGCTCGGCTACTGGACCCGGAAGTTCGAGTACACGGAGCAGCCGAGCGGCCGCTGGGAGGCCGACTCGTTCTCGAACTACTTCGTGGCCCCCGAAGACGCCCCGGAGGAGGCGATGAAGCTCGAACTTACCTACAACTACGATGGCCGCGAGTACACGATGGGCGACGGCTGGGGCCACGTCGCGGTGCGCGTCGACGACCTCGACGACGCCTGGGACGCCCTCATGACCCGCGAGGCGCCCGACTACCGCGACCCCGCCTCCTGCGACCACAACTACGCGTTCACGAAAGATCAGGACGGCCACGAGGTCGAACTGGTTACGCGAGACTAATCGACCGGTCCGGACCGGACATCGCCTGCGGCCACCTTTTTCGCTCGGGCTCGACCGTGACTACTCCGCGGACTCGACCCCGGTGACTTCGAACCGCGCCCCGCCCGCCTCGCTCTCGACGGCGCGCACCGACCAGCCGTGCGCGTCGGCCACCTGTTCGACGATCCGCAGCCCGAACCCGGTCCCCGACTGCGAGGTGGAGTGGCCGGCGTCGAACACCTCCTCGCGCCGGTCCGGGTCGATCCCCGGCCCGTCGTCGGCCACGTAGAAGCCGTCCGGGAGCGTTCCGACCGTGACCGTCACGTCCTCGCCGCCGTGTTCGAGCGCGTTGCGGATCAAGTTCTCCAGCAGCTGTCTGAGCCGCCCCTCGTCCGCGCGGATCGTCCCCTCGGCCTCGCTGCGCAGCGTCGCGTCCCTCGTGTCGACGGTCCGCCAGCAGGATCCGACGACCCGTCTCAGGTCGACCGGCTCCGCGTCGGTCACGGGGGCGCCCTCGCGGGCGAGCGTGAGCAGGTCGTCGATCAGCGCGGTCATTCGGTCGTGCGCGCGCTCGACCGCCGCTAGGTGGTCGCTGTTGCACTCCTCGCGGGCCAGTTCGGTCCGGCCGCGAGCGACCTCCAGCGGGTTCCGGAGGTCGTGTGACACGACGCCGGCGAACTCCTCCAGCCGGTCGTTCTGCCGCTCCAACTCGGCGGTCCGTTCGGCGAGCCGGCGGGTGCGCGCCTCGGCCTGGAGCGCCGTCTCGGCTGCGGTCCCCAAGATCCCAGCGAGGTACTCGTCGACGCCGCCGAGCACCCCCGGCTCCGTCTCGCCGAACGATATGGTCCCGAACTCGCCGATCGGAACGATGAGCAGGCTGCGGAGCGCCGTGTCGGCGTCGAGCGCGTCGGTCGTCCGAATGTCGTCGAACTTCCGGAGCTCTCCCGCCTCGAACGCCGCCCAGTTGAGGCTCCCGCCGTCCGGCGTGAACGTTTCCCGCTCGGGCAACACCTCGGCCGCGGGATCGGAGACCGCGACCGGGACCAGCCCGCCGGCCGCCTCGTCGTAGAGCCGGACGGCGACGATCGAGAACTCCAAGACGTCGGTGGCCGCCTCGACCGCGCGCTCGGCGATGTCCTCCCGCGACTCCGCTCGGACGAGCGTCCGGGTCGCCCCGTGGAGCCGCTCGACGCGGCTCTCGCGCTCGATGCGGTCGAGCGCGGCTTCGAGGTGGCCGGAGAGGATCTCGGCCACGAGGACGTCGGTGTCGGTGAACTTGTGCGGCTCCGGCGAGGAGACGACGAACAGCCCGTGGTCGCCGATCGGGCGCAACACCAAGCTCTCCGCGGGCGAGGACTCGTCGAGCGGCTCGTACGTCGACAGTTCGTCGATGACCGCCGACTCCTCGCCGCGGAAGGCGTCCCACGCGAGCGCCGCGCGCGAGCCCGGATCTCCGCCTCGGTCGTACGACGGCTGCTCCTCAAACATCGTCGGTACCGAATCGCCGAGCGCGGCCGGCTGGAGGCTGTCGCCGTCCTCCGAGAGCAGGTGGATCCCGCTCAGGCCGGCGTCGATCAGGTCGTCGACCGCCTCGACCGCCAGCTCGGCCGCCTCGTCGGTGGTCCGCGTGTAATTGAGCTCCCGCGTCCACTCCCGGAGGCTCGCGAGCGTCCGCTCGCGTTCCTTCCGCGCGGAGACGTCGCGCGTGGTGACGACGTACCCCTCGACTTCGTCCGTCTCGATCCGGTCGCTGCCGACGGATTCGAGCCAACGGTACTCGCCGCCGGCCGTCTCGAACCGGTACTCCGCGGTCGGCAGGTCCCCGCCGGGGTCGACCCTGCCGAACGCCGCTTTGACCGCCTCCCGGTCTTCGGGGTGGACGTACTCCAGCGACCGTTCGCCGAGCAGCTCCGACGGCTCGTACCCGGTCACGCGCTCGCAGGAGGGGCTCAGGTACCGGAACCGCCAGTCGTTCGACAACACCGCGACCACGTCGCTGGCGTGTTCGATGAACGCCCGGTGTCGCTCCCGCTCGCTTTCGTCGCGAATCACGCCCACGAACCGCCGCTTCCCGCCGACCTGATACTCGCCGTACGACAGGGAAACCGGGACTTCGCTGCCGTCGCGGTGGAGCGCGTCGAACCGAACGTTCGACCAATCGACGCCCCGCTCGCCCGTGTCGAGATACCCGTCGACCGCCTCAAGGTGGGGATCGCGGTGTCGCTCGGGCATCAACGTCGTCAGCGGTTCGCCCTCCAGCTCCGACGGTTCGTACCCGAACACAGACTCGACGGCCGGGTTCGCGAACCGGATCACGCTGTCGGCGTCGATCGAGATGATCGCGTCGGACGCCCCCTCCGCGACCGCGCGGAACTGTTCGACCGCCTGTTCGGCGTCCCGCTCGGCCCGCCGCTTCTCGACGGCCTCGACGACTCGGTTCGCCAGCCGCTCGTACCGCTCCGTGCCGCCGCGCTTCTGGAGGTAGTCGGTGACGCCGGCGGAGATCGCTTCGCTCGCGACCTCCTCGCTCCCCCGTCCGGTGAAGAGGATGAAGGGGAGATCCGGGTCGCGCTCGCGCACCTCGGCGAGGAACGCGAGCCCGTCGCGTCCGGGCATCTCGTAGTCGGAGACGACACACTCGACGTTACGGTCCGCCAAGACGTCGAGGCCGTCCGCAGCGTCAGGTGCCGTCTCGACCGCGATCCGATCCGCTTCCCGTTCCAGAAACGAGGCGGTGACCGCGCGGAGATCCGGGTCGTCGTCGACGAGGAGGACCGGAATGCGGTCGGACATGTATCCCGACTACCGACGACCCGAATATAACGGTTTTGGCGCTGACATTCCCATCATCGGGACGCTTCCGCAGACCGGATCCGTTTCGACTCGCCGAGGCGGTCGGTCGGCCGCCGCGCTCAGCTCTCGCCCGCGGGCCGGAAGACGACGAGGCGCTCGCCGTCGGTGACGCGCTCGCCGACGTCGACCGCGACCGCGTCGCCGATTTCGACAGCCGGCGCGTCGCCGTCCGCACCGCCGTCGCGGACGATCCCCGTCAGCCGCGTCGGGCCGAAGTCGACCACCGCGGTCGCGTACGGCGCGTCGTCCGCGAAGCGCGGCGACGGGACGTGGACGACGCTGTACGTCTCGACAGTTCCCATTTCGTCGAGGGGTTCCCGCGAGAGGTCCGTCGAGCCGCACTCGGCACACACCCGCCGCGGGGGGAGCGAACCGTGGCCGTCCGGGCAGACCAAGGCGAACCCCCCGCCGTCGGCGAACGCGTCGAGCCACTCGGCGTAGTCGCGGTCCGTCGCTGGGGAGGCATCCGCCGGGTCGGCGTCGCTCATTCCGCCACCTCCAGCACGTGGACGACGGCGCTGGCGACCGTGCCGCCCGCGTTGTGGGCGACGCCGACCTCGGCGTCCGGGACGCGGTCGCTGTTGGGGTGGTCGCCGCGGAGGAGGCGGGTCAGCTCCGCGATCTGCGAGCCGCCCGTCGCGCCGACCGGGTGCCCCTTCGCCTTCAGGCCGCCGGAGAGGTTCACCGGGAGGTCGCCGTCGGCGGTCGTGATCCCCTCGCGGGCCGCCGAGATACCCTCGCCCGGCTCGAACAGCCCGAGCGACTCCAGCGCCAGCACCTCGGCGATGGTGAAGCAGTCGTGGACCTCCGCGACGTCGACGTCGGCGGCCTCGACGCCGGCGTCGGCGTAGGCGGCGTCGGCCGCGTCGTCCGCGGCGGGCGTCCGCGCGAGGTGCTCGCGGTCGCCGAGCGCCATCCGGTCGGTCCCCTGTCCGGTTCCGGTCACCGCGACCGGCGCGTCGAGGTCGTGTTCGGCCGCGTACTCCTCGGAGACCAGCACGAGCGCGCTCGCGCCGTCGGTGATCGGACAGGCGTCGTAGAGGTGGAGCGGCTCCGCGACCGGCGGGGCGTCCATCGCCTCCGCGACGGAGACCTCCCTGTGGTACTGTGCGTACTCGTTCGGCATCGCGTTGGCGTGGTTCTTCGACGCGATGTGCGCGAGGTCCTCGCGGCTCCCGCCGTAGGCGTCGAAGTACGCGTTCGCCATCAGGGCGTACGCGCCCGGGAACGTCACGCCCGCCCGGACCTCGAACAGATCGTCGGCCGCGATGGCGAGCCCCTCAGTCACCTCGTCTGTCGGGAGGTTCGTCATGCGTTCCATGCCGCCCGCGAGGACCACGTCGGCGTCGCCCGCCGCCACCGTTCGGACCGCCTCGCGGACCGCGACGCCGGCCGACGCGCACGCCGACTCGTAGCGCGTCGCCGGACAGCGGACCCCGGCGGCCTCGGCCATCAGCGGCGCTTGGTGGCCCTGGTGCTCCGCGAGCGCGCCCATGAAGTTTCCGTAGTTCAGCTCCTTGACGTCGGCGCGAGACACGGCGGCGTCCTCGAACGCCCGGAGCGCGGCCTCCGCGAACAGGTCGCGGCCGGTCCGCTCCGGATGGCTGCCGAAGGGTGTGAGCCCGACACCGGCGACGCGTACCTCAGACATACAGGAACGATGATCGGGGATGCGGTTTAGCTCTGCCGAAAGCGGGGGTCCCGGTCGCCCGATCGAAGTGAGCCGTCACGGAGAGAACGAACCGAATCCGGCTGACGCGGACGCGTCAGCCGATGTACCGGAGGTCGTCGTCCGGCACGGCGGGCCCCTCCTGCATCTCGCGGATCTTGCCGACGACCTCTTCCATCTCCTCGGCGCGGTCCTCTAGGCTCTCGTAGTCGACGGACATGTCGAGGACGGCCTCCAGCGTCTCCAGCACGGCGCGCGCGCTCTTCGGGTCGACGAGGTAGCCGCTCGTCTCGCCCATCAGGCAGGCGGCGTCGAAGCCGCGGCGGCCGCCGAGACCGAGCACGAGCCCGGAGACGCCGACGATGCCGCCGGCCGGCTCGTCCGCGCGGAACTCCACGCCGGCGTCTTCGAGGTCGTCGACGAGGGCCCCGTCGGAGACCGCGCCGAGGACGGTGTACTCCTCGACGAGTTCACCGGTCGGGACGCCGCCCAGCGCGAACGCGCGCTCGGCGCCGAACTCCTCGGCCACGTCGAGGAACGTCGAGGTGAGCCGGTAGTGGCCCTCGTTCGACCCGGCCTGGTGGTCGCCCGTCAACACGAGCAGGTCGGCGCCGTCGGTCTCGACGGCGTGGAACTCGGCGCAGGTCAGCTCCGCGACCCCCTCGTCGTCGACGCTCACCTGCGGCGGGAACTCCGTGGCGTACACCCGCCGGACCAACTCCCCGTCGAACTCCTCCAACAGGTGTTCGGCCGCCAGTTTCCCCACGTGGCCGACGCCCGGCAACCCCTCGATCAACACCGGGTCGTCCAGCTCCGGCGTCGCGACCTCGTCGATCTCGATGTCCTCCATATCCCGTCCGTCCGGGCGGCGGTCACAAGAGCGTGGCTATTCCGGCGGCTCGCGTGGACGATCGGCACCCGACAACGACGCCACCGGCGCGGCCGGCAGGTCGGTACCTCACTCCGAGTCGCGCCGCCGCGCCCGACGGCGGTACTCGCCGTGGGGATCCTCCGGGCCGAACGGGGCCGGCGCGCTGTTCTCGGTGGGGCCGTCGCACGCCGGACAGCGGTCGCCGAGCGCGTACACCGGTCGGTCGTGAGCGGTCTCCCAGTTCGCACAGACGCGGATATCTGATTTCACGGTAAAAGGATCGCGGGTCGAACGGCTCGCGGTTACTCGTCGTCTTCGCGGCGCTCGCGGTGAAACTCGCCGACGCCGCCGGCGGCCTCGATCGACTCGCGGGCGCGCTCGGCGGCGGTTTCGAGCTGCGACTCCGCCGTCTTGTAGTCCGGCGCGCGGACCTTGATCCGGTACTCGGGCGAGCCGACGTAGCCGACGTCGAGTTCGACGCCGTCCGGGACCTCGCCGTTCCCCTCGGCGGCGGCGAGCGCGTCGCGCACGTCGTCGACGCCGTCCGGGGCCGCCGACTCGAGGTCGACGTATCCCGTCACGTCGACGTACGGGACGGAGACGTTGTCGCGGGCGGCGGTGACGACCGCGTCGGCGGTGTCGTCGTCGACGTCGACGTCGTCGAGCGCCTCGTCGCCGCTGATCGCGGCCGACTCGAAGGCGTCGTAGAGGCTCTCGTACTCCGCGAGGAGCGCGTTCGCGACCGCTGTGTAGCGGTCGTCGTCGACGTCCTCGCCGAGCGCGATGAGCATCCAGTTGTCGGCCTTCTGGGCGTTCTTCCAGTCCTGAATCGTCTCCTTGCGCTGGTGTTCGTTGACGTCTTTGATCGAGAGGTCGATCTGGTTCGACGACTTGTCGACCTCCAGCACCTTCGCGACGACCGTCTGTCCCTCGCGGACGTGGTCGCGGACGTTCTTGATCCAACCGGAGGCGACCTCGCTGATATGACAGAGGCCGCGCTTCTCCTCGTACTCGTCGAGGTCGACGAAGACGCCGAAGTCGGCGATCTCGTCGACGTCGCCGACCACCAACTCGCCGGGTTCGGGCCAGCCGCTGTACTTCATGACGGAACGGTGAGGCGGTTACCGCGCCTCAACGGTTTCGACGATTTCGCCGTGAAGCTCCGCCTCCCCGCCGGTCGGGGTCGCGAGGGTCGTGCCGCAGACCGCACACGACACCGTCGAGGAGGCCTTGCCGAAGACGACCTGTTCGTTCTCGCAGTCGCCGCAGGCGACGCGGTGGAAGTCTCCCGCCATGATTACTCTTGGAACGTGAGACGGCCGGCGCGCCATCCCTCGCGCATGTGGGCCTTCCCGCAGTCGCCGCAGCGGTACTTCAGGTGGGTCTTCTTGGTCGGCTTGTCGCCACCGGGCACCTTCGAGTACCCGCCGGCGTTGCCGATGGTCGCGAGCGCGCGGCGTCGCTGCCGCGCGTCGCGCTTCATTCCGGTCGCGCGACCCGATCGAACTTTCTCCACCTCGTGCTCGTGGTGGGAGTCACAGTGGGGACAGTACGTGTTGAAGCGGCGTGGCATTTCCATGGATATCGACCTTGAATCGCGGTTCGTCGCCGACGCTTAAAACGGGTTTGGTCTGGGGCGCCCGCGAGCCGGCACGCGCGGCGGTCCGCCGGCGGCTGCTCGTCGCCCCCTCAGTCTTCCCATTCGGCGACCGCGCGCACCGGCGAGCCGTCGGCGTCGCGGAGCCGGAGCGGGAAGGCGTACAGCCGGAAGCGATCGGGGAGGCCGTCGAGCCCGCGGAGGTTCTCGACGATCGGAAGCGAGTCGCTCAAGAGCGCGTCGTGGGCGGGGGTGCCGTCGGGTTCGTCAGCGGGGTGTTCGAGGGAGTCGGCCGCGGGCGTCGGATCCGGCCCGAAGGTGTCGAGGCCGACCCCGACGCCCGCCGCCCGGCAGCGCTCGGCGGCCGCCGCGGTGAGATACGGGTGGTCGCGGTATCGGTCGTCGCCCCAGTGGGACGCCCACCCGGTCCGGAGAACGAGGAGGTCGACACCGGGGTCGAGGTCGCTCGGCTCGGGCAGCGCGTCGGGCCCGATCGCTTCCCGCGGCTTCAGCGCTCGGAGATCCACGAGCCGTGCGTCGAACGCGAATCGGCCGACAGCACGGTCGTCGAGCGCCTCCCCGTCCGGGAGCGTGTGCCTCGGCGCGTCGACGTGCGTTCCCGCGTGGGTGCCGGTCCGGAGTTCGCTCGTCGCGTAGCCGTCGGCCTCGTGGGTCGCGTCGGGCGCGAGCGTCACGTCGGGGTCGCCCGGGTAGGTCGGCATCCCCGTCTCGATCGGTCGCGAGAGGTCGCGGAACACGACCGGCGGTCGGACCGCGGCGCGGTTAAGTCGGTCGCACGCCGCCACTGTGCGCGCGACACCAGCGGGTCGCACGTCGTCGCTGTGCGCGCGACACCAGCGGGTCGCACGCCGCCGAGGTTCCGCGGCCCGAACGTATTTGCTGCGCCCGCCGCTGGGTGCGTTCATGTCGGAACTGCCGCTCGACGCGTACTACGGCCTGACCCAGATCGGCGAGGTCGCCGTCTCCCCGACCGGCGACCGCGTCGCCTTCACCGCGACCGAGTACGACCAGGCCGCCGACGAGGCGGTCTCCTCGCTGTTCGTCGCCCCGACCGACGGCTCCCGCGAGCCGCACCGCCTGACGAGCGCGTCGGGCGCCTCCGCGCCGACGTGGGGGCCGGACGGCGACCGCCTCGCGTTCGTGGCCGCCCGCGACCGCGACGCCGAGAAGCGGGTCGGTTGGCGCGACCGCGACGACGAGAACGAGGAAGGCGACGACGAGGCAGCGGAGGACGCCGAGGGTGAAGAAGGGGACGAAGACGACGACGATCCCCTCGGAAACGGCGACGAGGAGCCCAAACCGCAGGTGTGGATCTTCGACCTCGCCCTGGGCGGCGACGCGCGGCAGGTCACCGAGCGCGACGAGGGGGTCGCCGGCTTCGACTGGTCGCCCGACGGGGACCGGCTGGTGATCGAGTCGCGCGACCCGACCGACGAGGAGTCGGCGTACCTCGACCAGGTGCGCGAGGAGGGAGGCCCCATCGAGACGACCCGGCTCCAGCACAAGGTGAACGGCGCGGGGTGGACCGACGACGTGACGCGGTACCTCTTCGTCGTCGAACTCGACGACCCCGAGAGCGATCCCCGGCGGCTCGACGACGCGTACGGCGGCGGCGCATTCGAGGACCTCGCCGGCATGGAGCCGACGTGGGGACCGGACGACCGGATCGCGTTCACGTCCTGCCGGCTCGACCGCCCCGACGACACCACCGTCCGCGACTGCTACGCCGTCCCGCCCGACGGCGGCGACGCGGAGCGGCTCACGGGCGGGGACCTCTCTCACGGCGCGCTCGCGTGGCACCCGGACGGCGACGGGATCGCGACGGTCGCCAGCGACCCGGACGACCCGCCCGCGCCGGCGGAGGTGTATCTGATCGGAACGGACTCCGACGACGACCCCGCCTCGCTCACCGCCGACCTCGACCGGACGGTCGCGCGCGGCGGGGAGATCGAGTGGGTCGACGGCGACATCTACACTCGGATCGCGGACGAGAGCCACACGCGGCTGGTCCGCGTCGAGACCGACGGTGCCGCCGAGCGCGTCTTCGAGGCGCAGGGCCGCGACCGCGCGATGGCCGGGTTCGACGTCGCCGACGACGGGTCGACCGCTGTGATGGTCCTCTCGGAGCCGGAGAGCGGGACCGATCTGTACGCGGTCGACGTCGCCGACCTCGACGCCAGCACCGAAGCCGACTCCCTCCGCCGACTCACCCGCGTCAACGAGTCGCTCGTCGACGAGTTCGCGATGCCGGCCGCCGAGCGCGTCGAGTGGGAGTCCGACGGCTGGACGCTCGACGGCGTGCTCTACCACGACCCCGACGTGGACCCCGCGGACGGCGACCACCCGCTCGTGGTGGCGATCCACGGCGGCCCGATGTCGTACGACGAGCCGGTGTTCTCCTTCGGACACGCCGCCCTGACGAGCCGGGGCTACCTCGTCTTCCGCCCGAACTACCGCGGCGGGACCTCGCGCGGCCGCGAGTTCACCGCCGAACTGACGGGAGAGTGGGGGACCGCCGAGGTCGACGACATCGCGGCGGGCGTCGAGTCGCTCGCGGACCGCGGCTGGGTCGACCCCGACCGCGTCTTCGGCCACGGGTTCTCGTACGGCGGCATCGCGCAGGGGTTCCTCGTCACGCAGGAGCCCGACCTGTTCACGGCGGCGGCGCCGGAACACGGGATCTACGACCTCCGGTCGGCGTTCGGCACGGACGACACCCACGTCTGGCTGGAGGCCGAGTTCGGCCTCCCGTGGGAGAACCCCGAGGCGTACGACTCGTCGACGGCGGTGTTGGACGCCGGGAACATCGAGACGCCGCTGCTCGTGATGGCCGGCGGCGAGGACTGGCGATGTCCGCCCTCGCAGTCGGAGCAGCTGTACGTCGCCGCCCGCAAGCAGGGTATCGACGCCGAACTGGTGGTCTACCCGGACGAACACCACAACATCGGCGACCCGGACCGCGCCATCCACCGGTTGGAGAAGATCCTCGGCTGGTACGAGACGCACGACCCGGCGGTCGAGGCCGAAGAGTAGACCGCGGCTGCGGCCTCGCCGAGGCGTGATATCCGGCGGTGACGGTTTTCAGTGCTCGACGAACTCGACGAGCACGCCGCCCGTCGACCGCGGGTGGCAGAACGCGACCTCGTGGCCCCACGCCCCGGGGCGCGGCTCCTCGTCGACGAGGTCGATGCCGAGGTCGCGCGCGTGGTCGAGCGCGGCCGGCAGGTCGTTGACCGCGAGCGCGACGTGGTGGACCCCGGGCCCCTCGCGGTCGAGGTACTCGGCGATCTGTCCCCCGCCGTCCGGTTGGAGCAGCTCGAAGTACCCGCCGCCGTCGAGTTCGAGGAAGACGATCCGCATGTCGTCGAACGTCTCCTCGTGGGCGACCGGTGCGTCGAGCAGGCCGCCGAACAGGTCGGCGAGGGCGGTGGCGTCGCGGGTGGCGACGCCGACGTGGTCGAAGCGCATGGGGTTCACTTCCGGCGGCGTCGACTTATAATGACCGAGCGGTTCCCGGTCGCCCTGCCCCTATCCCAAGGTTTGGGTACGTCCCGGCTGTACTCCTCGCCATCTCCCACCCGTGAGCGACTCACAGACAGACGGCTCGACGGAGCAGATGACCTCGCGGGGCATCCTCGACTCGCTGCTGGAGAGCGGACTCCACGAGATGAACCGCGAGCGGTCCGGACTCCTCCTCTCGGGGCTGTCCGCCGGGCTCGACATCGGGTTCGGGCCGCTGATGATGGCCGTCGTGTTGACCCTCTCTCCGGGGACCTACGGCGACCTCACCACGGAGCTCCTGTTGGCCTCCGTCTACTCCGTCGGCTTCATGTTCGTGATCGTAGGGCGATCTGAGCTGTTCACCGAACACACGACGCTGGCGGTCATCCCGGTGATCGATCGGCAGGCCTCGGTCCGCCAGCTCGGCCGGCTCTGGGGACTGGTGTACGTGGGGAACGTCGTCGGCGGGCTGCTGTTCACGCTGCTCGTGACGCTCCTGATGCCGGAACTCGGCGTCGTCGACCCGACCTCGTTCGAGACCATCGCCCTGAAGCTCGTCGACCACGACCTCCCGTGGCTGTTCGTCGGCGGCGTCTTCGCCGGGTGGCTCATGGGGCTGCTTGCGTGGCTCGTCGCGGCGGCGCAGGACACGACCGCGCGGATCCTCCTCGTGTTGATCGTTACCGGCACGATCGGCCTCCTCCACCTCCCACACTCGATCGCGGGCAACGTCGAGGTCCTGTTCGGGCTGATCGTCTCCTCGGCGATCTCTCCGATGGACTACGTCGCGTTCCTCGCGCTGGCGACGGTCGGGAACGCCTTCGGCGGCGCGGTGTTCGTCGCGCTCCTGAAGTACGGCCACGTCGTCCGGGGCGCGAACTGAGCGCCGCGAGCGACCGTCTCCCCGACCTACTGTCCGGGCTTGTACTCCCCGAATTCGTCGCGGAGGACGTCCGATACCTCTTGGACCGTCGCGTACGCCTTCACCGCGTCGACGATGTGGGGCATCACGTTCTCGGTCCCCTGCGCGGCCTCGCGCAGTCCGGCGAGCGCGTCGTCGACCGCGTCGTCGTCGCGGTCGGCCTTCACCTCGTTCAGCCGGTCGCGCTGGTTCTGCTCCTGATCGGGGTCGACCTCCTCCAAGTCCATCTCCGGCTCCTCGTCCACCTCGAACTCGTTGACGCCGACGATGATCCGCTCGCCCTCCTCGATCTCTCGCTGGCGCTCGAAGGCGACGTCCTGGATCTGGCGCTGGACCCAGCCGCTCTCGACGGCCTCCAACATCCCGCCGCGGCGGTCGACCTCCTCGATGATCTCGAACGCCTCCTCCTCGATCCCGTCGGTGAGGTCCTCGACGTAGTACGAGCCCGCAAGCGGGTCGATCGTGTCGGCCGCGCCCGACTCGTGGGCGAGGATCTGCTGGGNCCCGTCGGTGAGGTCCTCGACGTAGTACGAGCCCGCAAGCGGGTCGATCGTGTCGGCCGCGCCCGACTCGTGGGCGAGGATCTGCTGGGTGCGCAGCGCGGTGCGGACGGACTTCTCGGTCGGCAGCGCGAGCGCCTCGTCTTTCCCGTTGGTGTGGAGGCTCTGGGTACCGCCGAGGACCGCCGCGAGCGCCTGATAGGAGACGCGGACGACGTTGTTCTCGATCTGCTGGGCGGTGAGCGTCGAGCCCCCGGTCTGGGTGTGGAACTTCAGCTGCTTCGACTTGGGGTTCTGGGCGTCGAACCGCTCCTCCATGATCTGCGCCCACATCCGGCGGGCGGCGCGGAACTTCGCGGCCTCCTCGAAGATGTTGTTGTGGGCGTTGAAGAAGAACGAGAGCTGGGGCGCGAACTCGTCGACGTCGAGGCCCGCGTCGAGGGCGGCCTGAACGTACTCGATGCCGTCGCCGAGGGTGAAGGCGATCTCTTGGGCCGCGGTCGAGCCAGCCTCTCGGATGTGGTACCCGGAGATGGAGATGGTGTTGAACTTCGGCGTCTCCGCCGCGCAGAACTCGAAGATGTCCGTGATCAGCCGCATCGACTGCTTCGGCGGGTAGATGTAGAGGTTCCGCGCGATGTACTCTTTCATGACGTCGTTCTGGATCGTCCCCCGGAGCTGCTCCCGCGGGACGCCCTGCTTGTCGCCCATCGCGACGTACATCGCGAGGAGCACTCCGGCGGGGGCGTTGATCGTCATCGACGTGGACACCTCGTCGAGCGGGATCCCGTCGAACACCGTCTCGAAGTCGTCGAGGGTGTCGATGGCGACGCCGGAGCGACCGACCTCTCCCTCGGCCATCGCGGCGTCGGAGTCGTACCCCATCTGCGTCGGGAGGTCGAACGCCATCGACAGCCCCGACGAGCCCTCGTCGATGAGGTAGCGGAACCGCTCGTTCGTCTCCGCGGCGGTGCCCATCCCGGCGTACTGGCGCATCGTCCACAGCCGCCCCCGGTGCATCGTCGAGTAGACGCCGCGCGTGTACGGCTCCTCGCCCGGGTAGCCGAGGTCCTCGCGGTAGTCCACCTCGACGTCGGCGGGGGTGTAGAGGGGGTCGACCTCCTGCCCGCCGGTGTCGGTGGTGAACGTCTCCTCGCGCTCGCCGAACCGGTCGACCGTCTCGCCGTAGGTGCCCGCCTCCCACGACTCCTTGGCCTCCCGGATCTCGGCGAGTTCGTCAGGGTCGTACATTATCGAATCGGTCGCCCGAACGGGACTTAACAGTTTTCAGGGGCGGGCGGACGCGGCCCGCGCGGCCGTCGGCGCGACGGCGTCGCGCCCGCCGACCCGATTTAAGTATCACGCGTTCAACACGGCCGTATGGACGTGCTCACAGACCCCGCGCGTCGGTTCCTGGCCGCGACGGCACCGGAGCACACGGCGGTCCAAGCCGAGATGGCCGACCTCGCCGACGAGTGGGGGTTCCCGATCATCGGGCCCGAGGCGGGCGCGGTCCTCCGGCTGCTCGCCCGGCTGACGGACGCGGACCGCGTCTTCGAGTTCGGCTCCGGCTTCGGCTACTCCGCGACGTGGTTCCTCCGCGGCGGCGCCGGGAGCGTGGTCTGTACCGAGTTCGACGCCGAGGAAGCCGAGCGCGGCGTCGCGTTCGCCGCGGACCACGGCTACGCCGACAGCGTCACCTTCGAGGTCGGCGACGCGATGGAGACGATCGACCGCTACGACGGCCCCTTCGACGTGGTCCTTATCGACCACCAGAAGGGGCGCTACGCCGACGCCTACCGGACCGTCCTGCCGAAGGTCCGGTCCGGGGGCGTGATCGTCGCCGACAACATCGCCCGCGGCCCCATCGACTTCGAGACCCTCGTCGCGCACTTCGAGGCGGGCGAACCGCTTCCGGACGAGGCGGTGGACGCGGAGACGCGCGGCATCGGCGAGTACGTGGGAACGGTCCGCTCCGACGACGCCGTGGAGACGGCGATTCTCCCCGTCGGCTCCGGAATCGCCGTTTCAACGGTCGTTCGGTAAAACCGAACGAAACGGTTATCATGTCGGATAGGAAACACCAGATCAGATGAGCGGAGAGACCGACGCCGAGGGGTCGACTGGCGGGCGAGAGCGCTCGCTCGTCAGCGTTCTCGTCGTCGACGGCGAGTCGGGGTTCGCGGACGCGGCGGCCTCGCGGTTGGAGTCGCGCGACGACCGGATCGAGGCGACACCGGTCGAGAGCGCGGCGGCGCTGGACGCGCTGTCCGCGTCGTCGTACGACTGCGTCGTCTCGGCGTACGACCTGTCCGGATCCGACGGGGTCGAACTGCTCGAAACCGTCCGTGAGCGGCACGGCGACGTCCCGTTCGTGCTGTTCACCGCTTCGGGGTCCGAAGCCGTCGCCAGCGAGGCGATCTCCGCCGGCGTCGACGAGTATCTCCGCAGGGGCGAGACGTCCGACCAGTACGCGCGGCTCGCGGACGCCGTCGACGACGTGGTCTCCAGCCCCGGAGACGGGCGTCGGGCCGAAGAACACTTGGAGCGAGTCTCCGACGCGTACTGCGAGGTCGACGCCGACTGGCGGGTGACGTACCTCAACGACCGGGCGGTCGAGGTGATCGACCTCGACGCGGAGGACCTGCTCGGGGAACGGATCTGGGACCTGTTCCCCGGGACGTCCGGTTCCGACGGGGAGCGGGCCCTCCGCGAGGCCGCCGAGACCGGCGACCCGGTGCGCTTCGAAGAACACGTCGACCGGCTCGGTGCCGACCTCGTCGTGAACGCCTACCCCACGCCCGACGGGGTCGCGCTGTACTTCCGGGACGTGACGGAGAAGCGGGAGCAGGAGCGCGAGCTCCGCGAGCTCTCCGAGCGGCTCCAGCTGGCCGTCGAGGGGGCCGACGTCGGCGTCTGGGACTGGAACGTCCGGACGGACGAGGTGCGGTTCGACGAGCAGTGGGCGGAGATGATCGGGCACAGCGCCGACGATCTCGCGTTCGACCTGTCGACGTGGGAGGACCGCGTTCACCCGCACGACATCGGAGACGCCTGGAGCGCCATCGAGGCGCACTTCGCCGGCGAGATAGACCTCTACCAGTGCGACTACCGAATGCGGACGGAGACGGACGACTGGCGGTGGATCCGCGACCGCGGTCGCGTCGTTGAGTGGGACGAGGACGGCGATCCGTGCCGCGCCGTCGGGATCCACATCGACATCACCGAAGAGAAGTCCCGCGAGCGGGAGCTCGAACGGTACCGCCGCGTTGTCGACGAGCTGCCCGAGTCGGTCTGTATCTACGACGCGGACGGTCGAATCGCGCTCGCCAACGACCACACCGGAGACGTGCTTGAGTCCGACCCGGAGGCGCTCGTCGACCGTGAGAGCCGCCTCGTCGACCGTATCAGGGCGACTGGCGACGGGGACCGCTTCGCTGCGCTCGTCGACGGCGAGCGCGACTCGATGGCCGGGACGGTCGAAGTCGAACTGCCGCGAGAGCCCGCGGCCATCGTGGACTACGGCCTGACGCGGCTCGTCATCGACGGGGAGTTCGACGGGGTACTCGGCATCTCCCGCGACGTGACCGACGAGCGCCGTCGCCAGCGGCGCCTTGAGCGCACCTCGGCGCGGCTGGAGGCGCTGTTCGAGCGCTCTCCGGACATGATCGACATCCACGACGAGGCGGGGGCGATCGTCGACGCCAACCGGGCGATGACGGAGGAGCTCGGGTACGACCGCGAGGAGATCGTCGGCATGGACGTCTGGGATGTCGATCAGGAGCTCAGCCCGGAGGAGGGCAGACGGCTCTGGGACGGGCTGGACATGGACGAGACGGTCCGCCTAGAGACGACGTTCGTCCGCGCGGACGGCTCGACGTTCCCCGTCGAGGTCCACGTCCGGCGGATCGACGTCCAGGGCGAGGACAGATTCCTCGCGAGCAGCCGCGACATCTCGGAGCGCAAGGCGTACGAGCGCCGCATCGAACGGGAGAACGAGCGGCTCGACGAGTTCGCGAGCATCGTCTCGCACGACCTCCGGAACCCGCTCAACGTCCTCTCCGGCTACCTCCGGCTCGCCCGCGAGACGGGTGCCGACTCCTACTTCGACCGCTGCGAGCGCGCGCTCGACGAGATGGAGCGGCTGATCGAGGACGTGTTGACGCTCGCCAAGCAGGGCGAGGCCGTCGGGTCGTTCGAGCCCGTCCACCTCGGTGACTTGGCCGCCCGCTACAGCGACGACGCGTTCGGGTCGGCCGACGACGAGGACCCGTTCGGCGGCGACTCGGGCGGCGCCGAGACGGACGCCGCGCCGATCGAAGTCGCGGTGGAGGCCGACGGCGAGATCTGTGCCGACCCCGGCCGGGTCCGGCAGCTACTCGGGAACCTGTTCCGGAACGCCGCCGAACACGGCGGCGAGCGCGTGGCCGTCGGCGACCTCCCGGACGGCTTCTACGTCGAGGACGACGGCCCCGGGATCGACCCCGACGAACGGGACCGTGTGTTCGAGAGCGGCTACACCACCTCCGAAACGGGTACCGGATTCGGACTCCCCATCGTCCAGCGCATCGCCGAGGCGCACGGCTGGACGGTCGACGTCACGGAGGGCGAACGCGGCGGCGCCCGGTTCGAGTTCACCGGCGTCGACCCACCGGATCCGGCCCCCGAGGAGGAAGCGGCGGCCGTCGAGGGGGCCGAACCGCCGGCCGAGGAGGCCGAGCCGCGGGACTAAGCCGGACGGGCGATAACGCGACCGAGCGCGAAAAAACGAGCTGTCGGCGGGGAGGGTCGGACCTCAGAACGCGCCGGGGTAGACGCTGACGTCGGCGTGGAGCCCCTCGCGGAGCGCGCTGTGGACGTGACAGATGCCCTCGGCGCGCTCGGCGATGTCGGCGGCGGTCTCGTCGTCGAGGTCGGCCTCAACGTGGACGTCGAAGGCGATCGATTCGAGGTCGTCGTCGTCATCGAGCTCGGCGCTCGCGTCGATCTGGATCGTGCCGAGGTCCTCCTCGCCGCGCTGGCTCCCGCCGACGCGGAGCGCCGGGAGGTAACAGGAGGCGTACGTCGCGACGAGCGCCGCGTTCGGGTTCGGCCCCGTCTCGTCGGTGGCGTCGATCTGGAGGTCGAACTCGCCGACCTGACTGGTGCTCGCGTACCCTTCCTCGGAAACCGTGGACGTCTCGATATCTGCCATAGTCAACCTCCGATTCGTCCTCCCGCCGCTAAAGGCTGCCGGCACGGAACGTCGCTGCCGGCGGGCGCGGCGGCTCGCCGCCGGTCCCCTCGGCGGGCTGTCGAGAACGCGTCGAAAAAGTGGAAATCACCGGCGTCGGTCGCCAGCGTCCGGCCCGTCAGTCCAGTGTGTACGTCTCGTCGCCGTCGAGGACGACCGGCTCCGCGGCGGCGCCGGCGGCCTTCACCTCGTTGACGAACTCCTGCGTCTCGATCTCGATCGGCCCGAACGAGTCGTAGTGCATCGGGAAGACGACGTCGGCGCCAACCCAATCGGCGGCGATCCCGGCGCCCGCGGGACCCATCGTGAAGTGGTCGCCGGCGGGCAGGGCGGCGGCGTCCGGTTCGAGGTACGGGGCGATCACGTCGACCATCTCGGACATCAGGCCCGTGTCGCCGGCGTGATAGAACGTGGTACAGTCGGGGTCCGACTCCTGTGTCGGCTTCTTGTCGCCGATGACGAAGCCGGTCGGCATCCCGCCGGCGTAGTCGGGGTCGTTCTCGATCCCGTTCGAGTGGTCCGCGCGGACCATCGTCACCCACGCGTCGCCGCACTCGACGGTGCCGCCGATGTTCATTCCACCGGCCGGGACGGTGTTCTCGAGGCCGAAGTTCTCCTGGACGTAGGCGGTCAGCTCCGGGGTGGCGACCACGGTCGCGTCGGGGAATTCGGCCGCGTCACCGATGTGGTCGGCGTGCCCGTGGGTCAGGAGGAGGTAGTCGGGGTCGAAGTCGGCGGGGTCGGCGTCGGTCTTCGGATTGTCGAAGAACGGGTCGATGAGCAGCTCCGTGTCCTCGACGACGACGTGCCACGTGGAGTGGCCGTGCCAGGTGAGTTCCATGGTTCGTTCCGCACGTCTCGGCGAACAGTAATAAAACTCGACGCCGCGGAAGCCGTCGCCCGTCGGCGAAAGCAATTAACAGGCGCGAACGCGAACCACGATCAGATGCCCTCCGAGACCAGCGACCCCGGCGGCCCGCCGGCCGCCTGCCCCGCCTGCGGCGAGACGGTGCCGGCCGGGGCGAGCTTCTGCCCCGACTGCGGCGCCGACCTCGGCGACCCGACCGACGCCGCGTACTGCGCCGAGTGCGGCGAGGCGTTCGACGATGACGACCGGTTCTGTTCGAACTGCGGCGCGTCGCGGTCGGGCGGCGGCCCCGCTGCGTCCGAGCGGGAGCGCCGCGCAACCGAGGATTCGGACGACCGGGACCCGTCCCCGTCGCGCTCAGCGTCGACCCCGCGAGAGAGTTCGCGCGCCTTCCGGCGCCGGGTCCAAGACCACCTCGACGCCGGGTGGGACATCGAGCGGGACGACGGCGACCGGGTGGTCCTCGTCGACCGCGGCATCGGCTCCGTCGGCGTCCACATCCTTCTCTTCATCTTCACCAGCGGGCTCGGGAACCTGCTGTACGGCTGGTACCACTACTCCAAGCTGGCCGAACGGCGGCGGCTCGTCCGCGGCGACGAGACATCCGCCCGCGCCCCGTCGAGCGTCGAGGACACGGGTCGGATGGAGACCGCCACCGCGTACGTCCTGACCGCGCTGCTGTTGCTGATCGGCGGCTGGATCGGCGTCATGGCGGCGACGAGCGGGTCCCCGCCGGCCGCGCTGATCGGGCTCGCGTTCGCCGGGCTCGGCCTCGGCGTGGCCCCGCCGGTCCGTCAGCGCCTCGACCGCCGCCACGGGATCACGAAGTTCGGTCGGCAGAAGACGGTCGACCACCGGATCGTCCGCCCGCCCGAGTCCGTCGACGAGCCCTGCGTCGTCTGCGGCGAGGCGTTCCAGCGCGGCCTCGTCAGCCGACGCCGCGACGAGACGGTGGTCGCCGGCGTCCCGGTCCGCACCCACTCGATCCGGCACAACCACTACTGCGTCGACTGCGCGCAGTCGGAGCTGTTCGGCGACCGGATCGGCGCCCCGTCGCTCGACGAGGTCGCGGACGACGCGAGCCCGTTCGACGCCGAGTTCGCGGGAATCGACGGGGAGGACGACGAGGGTGCGGGAGGCGAAGGGGCGGACGACGAGAGCGCGGGAGGCGAGGAGACGGACCGCAATGGCAAGGTCGACACCGCGGCCGACGACGGCGAGAGCGAGACCGGGGGCGGCGACGACGCGAGCGACGATTCGACCGAGGAGACGGCGACCGACTCGGTCCGCGAAGCGACCGATCCGACCGAGTGAATCGGCGGCGAGCCGCCGTCCCGGTCGTCGCTTGTCCCTCCGGAGGTCGTCGCGTGCCGCTCCGGGGGTCGTCGCTTGCCCCTCCGGGAACGTTTTTCGGGCGTCCGCCCGTTCGCTCGCGTATGTACCGCGTACGGTTTCGCGACCCGGCCGGATCGATCCGCGAGGGCGAGTACGACCCAGCGACCGACACCGTCGCCTTCGGCGGCGACAACTACGCGCTTTCCGACCCCGAGATCGACGTGCTCGCGCCGACGGAGCCCTCGAAGATCGTCTGTATCGGGCGTAACTACGCCGACCACGCGGCCGAACTCGGCAACGACGTGCCGGACCGCCCGCTGCTCTTCCTCAAGCCGCCGAACGCGGTGGCGAGCCACGGCGACACCGTGACCGTCCCCGCCGGCAAAGACCGGATCGACTGGGAGGCTGAGTTCGCGGTCGTGATCGGCGAGCAGTGTAAGGCGGTCGACGCGGCGGACGCGATGGACGTCGTCGCCGGGTTCACCTGTCTGAACGACGTGTCGAACCGCGACGACCAGAACCGCGAGCAGAACTGGGTGCGCGGCAAGGCGTTCGACGGCGCCGCGCCGCTCGGCCCGGTCCTCGCGACGCCCGACGAGGTGCCCGACGACGCGAGCGTCGAACTCCGCGTCAACGGGGAGACGAAGCAGTCGAGCGACCGCGAACACATGATATTCGACGTGCCGACGCTGATCGAGGAGATCACGACGTACCTCACGCTCGAACCGGGCGACGTCATCGCGACGGGCACCCCCGAGGGCGTCGGCGCGCTCTCCGACGGCGACACCGTCGAGGTGGAGGTCGAGGGCGTCGGCACCCTCGAACACGACGTGCGCGTCCCCTGAGGTCCGGCCCGGCGGATCGGTCGGTATCGGTCGATACCCGCTTGTCTTGTTTCCCGGTACCACACCTCGTTTCCGGTGAACGCTTATGTACTGTCCGTCGGAGTCGAAGATATGGAGACCAGTTCGTTCGTCGCTCGTTCACGAGTATCGACCCCGACCGCACGCGGAGCGAGCCGCTCCCCTCTTCGGGCCGACGCGAGCGCCCCACCGAATGTCACGAGACGACGCCACGACGAACGAACGCGACGAATCGAGTGAGACCGACGAGCCGACCGAAGCCGTATCGAGCGATCCCGACTGGCCGCCGGACGACGCGACCCGAGCCATAGTCGCGGCGCGGACCGCCGACGGACCGCCGGACACGACCGAGATCCGCGAACTGGCCGCCGCGGCCGGTTACGCGGTGGTCGGGGAGGTGACCCAGCGGCGCCGCGAGGACCCGACCTACGACCTCGGCCGCGGGAAGGCCGAGGAGCTGATGCGCCTCGCGGCCGCGACGGACGCCGAGGCGGTCATCTACGACGGGAGCCTGTCACCGGGCCAGACGTTCTCGCTCGGTGACCTGCTGCCGACCGGGACCGCGGTGATCGACCGCCCGCGACTGGCCCTAAAGCTGTTCGCCGACGCGGCCGACTCGCGGGCCGCCGACAAACAGCTGGAGCTGGCGCGGCTCCGCTACGAGCTGCCGCGGCTCCGCGAGGCAGTCGCTCGCGACGCGAGCGAGGACGTGCGGCTCCGCCCCGAGGGCGACAGCCGCGTCCTCGACGTCGAGAAGCGGATCGAGTCGGCCGAGCGCGCGCTCGACGAGATCGCCGACGACCGGGCGGCGCGCAGAGCCGAGCGACGCGACGCCGGGTTCGATCTGGTCGCCCTCGCCGGCTACACCAACGCCGGGAAGTCGACGCTGGCGCGGCGGCTGGCGGACGAGGTCGACGACCCCGAGTTCGGGGACGAGCCGGAACTGCGCGACGACGGGCGGGTTGACGCCGAGCGCGTCGGCGCAGAGGGCGATCCGGCCGACGACGGGGCGCTCGCGGTCGCCGACCGACCATTCGAGACGCTCTCGACGACCACGCGCCGCGCGGAGATAGGCGGTCGGCGGACCCTGCTTACCGACACGGTCGGCTTCCTCGACGGCCTGCCGCACGAGTCGGTGCGCTCGTTCCGCGCGACCGTGGACGCGATCCGGGCCGCCGACTGCGCGCTGCTCGTCGTCGACACGAGCGACGACCCCGCCGCCCTCCACCGAAAGCTCCGGGTTTCGCTGAGGGCCATCGAAGCGACGGACGGCTCGGTGATCCCCGTGCTGTCGAAGGCGGACGAGGTCGACGCGTACGGCCTCGCGGCCGCGGTCGAGGCGTACGAGGCCGCCGTCGCCGACCTCGACCCCCGGAACGCGCCAGCCGTGGACGCGCTCCGGCCGCCGATTCCGGTGAGCGTCCGTGAGGAGTCGGGACTCGCCGACCTCGCGGCGGCGGTGGCGGACGCGCTCCCGACGGCGACGGCCGCTGTCGAAGTCCCCAACGGCGGCGACACACAGGCCGCGCTCTCGTGGGCGTACGACCGGAGCGTCGTCGCGGACGTCGAGTACGCCGGCGAGACGATCGCCGTCGACTTGGCGGGACGGCCCGACGTCGTCGCCGAGGCGGCGCGGCGGCTGCGCGCCGAGGACACCTCTCCGTGATCGATTCGCCTCGACGCCGGCGTGAGCGTCGTCCGCCAAGACCACGCTTAAGCACGACCGCTCCCCAGTTTCGGCCATGCGACCACGGGATCTCTCCGATCACTCGCCGTACGTGCCCGGGCGGGGCGTCGAGGAGGTCGCCCGCGAACGCGGGCTCGACCCCGACGACCTCATCAAGCTCTCCTCGAACGAGAACCCGCACGGCCCGAGCCCGGCGGCTGTCGAGGCGATCCGCGAACACGCCGACCGGGTGAACCAGTACCCGAAGTCTTCGCACACGGATCTCACCGCGAAAATAGCCGAGAAGTGGGGGATCGAAGACGAGCAGGTGTGGGTTTCACCGGGCGCCGACGGCTCGATCGACTACCTCTCCCGGGCCGCGCTGGAGCCGGGCGACGAGGTGCTGGTGCCGAGTCCCGGCTTCGCCTACTACGCGATGTCCTCGCGGTACCACCACGGCGAGGTGACGGAGTACGACCTCGCCCCCGACGACGGCTTCGCACAGGACGCGGAGACCGTCCTGAGCGCCTACGGGGGCGAGCGCATCGTCTACGTCACCTCCCCGCACAACCCCTCGGGCTCGACCATGCCCCTCGACGAGATCGAGGCGATCGCGGACGCGACCGCGCCGGAGACGCTGGTCGTCGTCGACGAGGCGTACGGTGAGTTCGCCGCGGTCGACAGCGCGATCCCGCTCGTCGACGAGCGCGACGACGTGGCGGTCCTCCGGACCTTCTCGAAGGCGTACGGTCTCGCCGGGCTCCGGATCGGCTACAGCGTCGTCCCGGAGGCCTGGGGCGAGGCGTACGCCCGCGTCAACACGCCGTTCGCGGCCAACGAACTGGCCTGCCGCGCCGCGATCGCCGCGCTCGACGACGAGGAGCACGTCGAGCGGTCGGTCGAGTCCGCGCGCTGGGCCCGCGAGTACATCGCGGACGAACTCGACGCGCCCACCGTCGACTCCGCGGGCAACTTCGTCCTCGCCGCGGTCGGCGACGGCGAGCGCGTCGCGGAGGCGGCCCAGGAGCGCGGCGTGATAATCCGCGACTGCACCTCGTTCGGGCTCCCGGAACACGTCCGGATCTCGACGGGCACCCGCGAGGAGACCCGGGAGGCGGTCGACCTGCTCAACGAGACCTTGGCGGACCTCGGGCTCGGTGTTCGCGCGTGACGGAGGAGCCCGACACCGCCGAAGGAACCGACCGCGGCCGCGCCGACCGAGTCGCGGTCACGGGCACCCCCGGAACCGGCAAGTCGACCGCCACGGCGCTGCTCGAAGGCGAGTACGACGTGATCCACCTCAACGATCGGATCAAGGGCGACGACGACCTCTGGACGGAGCGCGACGACGACCGCGACACGCTCGTCGCCGACCTCGACGCGGTCCGCGAGGATCTGGGCGACTGGTCCGGCGTCCTCGACTCGCACCTCGCGCACCGGTTCGACGTCGACCGTGTGGTCGTGTTGCGGTGTCACCCCGAGTCGATCGAGTCCCGCCTCGAAGCGCGCGGCGAGTCCGCGGAGACCGCGGCCGAGAACACCGAGAGCGAGGCGCTCGACGTGATCCTCTCGGAGGCGGTCGCCGAACACGGCGCGGAGAACGTCTACGAGGTCGACGCGACCGACCGCGACCCCGAGGCGGTCGCCGACGCGATCCGCGCGGCGGTCGAGGGCGAGCGCGAGCCGAGCGCCGGCACCGTGGACTTCATCGATTATATATGAGCCGCCCGCGACGGTCGAGACGGTAGATGACCCTCGACCAGTACCGTTCGGTGGCGGACCGCCTGCTCGGGCCGTGGGTGTCGGCGGCCGACAGGCTCGGCCTCTCGCCCGACCAGGTGAGCGTTATCGCCTTTCTCCTCGCCGTCGCGGCCGCCGGGGCGTTCGCCGCCGGGTCGAGTCCGCTGTACGCGGCCGGCGCGCTGCTCGTCCTCCTCAACGGCTGGCTCGACGTCGTCGACGGGGCGCTCGCGCGCCATCAGGGAGTCGCCTCCGACGGGGGCGACTTCCTCGACCACGTCCTCGACCGCTACGCCGACGTGGCGATCATCGCGGGGTTCACGGCCGGTGTCGAGGCGTACGCGCTCGGCTTCGCCGCCGTCACGGGCGTCCTCCTCACTTCCTATCTCGGCACGCAGATCCAGGCGGTCGGCATCGGGCGCGAGTACGGCGGGCTCCTCGGCCGGGCCGACCGGCTCGCGCTCGCCGGGATCGTCGGCGTCGCCGCCGCGGTCTACGCCGCGCCGATCGTCGCCGGGCTGAACGTGGTCGGCCTCCTGCTCGCGCTATTCGCCGTCGTCGGCCACCTCACCGCAGTCCAGCGGTTCCTCGGGGCTTGGCGCGACCTGTAAGCGGCGGCGAGACTGCCCCCGACCCGCGATTAGAACGGTGCGTCGGTCGACCGACTCCCCGCGCTCGCGCCGCCTCTCTGCCCCGTCGGATTCGACTCGACTCCCGCGGCCTCAGCCGTTTCGTCCGTTATATCGCCCGTTTCGGTGTACGTCGCTTCCAGCTCGGCGAGCCGGTCGTTCACCGCCTCGCTCTGGTTGTGCATCGGGGCCGCGCGGACGCGGTCGACCGCGTAGCGGAACCCGGCGCTCCCGTGGCGCGTGTCGAGGTTGAGCCGCGTGAGGTTGTAGTCGAACGTCATGTCGTACACCGTCCGCTCCTCGAAGCAGTCGCGGGTGAGCCGGTGGAACGCGAGGTGGTCCGCGCCCGCGAGGACGTCGTGACCCTCGAGGAACCGCCCCGGATCGGGGAGATTCTCGGCGACGAACTCGTCGTAGCCGTCGAACAGGTCGCCGCCGTCGGAGCCGAAGGGAGACGGAAAACTGGGCATGTGCGTGAAACGGTCTCCAGCCGGGGTACTCCTGCCCCCGCAGATGTTCGGGGCGTCGCCGCCGATCGGTTCTCAGCCGTTCCCGTCCGCCTGCGATCGCAGCTCCGACCCTCGCGCGTGGATCTCGTCGACGGCGTCACGGACGACCGACTCGTCGACGTCGAACGCCCGCGCGGCGTACGTCACCGACAGCCGGACGGTGAGGTAGGTCATCCGGATCTCCTCGTCGGCCCCGACGATCAGCGGCGGGACGCCTCGCCTGCCGGTCTGCGCCTCGTCAAAGCCGCCGGTGAGCGCGTACAGGTCGGCGTACAACCGGGCCGCCTGCGGGATTTCGAACGATGCGATTCGTCCGTCCGGGCCGTCGAAATGGTACGCGTCGGGGCGGTTTCGCTCCTCGCGGACGATCCGATGGCCGTCGTCGTACGCCTCCACCACGGTTTCGTCGTCGTTCATTGGCGGTCCGCTCCGACCGCGTCCTTCGACAGGGATCAATTTAAAAGCGTCCGGTCGGAACGGGGGGTATGCCCACTTTCGAGCTGAACCTCTCGGACGACGTGTACGCGGAGTTTCAGCAGCTGGCCGACGAGGAGTTCGTCTCCGAGGAGCAGGCCGCGGAGGACCTCATCGCGTCCGGCATCGAGGCGTACAACGTGAGCGTCGTGGACGACGACCCGCGCGACGAGATGCTCGACGGCGCCGAAAACAACATGTTCGACACCGCGGAGGACCCGGGGAGCATCGAAGACGACCGGCTCTGAGCGCTCGCGCGTCGACGCTCTTTTTAGCCCGACCGCGGCTCAGTACCCCAGCCCGAGCAGCCGGTTCGCCGACAGCGTCGCCAGCCCGAGCGCCATCACGCAGGCGAGCAGTCCGAACGCGACGGGCCATCCCGCGGTATCGGAGAGGGCGCCGACGACGACGCTCCCGGAGGCGCCCGTCACCATGTACGCGGTCCGGACGAGTCCGAAGCCGGCGCCGCGCTCGGCGTCGGACAGCAGGTCCATGAACCGCGACTGAACCGGCGCGCCCCACGACATCGCGAGGCCGACGAGGCCGACGGCCGGGACCACGGCGGGGAGGCCCAGATCGAGCGTCGCGGCCGCGACGAGCGTTCCGTAACCGAGGACGCCGGCGCTCATCGTCACCATCGCGGTGGCGTCGCGCCCGATCCGGTCGGACACCGAGCCGGTCACCGGCTGGGTGCCGCCGTGGACGAGGAAGTACGCCGAGAACAGCAGCGCCGACAGCGCGCTCGACAGGCCTGTACCCACCTCGAGGAACGTTGGAAGGAAGGAAGCAGTCGCCTGCCACGTGAACGCGCCCATCGTCGCCAGCGCGGTCGTGTAGAGGATCCGCGGCCGCGAGAGCAGTTCGGCGAGCGGGCCGAGCGCGAACCGTTCGCCCATCGGCTGGTCAGGGCGGAGGGGCTCGGTCGGCCGGACCTTCCACGAGAACAGGACGAAGACGGGGACCGCGACCGCGGCGCCGAGGAGGACGCCGGCGCGCCAGCCGTACCGCGACCCGACCAGCGCGGCGGCGGGCGGCGCGGCGAGCCCGGCCAGCGGCCCGCCAGCGACGTGGACGCCGATGGCGCGGCCCGTGTCGTCGAACTGCCGCGTGAGGAACGTCGTCGCGACCGAGTAGTGGAGCCCCGCCCCGACGCCGAGCGCAGCCGCGAACAGCCCGAACGCGAGGATCGAGGGCGACGCGGCGAGCAGCACCGACGCGACGGCGGTGGCGCCGACCGCCGCGAGGATGACGCGGCGCTCGCCGAAGCGGTCGCCGAGGACGCCGGAGGGGAACTGCGCCAGCGCGTAGGTAAGCCACATCCCGCTGAGCGCGAGCCCGACGGTCCCGTTGGTCACGCCGAACCGCGCCGTGATCTCCGGGACGAGCGGGCTGACGACCAGCCGCGCCACCATCGTGCCGGTGAACGCGAGGGTACAGAGCGCGAGCGCCGTGTGTTCGTACCGCCAGTTCACGGTCGACGTTCCGGACGCGGGTCAAAGCGGCTTCCGATCGCGGTCAGACGGGCCGGGTGTCGCGCGACGGGCGCCCCCGACCCCCGTGTCCCTCCCGCCGAGAATTCACTCTGCGGCGAACCCGATCGGGTAGTCGGTGAGGTTCTCGTAGCCGTCCTCGGTGACGACGACGAGGTCCTCTATCCGAACCCCGCCCACCTCGGGGTCGTAGAGCCCGGGCTCGACGGTGACAACGTGGCCCGGCTCCAGCTCCCCGCCGCCGTTCGCGAGGCGCGGCGACTCGTGGACGTCGAGGCCGATGCCGTGCCCGGTCGAGTGGATGAACCCCGTCTCCGTCTCGGGGTCGGTCCGGAAGGTGGGCTCGCCCGCCTCCTCGTACACCTCGCAGGCGGCGGCGTGGACGTCTTCGCCGGTCGCACCCGGCTCGACCGCGTCGAGCGCGGCGTCGAGGGCGCGCTCGGTGAGGTCGTACCACTCGCGGAGGGTCTCGTTCGGTTCGCCGACGCAGAACGTCCGCGTCATGTCGGCGTTGTACTTCGTCGCCTTCGACCGCGGGAAGATGTCGACGATGATCGCCTCGTCCGCGCGGAGCGGGCCGGAGCCGCGGTCGTGCGGGTCCGCGGCCTGCGCGCCGCCGGCGACGATCGTCTCGTCGAGCGCGCAGCCGTGTCGCAGCAGCGTCACCTCGATCTCCTCGGTCACGCGTCCGCTGGTGAGGGGTTCGCCGTCGCGGAGCAGGACGCCGGGCTCGACGTCGCCGTCCGCGGGGACGTCCTCGCCGGCCACGTCGGCGCCGGCGATCAGGTCCTCGGCGGCCCGCATCGCGGCCTCGTTGGCCTTCTGCGCCTCGCGGATCGCGTCGATCTCCTCGTCGGTCTTCACCGCGCGGACCGCTTGGAGTCGGTCGTCGTCGTCGACCGCGACATCGACGCCGCGCTCGCGGAGGGCGTCCGCGGTGCCGACCGGGCCGCGCGGCGGCATCGAGACGGACTCGACGCCCTTGTCGCGGACGAACGCGGCGTACATGTCGTTGCGCTCCTCGCGGCCGCCGTACTCGTAGTCGTAGTCGGCGTGGCGCTCCACGGTGTCGGCCGCGGCCTCGCTCGTCGCGCGGCCGTACTCCAGTCCGCTGACGAGGAGGTGGACCTCGCCGTCGGCGTACAGCGTGAGGAACGGGTCCGGGCCGGTGAACCCGGAGAGGTACAGCTGGTTGGCGTCCTCCTGCGACGCGTCGAGGAGGTAGCCGTCCGTGTCGAGGTCCGCGAGGCGGTCGTCGAGTCGCGTGCGGTTCATACCCGAGATGCTCGCGCGACGCCCAAATCCGTTCCCCTCACGGAACCGGCCGGATGGGAGTACCGGCCGGACGTGGGTGCCGGTCGTCGGCGACCCGCGACAAAGCATATACCCGTCACGCCGGAACAACGGGGCCGAGATGTCGACGGAGCGACGAACGACCCTCCCCTCGCTCGTCCACCTCCCGTCCGGCTGGCTGCCGGTCGCCGTCGCCTGCGGGAGCGGCGCGGCGCTGCTCGGACTGGCGCTCACGTGGATCGGCCTCGCGGTCGCCGGCGTCTCGCCGGGCAACTCCGAGGTCGCCCGGTGGATGGTCGGCGGACCGATATCCGCGGTCGAGGGGTCGATCTGGTTCTTCCTCGACGCGCACTGGGTCCGGCTCCGGACGGGCCCCGGACTCTCGAACCACGTCATCATCGGTCACCCGCTGATACAGGCCGACGCCGCGCTGTGGCCGCTCCGCGCGGTCCCGCTGACCTTCGCCCTCGCCGCCGCGGCCGCCGTCCGATA
The DNA here is from genome assembly GCF_000336875.1 of Halorubrum californiense DSM 19288. Classification (GTDB taxonomy): domain Archaea; phylum Halobacteriota; class Halobacteria; order Halobacteriales; family Haloferacaceae; genus Halorubrum; species Halorubrum californiense. The sequence continues at coordinate 218,487 of NZ_AOJK01000036.1, read as the reverse complement.
CCTCGGCATCGACGACCCGCTCGCCGGCGCCACGACCGGCGTGGGCGCGACGCTCGGATATCTCCCGACGATGCTCGCGCTGTGGGCGGTCTCCCGGGTGCCGCTGACGCGTCACGCGGCCGACGGGACGGCACCGATCTCCGACGGCGGCGGCCTCCCGGTGTCGGAGGTGACCGGCGTCACCGCCGGCCCTGACCTCGCCGCGACCGTGCTAGTGGTGACCGGACTGGGCGTGGTCGTCGGCTATCTCGCCGGTGCGGGCGCGACCGTCGCGGCCGGGGACTGACGTCCGGATCGGTCGCCCGAGCGCCGCCCCGCCCCACGAAACGTATATATACCATATCTCGTGCTCGCACCGTCGGATCGGTTCTCACGACGGCTCCGCCCGCACCGTCGGGAATTCCGAATTGTACAGGGTTGTACACGCCGTTTTCGGCCGTGTCTTCGAGGCACCAAACACGCGAACATTTAAGTGCGTCGGTCACTTACCCGAAGGTGAGGAAAACACCGAGACCCGTCTCTCGGTTCCGTTGTTCCCTCCACGTACCAAACCAATGAGCGAGAACCTTCGAACGTACACGACCGAGGACGTCGACGAGAGAGAGACCGACTCGGAGAGCGAAGCGGAAGAGCTGCGGTGTCCCGAGTGCGGCGGCCAGCTCGCGACGGACACGGAACACGGCGAGACCGTCTGCGTCGACTGCGGGCTCGTCGTCGAGGAGGACGAGATCGACCGCGGGCCCGAGTGGCGCGCGTTCGACTCCAAAGAGAAGGACAGCAAGTCCCGAGTCGGTGCCCCGACGACGAACATGATGCACGACAAGGGGCTCTCGACGAACATCGGCTGGCAGGACAAAGACGCCTACGGTAAGTCGCTGTCCAGCCGCCAGCGCGAGAAGATGCAGCGGCTGCGCACGTGGAACGAGCGGTTCCGCACCCGCGACTCCAAGGAGCGCAACCTGAAGCAGGCGCTCGGCGAGATCGATCGGATGGCNGATGCAGCGGCTGCGCACGTGGAACGAGCGGTTCCGCACCCGCGACTCCAAGGAGCGCAACCTGAAGCAGGCGCTCGGCGAGATCGATCGGATGGCGAGCGCCCTCGGCCTCCCGGACAACGTCCGCGAGACCGCCTCGGTCATCTACCGCCGCGCGCTCGACGAGGACCTACTCCCCGGCCGCTCCATCGAGGGCGTCTCGACGGCCTCGCTGTACGCCGCCGCCCGACAGGCCGGGACGCCGCGCTCGCTCGACGAGATCGCGGGCGTCTCCCGCGTCGAGAAGGACGAGATCGCGCGGACGTACCGCTACGTCGTCCGCGAGCTGAAACTGGAGATCCAGCCCGCGGACCCCGAGAGCTACGTCCCGCGGTTCGCCTCCGACCTCGGCCTCTCCGACGAGGCCGAGCGCCGCGCCCGCAGCCTGCTCGACACGGCGAAGGAACAGGGGATCCACTCCGGGAAGTCGCCGGTCGGGCTCGCCGCCGCCGCCGTCTACGCCGCCTCGCTGCTCGTCAACGAGAAGGTGACCCAGAGCGAGGTCAGCGAGGTCGCGAACATCAGCGAGGTCACCATCCGGAACCGGTACCACGAGCTCCTCGAAGCCGAGGACTCGGTCGCGCTGAACTGACGCGCTTTTCCTGGTCGGCTCGGCGTCGTCTCGTCGCCCGCCCGAACCCTCCCGATTCGCCCGAGTCGAAACCGCGAAGTCGACGCGTCGCCACCCGCGGACATGGAAACGACTCGCCACTTCACGGCGACGACGTACATCGTCAACGACGGGGCGACGGCGCTTCACGAACACGAGCGGCTCGGGATCCGGCTGCCGCCCGGCGGCCACGTCGACCGCGACGAGCTCCCGCACGAGGCCGCGCGCCGCGAGGTCCGCGAGGAGACGGGACTCGCGCCGGAGCTGGTCGCGACGGAGTCGGAGATCACGGGCCCGAACACCCGCGGGCTCCCCGAGCCGGCCCACCTCATGCTCCACGACATCAACGTCCACGAAGACGGGTCGGTGGGTCACCAGCACGTCGACCACCTCTACTACGCCCGCGTCGACTCTCGGGAGATCGCCCCCGACGGCGACGACGAGGTCGACCCGGCGCGCTGGCGCTGGTACACCCCCTCGGAGCTCGCGGCGAGCGACCTCCCGGACGACGTCGTCGACCTCGGTCGGGAGGCGATCGCCGCCGTCGGCGATCGCTGAGCGAGGAGCCGTTCGGAGCGCCCGATCGTGCCCGTGGGCGACCGAGCCGAACCCCGAGTCGCGGCGTCAGACGGCCGTCTCACGGTCCGGAAGGTATTTGGGTCGGTGTTGGCGAGATACACCCAAATATGGACGCACAGCGAAGGGAAGCGATCACCGAGTGGGACGACCGCTCGTTCTCCGGCGGGTTCGCGGGACTCCGGCGGATCGTCGACGACGGGTTCTCCGGCGCGGCGACCGACGGAACCGGGTGGCTGTTCCTCGTGGACGGGCGGGTCGTCGGCGTCGTGGACGCCACGCTCGACGCCTTCGCGGACGCCTCCGGGACGATCTACCGGGCCCCCGACGAGGCGCTCCCGGTGCTTTTCGCCATGCAGGAACTCGGCGGCGAGCCGCGGGCGAAGTACTACACCAACGACACGCCGCTGAATGAGGCCGACCAGAAGCTCTCGCGGGGTGGGTTCACCGGCTACATCGAGCTGTCGGAGAACGTCCTCTCCGGCGACTACTACGTCGCGTACACGGGCGGCGAGTCGATGGCGGCGGCGTACGTCGGCAACGCGAGGCGGTTGGAGACGGGCGACGACGCCTTCGAACTCGCCGCCGACGAGGTCGGCATCTACACGGTGTACGAGGTCGACCTCGACGTCCGACCGCTCCCGGAGGGTGACGACGCGGCCGACGCGGACACCACGGCTGGTACGGACGACGCCGTCGGTACAGACGCCGTCCCCGACGCGGACGCTGCGGACGCCGCTGACGCCGCGACCGACGAGACGGAGTCCGAACGGAGCGACGCCGAAACGGGCGGTGACGACGGGACGGACGGAGACGACGACGAGTCCCCAGCCGCGGTCGGCGGCGCGCCGGACGACAGTCGAGACGACGACCCGGCGGCGTCGACTCGGCGCAGTGAGACGGCTGGCGTGGACGCGAGCGCGGCTGACGAGCGAGCGGACGCCGGTTCGAGCGGAGGCGCATCGGGAGACGGAGAGCCGCCGTCGCGCAGCGCGGTTCAGATCGGGGACGCCGAGTCCGCCGAGGGAGACGCCCGCGACTCGGGCGGGTCAGAGCGCGCTCGACGGCCGGCGACCGAGTCAGAGAGGGCGGCCGCCGAGGCCGCCGGCGACGCGGACGCCTCCGGCTCGGACCGCGCCGACTCGGATCGCACCGGCGCGCCGGACTCCGAGGACGTGTTCTCGGAGGAGGCCGAGTGGAGAGAACAGAAGTCGATTCCGGCGCTTGACCCCTCGAAAGCGAGTGGCGAACCCACGGCGGACGACGATCGGCGCTCGGCGTCGGCTCGGGGCTCTGGCCCGGCAGACGACCGAGCCGGAACCGAGCGGAGCGAGTCGACCGCGAACGGCGAGTCGCCGTCGCCGCGCTCGACCGCGCAGTCCGCGCAGTCCGCGTCGACGCCGTCGGCGGTGTCGACGCGGGAAGCGCGCGACGCGCAGGGCGGTGCGGGCTCGGATCGCCTCCGAAAGCTCGAGGCGGCCTTAGAGGAGACGGAGACCGAGCGGCAGTCGCTCGCGGACGAACGCGACCGGCTGGCGGCCGAGCGCGACGAGGTCGAGACGGAGCGGGACGAGCTGGCCGACGAGGTCGAACGCCTCGAAACGGAGGTCGATGACCTTCGAGAGGAGCGCGACCGGCTCCGCAGTGAGCTCTCGAACGCCAAGGAGCGGCTCCCTGACGCGGAGCGGACGCTCACGCCGGCCGAGGCGCGCAACGGGACGAACCTGTTCATCAGGTACGACTCGAAGGAGGGCGCGACGCTGACCGACGCCCACGAGGGGAGCGCCGACCGCGATGCGCTCCGCGAGAACCTCCGGATGGAACACCACACGAGCTTCGAGACGGACGGCCTCGCGGTTGACGGCCGCCCGTTCACGGAGTTCCTCGAGGAGACCATCGAGTACGGCTTCACCCGCTGGCTGGTCGAGGACCTCCCGTTCGAGGTCCGCGGCACCGGCAACGAGGGGACGCTCCGCGACCTCTACGACGCGCTCCCGGAGATCGACCGCGCCGAGATCGGCGGGACGGTGTCAATCGAGCTTCGCGAGGGCGGCGAGGAGGTGCGTGAGCAGCGGTCGTTCGACCTCGTGTTGCGCGACCGGATGGGCCACCCGCTGTTCGTCGCCGACCTGAACGACAGCCGGGACCCCACCGAGGAGGGAACGCTGGAGTCGCTCGTCGAGAACGGGCGCGACATCGCGGGGTCGAACGAGACGTTCGCCGGCGCGTTCGCGGTGACCGAGAGCTTCTTCGAGCCGGGCGCGCTGGAGACCGCGAGCGACGCGGTCGGCGGCGGCCTGTTCAGCCGGTCGAAGCGGGCGAGCTTCGTGAAGCTCTCGCGCAAGCAAGGGTACCACCTCTGTCTCGTCGAGGCGCGCGACGGCGGGTTCCACATGACGGTCCCGGACCTGTAGCCGTCGCGGGTCCCCGTCGGAGACGACTACGCGGAGCGCAGAAACGCGGGAGATGTGTCGGTGGTCGAAATCGAAAGCGCGGTCAGTTCTCGAGTTCTGCGGCGTCGTCGATCCGCATGGATCCGAGCTTCTCGACGGTCTCGTCGAGCTTTTCGTCGAGTTCGTCGACGAACTCGTGGGTCCGCTCCGTGGTGATCGCGCCCTGACTGGACGGCTCGATGAGGTTCTCCTCTTCGAGGACGCGCAGCGAGTAGCGCACCTTGTGGTGCGGGTAGCCGGTCTCGTTCGACATCTTCACGATGCCGATCGGCTCGTTTTCGATGACCATCCGCAGGACTTGGAGGTGACGTTCCAGCATGTCTACCTCCTTCTCTAATCGATCTATCATGGCACATGTTAACTCGTCATGCCCCCGTTTAAAAGTTGCTGTCGCCGGCCGGGGAGGCCTCGTCAGATCGCACGCTTTGACGTGGGAGTAGTTAACGTGTTCGATCGCGGCACGGCGGGCGTGTGCCAACGCGCGGGAAAAGCACATACCGGACCCGTCGCGAGGCGACGCCGAGTGAATACACGAACGAGAGTATTCTCAGCGGTCGTCCCATTTTCTGATCCACATCTGTGCCAGTCTCACGGTCGCAGACCGTAATCGGTTTTACCCCGCGCGCGGAATCGGCAGGGCGTATGACACTCACCATCGTCGGCTCCCAACTCGGCGACGAGGGCAAGGGCGCACTCGTCGACCGGTGGGGAGGGGACGCGGACGTCGTGGTCCGTTATCAGGGCGGCGACAACGCCGGCCACACCGTCGTCGAAGGCGGCGCGGAGTACAAACTCTCGCTGGTTCCGAGCGGCGCGGTCCGGGGGACTGTCGGCATCCTCGGCAACGGCTGCGTCGTCAACCCGAAGACGCTGTTCACCGAGATAGACGACTTGCGCGAGCGCGGGCTCGACCCCGACGTGCGCGTCGCCCGCCGGGCGCACGTCATCATGCCGTACCACCGCGTGCTGGACGGGATCGAAGAGGAGGTCAAGGCCGACGACGACGCCGGCGACGCGGTCGGCACTACCGGTCGCGGCATCGGCCCGACCTACGAGGACAAGGCCGGCCGCCGCGGGATCCGGATCGCGGACCTGCTCGACCCCGACGCGCTCCGCGAGAAGCTCGAATACGCGGTCCCACAGAAGCGCGCGCTCGTCGAGGACGTGTACGGGCTCGAAATCGGGGACGACGACGAGCGGGCGGAGGCGTTCGACGTCGACGCGCTCCACGAGGAGTTCGCCGCGATCGGCGAGCGCCTCGCCGACGAGGAGATGACCGTCAACTGCGCCGACTACCTCCACCGCCGGAGCGAAGCGGGCGACGAGATCCTCTTCGAGGGCGCGCAGGGGACCCACATCGACGTCGATCACGGGAACTACCCGTTCGTCACCTCGTCGAACCCGACGGCGGGCGCGGCGTCGGTCGGCTCGGGAGTTGGTGTCACGACCGTCGGCGACGGCGAGGTCGTCGGCATCGTGAAGGCGTACCTCTCGCGGGTCGGTGAGGGGCCGCTCCCGACCGAACTCGACGGCGACGCCGACGAGGAGGCGCTCGCCGACGACATCCGCGAGAAGGGCGGCGAGTTCGGCACGGTCACGGGCCGCCCACGCCGGATCGGCTGGCTCGACCTGCCGATGCTCCGCCACGCCGCGCGCGTCTCCGGGTTCACCGGCGTCGCGGTCAACCACGTCGACGTGCTCGCCGGGCTCGACGAGCTGAAGGTGTGTACGGGGTACGGGCTGGAGGGCGAGGAGTTGGACACCGTCCCCACCACTACCGACCGGTGGGAGCGCTGCGAGCCGATCTACGAGACGCTCGACACCTGGGAGCCGTTCGACTCCTCGGCGGTCGCCGAGGCAGGCTACGACGCGCTCCCCGAGGCGGCTCGTGACTACCTCGAGTTCCTCGCCGACGAGATCGACACCCCGATCTACGCGGTCGGCGTCGGCCCCGACCGCGAGGAGACGGTCGAGCTGACGAACCCGTTCGAGGAGTAGCGTCGGCGCCCTGCGCCCGGGAGCCGACCGCAGCGTGCGGACGGCTACCGCTGACGGCCGACGCTTTTGAGGCCCGAACGCGAGCCGCCGGTATGGCGCAGCCCTCCACCGGTCCCTCCGATCCCGATCCGGCGGAACCGATCGTCGAACGCACCGTTTCGCATCTCTCGCGGCTGCTTCCGCTGGCGCTCGTCCCGCTGGCGACGGCGCTGTTCCGAGCGCGCGACCTGCTCGCGACGGGGCAGACGAACGGGCTCTCGCTGCGCGCGTCGTTCCCCGTCTACCGGTACGACCTCTGGAGCTTCGTCGATTCGCCGACCGGGGGCGGGCTGTCGGTGTCGCTCCCGTTCGGCACGGTGGAGTCGGCGGTGTTCTTCCTCCCGCTGATCGGCGCGTACGTCGTCGTCTCGTATCTGTACTTCCCGACCGTCTACGTTCTCGCCTTGGAGGACCGGGGAATCGAGTCGGCGGTGCGACGGGCGCGCGCGCTCGTCGACGAGCACCGACCGCTCGGCTTCTTCCTCGCCGTCGCGGTCGTCACGGCGGTCTGTTCGGTCCCGGTGAGCCTCCTCGCACACGCCGGAGCGGGCGGGGCGGTCGCGGCCGCGGTCGTCACAGCGCCGCTCGGGCTCGCGTTCAACGTCGCGACCGCGCTGAAGGTCGCCGAGATGGCCGGGGTCGAGACCGTCGAGTGACCCTCGAGCGGGACTCACGCGTACTCGATCGCGCCGCCCGAGCGTCCCGAGACTACTGCGGGTCGATCTCGTTCAGCGCGGCGCGGTCCTCGTCGGTGAGCGACAGGTCTGCGGCCGCGAGGTTGGATTCGAGGTGGTCGACGCTCGACGTGCCCGGGATCGGCAGCGTCACGTCGGAGTGGTCGAGCAGCCACGCGAGCGCGACCTGCCGCGTCGTCGCGTCTCGGCGTTCGGCGACCTCGCCGAGCGCGTCGGCGGACTCCTCGTCGTCGACCGCGTACATCGGCCCCCACGGGATGAAGCCGACGCCGTGGTCCTCGCAGGCGCGCAGCACGTCCTCGTCGTCGCGGTGGCCGACGTTGTACCGGTTCTGAACGGTGGCGACATCGACGACATCCATCGCGGTCTCCAACTGCTCGACGGTGACGTTCGAGAGGCCGACGTGGGCGACCTGGCCGGCGTCTTTCATCTCCGCGAACGCGTGGACCGACTCCTCGAAGTCGGTGTCGGGGTCGGGGCGCTGGTACTGGTAGAGGTCGATCGCGTCGGTGCCGAGTCGGTCGAGACTACACAGCACTTGGTTTTTCAAGAAGTCCGGATCGCCGTGGGGGAGCCAGTCGCCCTCGCGGTTGCGGAGCAGGCCGGCCTTTGAGGCGACGACCACGTCGTCGGGGTCGCCGAGCGCCTCGCCGATGAGCCGCTCCGAGACGCCCGGTCCGTAGGAGTCCGCCGTGTCGACGAAGTCGACGCCGCGGTCGACCGCCCGACGGAGGACCTCCTTCGCCGCCGCTTCGTCGTCCGGTCGGCCAATGATGTCCTCGCCGGTGACGCGCATCGCGCCGAAGCCGAGGCGGTCGACCGTGAACTCGCCGCCGATGTCGAACGTGTCGCGCTCGCTGGTGGTGTTCGAAGCCATGGCACATCGATCTCGCGCCACGCCCATAGCCGTGGGGATGCCGGAAGGAGAGGTGGACGGCAGAGCGGAACGCTCTCAGGGAGGGAGGTGTCGCTCGTACACGTTCCGGCGGTGGCCGACGGCCTCGACGCGGATGAGATCAGCACCCCGATCCCACGCGACGATAGCGCGGTAGTCGCCGGCTCGCAGCTTGTACTACGGGTAGCCGGAGAGCGGTTCCAACCGGTGTTCGGTCCACTCCGTCGCCTCGTCGACCTTGTTCAGTATCCGATCGGCAGCCTGCGGATCGAGTGATTCGAGGTGAGAGAGCGCCTGCTCGGTGTACTCGACCTCAGTCATCCAGGCCTAGTCGCTCACGCGCCTCTTCGGCGGATACCGTCTCGTCTCGCTCGGCCTGCTCGCGGCTCTCTGCCAGATCTGAGAGCGTTTCCTCAGAGAGCGTCACGGAGGGCTCGGCCCAGTCGCGCAGCGCGTCGCGGATCGCCTCGGACTTGCTCGCGTACCCCCGTCGCTCCCACACCTCATCGATCCGATCCAAGAGGGACTTCGGAACACGGACGTTGATCTTCTCCATCCGGTCGTCGCCGGGATTCGTGTCGGTACTCATGTGCTGTGATACATCGGTATCACTGATAAGGATTCGGGGCTCGGGAGCGACCTCGGCGTGGCGTGACCCGATCCTCGCCCGACTTGCGCCCGTCGCTACTCATAAACCGCCCCCGGGCGATCGTACGGTATGGACGCCGAGCGCGAGGTACTCGACGTGTTGGCGCGGAACGCCCGCGAGGACATCGACGACATCGCGGCCCAGACGGGCCTCGACGCGGCGGCGGTAGCGGACGCGATCGACGCGTTGGAGGCTGACGGCGTCGTCCACGGCTACCAGGCCGTCGTCGACTGGGACCGCGTCGACGAGGGGAAGATCCGCGCCGTCGTCGAGATCAACGTCGAACTCGACCGCGAGACCGGGTACGAGCAGGTGGCGGACCGGATCGCGAAGTTTCCCGCGGTCGACGCCTTACACCTCGTCTCCGGCGACTACGACTTCGCCGTCGAAGTCCTCGGCGAGAACATGCAGGACGTCTCCGAGTTCATCTCCGAGCAGGTCGCGCCGATGCCGGCGGTCACCCAGACGGTGACCCACTACATCATGGAGACGTACAAGGACGGCGGGATCCGGTTCGAGGACGGCGACGACGACGACCGCCTCTCCGTGTCGCCATGAGGCTGTCGGACCGCGCGCGCACCCTCCCCGAGTCCGGAATCCGGAAGTTCTTCGAGCTGGCGGAGGCGCGCGACGACGTCATCTCGCTCGGGGTCGGCGAGCCGGACTTCTCGGCGCCGTGGACCGCCCGCACCGCCGCGATCGACTCGCTGGAACGTGGCAAGACCTCCTACACCGCGAACCGCGGCATGGCCGCGCTCCGCGAGCGGATCGCCGACCACCACGAGCGCTACGACCAGTCGTACGAGCCGGAGTCGGAGGTCCTCGTCACCACCGGCGCGAGCGAGGCGGTCGACCTCGCGTTCCGCGCGCTCGTCGACCCCGGCGACACCGTGGCGGTCCACGAGCCGACGTACATCTCCTACGGGCCGGGGATCGAGCTGGCCGGCGGCGAGCAGCTGACGGTTCCGACCCACGCCGAGGACGACTTCGCGCTCACGCGGGAGTCGCTGGAGGCCGCCGGCGCGGCCGACGCTGACCTACTCGTGCTGTGTTACCCGAACAACCCCACGGGCGCGACGATGACCGACGGGCAGCTCGCCGAGGTCGCGGCGTTCTGCCGCGACAACGAAGTCCGCGTGGTGGCCGACGAGATATACGCCGCGCTCACGTACGGGGACGACCACGCCTCGATCGCGACCCAGCCGGGGATGCGCGAGCGCACGGTCGTCGTCAACGGCTTCTCGAAGGCGTACGCGATGACCGGACTGCGGCTCGGGTACGCGCTGGGACCCAGCGGCGCGATCGACGCGATGAACCGGATCCACCAGTACACGATGCTGTCGGCGCCGACGACCCCGCAGTACGCGGCTATCGAGGCGCTGGACCGCTGCGACGACGAGGTGACGGAGATGGTCGAGGAGTACAACCGCCGGCGGCGGCTCGTCGTCTCCCGGTTCAACGAGGTGGGTCTCGACACGTTCGAGCCGGGCGGCGCGTTCTACGCGTTCCCCGAGTGCGGCGGCGACGACGAGGCCTTCGCGGAGGCGCTGCTGGAGGCTCAGGGGGTCGCGGTCGTGCCCGGTTCCGTCTTCGGCGAGGGCGGCGAGGGACACCTCCGCGTCTCGTACGCGACCTCGATGCGCGAACTGAAGGCGGCGACCGACCGGATCGCGGCGTTCGTCGAAGGCCGCGACTGACGTCCCTGAATTCTTCGCGGACGGTGTTGTCTGGCGCCCCCAAACGACTAACGCGGCCGCCCGCCACGAAGGGGTATGGCCGAGTACGACGCGGTCGTCATCGGCGCGGGCGTGGTGGGGTGTGCCGCCGCCCGCGCCTTCGCCACCGAGGGTCGAGACGTGCTGTTGCTCGAGCAGGGCGACTTCCCGAACCCGCAGGCGACCTCGTACGGATCGAGCCGCATCTTCCGACTCGCCTACCACGAGGGCGAGATGTACGTGCCGATGCTTCGGCGGAGCCGGCGGCTGTGGCAGCGGCTCAACTCCGACTCGGACACCGACCTGTTTCGTCGGACCGGGTCGCTGACCATCGGTCCCGAATCCGGCGACTCGTTCACCGGCGCGCGGTCGACCTGCCGGAGCCACGGCATCAAACACCAGGTATTGACCGCGGACGAAGTGAACGACCGGTTTCCCGCCTACGACCTGCCCCAAGAGTACCGAGCCGTGTTCCAGCCCGACGGCGGGCTCCTTGATCCGGAGCGGTGCCTCGTCGCACTCGTCGAGGCGGCGGCAGCGGAAGGCGCCGAACTGCGGGCCCACGAGCCGGTCGTAGAGTGGACCGCGGATGCGGGGACGGTCCGCGTCCGGACGCCGAGACGGGCCTACGAGCCCGATTCGGTCGTGGTCGCCTCGGGCGCCTGGGCCGCCGATCACGTCCCCGCGGTGGACGGGCTGTTGGAGCGCGAGCGGCACGTCGCCTGTCGGGTCCGGCCCCGGAACCCGTCGGCGTTCGACCCCGACTCGTTTCCGGTGTTCGTGATGGACGCCGCGGACGGGAGGCACTTCTACGGGCTGCCGCGACATCGCGTTCCCGGGTTCAAATTGGGTGCGACGCACGACCGCGGAGCGCGCGTCCACCCCGACGACGCTCGCGCCGCGCAACCCGCCGAGACGGAGCCGGCCCGCGGCTTCGCGCGCGATTTCGCGCCGAACGGTGACGGTCCCCTCTTGGGAACGAGAACGTGCGTGCTGTCGCAGTCCCCGGACGGTCATTACATCGTCGACGCGGTCGACGACGCCGGCGACGTCGTCGTCGCGGTCGGGATGTCCGGCCACGGATTCAAGACGGCGCCGGTCGTCGGCGAGGTCGCCGCCGCGCTCGCCACCGACTCGGAGCCGCCCGTCGACGCGGAGCCGTTCGCTATCGACCGGTTCGAGCGACCCGTCGGTTGACTGGGATGACCGCGGCCGCGAATGCTCGTTCGCAGCGGCCCCGAGGTAAACGCGCTCCGGATTCTCGGTTGTTTACGAACGATTATGTAGAATTCGATGGATCGCTCCGGTATGGAGTTCCAGCTAACCGACGAGCAACGACAGTTGCGCGACGAGGTGCGGAAGTTCGCCGACGAGGAGATCCGGCCGGTGGCCACCGAGTACGACGTCGACGAGGCGTACCCGCACGAGGTGATGGACAAGGCGGCCGACATGGGGCTGCTCGCGCCGCACGTCCCGGTCGAGTACGGCGGGATCGGCTACTCCTCGCTGGAGAACGCCATCCTCACCGAGGAGCTGTTCGCGGCCGACCCGGGGATCGGCCTCTGTATCTCCAGCGCCGGCTTCGGCGCGGAGGCCCTGATGGAGTTCGGCACGGAGGCACAGAAGGAGCGCGTGCTTCCCGAGGTGACCGCGGGCGACGCGGTGATGGGCTCTGCTATCTCGGAGCCGCAGGCGGGCTCCGACGTCACCTCGGTCGCGACGCGCGCCGAGAAGGACGGCGACGAGTGGGTGATCAACGGCTCGAAGATGTGGATCACGAACGGCACCGTCGCCGACTACTTCGTCGTCGTCTGCGAGACGGACCCCGACATCGACGACCGCTACTCCGGCTACTCGCAGATCCTCGTCGAGGGCGACCGCGACGGGCTCACCCGCGACAAGATCACCGGGAAGCTCGGCATCCGCGCGAGCGACACCGCGGAGCTCCGCTTCGACGACGTCCGCGTGCCGGAGGAGAACCTCATCGGCCAGCGCGGAATGGGGTTCCTCCAGCTCATGCAGTTCTTCGACGAGACGCGGACCGCGGTCGCCGCGCAGGGCGTCGGCATCGCCCGGGGCGCCGCCGAGCGCGCGCTGGAGTACGCCGAGGAGCGCGAGCAGTTCGACCGCCCGATCAGCGACTTTCAGGCGATCAAACACAAGCTCGCGGAGATGCACACGAACACGGAGGCCGCCCGCTGGCTCACCTACCGCTCCGCGTGGGCGGTCGACAACGAGTCGGGCGACCTGACCGCGCTCGCGTCGATGGCCAAGGAGTTCGCCTCGCGGACCGCGGTCGAGGTCGCCGACGAGGCGGTCCAGGTCCACGGCGGCGCGGGCTACGTCAACGACCACGACGTCGAGCGGCTCTACCGCGACGCGAAGATCACCCAGATCTACGAGGGGACGACCGAGATCCAGAAGAACATCGTCGCCCGCGAGCTACTCGGCGAGGGGGTGTGAGGTCGGCGGCGGACGGCCGTCTCTCCGCAACCGACATCTAAAACTCCCGGCGGACCCACAGAGTCGACATGGACGAGGAGGAGGCCCTCGAACAGAGGGACGACGGGAGGTTCGGGGGCGGCGGCGACAAGGCGGGCCCGGAGGAGCGCCTCAAGCGCCAGCGCGACGACCTCCAGCTGCTGAACCAAGTGATGCGCCACGACATCCGCAACGACCTCCAGCTCGTCGGGGCGTACGCCGAACTGCTCGATGAGCACGTCGACGAGGAGGGGAAAGAGTACTTGGACGTGATCAAGCGCAACACCCAGAGCGCCGTCTCGCTCACCACGACGGTCCGCGACCTCGCCGAGGTGATGCTCCGGGACGACGCCGAGCCGAGCCGCGTCGCGCTCGATCGGGTCCTCTCACAGAAGGTCGAGGAGGTGCGGTCCGCGTACTCAGAAGCCGTCTTCACGGTCGAGGGCTCGTACCCGGAGGTCGAGGTCGTCGGCGACGAGATGCTGAGTTCGGTGTTCCGGAACCTCCTGCGGAACGCGGTCCAGCACAACGACGAGGTCCCGCCGACCGTGACGGTGGCGGCGACCGTCGACGAGGACGAGGGCGTCGCCGAGGTCCGCGTCGCCGACAACGGGCCTGGGATCCCCGAGGACCAGCGCGACGAGATATTCGGGAAGGGAGAGAAGGGCCTCGACAGCCCGGGCGCGGGGATCGGGCTGTACCTGGTCCGCTCGCTCGTCGAGATCTACGGCGGGGACGTGTGGGTCGAGGACAACCAGCCGAAGGGCGCCGTCTTCGTCGTCAGGCTGCCGCTCTGTTCGGAGTGACCCCGCGACGCGCCGTGTCGCGGCGGCTCACTCGTTGTCGTACTCCATCGCGACCGAGTTGATACAGAACCGCTTGCCGGTGGGCTCGGGGCCGTCGTCGAACACGTGGCCGAGGTGCGAGTCGCAGTTCGCACACCGGACCTCGGTGCGGCGCATCCCGTGGCTGGTGTCCACAGTCGTCGTCACGGACTCCTCCTCGGCGGCGTAGAACGCGGGCCAGCCGCAGCCGGACTCGTACTTCGTTTCGGCCTCGAACAGGACGGTCCCGCAGGCCCGACAGTTGTACTCCCCGTCGTCGGGGTGGTGGTCGACGTACTCGCCGGAGAACTTCGCCTCCGTGCCGCTCTCGCGCAGCACGCGGTACTCCTCGTCGGAGAGTCGCTCGCGCCACTCCTCGTCTGTCAGCTCCGCGGGGTCTCGCTCGTCTGTCTCGCTCATACTTTGGATACGCGCCCCACGGGCAAGGGGGTTGCGGCGACCGAACCGCCGGGCCCGGGTTCGCGCCCCAAACGGTATCGGGCCGGCGGTCCGACTCGCGCCCATGGCACGCGAAGTCACGCACGAAGAGCGGGGCCCGACGGTACTCGACGACGACGACAAGGGCGACGACGGCCTGATCTACGTCTGTCGGTGCGGGCTCTCCGACTCGCAGCCGCTCTGTGACGGCTCGCACAAAGCGACGGCCGACGAGGAAGACGGCGTCGTGTACAAGTACGCGAACGACGACGCCGACGGCAAACGGCGCGAGGTCGGCGAACTCGCCGCAGACGAGGAGTAGCGGCGGGCAGCCGAGGGCGACGGCGGTCGCGCCTACAGCACGCCCATCTCCCCGAGCCGTTCGGGGAGGTAGGTGTCGGTGACGAAGTCGAGGCCGCGGCTCGCGAGCGACTGCTGTTCGGACTTCTTGCCGATGTCGAGCTGGAGTTCGATCTGCTCTTCCCAGTAGTCGGTCTGGAAGCGGGGGTCCTCAAGCTCGGATTCGAGCGCGTTGATGTCCGAGTCGGAGAGCGGGTCCGAGGGGAGGTCGTACTCGACGATGTCCTCGGGTTGGATCCCGATGAACCGCGCCTCGGGCGTCGCGAGGTACTTCGAGAGGTGCGCGGACTTGATCGAGCCGTACGCGACGGAGCCGTAGATCCGGTAGGACCACGGGTCGCCGTCGGTGAACACCACCACGGGGAGGTCGAGTTCGTCGCGGAAGCGCTTCGTCAGGCGGCGGGTGGCGCGGGCGGGCTGGCCACCGAGGTGGACCACGAGCGCGTCGTGCGCCTCGTCGAACCCGTTCTCGACGAGCCGGTCGCGCATCCCGCCGGTCTCGACGCAGAGGACGAACTCCGCGTCGTTGTCGAGGAACTCGATGGTGTCCGGGTTGTTCGGGATCTGATAGCCCCCCTGCCCCACGTCGAGCTGGCAGTGGATTTCGCGTTCACCGCGGTTGGTCTGCTCGCGGAGGAGCAGCGGTCCCATCACCTTCGCGCCCGACTCCTCCGGGCGCATGTGGAAGTCCTCGCGGGTGACGCCGGTGACGATTTCGAGGTCCTCCACGAGGTCGTTCGACTCGTCTTGGGATTTGAACTGCGCCTCGTCGTTGTCCCACGACTCCGAGAGGTAGTACAGCTCACGCAGCGTCGACGAGCGGTCGTCGTCGAGCTGGTTCGCGAGGAACTCGATGGTGTAGGCGGCCTTCAGCAGCTTGCGCGCGCCGCGCACCGAGTTGGCGCTGCGCGTCGAGGTGCGGTCGCCGTACGTCCAGACCCCGCTCTCCTCGTCGTACTCGATGTTGCTCTTCGTCCGCGTGGGGAGCGTCATCTCCGGGATCGACCCCGCCGCGAACTGGTCGTAGAAGTCGGCGGCCAGGTCGATCAGCTCGTCTCGTGCATCGCTTTCGGTCGTCATTTAGTCGTTCACCGTGAGTTTCTCGGTCTCCACGCCGCCGACGCTGACCTCGAACTCGGGGTCCCCGTCGACCGCGTACGTCAGTTCCCGCTCGTCGCCCGAGGGCACCTCGGGCTTCCACTGGACGAACCACTCGCCGTCCATGTCCACCACCGTTCCGTCGGAGAGGTCCGTCGGCTCCGTCGAGACGATGTCGGTGATATCCAGCTCCTCGTTCACGTCTGAGTGGTTCTCGACGACGAGCGTCACCGTCTCGCCGTTCACCTCGCGCTCGACGCTGACGTTGTTCATGATCCGCGCGAGCGCGCCGTCGATGTCGGGGCGCGGGCGGCCCGTGACCTCCGAGACCTTGTCGGCCATCTCCGGGAGGATCCGGCCGAGCACGTCCTGCTTCTCCCGGCGCTGCTGCATCGAGCGCCGCTTGTTGAGGAACGACTTCAGCTCGCGGGCGGCCTCCCGGACCGCGAGCTCGATCTCGTCTTCGATCTCCGGGACGTTCGCGAGCGCGTCCTTCGACTCGCTCGTGAACGGGACGTTCGTGGAGGCGACGTGGATGCTGATGACGGCCGGCCCGTTCGGCATCCCCGAGCCGCCGGGCTGGTCGAGCCCGTAGTTCCGCCAGCCGATCGACTTGATCACGTCGGTCGTCGCGCAGGCCCCGCGCTGGTAGACGAGCGGGACGCGGTTCGCGAACCGGAGCAGTTCGACCGACCCCTCGGCGGGGATCTCGCCGCCGTACGCGATGCCGGCCTCGACGATGAACGGGTCGCCGCCGTGGACCTCGGCGTCGCGGGTCGCGGCCGCGTAGAAGTCGGCGTCGTACTCCTTCCGCAGGCCGGCCTCGACCAGCTCCGCCGTGATCGGCGCGAGGCAGTCCGTCGGCGGCGCGAGGATGTCCGTCGTCCGCATCGCGTCGAGCAGGTCGGCGGCGGCGTCGCGGTCGCCCCCGATCGCCTTCACCTTCGGCGAGGCGTCCGGCACGGTGCGCGCCCGCGACCAGAACGCCTCGACGACGTTCCCCCGGGCGGTCTCGCCGAAGGTGGCGTCGCGCTGCTCGGCGACGAACGAGGCCGCGTCCGCGACGAGGCGTTCGAGGTCGTCGAGCGTGATCCGGAACGCGTCGCCGTCGAGGTCCGCGAACCGGCGCGCGAGCGCTTCGGCCATCGCCTGAACCGCCTCGTCGTCCTTCCGCGTCGACGTGGCCTCGTCGACCAGCGCGTAGGCGTCGGAGACGAGCGGCGACTCCTCGTCGTCGCTACCTTCCGCATCGTCGTCCCCGTCGCCCTCGCCGCCCGTGACCGCCCGCCACGCGGCGTCGACCGCGTTCTCGCGGACGGTCCCGCCGAACGTCTTGCCGGTGTCGTCCTCGACCGTCTCCGCGACGGTGTCGACTATCTCGGCCAGTTCGGAGCGGGTGATCCGGTCGTTGTTCCCCACCGTCTCGGCGACGCCCTCCGCGAAGGCCGTCGTCGCTTCCGCCCCCTTGTTGGCGACGGCCTCGGAGACCGCGTTCGCGACGTCGCGGTCGCCGTGTGCGCGCGGCGGCGACCACGACAGCTCGCGGCCGTAGTACACGTCGCGGAAGTTGTCGATCACGCTGTCGGCGGTCTTCTTCCCGACGCGGGTGAACTCCTCTTGGAGGAACCCGGAGACGGAGTACGACTCCGTCGCCTCCAGCATCTTGATCAGCGTGCCGAGTTCGACGCCGTGGGGGTGCGGGCGGATCTCATTCGTCTCCGCCGGCAGCTCGTCGGTCGCGCGCTCGAACTTCAGCGGCTCGTCGAGCCCCGGCTCGCGCAGTTCGAGCCGCGCGTGGGGGTTGACGACCGCAGTGTGTTTCACGTAGCCGTGGAGCTGCTGGCGGGCGCGCATGTTCGCCTCCATCTCCAGTTCGATCCGGGTGCCGTGGGGTCGGTCCCACGTCGTCTCCTCGTCCGCGCTGATCTCCGGCTCGTTCGTGTCGGTGTCGATGATGAGCTCGAAGTACTGCGCCCGCGACTGGCCCTTCGGGCGCGAGGTGATCTTCGCGGGCTGGCCGGAGGTCAACTGCGAGTACAGCACGGCCGCTGAAATCCCGATTCCTTGTTGCCCGCGGCTGTTTTTCACGCTCAGTGCGCCCTCGTTGGAGACGACGAAGTTTTCGTCAGTTCCGGATTCACCCGGAACAGAGATATCGTACACGTGTTCCGGCGGTTCGGTCTTGCTCACGCTTTTCACCGAGAGCAGACACATGTCCGTGTCCGTGATCCCATGTAGATCGGTGATCGTCTCCCAGAGCGATTCGAGTGTGTCAGTCGCGAAGCCATCGTCGTCGATGAGCCCGTACTCCTGTAGGTTGTGCGCGTATCTCGGCTCCTCGATCCGATCACCGTCCAGAGCGCGTTCAATCAGCGAGGCGTAAGTCTCAGCGTGCTTCCGGCTCGATCCGATTCCGGCAGCCATCAGCAATCCGGGAATCGTGTCGGGCACCGTTTCAGCATCGGTGTCGCTGACGCGAACCTCGTCAAGGAGCGCGGTGGGGACTCGCTTGTACTGCTGTGTCCGCGGAGATTCCGCGCTTTTGAGCGCATCGACGGTGTCGATATCCGAACCGTACACCTTCGTTCGATACTTCGTGGAGATACTGTCACCGTACCCGTCGTTGTCTTCCGAGACCTCCGTACTCGCGAGGACGCCCTGCATGTTCCAGAGCGTCGAGAGCTGTCGAGCCAACGTCTCGCTGCGTGTCGTGTGGGAAAGCTCGTTGCTCGGGTGCGAATCGGACCCGTCTCCCTCGTAGAGCGCTCCGATGAACCGACGCTGGAGATCCGGATCAAGGTCGAATACGAAGCCCGGAACCCGCTTATTCTCAGCGGCATCGCCGCAGGCGGATTTCAAGAACAGCGCTAGTGGCGAACCGAACGCTTTCACACGCGTCGAGTTGCGCTCTCGCTCGGCCGTTGTCGTCGCCCCACCGATTGTCTGTACCGCCTGTTCTGTCGCCTCGATCAGATCCGATTCGTGACTTCCGAACGTGAATCCGACTTGTCGCGGTCCCGCATGGCCCTCCGACACGTAGTATGCCAGCATCTCGACCAGTGACTCATCGGCCGGTAGCGACACCGGAAGCGTCGTCTCGTCGCCGCCAACGCGGTACGTCTTGAACTCGCAGTCGGCTGCCTTCTCTTCCCAACCGAGTTCCAAGACCGTCTCCGCCGGGAGATATCCTTTCTGTAGGTAGTTCTGGTCGAGGCTGTCCTTCAGGATCTCGGCACCATCGTATCGGTAGTACGTCCGCTTTCGGTCGCTTTCGTCTGAGGGCTTCCGGCGAACCGTCTTTTCCGTCTGGAGTTGCTCGAGCGTCTCCCGATCGAAGCCGTAGACGTAGACACGCCGATCCGCAAACGCTCCGGAGTCGACGTGTTCGAGGAGATTAATCTCTTCGACGGTCTGATCGGTCGATGGTAGCGTGCGCGGTGAGAGGAGTGTGTCACCGGATTCGAGTTTACCGGCCTTCACCTCCCGTGTGTTCCCGTTCGAGTCGACGCTGAACACACTGTGATTTCCGGTGACCTCGACCGTTCTCCCCTTCTGTGTCTCTATCTCGTAGGTATGCTCGTCCGTCTCGTGACGAATCGCGTGAGTAACCGGTTGCCAGCTCATTTCCTGCGTCTCACGATTGAACGAGGGAACTTCAATCGCGTCGGGGACCGGAGCAGTCGCATCACCGTCACCCGGAAGGTACGCGTCACAGAGTACCCCGATAGGCATGTACTCGACGTTTCCGTCCCGTCTGACGAGCAGTTGTTGATCCGGTGTCAGGGACTGCTCACGGGCGTGGAACCGGCTGCCGTACAGGAGCTTCCCGAACACTTTCGGGAGCTGTTCTTTCGTGATACCCGGCCCGTTGTCCTCGATGACGAGCCGGTAGTAGTCGCCCACCTCCTCGATCTCGATGTAGATGTCGGGGAGGTGCCCGGCCTCCTCGGTCGCGTCGAGGGCGTTGTCGACCGCCTCCTTGACGGCGGTGACGAGCCCGCGGGCGCCCGAGTCGAACCCGAGCATGTGTTTGTTCTTCTCGAAGAACTCGGCGATGGAGATCTCGCGCTGGCCCTCGGCCAGCTCCTCCGCGATCCCCTCCTCGTCGCCGATCGTCGACTGGAAGGACGTCATTCGGTACTCACTCCTTTCCCGGAGGCACCTAAAAACGCACCGGCGGCGCGGTGAAAGTGTATCACCGCGGCAGACGCCCTCTCGTCGACCCGTTCGAGAGTGTGTGACACGAGAGTCCGCATCTAACCGGCCGACAGGTTTCTCCCCGTGACGCCCCTTCGTTCGACCATGTCGGAATGGACGGCCGACGAGATGCCGCGGCTGGACGGGAAGACGGTGGTCGTCACCGGGGCGAACAGCGGGCTCGGCTTCGAGGGGACCCGCGAGTTCGCCGCGAAGGGCGCGACGGTCGTGATGGCGTGCCGGAGCGTCGAGCGCGCCGAGGAGGCGGCCCGCGAGATCCGGGCGGACGCGGGCGGCGAGGTCGACGGCGAACTCGACGTCCGCGAGTGCGACCTCGCGTCGCTCGACTCGGTGGCGTCGTTCGCCGACGGCCTCGCCGCCGACTACGACGCGGTCGACGTCCTCTGTAACAACGCCGGCGTGATGGCGATCCCGCGGAGCGAGACCGAGGACGGGTTCGAGACGCAGTTCGGCGTCAACCACCTCGGGCACTTCGCGCTCACGGGGCACCTGTTCGACCTGCTCGACGCCGCGGAGGGGATCGGTGGCGACGCCCGTGTCGTCACCCAGTCGTCGGGCGCCCACGAGCAGGGCGAGATGGACTTCTCCGACCTCAACTGGGAGCGGTCCTACGGGAAGTGGAAGGCGTACGGGCGCAGCAAGCTCTCGAACCTGCTGTTCGCGTACGAACTCGAACGCCGTCTCGACGCGGCGGACGACGAGGGGGAGGACCCGGGGATCCGCAGCGTCGCCTGCCACCCCGGCTACACGGACACGAACCTCCAGCTGCGGACCGCGGCCGAGAGCGGCAACCCCCTGATGAAGGTCGGCATGAAGGCCGCGAACGCAGTGCTGGGGCAGGAGCCCGAAATCGGCGTCGAGCCGATGCTGTTCGCGGCGACGACCGACGTCGACGGCGGCGCCTACGTCGAGCCCGGCGGTCTCATGAACATGCGCGGCCACCCGACGGTCGGCCGGTCGAACGACGCCTCCTACGACCGCGAGGACGCCCGGAAGCTCTGGGAGTACTCGACCGAGGCGACCGACGTCGAGTACCCGCTGTAGACGGTCGGCGCGCGGCGTGCGCGGCCGTGCGGCCGCCGCTCTCGGTCGCCCTTGGGCTCAGTGGAGCGTTCCCTCCCGGACGTGCGCGTCGTGTGCGAACAGCGCATATCCCACGTCGACCGCGCGGGAGTCGGTCTCGTCGGCGATCTCGCGGATCGGATCGATCATCGCGACGTAGTCCGCGGCGTCGAAGCTCTCCTTCCGACCGTCGAGGTAGCCCAGTCGCTCCAAGGAGGCCCAGACGCGCGTGTCGACGACGGCGTGGCGGTCGCCGTCGAGCGCGGCCAGCACGCACGAGGCGGTCGGCGCCTTGAATCCCGCGAGGCCGGTGATCAGGTGGATCGTCGAGAAGTCGCCGTCGACGAGCCGAGCGTTGCGCGTCACCTCCCGACACCGGGGCGCTGGGTTCTTCTCGACGTGGTAGGCGCTCCGCGTGGACGACTCGTAGGCGATCTCGTACAGCTGATCGCGGGTCAGGTGTCCCTGCGACCGGTACCGCTCGCCGAACTCGTCGAGCCGTTCGGGGAGGACGCCCTGCGTCTCGGCGTAGCGGTCGAGGTTCTCGTCGACGAACGCGTCGAGGTCGGCGACGTGTGCGTCGGGGTCGTCTGCCTCCATATCGGTTCGTTGGCGGCCCGGCGACCAAAACGGCGGCGCCGTCGCTCGCGGTGAGAATATACGCGGAACGTGTTTCGAGAGCTGTCCGAGTTCGCCGGTAGCGGATGCCGCGACCGAGCTACAGCCGAGTGAGGTTCGTGGCGCGCGGACCCTTGTCCGCCTCCTCGATCTCGAACTCTACCTCCTGTCCCTCTTCGAGGTCCGGGCCGCCGACGTCTTCCATGTGGAAGAACACGTCTTCGTCAGCGTCGTCAGTCTCGATGAATCCGTAGCCGCCGGTGTCGTTGAAGAAGTCGACCTTGCCTGTCGCCATCGCACCCTAACTGTCTCCCGACGGTGTGATAAGTGTTGCGTGCTGCGGCGGATCGCCGCCACGAACGCTCTCCGGGGCGTATTCGCCGCTTGCGAAGGAAAAATCGGCGTTCGCGCCGGAGCGATCCGGTCGCTCGCGACTCCCAGTCGTCCCGGCCTTTCACTCCCCGTTTCTCACTCGCTGACCGTGACCTCGTCGCCGACGCGGAGCGTCGCACCGCGGTCGCGCTCGGGGATCCGCGCGATGGTCATCAGCGTGTAGTAGTGGTCGAACGCGTCCTCGTCGGCCCACTCGGGGAAGGTCGCCTCGCGTCGCCGGACGAACCGCTCGCGGAACTCCGGGGTCGGCTCCCCGGTGTCGGGGTCGCGCTCGGGAACGACGCACCGACCGCAGGGGGTCACGCCCTCGACGCGCACGCCCTCTATCTCGAACGCCGGCGCCCCGTCGCCGACGAACCGGTCCTCCCAGAACGCCGGGACGCCCGAGACCTCGACGTTCGCCCGGAGGCGGCGGCGCGCGCCGTCGACTGTCATCCCGTCGAACCACGACGCGACCGCCTCCAGCGTCGCCGTGCTGACGACGGAGGGGCCCATCTCTCGGCGGTCGACGTACCCCAGCGACTCGTCGCGGCGGAGCCGGAGGTCCGCGTCGAAGCACTCGCCGAACCACTCCGCGGCGCGGTCCCGCTCGTCGTTCAGGTCGAACCGCCGGACGGTCCCGTCGGGCGTCTCGACCCGGAGCGTCGTCGACTCGGGGTCGAACTCGGTCGCGAGGTCGTGGACCCGGTCGGTCCGCTTGCCGTTGACGACGTCGCCGTCGGCGTCGAACAGCGCGAACTCGCGGTCGTGTTTCAGCGTCCCGCCGTCGAGGACCGTCGCGGCCTCGACGTCGACCCCGTCTAACCCCTTCACCGGAAACACCCTGAGTCGCTCCAAACGGGCCATGTCGCGGGTAGGACGCGCCGCTTCCAAAGTCTTTCCTCGAAACGTCCGGGCCGGACGGGCCGGAGACTGCTTTGTAATCGAAGATATCCCCGCCCGAGACCTTTGGTTTCGAAGGGGAAAACGCACTAAGGGTGTATCCCGTAGTAGTACACAAGATGAGTACCCGAACCACCCACCTCGACATCACGGGGATGAGCTGCGCCAACTGCTCGGCGACCGTCAGCGACGCCGTGGGGTCGATAGACGGCGTCTCGCGGGCGGACGCGAACTACGCCACCGACGAGGCGACCGTCGAGTACGACCCGGACGCGACGTCGCTCGCGGCGATCTACGACGCGATCGAGGAGGCGGGCTACGGGGCGGTCTCCGAGACGGCGACCGTCGCGATCACCGACATGTCGTGCGCGAACTGCGCGGACGCCAACCGCGACGCGCTGGAGTCCGTGCCCGGCGTCGTCGACGCCGACGTGAACTACGCGACCGACGAGGCGCAGGTCAGGTACAACCCCGCGGAGACCTCGCTGTCGGCGCTGTACGACGCCGTCGAGGACGCGGGCTACTCGCCCGTCCGAGAGAGCGAGGGTCCGGACGGGGAAGGCGCCGACGGGGAGGACGACGGCTCCGGCGAGAGCGCGCGCGACGCGGCGCGGAACGCCGAGATACGAAAGCAGCGCCGGCTGACGCTGTTCGGCGCCGCGCTGTCCGCGCCGCTGCTCTTCTTCCTCGTCGACAACCTCCTCCTCGGGGGTGCGATCGTGCCGGACGGCGTCTTCGGCCTCGACATTCACTGGGTCGCGTTCGCGCTCGCGACGCCGGTCCAAATCGTGCTCGGGCGGCCGTTCTACGTGAACTCCTACAAGGCGCTCGTCACGAACGGGCGCGCCAACATGGACGTGCTGATCGCGTTGGGTTCGACGACGGCGTACGTCTACTCCGTCGCCGTCCTCCTCGATCTGATCGCCGGGAGCGTCTACTTCGACACGGCCGCGCTGATCCTCGTGTTCATCACGCTCGGGAACTACCTCGAAGCCCGCTCGAAGGGGCAGGCGGGCGAAGCGCTCCGGAAGCTCTTGCAGATGGAGGCCGACACCGCCACGCTCGTCGACGAGGACGGCAACGAGGATGAGGTCCCTATCGACGAGGTCGAGGTCGGCGACCGGATGAAGGTCCGGCCCGGCGAGCGGATCCCCACCGACGGCGTCGTCGTCGAGGGGCAATCCGCCGTCGACGAGTCGATGGTGACCGGCGAGTCGGTCCCGGTCGAGAAGAGCGAGGGCGACGAGGTCGTCGGGTCCACCATCAACGAGAACGGGCTCCTCGTCGTCGAGGCGACGAAGGTCGGCGCGGACACCGCGCTCCAGCAGATCGTCCAGACGGTGAAGGAGGCGCAGTCCCGCCAGCCCGACATCCAGAACCTCGCGGACCGGATCTCCGCGTACTTCGTCCCCGCGGTCATCGCGAACGCGCTGGTGTGGGGCGTCGTCTGGTTCCTCTTCCCCGAGACGCTTGCGGCGTTCGTCGACCGGCTCCCGCTGTGGGGACAGGTCGCGGGCGGGCCAGCGCCGGTCGGCGGGACCGTTTCAGTGTTCGAGTTCGCAGTCGTCGTCTTCGCCTCCTCGGTCCTGATCGCGTGTCCCTGCGCGCTCGGCCTCGCGACGCCGGCCGCGACGATGGTCGGCACCACCATCGGTGCGCAACACGGCGTCCTGTTCAAGGGCGGCGACGTCCTCGAACGCGCGAAGGACGTCGACACCGTCGTCTTCGACAAGACGGGGACGCTCACGGCGGGCGAGATGGAGCTTACGGACGCGGTCGCCCTCGGCGACCAGCGCGTCCCCGACGGCGGCGCGGTCGCCGAGGGCGAGGACGCGCCGGTCACCGGCGACGACGCCGCGACCGACGCGCGGGCCGACGAAGACGAGGTCCTCCGGCTCGCGGCGAGCGCGGAGCGGGGCAGCGAACACCCCCTCGCCCGCGCCATCGTCGACGGTGCGGAGGCGCGCGGCCTCGCCCTCGGCGATCCCGAGGACTTCGAGAACGTTCCCGGACACGGGGTGAAAGCGACCGTGGAAGGAAGCCGAATACTGGTCGGCAACCGGAAGCTGCTGCGTGACAACGGGATCGATCCCTCGACCGCCGCGGAGACGATGGAACGCCTGGAGAGCGAGGGGAAGACGGCGATGCTCGTCGCCCGCGTGCCCGCCGGCGCGGACGAGGGGGAGCTCCTCGGCGTCGTCGCCGACGCGGACACGGTGAAACCGAGCGCGACGGACGCGGTGAGTCAGCTCCGCGACCGCGCTATCGACGTGATGATGATCACCGGCGACAACGAGCGCACCGCGCGCGCGGTCGCCGAGGAGGTCGGGATCGACCCCGAGAACGTCCGCGCCGGCGTCCTCCCCGAGGACAAGTCCGACGCGGTCGAGGCGATCCAGTCCGACGGCCGGAGGGCGATGATGGTCGGTGACGGCGTCAACGACGCGCCGGCGCTCGCGGTCGCGTACGTCGGCACCGCCATCGGGAGCGGGACCGACGTGGCCATCGAGGCCGCGGACGTGACGCTGATGCGCGACGACCCGCTCGACGTCGTGAAGGCGATCCGCGTCTCCGACGCGACGCTCCGGAAGATCAAACAGAACCTCGTGTGGGCGCTCGGCTACAACACGGCGATGATCCCGCTCGCGTCGCTCGGGCTGCTCCAGCCCGTCCTCGCGGCCGGGGCGATGGCGTTCTCCTCGGTGTCGGTGCTGACGAACAGCCTCCTGTTCCGCCGGTACGACCCCGACGAGGACTACGCGCTCTTCGGGTTCCTCCGGCGCTAACGACCCGCCGGCCCCCGCCGCGCCCGTCCCGAAACCCCAAGACGGGGCGGCGCGTACGCGACCGTATGGCTACCCTCCTCGTCGTCGGCGGCAGCGGCTTCATCGGACGCGACGTCTGCCGGTTCGCGGTCCGCGACGACCACGAGGTCCGCAGCGTCTCGCGGAGCGGCCGGCCCGACATCGACGAGGCGTGGGCGGACGCCGTCTCGTGGACGAGCGCCGACCTCTTCCGCCCGAACGCGTGGCGCGACCGCCTCGACGGCGTCGACGCCGTGGTCCACTCGGTCGGGACGCTCACCGAAGCGCCGACGGAGGGAGTCACCTTCGAGCGCGTCAACGGCGACGCCGCCCTTCTCACGGCGCTGGAGGCGGAACGCGCGGGCGTCGACGCGTTCGTCTTCCTCTCCGCGGCGGCGAAGCCGCCGCGGATTCGTAACGCCTTCCTGACGGCCAAGCGGCGCGCCGAGGCGTCCATCGCCGACCTCGACCTCGACGTGGTCACCCTCCGTCCCGGCCCCGTCTATGGCGAGGGGCAGCCGCACGTCCCCGGCGTCGTCGACCGTATCCTCCGGTTCGTCGCGAGCGCGCCGCCGCTCGCCTCGCGGCTCGGCGAGTCCCGACCGCTCTCCGTCGATACCGTCGCGCGGGCGACGTACCGCGCCGCGCTCGACCCGGGCGAGCGGCTGCTCGACGTCGGCGACATCCGCGAACTCGCCGGGTGAACGGCGAGGAGAGAAGCGGCCGCCGCGTCAGCGCGCGCTGCGCTCCTTCGCCATCTCCAGCGAGATGAAGAAGCCGAAGTACGCCGGGATTCCCGCGAGCATGAACATGTACAGCACCCACTGGGGGGCCGTCGGGAAGGCGAAGTCGTACAGCGCCGACGCGAGCCCCACCCACACGAGCGCGAACAGCAGGTCCTGTAACATTCCGGTGCCGTTCTCGCTGAGCACGTGCCGGGCGCGGTCGGCGACGCTCGGGTCGGTCTGCTGGTCGTCCGGCGTCTTCGCGGCGTCCGAGTCGGGCATGATATGACTGTGTACGAGAGGGGTACGTCGGTGTTGCGAAGCCGGGCGGCGTCGGCCGCGCGGCGAGGCGATGCGTCCGTCGGCGAGTGAGCCGACCCTCGGGGGTCAGTCCTCGTCGAGGTAGTCGACGACGAGGACGGGGACGTGCGTCGAGCGCAGGGTGCGCTCCGTGACGCTCCCGAGCAGCGCGCGGCGGACGCCCGCGCGGCCGTGGCTCCCCATGACGATGAGGCTCACGTCGTTGTCCTCGGCGTAGTCGGCGATCACCTTGTGCGGCCGACCGCCCGAGACGTGTTCGACGACGTCGACGCCGCGTTCGGCGCCGCGGTCGGCGACCACGCCGGTCGCCTCGTCGGCCTGCTCTTTCAGTTCGCCCATCTCGTCGAACCGGCCCTGCTTGAGCCGGTCGACCTGTTCGGTGCCCAGGCTGAAGTTCACGGAGTCGATGTCGACCACGTACAGCGCGTGGACCTCGGCGTCGTACTTCTCCGCGAGGTCGAGCGCGTGGTCGACGGCGGCCTCCGCGACGTCGCTGCCGTCCGTGGGGACGAGGATGCGTTCGTACATGGATTACTCCTCCGTCTCCGTGGCCGCGTCGTCAGTTGCGCGGTCGCCCTCGGCGGCCGCGTCGTCAGTTGCGCGGCCACCATCGGTCGCCACGTCTTCGCCACCGTCGGCGACGACGTCCTCGGCGGTCTCCTGCTGGCCCATCGGCTCAGGGCTGTGACACTGCCGGACGATCCGCTTCGTCTCCAGCGACGGCTCGTCGGTCGCCATCGAGACGACGATGGTGACGACGAACACGACGGGGAGCGTGATGAGCGCCGAGCCGATGGCGGGCATCGCCTGCGCGAGTCCGGTCGACAGCGGCGCTTCGAGCGAGCCGATGTACGTCGGGACGATCTGGTTGATCATCGGGATCGACCAGAGCGTGAGCCCGGTGGTCATGCCGGCGAGCGCGCCCTGGCGGTTGGCGTTCTCCCACCACATGCCGAGGAAGAACATCGGGAACAGGACGGAGCCGGCGAGCGAGAACGCGTACCCGACGAGCGCCGCGATCGACGACGCGGGGTTGAGCGCAGCCAGCGTGGTCAGCGCGCCGAGCGCGACGATCGAGAGGCGGCCGACGAGGATCTGCTGGCGCTGCGTCGCGTCCTCGTTGATGATGTTCGTGTAGATGTCGTGGCTGATCGCCGAGGAGCCGGCGATGAACAGCCCCGCGACCGTCGCGATGGCCGCGGCGATACCGCCCGCCGCGACGATGCCGACGAACCAAGACGGGAGCCCGGACAGCTGCGCCGCAAGCACGACGATGACCTCGCTGGCCGCGCCCGTCATGCCGGGGTCGCCGTACGTCGCGCCGACGTTCTGCGAGTAGAGGTCGGTCCCGAACGCCGCGAACGCGGGCGCGCTCCAGTAGAGGATGCAGATGAAGAACAGTCCCCAGACAGTCGACCAGCGGGCCGTCCGCTCGCTCTCGACCGTGTAGAACCGGACGAGTACGTGCGGGAGCCCGCAGGTGCCGACGATCAGCGAGAACGTCGTCGCGACCCAGAGGTAGTAGCCCGACGAGGCGAACGGCTGGGAGAACTCGCTACCGAGCTGACTGATCAGCGCGCCGTACTCCAACTGCGGCAGCACCGTCGAGTAGCCGTTCGTCCAGCCGACGACGAACAGCCCGACGACGAACGCGAGGATGAGGATGACGTACTGGACCGCCTGGTTCTTCGTGGCGCCCAGCATCCCGGACAGCGTCAGGTAGCCGACGGTGACGACCATCATGGCGACGACCATCACCTGATACCCGTCCAGACCGGGGATGAGACCGCCGTAGTTACCGAAGATGTACAGGCCGACCAGCGCCATCCCCTTCGCCTGCCCGATGGCGTAGACGAAGCCGATGAGGAACGTCGTCACCGCCGCGATTGCGCGCGCGGTGTCGGAGTTGAATCGGTCGCCGACGAAGTCCGGCGCCGTGTACTTCCCGAACCGGCGCAGCTGCGCGGCGAGGAAGATGAGCAGGATGAAGTAGCCCGTCGTCCAGCCGACGACGAACACGAGGCCGTAGAAGCCGGCCAGCGCGATCGACGCGGCCATGCCGAGGTACGATGCCGCCGACATCCAGTTCGCACCGATCGCCATCCCGTTCTCGACGTTCCCGATGGAACGGCCGGCGACCCACATGTCGTCGGTGTCGGCCACGCGGAAGACGAACCCGATGGTGAGGAACAGCCCGAGCATCCCGATCACGAGCAGCGCCGGCCCGATCTTGAACGAGATGTTGAGCGCCTCCGGCAGGAGGTCGCTCTGTAGGAGGAGCGAGCTCGCCGTCATTCGTCGGTCCCTCCGTCGGTCGCCGCGACGTCACCGTGTTCGATGCCGTACTTCTCGTCGAGCGCGTCCCGCTTGCGCGAGTACCAGAACGCCAAGATGAGCGCGCTGGTCGGTGCCCCGAACGCGACGAGGAAGTAGTGGAGCGGGAACTGGAGGATCGGCATCTGGCTCGTCATCCCCTCCGGGGCGAGCCGCGTCAGCGTCACCGGCCCCCACACCGCGAGGACCCAGATAGCGAAGCCCGACCACACGATGCGCAGGTGATCGCGCATGTACGGCGTGCTCGGGTTCAGGATGTTCACTTCCGCTCCGAGGTAGTCGGTGTTGTGGTGCGTCTGTGCGGCCCCGGCGGAGGCGACGCCGCCGTCGGTGGCCGCGTCGTCAGTTGCGCGGTCACCCTCGGCGGCCGCGTCGTCAACTGCGCGGCCACCATCAGTGACGCCGTCGTCTCGTTCGCGTGAGGTATTATCTGTCATGTTTTGGCGTGTGTTGTGAGTTCGTTTGTGTGATTCTTTCGTGATGATTGTCGTCGTGTGGTCCGGCGTGGTCGTGGGTGGAACAGGGAAAAACGGTTCGCCGAGCGCTACTCGGCGTCGGCCTTCCGCTGGATCTCCTCGACGATCTCGGGGTTCCGCAGCGTGCTCGTGTTCCCGAGTTCCTCGCCGTCGGCGATGTTCTCAAGCAGGCGACGCATGATCTTCCCCGACCGCGTCTTCGGCAGGTCAGGGGTGAACACGACCTGCTCCGGCCGGGCGATCGGGCCGATGGCGTCCTCGACGCCCGCGACGATCGCGTCGCGGAGGTCGTCGGTACCCTCGTAACCGTCTTCGGTCGTCACGTAGGCGTACACCGCCTCGCCCTTGATGTCGTGGTTCCCGCCGACCACCGCGGCCTCGGCGACGCCCTCGACGCCGACGATCGCCGACTCGATCTCCATCGTCCCCAGCCGGTGGCCGGAGACGTTGAGCACGTCGTCCACGCGACCGAGGACGGTGATGTAGCCGTCGTCGTCGATCTTCGCGCCGTCCTCCGGGAAGTACACCCAGTCGTCGGGGTCGTCGCTGTCGGTGTCGGAGTACTCCGCCCAGTACTCCTGGATGTAGCGCTCGTCGTTGTTGTACAGCGTCCGGAGCATGCCGGGCCACGGCTTCTGTACCGTGAGGTAGCCGGCCTTTCCGGGCTCTACCTCGTCGCCGAGCGTGTCGAGGATCTGAACGTCGAGCCCCGGCAGCGGCGGTCCCGCGGCGCCGGGCTTCATGTCCTTGACGCCGGGCAGCGTCGTCACCATCATCCCGCCGGTCTCGGTCTGCCACCACGTGTCGACGACGGGGCACTCCTCGTCGCCGATGTGCTTGTAGTACCACTTCCACGCGCGGGGGTTGATCGGCTCGCCGACCGTGCCGAGCAGCCGCAGCGAGGAGAGGTCGTGACGGTCGGGGAACTCCTTGCCCCACTTCATGAACGCCCGAATCGCCGTCGGGGCGGTGTACAGCTGGGTCGCCTCGTGTTCCTCGACGATCTCCCAGAGCCGGTCGCGCTCCGGGTGATCCGGCGTCCCCTCGTACATCATCGTCGTCGTTCCGAGCGAGAGCGGCCCGTAGACGATGTACGAGTGCCCCGTGATCCAGCCGATGTCGGCCGAACAGAAGTACGTGTCATCCGGCTTGATGTCGAGGACCGACTGCGAGGTCCACGACACCCACGACATGTAGCCGCCGGTCGTGTGTTTCACGCCCTTCGGCTGTCCGGTCGTCCCCGAGGTGTACATCAGGAACAGCATGTCCTCGGCGTCGCGGGTGACCGGCTCGACCTCGGCGCCCTCGTGTTCCGCGACGAGGTCGTCGTAGTCGATCTGGTCGTCGCCGAGGTCGTGGCCGAAGTCGTCGCCGTTCGGCCCGAGCCGGTCGACGACCACCGTGGTCGTGTCGTGGTCGACGCCCGCGAGCCCTTCGTTCGCCTTGTCGAGGTGGTCGAGCGGGTCGCCGCGGCGGTAGTAGCCGTCGCAGGTGACGAGGTACTCGGAGTCCGCGGAGTTCATCCGCGTCGCGAGCGCGTCGGCCGAGAACCCGGCGAACACGACGCTGTGGGGCGCGCCGATGCGCGCACAGGCCAGCATCGCGATCGGCAGCTCCGGGATCATCGGCATGTACATCGTGACCACGTCGTCCTCCTCGACGCCCTGCTCCCGAAGGGCGGCCGCGAACTCGTTCACCTCGCGGTGGAGTTCCTCGTACGTGTACGTGCGATCGTCCTCGTCGACCGGCTCGCCGACCCACTCGATGGCGGCCTCGTCGCCGCGCTCGTCGAGGTGTCGGTCGAGGCAGTTCGCCGACGCGTTCAGCTCGCCGCCCGTGAACCACTCGTAGAAGGGCGGGTTCCCGTCGTCGAGCACTTGGTCGTAGTCGGTTTCCCACTCCAGCAGGTCGGCGGCCGTCTCCCAGCACTCGGGCCAGTTCTCTTCGAACTCCTCGTATATCTCCGGGTCGGAGACGTTCGCCTGCTCGACGAACTCCTCCGACGGCTCGAATACCTCCTGTTCCGCGAGTCTCGCTTCCAGTTGGCCGTCTCCCTCTGTCATGGTACGGTCGTATCCAACCGATATCGGCATATAAACGCTGACGCTAAATACGAAAAATCGTGATATATATCGGCCGAGCGGGAGGGAGGTCGCACCGCCGGGCGGGGTCGCAAGCGGGCGGTCGGTCAGCCACCGGACGAGGTCACGCCCGAGTGGATGTCACCCGCCGGGCGGGGTCGCCCGCTCGTCGCCCTCCCGAATCGGTCTGTCCGCGTCGTCCTCGAAGACGCCGTCGAGAAGCGCGCGCTGGGCCTTCCGGAGGTGGTTGTGGAACGTCGGCGACGAGACGCCCATCGCGTCGGCCACCTCTTCGGCCGTGCTCCCGCGCGGCCAGTCGAAGTAGCCGCCGTGGTACGCCGCCGACAGCGCGGCCCACTGGCGGTCGGTGAACCGGTCGGCGACCCCGTCCCGCAGCGACGACTCCGTGCGCGGCGAGCGCGCGACCGACTCCTTGCTCGCGAGCCTGACGTCCGCGAACCGGTCGCGGAGTCCGTCCGCGACGGGGCGGACGTTCGTCCCCTCGGGGAAGTCCGCGACGACGCGGACCCGGCCATCGGCTGCCGACGCGTCGCGCACGGTCGCGCCGTGGTCGATGAGCGCCCTGACGAGCGACCCGTCCGCGAGGCGGACCGACGCCGAACAGCCGTCCTCGCCGGTCTCTATCACTCGGAAGTCGGAGACGCCCGTCGACGACTCGACGACCGCCGCAAAGTCTTGCGGGCGGACCCCGTCGACGGAGAGGTACGCCCGGGAGATGTCGTCGTCGACGTCGACGGTCGACGCCAGTTCGATCCGACAGTCCAGCCGGTCGCTCGCGCGGGCGAGGAATGCGCGGTCGTCGGTCGTGTGGAACTCGACCTCGGTGACCGCGTCGGAGTGGAGCAGCTCCCGCCACCGGTCCGCGGTGATCGCGCGGCCGAGACACCCCCCGAGAGCGGCGAGCGCTCGGCGTTCGGGGTCGCCGACCGGGTCGTCGTCGGCCGCGACGACGCAGAGCGCACCGTGGACCACGCCCTCGTAGGCCGCGGGGACCGCGAGGCCGGGTCGGCCCCCGGTCCCCTGACGACCGTCGGTCGCCGCGGGCGCGCCGTCCGCGATGGCGTCCAGCCACGGCCCACCGGCGGTCACGCCGCGGTCCGCGAGCGTCTCCGGGTCGACGCCCGCCGCCGTGGCCACGTCGGCCCGCTCGCCGCCGACCGCCCGGCGGACGACCCACGCCTCGGCCCAGCGGTCTGCCTCGACCAGTCCGGCGGAGACGGCCGCCGCAGGGGCCGCGGACCCGGGGTCCGCGAGCGCCTCGAACCCCGGTAAGACGGCCGTCCCGGCCCGCTCCGCGGACGCGTCGCCGGCCCGCTCGTCGCCGGCGATAGCGGCCGCGAGCGCCTCGCCGTCGAGCGGGTCGAGGTACGGGTCGAGCGTGCCCAGCGACTCCCAGCCGCCGGCGTCGCGGACCGCTCGCGGGTCGACGTCGCGGTCGACGAGCTGCCGCCGCGCGAACGTCTTCCGGAGGGAGCTGGGGGTGACCCGCTCGTCGAGCACGCCGTCGGTGAGACCGGCCGCCCGCGCCGCGGTCTCGCGCACGATCATCTGGACGCGCCGGGGCGAGATGTCGACGTACGGCTCGTCGTCGTCGAGCCCCTCGCTCGTCGCGTACCGGTCGAGGTCGGCCGCCAGCGACGCCGGAACGACTGTCTCGCGGTCGACGGATTCGCCGCCAGACCGGGGGGAGCTACCCCCTCCGCTCTCGTCTTCATCCGCGGGAACCGCGAGGAGGCGCGCGCCCGCGACGGACTCCGCCTCGCGTAGGTGCCGCGGAGCGACGCGGGTTATCTCCTCGGTGCGGAGACCGGCCTCGCCCGCCAGCCTGACGACGAGCGCCGCGCGATACGTCTCCGCGGCGGTGACGAGCGCGTCGTAGGCGTCCGCGTCGAGGCCGTCGACCATTCGTTTCGGAACTCAACAAGCAGCCGAAACAAAACTGTTCCGGTAACCGCGACCGTAACGGCCGGAGTGGCCGCTCCGTCCAGACGACCCGCTACACGGTTCCAGTCACCGAGCAATCGGTTTCGGTTCTCAGCTCGGCTGCGAAATAATACCGATCCGCGAGCGCCGCGGCCCGGGCGCGGGCCGCGACGGACGCCGCGGTCAGTTCCGCGTTCCCTTGACCGTCGACTCGATTTCGCCGACGACCTCTGGGTTACGCAGCGCGCTCACGTCGCCGAACTCCTCGCCGCGGGCGATGTCCTCCAGCAGCCGTCGCATGATCTTCCCGGAGCGCGTCTTCGGGAGTTCGGGAGTGAACACGATCCGGTCCGGGCGGGCCACGTCGCCGACGGCGCTCGCCAGCCGGTCCGCGATGGCGTCGCGGAGCGCCTCGCCGGGTTCGACGCCGCTCTTGGTCGTCACGTACGCCACGATGTGCCCGTCGCCGTCGCCGACGACCGCGGCCTCGGTCACGCCGTCGGCGTCGACGATGGCCGCCTCCAGCTCCCCGGTGTTGAACCGCTGGGCGCGGACGTTGATCACGTCGTCGACGCGCCCGAGGATCGTGACGTAGCCGTCCTCGTCGACCGTCGCGCCGTCACCGGTCCGGTAGCGCCAGCCGTCCTCCCCTTCCAGCCAGTACTCCCGGAGGTAGCGCTCGTCGCCCTCGCGGAGGCCGCGCAGCATCCCGGGCCACGGCGACGCGAGCGTGAGGTACCCCGACTCGCCCGGGGCGACGGGCTCGCCGTCCTCGTCGACCACGCGGGCGTCGATCCCCGGCAGCGGCGGGCCGACCTTCCCCGGCTTCATCGGCGTGATCCCGGGGAGCGTGGCGAGCGCGATGGCCCCGGTCTCCGTCTGCCACCACGTGTCGACGACGGGGGCGTCGCCGCCGCCGACGTGCTCGCGGTACCAGCGCCACGCCTTCGGGGTGATCGACTCGCCGACCGTCCCGAGCAGGCGGATCGACGAGAGGTCGTGCGACTCGGGGTACTCCGCGCCCCACTTCATGAACGACCGGATCGCCGTCGGCGAGGTGTAGAAGACGCTCACCGCGTTGCGCTCGATCAGGTCCCAGACGCGGTCGCGGTCGGGGTAGTCGGGCGACCCCTCGTACAGCACGGTGGTCGTCCCGGTCGCGAGCGGGCCGTACACGCCGTAGGAGTGACCGGTGATCCAGCCGATGTCGGCGGCGCACCAGTAGGTGTCGTCGGGGCGCACGTCCAAGACCTTCCGCGTCGTCCACGCGACGTGCGAGAGGTAGCCGCCCGTGGCGTGTTCGACCCCCTTCGGCCGCCCGGTCGTCCCCGAGGTGTACATCACGAACAGCAGGTCGGTCGCGTCGCGGGCGACCGGCTCGACCGTCTCGCCGTCGTGCGCGTCGACGAGCGCGTCGTACTCGTGTTCGTCGTCGCCGAGCGAGACGGCCAGCTCGTCGCCGAGGCGGTCGACGACGACCGCGGCCGACGGCTCGCTCTCGGCGCGGATCCGCGCGTTGTCCGCCTTCGACTTCTGGTTGAAGGCGTCCTCGCGCCGGTAGTAGCCGTCGCAGGTGATCAGGAACTCGGAGTCAGCCGCGTCGATCCGCGTCGCGAGCGCTTCGGCCGACAGCCCCGCGAACACGACGTTGTGGGGCGCGCCGATCCGGGCGCACGCCAGCATCGCGATCGGTAGCTCCGGGATCATCGGCAGGTACAGCGTGACCACGTCGTCCTCCTCGACGCCGAGGTCGCGGAGCCCGGCCGCGACCGCGTTCACCTCGCGGTGGAGGTCGAGGTACGTGTACGACCGGCGCTCGCCCAGCTTCCCGAACCAGCGGATCGCGAGCTGGTTCCGGCGGTCGTCGAGGTGGCGGTCGACGCAGTTCACCGACGCGTTGAGCCGGCCGTCCGGGAACCACTCGTAGAAGGGTGGCTGAGAGTCGTCGAGGACGGTCTCGTACTCGCGGTCCCACGTCAGGAGGTCCGCGGCCGCCCGCCACGCTTCCGGGCCCTCGCGGTCGAACCGCTCGTACACCGCGGGGTCGCCCGCGGCGGCTCGCGTCCGGAAGTCGGCCGACGGCGGGACGGCGTCCTCGTCCCCCTCGACGAGCCGACCGTCGGTCCCGGGGTCGTCCATGGCCTCCAATGGCCGGCGCAGAAAGGTATACTTTGTCCGGGTACCCGCGGACCGAGCGTCCCCCGCCCACGGTCGCCGCTCTCCGTCCAGTCCCGGGCGTCAGACCGACTCTTCCGGCGGCGTCGAGACGTCGGCCGCTTTCGCGCGGGCGCGGGCCACGATCGACGGCTTGGCCTCGAAGTCGACCGTCACCTGGTCGCCCGCGTACGTCTCCTCGGCGACGTGTCCGTGGTCGTGGACCCACGAGACGAGGCTCATCGCGTCGTCCGAGACGGGGAGGACGAGCCGCTCGCGCTCCCAGTCGGGGAGTTCGCCCTCGACGCGGTCGCGAAGCTCCGCGACGCCCGCGCCCGTCTTCGCCGAGACGGCGATCGGATCGGGCGCGACGCCGGAGAGCGCGGCGCGCTTGTCCGCGAGCGCCCCCGGTTCGAGCCGGTCGATCTTGTTGAACACGGTGACGACCGGCGCCTCGTTGCGCTCGTAGAGCGTGTCGTGGCTCGTCACGAGCTTCTCGCGCATCTCCTCGACGGGTTCGCTGGCGTCGACGACGAGCAGCACGAGGTCGGCGCGGTAGACGGAGTCGAGCGTCGACTCGAACGACTCCACGAGCCAGTGGGGGAGGTCCGCGATGAACCCGACCGTGTCGGTGAGGAGGACGTCGCGCTTCTCCATCTCCGCGCGGCGCGTGGTGGTCCCGAGCGTCGTGAACAGCATGTCCTGCGACTCGGCGGTGGTGTCGAGGTCGCGGTGGCGCTCGGCGTTCTCGTCGATCGCCAGTTCGTCCGCGAGCCGGCGCATCAGCGTCGACTTCCCGGCGTTGGTGTAGCCCGCGAGCGCGACCAGGTCGAAGCCGGAGTCGCGGCGCTGCTCGCGGCGCGCCTCCTCCTTCTCCGCGATCGACGCCAGCTCGTCGCGGATCTCCGAGATCTGCCGTTTGATGTCGCGCTCGACGCTCTCGTCGTACTCGCCGAGCCCCATGAACCCGGGGCGCTCGTCGCGCTTCGCGAGGCTCGCCTTCGCCTCTGCCCGGGGGAGCTCGTAGCGCAGCTCCGCGAGTTCGACCTGGAGCTGCGCCTTCCGCGTGTTGGCGCGCTGGCCGAATATCTCGAGGATGAGCGTGAACCGGTCGACCACCTCGACGCCCTCGGGGAGTTCGCCCCCGATGTTGAACGTCTGGTACGGGCCCACGTCGTTGTCGATGATCACCGCCTCGGCGTCGGCGCGTCGGACGAGGTCGCGCAGCTCCGCGGCCTTCCCCTCGCCGAACATGAACGCGGCGTCCTCGGTGCGCGTCTGGGTGAGCTCGCCGACCACCTCGTAGCCCGCGGCGGCCGCGAGCTGACCGATCTCGGAGAGGTCGGCCTCCCCGGAGTCGACGCGCTTCGCGACGACCGCGCGGCGTCCCTCCGTCGGCGGCTCGGCGTCGGCGTCCGCCCGCCCGGTTCCCCCGTTCATCGGAGGAGGTCCCGGGCGGCGTACGCGGCGTGGTGTGCTGCCTGCACTGTTTCGCGCTCGCCTATGCTCTCGACGTATTTAAAGTCGGGCTGGAAGCTGAGTCCGACGCGGCTCGCCGGCTCCTCGTAGAACTCGCCGCCCTCCGCGACGATCGGACCGTCCGGCGGGGCCGGGAGGTCCCCGACCGCCTCCGCGGCGAGCGCGACGGTCGCCTCCAGCGTCGGCCCCTCGTGCGCGGCGGCGAACCCAATCCCCTCCACCGACCGGATCCGCGCGGAGTCGACCCGCGCGTGGACCGCGGCCGCGACCATCAGGTACTCGCCGTCCTCCTCGTGGCGCCCGCTGATGTCCACGCCGACGACCTCAGGGGTGGGCGGCGTTCACCACGGTTCGACCGGTCCGCGCGTCCGTGCCGGCTGCCTGTGCGTCCATGTCACACCGTAGGTCGCCCGTCGAATTGAACGTTTTCGTGTCGCGCCGCCCCCGATCGGCGCGGCGCTGCTCGCGGCGCGCTCAGTCCCGCAGGTCGTCGACGACGGCCGCGATCCGGTCGACCGCCTCGTCGACGTCGGCCTCGTCGACGTCGAGATGCGTGGTGAACCGCGTCGCGTAGTCGTCGAACTCGACGCAGCCGACGCCGGCGTCCTTACAGGCCGCGTAGAGCGACTCGGCCTCGATGCCGGCCGCCTCGGTGTTCGCGACGACGATGTTGGTGTCGGGTTCGGGCGCGTCGACCCCGTCGAGCGCGTCGAGGCCGGCCGCGAGCCGCTCCGCGTTTGCGTGGTCTTCCGAGAGGCGGTCGACGTTCTCCAGCGCGCGGAGCGCGGGCGCGGCGATCATCCCCGCCTGCCGCATCCCGCCGCCGAACAGCTTCCGGACCCGTCGGGCGTCCTGGATGAAGTCCTCGTCGCCGGCGAGGATCGAGCCGACCGGCGCGCCGAGCCCCTTCGAGAGGCAGAACGTCACGCTGTCGACGGGGGCGACGATATCGCTCGCGTCGACGCCGAGCGCGACGGCGGCGTTGAACACGCGCGCGCCGTCGAGGTGGACCGGCACGTCGGCGTCGCGCGCGACCTCGGCCGCGGCCGCGATCCGGTCGACCGGAACCGCGACGCCGCCGCGGTAGTTGTGCGTGTTCTCCAAGGAGAGGAGCCCGGTCCCGGGGCGGTGGAGGTCTTCGTCGACGAGCCCCTCGCGGACTTCTTCCGGCGTCGGGACGCACCGCTCGCCGGCGTCTATCGTCCGCGTCTGGACGCCGGAGAGCTTGGCCGCGCCCGCGAGCTCCCACCGGTAGATGTGCGACTCGCGCTCCAAGAGGAGCTCTTGGCCCGGTTCAGTGTGCGCGTGGACAGCGATCTGGTTCGCCATCGTCCCCGAGGGGACGTACAGCGCGGCCTCGGTGCCGACCGCCTCGGCCGCTCGGCGCTCCAGTTCGTTGACCGTCGGGTCGTCGCGGTACACGTCGTCGCCGACCTCCGCGGTCGCGGCCGCGTCGCGCATCTCCTCGGAGGGCGTCGTGACGGTGTCGGACCGCAGGTCGATGAAGTCGTCGTCGGACATCAGGTGTAGGCCCTTCCGCGGCGGCGGACATATATCCCGCGCTCGGCGAACAGCGGACGCGACGAGCCCGGATCCGCGGTCCGCGTTTCGGACCCTCGCTTCCGACTCCGGTCCCTTCTTAACGGCCGCGGTCGATCCGTAACGTATGGCAACGGAAGCCGCGCCAGACGAGTCAGCGAGCGCACCGGACGCCTACGAGGCCCTCCTCGACCGCGTCCAGCGGTGGAACGCGGTCGGCAGCGCCTCCGGGGTCCTCGGGTGGGACCAGCAGGTGATGATGCCCGAGGGCGGCACGCCCGCCCGGTCGAAGCAGCTCTCCGCGCTCTCCTCGGTCCACCACGACATGGTCACTGCCGACGAGACGGGCGAGCTGCTCGACGAGCTCGACGACGCCGACCTCACGGACGAGCAGGCGGCGGTCGTCCGGGAGGTCCGCCGCGAGTACGAGCGCGCCGACGCCGTCCCGGTCGAGCTCGTCGAGGAGATCTCGGAGACCGGCTCCGAGGCGCTCCAGGCGTGGGAGGAGGCGAAGGCCGAGGACGACTTCGAGACGTTCGCCCCTTATCTGGCGAAACACGTCGAGCTGAAACGGGAGTACGCGGAGCACATCGACCCCGACCGGGACCCCTATGAGGTCCTCTTCGAGGAGTTCGAGCCGTGCCTCTCGATGGAGCGCGCGGAGTCGATCCTCACCGAGCTCCGCGAGGCGCTCGTCCCGATGATCGACGAGATCCGCGAGTCGGACGTCGACCTCGCCGTCGACACGTTCGAGGGGACCTTCCCCGAGGACGACCAGGAGGCGCTCTCGCGCGAGGCGCTCGAACTCGTCGGCTACGACTTCGACCGCGGCCGCCTCGACGTCTCCTCGCACCCGTTCACCTCCGGGAACCAGTTCGACTGCCGGGTGACCACTCGGTTCGACGAGACCGACCCGCTCGGCGCCGTCGGCTCGACGGTCCACGAGTTCGGCCACGCGCAGTACAACCTCGGGCTCCCGCAGGAGCACTTCGGCACGCCGCTCGGCACGTCGCGTGACCTCTCGGTCCACGAGTCGCAGTCGCGCCTCTGGGAGAATCACGTCGGCCGCAGCGAGGCGTTCTGGGAGGAGTTCCTCCCCGTCTTCCAGGAGCACTTCCCGCAGACCGAGGAGGCGACGGTCCGGGACGCCTACGAGGCGTTCAACCAGGTGTACGAGGACAACTTCATCCGCGTCGAGGCCGATGAGCTCACCTACCACCTCCACATCGTCATCCGGTTCGAGATCGAACGCGACCTGATCCGCGGCGACCTCGACGTCGAGGACGTGCCCGAGGTGTGGAACGACAAGTACGAGGAGTACCTCGGCATCCGGCCCGAAACCGACAGCGAGGGCTGCCTTCAGGACATCCACTGGAGCCACGGCAACTTCGGCTACTTCCCCACCTACTCGCTCGGCTCCGTGATGGCCGCCCAACTGTTCGAGGCCGCCGAGGAAGCGATCGACGACCTCGACGACGAGATCGCCGAGGGCGAGTTCGACGACCTCCACGATTGGCTCGGCGAGAACGTCCATCAGCACGGCTCCCGCTACGAGACGAACGAACTGGTGAAGCGCGCGACCGGCGACGACTTCTCGGCCGACGCCTTCCTCGACTACGTCGACGAGAAGTACGGCGAGCTGTACGGGATCTGATTCGGCGCGAGCGCGACCCGCGTTCTCACTGTTCGACGACGTCGACGCCCCGGATCTCGAACCGAGATCCGCCGGACGCGCTCTCGGTCATCGCCACGTCCCACCCGTGAGCGTCGGCGATCTGCGAGACGATCGACAGGCCGAATCCGGTGCCGTCGTCGCCGGAGGTGTAGCCGGCGGTGAACACGTCGTCGCGGTCCCCGGGCGGGATTCCCGGACCGTCGTCGGCCACGTAGAAGCCCTGCGGCAACTCGCCCACGGTCACGGAGACATCGTCGCCACCGTGGTCGAGGGCGTTTGTGAACAGGTTCTCGAGGAGCTGGCGGAGCCGGGCGCGGTCGGCGCGAACGGCGTGGTCGCACTCGACGTCGAGCGTGGCCGTCGCCGTCGAGAACGGGTCCCAGCAGTCCGCGGCGAGCGTCGCGAGGTCGACCGACGCGACGGAGAGCGTCTCCGACCCCATCTTCGCGAACAGCAGCAGGTCGTCGATGAGTCGCTCCATCCGCTCGTGGGCCTCCTCGACCGGGTCGAGGTGCGGACTCGAACAGTCCTCGGCGGCGAGTTCCAGCCGACCCCTGGCGACGTTCAGCGGGTTCCGGAGGTCGTGGCTCACCACGGACGCGAACTGGTCGAGCCGCTCGTTCTGCCGCTGAAGCTCTCGTTCCCGGTCGAGCCGATCCAGCGCGGTCGCGGCGTGGCTGACGAGTAGCTCGGCTAGCTCGATGTCGTCCTCGTCGAAGGCGCCCGCCGTCGTCTCGACCGCTTGGAACACTCCGTGGTCGCCGATCGGCACGCTGATTCCGGACCTGTACGACGCGTCGGCCGGCACCGTCTCGTCGTCCGGCGTGACCTCGGCGACGGTGTACGACTCCCCCGTCTGATACGTCTTCCCGGCCAGCCCCTCGTCGACGCGCATCCGCTGGCTCCCGTCCGACGGCGCGTCCGCGGACGTGGCGCGCGGGACGAGCCACTCGCCGTCCCGTATCACGATGGTACACAGGTTGAAATCGAGGAGGTCGGCCGCCGCCGCGACGGTCCGCTCACAGACGCCCGTGACGGTCTCCTCGGTCTGAATCGTCGTCGCGACATCGTGGAGCGTCTCGATAACGACCGCCCGACGAGCGCGTCCCATGGTCGTGGAACGAGTCCAGGGATAATGAATATTACATCGGGCTCGACCCACACGGTCGCACCGACGCCCTGTCCCCGACGAGTTACAGTCCTCGTATCCGGAGAGTGCTCCGGCCGGACGAGTGGGTCACAGGCCGAGCCGGAAGCCGGTCATCAGGACGATGATCGCGAGCATCACGGCCCCCTCGAACAGCCCGACGATCAGGTTCTTCTTCTCGATCGATTCGAGCCGCGAGGCGTCCGGGTCCGGCGACAGCGTCTCGTAGTACGCGCTGAGCTGGAGCCGGTGCGGGACCGCCAGTCCGAACGCGAACAGCCCCCATCCGAGCCCGAGCGCGAGGCCGGACCACGTGCCGCCAAAGCCGTAGCCGAGTCCGAGGTCGGGCGTCAGCAGGACGGTCCCGGACAGCACCGTCGTCAGCGAGAAGCCGACGAGGAAGAAGACGGCCTTCGGGATCAGCGTCCGGTTCACCGCGGCCGACGCCTCCTCGTCGAGCCCGCCGAGCGTCGGGCCGATGATCGCCGGGAAGATGATCGCGAAGCCGAACCAGACCGCGCCGGCGGCGACGTGCGTGTAGAAGAGCAGTTCGGTGCTCGCGAGCGCGAGGCTCGCGGCGAGGAAGGCCAACGGCACGAGGAAGCTCCCGGC
This sequence comes from Halorubrum californiense DSM 19288, assembly GCF_000336875.1. Lineage (GTDB taxonomy): Archaea > Halobacteriota > Halobacteria > Halobacteriales > Haloferacaceae > Halorubrum > Halorubrum californiense. Next base: position 176,158 of record NZ_AOJK01000036.1, on the reverse strand, counting down.
CGCGAACGCCGGGTTCGCGGCGCCCGCGAGGTGTTGAATCCGATCGACGAACCCCTGTTCGGCGACACGACGACCTGTCTCGTTAACAACTGCCATGGAGATGGGATCAGGAGTGTTTCGGAAATGCGTTCTGGTCGACACGATCCCGGCCGGTTCTCAGTCCGTGATCGTGGGTCGCCGCGCGACGGCGACGCCTACTTCTCGATGATGCTCTCCTCGACGGCCTCACCGAAGTGGCGCGCGACGTCCTCGTAGTAGACGAGCGCCTCGTCGCCGGGTTCGACGTCCGTGACGGCCTTCCGCCCCTCGCTCGTCGCGATCTTCACGGTCTCGGCGTTCTGGATGAGCGTCTCGATCCGGTCGGTGCCGTCCTCCGTCTCGACCTCCGCCTGGATCCGGAACATCGGGCGCTTCTCGATCTTCCCCCGCCCCACCACCGCCTCGCGGGTGTGGCCGTCGGTGTCGACGACTTGGACCTCGTCGCCGCTCGACAGCTCCGCGAGGTAGTTGGTGCCGCCCTCGGCGTTGCGGACGTACGCGTGGACCGCGCCGGCGTTCACGCGGAACGGGCGCGAGGCGACGTACGGCGACTCCGCGGTCTCGGCGTGGACGAAGAACAGTCCCCGCGACATCGACCCGACGAGCATCCCCTCGCTGTCGTCCATCAGCGACCCCGTGTCGATACAGACGCGGTCCGCCATCCCGGTCTGTTCGACCTCGGTCACCTCGGCGTGCTGGAGGTCCAGCGTCTCGCGGTCCGCGGCGTCGCGGGCCTCGACAGCGCCGCGGATCTCGTCGGGCGAATCCGCGTCGAGGAGGACGCCGTCGGCGCCGATCTCCAGCGTCTCGAACGCGGTCCGGGCCTCCGCGGCGGTCGTCGCGCCCGCGACGAGGTGGGTCTCGTCGCCGACCCGTGCGATGAGGTTCTCCAAGGGGATGATCGACCAGTCCTCGCCGATGACCACGGTGAAATCGGCCTCGTCGGCCGCGGCCTCGGCGAACTCCTCGTACTCGGTGCCGAGGACGCGGACGTACGCGCCCTGCGCGCGGTCGTCGCGGCGGCGCAGCGTCGTCAGGTCAGCCGACCCGGAGAAGTCGTCCGGCATCGACACCGTCCCGTCGCCCTCGCCGCCCTTGCCGACGAAGTAGGCGTCGGCCTCGACGTCGCTCTCGGCGTCGTCGATCACGTCGGCGTCGGAGCGGAACGCCGCCACGTTCACGTCGCCCAGTTCGCGGACGCGGCCGACGTCGCCCTCGTCGACGAGCACCCAGTCCGCCCCGGCCTCGATGGCCGTCGTGACCCGTCGCTTGCGCGCCTCCCAGTCGCCGACGTCGCCGTCGGCCTTGACCCAGACCGTGCGTGTCATTGTCGAAACCTCGCGTCGCGCCGGCTTGAAAACTGCGAAAGGGTCGTGTGCTGCGACCGACGGGGGCCCGAAGACGACAAAGCACTTACCACAGAGATTGGATCATTCGAGTCACACTGCCGAATGACGCCACCGAGCCAGCCCCTCCAGAACGCGGGGTCCCGATACGCCGCTGCTCGCGAGTCCGTCCGCGAGCGCGCCGCGCCGCACTTCGGTATCGACCCGCGGGCGCTCGGCGCGTTCCGGATCGCGGTAGCGCTGTTCGTCCTCGCCGACCTGCTGATATATCGGCTGCCGGCGGTCGGCGCGTTCTACGTGGACGGCGGCGTCCTTCCCCGCTCGACGCTGGCGGAGACCTTCCCGCTGTTGTCGGAGGCCTCGCTGTACGCGATCTCCGGGGCCGCGTGGGTACAGACGGGCCTGCTCGCGGTCGCGGTCCTCGCCGCCGGCTGCCTGCTGGTCGGGTATCGAACGCGAGCGGCGACGGGCCTCAGTCTGATCCTGCTCGCCTCGCTGTACGCTCGGAACCCGTACGTGATCAACGGCGGGAACACGATCCTCGTCGTGTTCCTGCTCCTGAGCCTCTTCCTCCCGCTCGACGCCCGCTGGTCGCTCGGTACGGACCCGCAGAGTCGTCTCGACTCGCGGATCTGCTCGGTCGGGACGGCGGTCACGCTGCTGACGCTCGTGTCGATATACGCGGCGAACGCGGTCTCGAAGTACCGGAGCGACGCGTGGGTGTCGGGCGTCGCCGTCCCCCGTATCTTCCAGTTGGGCGAGTTCACCGTCGGGCTCGGCCCGCTCTTCTCGGAGCAGGCTGCGGTCCTCACGGCGATAAACTGGTCGTGGATCGCGCTCCTCTCGGTGTCACCCGTGCTGGTCGTCGCGACCGGACGGCTCAGGACCGCTGCCACCCTCGCGTTCGTCGCCGCGCACCTCGGCATGGCCGCGACGATGCGGCTCGGCGTGTTCCCGTTCGTCATGGCCGCGATCCTCCTGCTGTTCCTCCCGCCCGAGGCGTGGGACCGCGTCGAGGCCGTCACGTCGGAACTCCGCGAGTCCGCGCCGCTCACGGGCCCCGATCGCACGCACCGGAGCGACGGCGGAACCGACCCCGGAGCCGCGTCTCCGACCCGGTCTCGGGCCCGCCGCGGGATCAGGGTGGGGACCGCCGCGCTGCTCGTGGGCTTCTTCCTCGCGCTCGTGTGGTGGCAGGCGGCGGGGGTCGGGCTCGTCGACCTCCCCGCCTCGGAGTCGACCGGCGAGCTGTCGGAGGTGAGCTGGTCCTTCTTCGCGCCCAATCCCCCGGACGCGTCGAGCTGGTACGTCGTCTCCGCCACGCTGGAATCGGGCGACTCGATCGACTTGCGCGACGGCGGGGCGGTCACGTACGACCGGCCGCCGGACGCCGCGGAGACGTATCCGACGACCCTCTGGAACCAGTTCGGGTTCAGAATGAAGCACGCCGGCGAATCCCGGTATCGGCCGGTGGCGTCGTACCTCTGTGAGCGGACGGACCGCGACGTGACCGCGGTGAGCGTCTTCCACGTCGAGCAGGCGGTCGACGCCGACGGTCCGGTCGGGGAGCCCGAGGCGGAGGAGAAGGTCCGCGTCGCCTGCTGACCCGGAACGCGAATACCCCGTTACGCCTCGATGAGCCCGCCCGCCCGCAGCGCCTCGTCCACGCCCGCGTCGTCGTGGACTACCGCTGAGACCGCTCGCGCGATCCCCTCGGGGTCGTCGTGCTGGAAGATCGACCGCCCCATCGACACGCCGGCCGCGTCGCCGTCCATCGCGCCGCGCACCATCTCGACCGTCTCGGGGTCGGTGCCCTTCGAGCCGCCGGCGATGACGACCGGCAGGCGGGTCGACTCGGTCACCCGCTCGAAGGAGTCGCCGTCGCCGGAGTAGCCCGTCTTCACCACGTCGGCGCCGAGTTCCTCGGCGAGCCGGACGGCGTGGCCGAGCGCCTCGGGGTCGGACTCGTCGACGCCCTCGCCGCGCGCGTACGCCATCGCAAGGACGGGGAGCCCCAACCGCTCGGCGTCGGCGGTCAGATCCGCCAGCTCCTCGATCTGGTCCGGTTCGTGTTTCGAGCCGACGTTGATGTGGAAGGAGACGGCGTCGGCCCCCGCGCGGACCGCGTCCTCGGCGGTGCCGGTGACGCGCTTGTCGCTCTCGTCGGGGCCGATCGTCGTCGACCCGTTGAGGTGGACGATGTAGCCCGCGTCGTTCTTGTTCTCGTGGACTCGGGGGGCTATCCCGCGTTGGGTGAGCACCGCGTCCGCGCCGCCGCTCGTGACGCCGTCGATAGTCGACTCGATGTCGACGAGCCCCTCGACGGCGCCCATCGTGATCCCGTGGTCCATCGGGACGATGAGGTATCGGTCGTTCGTGGAGATGCGGTCGAGTCGTGCCGAGAGTCCTGCTGTCATTGTGGGGTGGGTCGTTGTGTGAGAGTGTGGCAATCGAAGGTAAGTCGGTTTCGTTCGGGGACGTATTGGTCCGTTTCGGCTCAGGCGGACTCGACCGGCTCGGTCCGAGAGCGGTAGCCGCGCTCCGCGCCAGCCTTCAGTTCGCGGGAGAGCGCCTCCAAGCGGTCCGCGACTTCCCCGGTCGACAAGTCGTTCTCGACCCCGTCGGCGACCACGTCGACGAGCGCCGAGCCGACGATGATCCCGTCCGCACCGCCTGCGACGATGCGCTCGGCGTGGTCGCCGGTCGAGATGCCGAAGCCGACCGCCTTCGGCACGTCGTACTCGCGGAGCCGGTCGAGGCTGTCGGTGGTCTGGTCGGAGACGTCGTCGCGCGCCCCGGTCGTCCCGAGCCGCGCCTGGACGTACACGTACCCCGACACGCGCTCCATGAGCCGGTCGAGGCGGTCCGCGCGCGTCGTCGGCGCGACGATGAAGACGAGGTCGAGCCCGAACTCGTCGCACGCCTCGCGCAGCGGGTCGGCCTCCTCGGCCGGGAGGTCGGGAACGACGAGCCCTTCAATGCCGGCTGCGGCGGCGCGCTCGACGAAGGGACGCGGGCCCTCGCCCTCGCCGTATTGATAGATCAGATTATAATACGTCATACAGACCAACGCGGCGTCGACGTCCAACTCCTCCGCGAACGCGAAGAATCGGTCGGGCGTCATCCCCGCGTCGAGCGAGCGGACGAGCGCCTCCTGTATCGTCGACCCCTCCGCGATCGGCTCGGAGAACGGGAGCCCGAGTTCGATCACGTCCGCGCCGCCCCGGTCGAGCGCCTCGACGTACGCCTTCGACGACTCGTAGTCCGGGTCGCCGACGACGAGGTACGGGACGTAGGCGGGGCCGTCGGCGAACGCTTCGCCGATCGCAGCCGAGTTGGCCGGCTCCGCCATTCAGATCCCCTCCGTGAACATCGACATGTCGGGCGCGTTCGCCACGTCGCGCTGGTCGGTCTCCTCGATGGCGGCGTCGAGGTCCTTGTCGCCGCGTCCGGAGACGTTCACGACTACCCGATCGCCCAGTTCCTCGTGGTGTTCTTCGAGGAAGCCGAAGGCGTGGGCCGTCTCCAGCGCGGGGATGATCCCCTCGGTGTTCGAGAGCCGGTGGAACCCCTCCAGGGCGGCGTCGTCGTCGACGGCGACCGGCTCCACGCGCCCCTCGTCGACGAGGTACGCGAGCTCCGGGCCGACGCCGGCGTAGTCGAGCCCGGAGGAAATCGAGTGGCTCTCCATGATCTGCCCGTCCGAGTCCTGGAGGAGCTTCGTCCGCGCGCCGTGGAGGACGCCCTCGTCGCCGGTGTACAGCGAGGCGGAGTTGGGCGCGACGCCTTCTTCCTCGTCGACTTGGAGCGTCGAGCCGCCGGCCTCGACCGCGTGGAGCGCGACGGACTCGTCGTCGACGAAGTCGGCGAACGTCCCCATCGTGTTCGACCCGCCGCCCGCGCAGGCGACCACGTCGGTCGGGAGCCCGCCCGTCTTCTCGATCGCCTGCTCGCGCGCCTCCTCGGAGATGACCGCCTGGAAGTCGCGCACCATCACCGGGAACGGGTGCGGGCCGACGATCGATCCGATGACGTAATGCGTGTCCTCGACGGTCTCGGCCCAGTCGCGCATCGTCTCGGAGATGGCCTCCTTGAGCGTGCCGCGGCCGGTCGTGACCGGCTTCACCTCCGAGCCGTTGAGCTTCATCCGGAACACGTTGGGGCGCTGGCGGTTGATGTCGCGCTCGCCCATGTAGATCGTACAGGGCATGTCGAGGTGCGCCGCCGCCATCGCCGTCGCGGTGCCGTGCTGGCCCGCACCGGTCTCAGCGATGATGCGCTCTTTGCCCATGTACTTCGCGAGGAGGACCTGCCCGAGCGCGTTGTTCAGCTTGTGCGCGCCGCCGTGGAGGAGGTCCTCGCGCTTGAGGAACACCTCGGTATCGTAGCGCTCCGAGAGCCGGTCGGCGCGCTGGAGCGGCGTCGGCCGCCCGCCGAAGTCGGCGAGGCGCTCCCGGAACTCGTCCATGAACCCGTCCTCGTTGTTCAGCACGTAGCGCTCGTAGGCGTCCGCCAGCTCCTCGATCGCCGGCATCAAGGCTTCCGGGACGTACTGGCCGCCGTACTGTCCGAACTTCCCGTCGTCGCGGCCGCGCTCGCGGCCGGGGCGTCGACTCATCTCCTTCGTCGTCCGCGTGTCGGTCTCGCTCATGTGGGTGTCTCCGTGGTGTCTCGGGTGTCGCGTTCGTCGCTCGAATCCGTTCGGTCGCCCGCTTCGGCCTCCGCCCGCACCAGTTCGCGCGTGTTCGCCTCGACGTCGCCGTCCATGATCGCGCTCCCGACGAGCAGGGCGTCGGCGCCTGCCGCCCGCATCCGCCGGACATCGGCGGGCGATGCGATGCCGCTCTCGGCGATCAGCGTCACGTCGTCCGGAACGTGGGGCGCCACGGACTCGAAGGTTCCGAGGTCGACGACGAGCTCCGCGAGGTCCCGGTTGTTCACGCCGATCGTCGTCGCGCCGGCGTCGAGCGCGCGCGCAAGTTCGTCGCGGTCGTGGACCTCTACGAGGACCTGAAAGCCGCGGTCGCGGGCGGCCGCGAGCAGGTCCGGGAGGTCGTCGCCGACGAACCGCGCGATCAGGAGCACGACGTCGCTCTCGACGGCGTCCAGTTGCGCCTCGTCGACGACGAAGTCCTTCCGGAGGACCGGCACGTCGACGGCGTCGCGCACGCGTTCGAGCGTGTCGACGCTGCCGCCGAAGTGTTCCGGCTCGGTGAGCACGCTCAGGGCGGCCGCCCCGCCGGCGACCATCCCCTCAGCGAGCGCGACCGGGTCGTCCTCGCGGCTGCCCTCGGTCGTCGGGCTCGTCGGCTTCACCTCGGCGATCAGCGGGACGCGCCCGTCGGCTTCGGCCCGTTCGAGCGCGGCCGAGAGGTCGCGGGGCGAGACCGAGACGGGTCCGCCCGCGTCCGCCCTCGCGCCCGTGCGTTCCCGAGCGGCGGACAGGATCGACCGGACCGCCGGCGCCAACTCGTCTGGATCGTCCATTACTATACACTAATGTACGTATCTGTTCATAAGACTTGCGGGGGTACCCGCGTTCGAGCCGACGGTCAGTTCCTCCCGGGCGCCCGCGGTGCGAACTCCTCCTCGGGCGATGACTTAAGTGATTCACCCGTCCAATGAAGGATATGGATACGGCGGGTACGTCCGGCGTCTTCGCCCGGGGGTTCGACGAGATCGGCCGGACCGTTCAGGTGGGCTTCGCCGGCGGTCGCGTCATCTCGGTGTCGTTCCCCGCCGAGCCGCCGGGAGACGCCGACGCCGACCACGACCTGTTGGACCGGATCGACGCGTACCTGAGCGGCGAGCGCGACGAGTTCGCCGAGGTGGCGCTCGGCCTCACCGTGCCGACCGACCAGCGGGAGGTGCTGGAGGCGCTCCGGAGCGTCCCGTACGGCGAGGAGGTCTCCGTGAGCCGGCTCGCGCGGCTCGGCGGGTTCGACCCCGACGACCCGGACGACTTGGAAACTGTGACCGCCGCGCTCAACGATAATCCGATCCCCGTCCTGCTGCCGGACCACCGAGTGAGCGGAGGACCCTACGCGACGCCGGGCGACGTCCGGAGCGCGCTCCGGCGCGTCGAAGGGCTGTGACCGGGGCCGTCGTCGCTCCGTCCCCGCGGCCGCTCAGATCTCGAAGTCCGGCGTGTCGAACGCGCCCTCGTCGGCCTCGACGTCGTACCCTTCGATCCCGGTGAGCGCGAGGTCCAGCGTCGCCTCGGCGTCCCACCGACCCGTGTTGACGACGAGGTCGTAGATGGAGCGGTCCGACAGGTCGATGCCGTAGTAGGACTTGTAGCGCTGCTCCTCGATGACCTCGCGGACCTGCATCTCGGAGGTCATCTCCTCCCGCTCGGCCGTGCGGTCCGCGCGGACCTCGTCGGGCGCGTGGAGCCAGATCCGGATGTCGGCGCGGTTGCCGGCGATCCAGCCCGCGAGCCGCGACTCCAGCACGAACGCCTTGTTCGCGGCGCCCCACTTCTCCGCGATGCGGCGCAGCCGGCGGTCGAGCGCGCGGTCGATCTCCTCGGACTCGCCGGTCTCGGCGATCAGCTGCGAGAGGCTCATGTCCCGCTCGGCGGCGATCTCGCGGAACAGTTCGCCGCCCGAGACGTAGCCGCAGTCGAGCGCCTCGGCGATCCCCTCGACGAGCGTCGTAGCCCCGCAGCCCGGCGGGCCGGAGACGGTGACGAACAGGTTCCGGTCGATCCGTCGGTCGGGCTCCGGCGAGGTGCCGCTCATGTGTGTTGCGCCACGAAAGCGCGTCAAATAAACGAGTCGGTTCCACCCGTTTCCGCCGGCCGACGAACGGCGCCTCAGCCGGGACGCAGGGACGGCGACGCGGATCGACGCAACCGATTTCCCTCCCGGAGCCTTCGTGGAGTCCGTGAGCGAGACCACGGACCGCGACGCCGAGGCGGCCGCGCGGACGCTCCTCGGCGACGCGGTCGAACGCGGCGCGGTCGCGGACCCCGACTTCGACCCGGAGACGGTCCGGATCGCCGACGCCGACGTCCTCGCCCGGCTCTCCCGGCCGGTCCGGCGCTGGTGGGTCGAGCGGTTCGGCGAGTACGTGGGCGAGAACGGCGGGCTCTTCACGCCGCCGCAGCGCGAGGCGATCCCCCACGTCGATGACGGGGAGAACTGCCTCGTCGCCGCGCCGACGGGCAGCGGGAAGACGCTCGCCTCCTTCCTCGCGGTCCTCGACGACCTCTTCGCGCGCGACCGCGCTGGCGAGCTGGAGAACTCCGTCTACTGCCTCTACGTCTCGCCGCTGAAGTCGCTCGCGAACGACATCGAGCGCAACCTCGAGACCCCGCTGGCGGGGATCGGCGAGGCGGTCGCCGCCGCGGAGGCGGAGAGCGCGCCCCGCGACGCGGGAGGAGATGCCGAGGCCGCCTCGGACGGCGCCGACGACCCCGGCGTCAGGCAGGCGATCCGCCACGGCGACACCTCGAAGGCGGACCGGCAGGCGATGCTCTCGGAGACGCCCCACGTCCTCAACACCACGCCGGAGACGCTGGCCATCCTGCTCAACTCGCCGAAGTTCAAGGAGAAGCTCCGCACCGTCGAGTACGTGATCGTCGACGAGATCCACTCGCTGGCGGCGAACAAACGCGGCACGCACCTCTCGGTGTCGCTGGAGCGGCTGACGGAACTGACGCGCAACGAGGGTGCTGGAGAGGACGACGCGGGCGACGGTCCGGAGCCGCACGCGCCCGGCGATATCACCCGGATCGGCTGCTCGGCGACCGTCGAACCGCTCGACGGGATCGCCTCGTTCCTCGTCGGGTGCGAGCGGGACACGGGCGAGGTCGGCGACGCCGAGGGATTCGAGACGCGTCCCTGCGAGGTGGTCGACGCCCGGTTCGCCCGCGAGTTCGACCTCGAACTCCGGACGCCCGCCGCCGACCTGATCCACACGCCGCGGTCGGCGGTGACCGACCGCTTCTACGAGTCGCTTCACGAGTTGATCGAGGCCCACGAGAACACGCTCGTCTTCACGAACTCTCGGTCGGGCGCCGAGCGGGCGCTCCAAGAGCTCCGCCAGCGGTTCGAATACGACGAGTCGGACTCCGGCTGTCACCACGGGAGCCTCGGCGAGGCGCAGCGCACCCGCGTCGAGGAGGGGTTGAAATCGGGCGACCTCGACGTGGTCACCACCTCGACGAGCCTCGAACTCGGCATCGACATGCCCCACCTCGATCTGGTCGTTCAGGTCGGCTCGCCGAAGTCCGTCGCCGCGCTGCTCCAGCGCGTCGGCCGCGCGGGGCACAGCCCGGGCGAGACGGTCGAAGGGCGGGTGTTCGCCCTAGACCGCGACGAACTGGTCGAGTGCGCGACGCTGCTCGCTCGCGCCGAGGACGGGTTCGTCGACCGCGTGTTCCCGCCGGAGGGCGCCTACGACGTGGCCGCCCAGCACGTGTACGGAATGGCCATCAACCGGATCCGGCCCGACAGCGAGGTCCGGGAGGTGTTGCGCCGGGCGCACCCCTACCGCAATTTCGACGACGAGGCGTACGAGCGGCTATTCCGGTATCTTACCGGCGACTACGACGGGCTGAAAGACAAGAACGTCTACCCGAAGGTGTGGCGCGACGAGAACGACCCGCCCGACGGCGAACACCACTACCCCGAGTACCCAGTCGGTGAGACGCTCGTCGGGAAGCGCGGGCGGCTCGCGCGGGTCATCTACATGACGAACGTGGGGACGATCCCCGACTCGTTCACGTGCGACGTGTTCACGCGCGACGACGAGTGGGTCGGCACTCTCGACGAGTCGTACCTCGACACGCTTGAGTCGGGCGACGTGTTCGCCCTGGGCGGCGAGCGGTTCGGGTTCCGCTACCGGCGCGGCTCGAAGGTGTACGTCGACCGCACGAGCGAGCGTCCGACGGTTCCCTCGTGGTTCGCCGAGCGCCTCCCCCTCTCCGCGGACCTCGCCCGCGAGGTGTTGGCGTTTCAGGCCGAACTCCTCGACCGGCTGGCCGGCGACCGCCCGAGCGCCGGCCCGGCTGCGGTCCGCGCGTGGCTCCGGGATTTCCCCCTCGACGAGAACGCGGTCCGCGCGCTCGCCCGTATGTACGACGAGCAGGTCCGGTACGCGGGCCCGGACTCGGTCTCGACGCCCGACCGCCTCGTCGTCGAGGAGGAACTCGACCGCAACGAGTACAAGCGCCGCTTCTACGTCCACTCGACCTACGGGCGGCGGTTCAACGACGGCCTCTCGCGGCTCGTCGCGGCCGCGGTGGCGAACCGGACCGACGCCAACGTCGCCGTCGCGGTCGCGGACCGCGGGTTCTCGCTCGCGCTGCCGCTGAACCGCAAGGTCGGCGTGGCGGGGATTCTGGCCGACCTCGACCCCGAGACCGTCCGCGAGGACCTCCGCGAGGCGGTCCAGGGGACCGACCTGCTCCAGCGATACTTCCGGATCAACGCCGGGCGCGCGCTGTTGATCTTGAAACGCTACAAGGGGTACGAGAAGTCGGCCGCCGAACAGCAGGTGTCCGCCGAGATGCTGCTGTCGTTCGCTGCCGAGTTGGAGGAGTTCGCCGTGTTGGAGGAGACGTACCGCGAGCTGTTGGAGGACCGGTTGGACGTCGACGGAATCCGCGACGTTGTCGGCCGGATCGCCGGCGGCGACCTGACGGTCGAACACCGCGTCGTCGACTCGCCGAGCCCGCTCGCGTTCGGGCTGGCGACGCTCGTCGACTCCGACACCGTCATCGCCGACGACGAGTCGGCCGTCCTCCGCGAGTTCCACGCCCGCGTGATGGAGGAGATCGGCGAGGGGGCGCGGACCGTCGAGGGCGGCGAGGCGACGCGGACCGCCGAGGGCGGCGAGGCGACGCGGACCGCCGAAGGCGGCGAGACCGGTGACCGCGAGACCGGGGACCACGAGGCAGAACCACCCGCGGACCGCCGACCGGACTGAGACGGCGGATCACGGCCCGATCGGCTCGGTCGGGAGCGGCTGGGGAAGCCCGTCCAAGATCAGGGTCGTGTAGTGGAGGAAGACGGCCAGCGCCGCGAGCGACAGCAGCAGGAAAAGCGGGATCAGCCGCTCGTCGCTGCGGACGACCGCGGCGGTGTCTGCGAGGAATTCCGTCCGCGGGCGACGCCCGGTCATCGTCAATCGTTTCGCTCACGTCCGCATAAAAGGAACCGAGGGGAAACCCGAGTCGTCAGAGTCGTCCGGCTCGGCCGGTCCGATCGCGGCCGCTCAGTCGTCCGACGGCGACACGGGGGACCGGCCGAGCGGCTCGCCGTCGACGGGCTCGTCGGGGTTCGCGTCGACGGCGGCGTCGCTCAGCCCGAACTGCGCGTCGACGTCGGCGTCCTCGCGCACGTGGACGGTGCCGCGGTGGACCGCGATGGCGTCCGCGAGGTGGAGGCGCACGGCGTCGAGCAGCACCTCGGCTTCGAGGGGCTGCCCGCGGCGCTTGATCTCGTCGACGTCGGCGCCCGGCGGCACGTCGAAGGCCCGCTGGGCGATGACCGGCCCCTGATCGAGGTCGGTCGTGACGTAGTGGGCGGTGACGCCCGCGATGCGGACGCCCGCGTCCTTCGCCTGCCGGTACGCCTCCGCGCCCGGGAACGCCGGCAGCAGCGAGGGGTGGACGTTGATGATCCGGCCCTCGTACCGGAAGACGACCTCCGGCGAGAGGATGCGCATGTACCGGGCCAGCGCGATGAGGTCCACGTCGTACTCGGCCAGCAGGTCGAGCAGGCGCTCCTCGTCGGTGTTGCCGTTGCCGTCGCCCACGTCGTAGAACGGCTTGTCGTAACGCTCCGCCAGCGACCGGAGGTCGCCGCGGTTGCCGATGACGACGGGGATCTCCGCCTCGGCGCCGTCGTCGGCCAGTTCGTCGTTGGCCTCGGCCTCCAGCAGGGCCTCCGGGGCGTGCGTCTCCTTCGTGACGAGCAGGGCGACGCGTCGCGCGTCGCGGTCGCTCGGGAACCGGACTTGGATGTCGACGTCGAGTTCGCGGCCGAGTTCGGCGAGCGCGCGGCGTAGCTCGCCGCGGGAGGTCTCCATCTCCGACGCGTCGACGCGGGTCGTCATCCGGAAGACGCCCTCGCGGACCGCCTGATCGAGGTCCTCGATGTTGATTCCCCGCTCGAACAGCAGGGAGGTGACCCGCGCGATGAGTCCGGTCTTGTCTCCTCCGACGACCGTGATCTCGGTCAGTTCGCGGGTCATGCGACGATCACCTCCGCAGGTTCGAGCGGCTGCATACACCCCTTCCAACAGCCGGAGGGGTTTGCCCCTTTCGTTCCGTGCGGTCCCTGCCTCCCGCACGAACGACCGATCGGTATCCACGAACGTGCCTATAAACGGCGTTCCAAAACGGTTTTTACACACGACTCCGCACCAACGGGTATGACCGCGTACACGGCGACGGTGACGGTCCGGCTGAAGCGGGGCGTCCTCGACCCGGAGGCCGAGACGACCCAGCAGGCCCTCGAACGGCTCGGGTTCGAGCTGTCCGACCTCCGGTCGGCGGACCGGTTCGAGGTGGACCTCGACGCCGCCGACGCCGACGAGGCCGCCGCGCGCGCCGACGAGATGGCCGAGCGGCTGCTCGCGAACCCCACGATCCACGACTACGACGTGGCGGTCGCGGAGCGATGACGGTCGCCGTCGTCGAGACGACGCCGATCGTCACCGGCGCGACGCGCCCTGACACAGCGGTCGCGGCCGCCCACGCGGGGTGGGCGCCGTGACGGTCGCCGTCGTCCAATTCGGCGGCTCGAACTGCGACCGCGACGCTGTCCGCGCCCTCGACCACCTCGACGTCGACGCCGAGCGCGTCTGGCACGAGGACGGCCTCCCAGACGACCCCGACGGGATCGTCCTCCCCGGCGGGTTCTCCTACGGCGACTACCTCCGCGCCGGCGCGATGGCCGCGCGCGACCCGGTCATGGCGGAGGTCCGCGCGGCGGCCGAGGCGGGCGTCCCCGTGATCGGGATCTGTAACGGCGCGCAGATAGGCTCCGAGTCCGGGCTGACGCCCGGTGCGTTCACCACGAACGCCTCCGCGCGCTTCCAGTGCGAGCCGGTCCACCTGCGCGTCGAGCGCGCGGACACGCCCTGGACCGCCGCCTACGACGAGGGCGACGTGATCGAGGTCCCCATCGCCCACGGCGAGGGTCGCTTCGAGATAAGCGAGGACGCGCACGCCGACCTCGTCGCCGACGACCGCGTCCTCTTCCGCTACTGCGACGCCGACGGCAACGTCACCGACACCGCGAACCCGAACGGGTCGACCGACAACGTCGCCGGCGTCCTCGGCGAGCGCGAGACGGTCGCCGTGCTGATGCCGCACCCGGAGCGCGCCACGCTGCCGGACCTCGGTCGCAGCACGGACGGTGCCGGGATCCTCGAAGCGTTCGCCTGACCGAGGTCGCCGTTCCCCTCACTCGACACTCGCTTACCGCTCCCGCTCCGCCGTTCCGGTCCTGTCCGTCTCCGGTGGAGGCTCCGTCTCGATCCCGTCCGTCTCCTCGGACTCCAGTTCCCGCTCCAGCGCCCGTTCGAACTCCGCCTCACTGAGCTCCCCCTCCGCGTACCGTCGTTGAAGGCGTTCGACCGGGTCCTCGTCGGGCTCACTCTGCGTCGATCCGTCGTCGGTCTCGTTCGCGAGCGACCTGATTCCGACGACGCCCACGACGAGCAGCGCCGCGACGGTGAGCAGCGCGATGAGCGGGAAGAGGACCATCCAGCCGCCCATCCCGCCCGCCATCCCCGAACCGGCCATGCCGCCCATCAGCGGCGCGGTTCCGAGGGGTTCGAGAGTAGTCATGTGTAATAACCACACGTTTGTCCATAAATACCTCGCGACCGTTCGCGTGGCGCGGGAGCGCGCTCCGCCGTTGCCGGTCGACACGCCGTCGCGGTTCGGCGGCGAACGTCGTTCCGCCCAACGACTTTTGCGCCCGGATCCCGAACTGACCCCCGTGAAGGCACGCCACATCGACCACGTCAATCTCCGGATCCCCGAGGGCGGCGCCGACGACGCCCGCGAGTTCTACGGCGAGGCGCTCGGGTTCGGCATCGAGGACGCGCTGTACGCGGCCGGCGAGAAGCCGTTCTTCGACGTGCGGCTCTCCGCGACCGCGGTGATCCACCTGTGGCCGACCGGCGAGTTCGAGGCGCCGACGAAGACGAACTACGACCACGTCGCGGTCGTCGTCGAGGAGTCGGTCGAGGAGATCGAGTCTGAACTCGCGGACGCCGGGGTCGCGGTCGAGAAGACGCTCGACTCGCCGCTCGGTGCGACCGGCGAGGCGTGCGCGGTGTACGTCCGCGACCCCTTCGGCTACCGGGTCGAACTGAAGGCGCGAGTGTGAGAGACGATCGGTCGGCAACCCCGCCCCGAACCAGTTCGTCTCACCGAGCAACCCTCGCCCCGACGCGGTCGTTTAAGACCCCCGAGCGACAGGGTCGGGTATGAGCGAACAGCAGCCGAAATCCGACGACGACGAGCGGCGGCGTCGCCGGGAGGACACGGACCGATTCGCCGGCGGAAAAGAAGGAGAACTGCGGAGCCGCGAGGTGACCGAGGGGCCGGACAAAGCGCCGCATCGCGCGATGTTTCGCGCGATGGGGTTCGACGACGAGGACCTCTCCTCGCCCATCATCGGCGTGCCGAACCCAGCGGCCGACATCACGCCGTGTAACGTCCACCTCGACGACGTGGCGGACGCCGCGCTCGACGGCATCGACGCCGCGGGCGGCATGCCTATCGAGTTCGGGACGATCACCATCTCGGACGCCATCTCGATGGGGACCGAGGGGATGAAGGCGAGCCTCATCTCGCGGGAGGTCATCGCCGACTCCGTCGAACTCGTCTCCTTCGGCGAGCGCATGGACGCGCTGGTGACGGTCGCGGGCTGCGACAAGAACCTCCCCGGGATGATGATGGCCGCTATCCGGACCGACCTCCCCAGCGTCTTCCTCTACGGCGGCTCGATCATGCCCGGCCAACACGACGGCCGGGACGTGACCATCGTCCAGGTGTTCGAGGGCGTCGGCACGTACGCGCAGGGCGACATGGACGCCGACGAGCTCGACGACTTGGAGCGCAACGCCTGCCCCGGCGCGGGCTCCTGCGGCGGGATGTTCACCGCGAACACGATGGCGTCGCTCTCGGAGGCGCTCGGGCTGGCGCCGCTCGGCTCCGCCTCCCCGCCCGCCGAGGACGAGGAGCGCTACGCGGTCGCCGAGCGCGCCGGCGAGCTGGCGATGGACTGTATCGAGAACGACCGCCGCCCCTCGGACATCCTCACGCGCGAGTCGTTCGAGAACGCGATCGCGGCCCAGACCGCGATGGGCGGGTCGACGAACGCCGTCCTCCACCTGCTCGCGCTCGCGGGGGAGGCCGACGTCGACCTCTCGATCGAGGACTTCGACGAGATATCGCGGCGCACCCCGAAGATAGCGGACCTCCAGCCCGGCGGGACCAGCGTGATGAACGACCTCCACGAGATCGGCGGCGTGCCGGTCGTGCTCCGGCGCCTGCTGGAGGCCGACCTGCTCCACGGCGACGCGATGACCGTGACGGGTCGGACGCTCGCCGAGGAGATCGCGGCGCTGGAAGAGCAGGGCGACCTGCCTGACGACGAGGCGATCGAGGCCGACTTCCTCTACACCGTCGACGACCCGAAGGAGGAGGAGGGCGCGATCAAGATCCTCGACGGCAACCTCGCGCCGGACGGCTCGGTGCTGAAGGTGACCGGCGACGACGAGTTCTACCACGAGGGGCCCGCCCGCGTGTTCGAGAACGAGGAGGCGGCGATGGAGTACGTCCAGTCGGGCGGTATCGAGTCCGGCGACGTGATCGTCATCCGCAACGAGGGGCCCCGCGGCGGGCCCGGAATGCGCGAGATGCTCGGCGTCACCGCCGCCGTCGTCGGCGCAGGCCACGAGGACGACGTGGCGCTGCTCACCGACGGCCGCTTCTCGGGCGGCACCCGCGGCCCGATGATCGGCCACGTCGCGCCCGAGGCCGCCGCGGGCGGCCCGATCGGCCTCATCGAGGACGGGGACCACATCACCGTCGACATCCCCGAACGCGACCTGAAGGTGGACCTCTCGGACGAGGAGTTGGAGGAGCGACGCGAGGCGTGGGACGCGCCCGAACCGCCATACGAGGGCGGCATCCTCGCGAAGTACGGCCGCGACTTCGCCTCCGCCGCGGACGGCGCAGTGACGAACCCGCGACTTACGCGGGACTTATAGACGAAACAAGCAGTCGTTTTCGGATTTAACATAGGCCGTGGCGCGTGCCTCCGAGCGCCCATCGGGCGCGAGGGGTACGCGCGAGGGACGCCGCGAGCGACCGGAGGGAGCGAGCGGCGAGGCTGGGGAGGCGTGAGGCTGCGGTGCTGTGCTGGGCGGAGTGGGACTCAAATGAGCAGTCACCGGCGGCTCCGCCGCCGGTTGCTCGTGGCGCGTCGCGCCACGCTGCCGCGAGGGCGAAGCGCGGCGGCGCAAGGACCACAACGAGAGAGCGAACGGAGTGAGCGACCGAGTGAGGACCGGAGCGAGCCGCGCGAGTCCTCGCGGCAGGGGTTTTGCCGGTGTTCTCCGCAACGCAGTCGGTCACTTATGCTAGAGGATCTCAACAAATCCGAATTTCCACCTCACCGCGGTCCACTCGGATTACGCGTCGCTCGTCCCGCCGTCGGTCTGCGCGGTCTTGACCGACTCGGCGCACCAGACGTTGCTGCGGCGGCCGGCGCGCGACAGCTCCATCTTCACGACCGAGCCCACCGGCAGGTCGGCCACGCGCTCGCGGGCGTCCTCGTCGGCGTACTCGACGACGTGGTACGTCTCGTTGCGCGGATGGGCACGTACCGTGGTACAATCATGATCGTTCTGTGCGGAAATGACGGTGTACGCGTTCGATTGTGACATCTTATCTCGTTATTCTTGGACACCCTACTTCAATTCTCCGTATACCCACTACGGACGTGAGTCAGGTCGTAATATCGATATAAGGTGTTAAACTCCTCAACGATCGTGAGGAATTCGGTCGATTACTGTACACGCGACGTATCGAGACGGGTTCTGGGACGACCGCTCCGAGACCGCGGCGGATCAACATACCTATTCCCGGCGGCGGCGAAGGGCGGCCATGGACCGAGGCGACGGGCCGGAGGGCGAGCCGACCGCCGAATCCGTGAGGGACGCGGACGGCGTGACGGACGTAGACGCCGGCGGCGTGGCGCTGTTCGTCGACGGCCCCAACGTGTTGCGCGAGGAGTTCGACGTCGACCTCGACGACGTGCGGCGGGCCGGCGAGGCCGAGGGCCCGCTGGTGATCACCCGGCTCTACCTCGACGAGCACGCGACGCCGGGGCTCATTCAGGCCGCCGAGGCGCGCGGCTTCGAGGTCGTGATCACGAGCGGCGACGTGGATGTGAAGCTCGCGGTCGACGCCGCGCGGTTCGCGGCCGAGGGCCGGATGGACACCCTCGCGATCGCTTCCCGTGATACGGACTTCAAGCCCGTCGTCGAGACCGCGAACGGCTACGGGATCCGGACGCTCGCCATCGCGCCCGGCGAGTTCGGCCGCTCGGACGCGTTGCGGAACGCCGCCAACGGGTCGGTGACGCTCGACGGTGACGAGGACGATGCTGCCGGACGTGACGGCGACGAGACGGACGCCGAATCGGCCTCAACAAAATAGCGGGTAAGTGGTTTCGTCGGACGAATTTTATAAACGGGCGACGGTTCCACGGTGAGCGCTTCTAACGCATCAGCCGCTTAGTACCACGTTATTGCCACCGCGGAGGACACCGACAAAGCCCCAGTCGCGAGGACAGCACACGCTCGCTGCGCTCCTTGTCACTCGCTACGCTCGTTCCTGCGGTGCTTGCGTCGCCTGTGCTGTCCTCGCGACTGCCCCTTTGAGTCCCACCCCGCACCGCACAGCCCCGCACCTCACACCTCCCCAGCCTCGTTGCGGTCGCCTCCGCGTTGCTCCGGCGACCGCGCCTCCCTCGCACGCGCTCTCGCCGGCGGCTTCGCCGCCGGCTGTCTGAGAGACCTCCGGTCTCTCACTACTCGTGGCCTGCGGCCACTCGGAGGCGCGCGCCGACCGCACTGCTGATTATCAGTATCTCCGCTGCCGTTCCGAGTATTTAAACAGCGTATCTCCCCTGCCACAGAGCCGATTTACCGCCGTCCTCTCCGCCGAAGCCCACCCAAAAGTAGCGCGCCGACTCCGCCGGCCAGCCCGGCCGATCCGACTAGGACGACACCGGTCGCGACGCCGCCGTACCGGGCTGCCGCCGCGTCGATCCCCACGCGGATCCAGCCGAGGTTCGGCACTGCGAACAATGCCTTGCCGGCGATCCACTCCTCGGGGACGACCGGCGCGATGCCGGCGCTCTGGTCGTACAGCCCGTTCGCGTCGCCGCGCGTGACGTACCCGTCGTAGGGCGCGGGACACGTCGTCAGTTCCGCGCAGTCGCCGGCGAGGAGGGACGGGTCGGCGCGCTCCGTCCAGTCCTCGCCGGCCTCGACGGGGAACGCGAGGCGGTGGAACACCGGTCTCCCCCCGGCGCCCGGAACCGTGTAGACGACCACGTCGCCCGTTTCGCCGAGGCGCGTCGGCGCCTCCGGATCGGCGTGGGTCGAGAGGTCGCCCCACGGCGCCCGGTCGGTCGCGGTGACGACGACGAGGTCGCCGCGCTCGACGCCGGGCGCCATGCTCCCGCTCTCGACCGCGACGAACGGCGGCCAGGTCCCGACGAGCGCGCCGAGAAGCAGCGCGATCAGGAGGACCGCGACCGCGGGTGCGACGAGACCGGTCCGATCGGGGCGACGGCTGCTCACGCCCGATACGGGGACCGGCGACCGCTTGAGGCTGTCGGACGGGACGGTCCGGGGTCCGGCGACGACCGCCCCGGACGCGACGCCCTCGCCGAGCGGACCGCCGATGTCACAAAGCCTTAGGTTCGTCCCGGAGAGGTGCGAGTATGACCGATCGCCTCCCTCCGCTCCACGACGCCCACGACGCGCGCGGCGCGAAGTTCACCGACTTCGGCGGCTGGCAGATGCCCGTCGAGTTCGACTCGATCCGCACCGAACACGCCGCGGTCCGCGAGTCGGTCGGCGTCTTCGACGTCTCGCACATGGGCGAGGTCGAGGTGTCCGGCCCGGACGCGACCGCCCTCATGAACCGGCTCACGACCAACGACGTCCGCGCGCTCGACCCTGGCGACTCCCAATACGCCGCGATCACGAACGAGGAGGGCGTGCTGCTCGACGACACTGTGGTCTACCGGCTCCCCGACGGCACCGCGGCCGGCGAGGCGGCCGCCTCGCTCGCGGACCTCGAAGACGCCCACGACGGCGACCTCGACGCGCCGAGCGGCGACCCCGCGTACCTCTTCGTGCCGAACGCGGGCCACGACGGCCAGATGTACGACCGGTGGACCGCCCACCGCGACGAGTGGGACCTCGACGCGACCGTCGCCAACGCCACCGACGACTGGGCGATGCTCGCGGTCCAGGGCCCCGACGCGGCCGACGCCCTCGACGAGGCGACGCCGCGCGACCGCGTCGTCGACCTCTCGAAGTTCGAGGCGACGACGGCGGCCGTGGCCGGCACCGAAAGCTGGGTCGCGCGCACCGGCTACACCGGCGAGGACGGCTTCGAGTTGATGTGTCCCGCCGACGATGCCGAGGCCGTCTGGGACGCGTTCGTCGACGACCGCGAGGCGCAACCGTGCGGACTCGGCGCCCGCGACACGCTCCGCACCGAGATGGGATTCCTGCTCTCCGGACAGGACTTCGATCCCGAGAACGAACCCAGAACGCCCTACGAGGCGCGGATCGGCTTCGTCGTGAAGCTCGACACCGAGTTCGTCGGCCGCGACGCGCTGGAGACCCAGAAGGGAGAGGGCGTCGACGAGAAGTTCGTCGGGGTCCGGCTGCTCGAACGGGGCGTCCCCCGGAACGGGTACGCCGTCACCGACGGCGACCTCACGCGCGTCGGGAAGCTGACTTCCGGGACGATGAGCCCGACGCTCGACGAGCCGATCGGACTCGGCTACCTCCACAAGTCGTTCGCCGACGCCGGCACCGAGGTGAGCGTCGTCGTGCGCGGCGACGAGAAGCGCGCCGAGGTCGTGATCCCGCCGTTCCTCGACCGCTGAGCGGGGTCCGCGGCAACCTTCCGGGGCGCGGCTAAGCGTCGACGCGCTCCTTCCGCTTTTCGACCACTTCCACGTCCGCGATCCGCGTGTCCGGATACCCGCCGTCGGCGTCCTTCTCGGCCGCCTTCACCATGTCCCAGACGGTGTTGAGGCCGGTCGTGACGCCCTCCAGCGCTTCCATCTCGCAGCCCGTCTTCCCGGTGGTCTCGACCGCGACCGTCAGTTCGATCCGGTCGTCGCCGACCGCGAACTCGGTGTCCACGTTCGTGATCGGGATCTGGTGGCACATCGGGATCGTCTCCCACGTGTGTTTGACGGCCTGAACGGCACCGATCCGGGCGGTCGCGAGCACGTCGCCCTTCTCGACCGCGTCGGCCTCGACCGCGGCGACCGTCTCCGGCGTCAGCCGGATCTCGCCGCGAGCGACCGCTCGCCGGCTGCTGTCGGGCTTCGCGCCGACATCGACCATCTGGACGTCGCCGGAGTCGTCGGTGTGGGTCAGCGCGTCCGTCCCCGCGGAATCCGCGCTCGGTCCGGCGCCCCCGCCGTTTTCCTCCTCCTCACTCATTACGCATCGCCTCCGGCAGCCGGTCGGGTAAGTCCGTCGCCACCAGTCCGCTGCCGTTCGCCTCGGCGGCCGCGTCGCCCGCGCGCCCGACGACGTACGCGCCGACTGCGGCCGCGCGGAACGGTTCGGTCACGGCCGCCAGTGCGCCGACCGTCCCCGCCAGCACGTCGCCGGTCCCGCCGACGGTCATCCCGGGGTTCCCGGTGCGGTTCAGCCGGACGTCGTCGCCGTCGGCGATCACGTCGACCGCGCCCTTCACGAGCAGCGTGTGGCCCACCTCGGCCGCGAACTCGCGGACCAGTTGGGTGCGTTCGGTGGGATCAGACGCCGTCTCGCCGCCCATGCCGACGAGTTCACCCTGATGCGGCGTACAGATCAGGTCGGCGTCCGTGTCGACGTCGGGGACGATTCGGAGCGCGTCCGCGTCGACGACCGCACGGCCCGCGTAGGCCGTCAGGAACCCGCGGACGAACGCCTCGGTCCCGTCGCCGCCCCCGAAGCCCGGCCCGAGGACGACGGTGTCGACCCCGGCCGCGAGCGACGCGACCCGGTCGACGTGGGCGGGCCCGACGCGGTCGCCCGGCAGCGCGCGGACGATGAGGTTCGGGGAGAACCCCTGAACCTCGCTCGCGACGGACTCGGGACAGGCCACCCGGACGAGGTCGGCGCCAGCGCGGAGCGCGGCGAGCGCCGACAGCGTCGGCGCGCCGGTGTACGGCCCCCCGCCGACGATCAGCACCTCGCCGTTGTCGCCCTTGTGCGAGTCCGGGTCGCGGTCCAGTCCGAGCAGGTCGCCCGGCCCGGTGAACCGCTCCGCGGCGGCGGGTATCCCGATGTCGGCGACCGTGACCTCGGCGTCGAGCGAGGCCAGCCCGGGCTTCTCGTCGTGGAACGTCACCACGCGGTCGGCGTTCACGGCGACCGCCTCTCCGCCGTCGGCGGTCGACTCCGACCCCCCCGTCGGCTCGCCCGTGTCGGCGTCGATTCCGGAGGGAACGTCGACCGCGACCACCGGCGCGTCGCTCGCGTTGATCGCCGCCGCGGCGGTCCGCTCCGGTTCGCGGAGGCCGCCCGAGACGCCCGAGCCAAGCATCGCGTCGACGATCACGTCCGGATCGTCGCCGTCGGGACGGGTGAGGTCGAAATCGCGGGAGTCCGTGACGGTCTCGGCCGGTATCTCGGCTGCTTCGAGGGCCTCCCAGTTCTCTCGCGCGATGTCCGTCCGGATCGTCTCCGGGCGGCCGAGGAGGGCGACCGCGACGTCGTACTCGTCGAGGAACCTGGCCGCGACGAGGGCGTCGCCGCCGTTGTTCCCGCGGCCGCAGACGAGCGGGACGGTCGCGCCGGGCTCTGCGACGGCCCGCACCTCGCGGGCGATCGCATTGCCGGACGACTCCATCAGCTGTTTCCGGGGCACGCCGAGCGCGGCCGCGTTGGCGTCGACGGCCGCCATGCGGTCGGTCGTGATCATGCCCGTCGATTCGGGGGCCGACGGATTAAGCGCGCGGGGTCGGCGCGCTCCGCCCGCTGCCGGCCCCGGAGCGCCGTCTCCGGAAATGAAAATGTTGAAGCGGTCAGGTGATGAACTCGGCGAACAACCGTGGTACTCGCAGTAGCCGTCGGCGCGGACGACGACCCGAGCCCCGCTCCGGCCGGCGCAGTCCCCGCCGACAGCCCCCTCTGCGCCGGCTCCGGCCGCCGGCACCCCCCCGACCGACAGACGCGACCATGAACATCGGCTTCTTCACCGACAGCTACTTCCCCGGCATCGACGGCGTCACCTACACCATTCAGGCGTGGCGCGACCGCCTCGAGTCCCGGGGCCACGACGTGTACGTCGTGTATCCGGAGAGCAGCCACGAGCCGGACGAGCGGGAGATACCGGTCCCGTCGCTGCCGAACCCCTTCTACCGACAGTACCGCCTCCCGACCTACCGCCGCCTGTCGACGCTCCCAGACCTCGACATCGTCCACTGTCACGGCCCGGCATCGACCGGCCTGATGGGGCTCCGGTACGCGAAGCGGTACGGCGCGAGATCGGTGTACACCCACCACACCCCCGTCGAGGACTACTTCGTTCAGGGGCTCAAGTCGGAGCGCCTCGCGTCGCTGGCCGGACGGGCGTACGTCGGCTACGAGAACCGCCTCCTGAAGGCGTTCGACTGCGTCACGGCCTCGACCTCGCGGATCCGTCGCGACGTGGAGCCGTACCAGCTTCCCGTCGGGATCGAGATGGACCGGTTCCGCCCGCGCGAGGGCGCCCGGGTGGCCGCGCTCGCGACCGACGGCGGCCCGACCGCGCCCGACGCGTCGGTGGTCGGGTACAGCGGCCGGATGACCCACAAGAAGAACGTCGACGAGATCCTGCGGCTCGCCGAGCGGCTCCCCGAGGTCCGGTTCGAACTGGTCGGCGAAGGTCCCGTCCGCGCGGAGTTGGAGGCCGATGCGCCCGAGAACGTCCGGTTCCACGACTTCCTCCCGCGGGAGGAACTCCCCGGCTTCTACGCCGCGCTCGACGTCTTCGTCACGGCGTCGACCTGCGACACGCTCGGCCTCTCGACGCTGGAGGCGAACGCCTGCGGCACCCCGGTCGCCGCCGCGGGCGTAGCGCCGTTCGACGAGACGATCGGTCCCGAGAACGGCGCCCGCTTCGCGTTCGGCGACCTCGACGACATGGAGCGCGCGGTCCGCGACTGCCTCGACGGCGACAGGGACACCCGCTCCGCGGTCAAGCGGTTCTCGGTGGAACAGACGATAGACGAGCTCGAGTCGATATACGGGGTGACCGCGTAGATGGGCGCGGACAACGTCGACGCATTCCAGCGATTCGTGTTCTCGGTGCCTCGGCTCCGGATTCAGGCGGCCGCGCTCGTCCTACTCAGCGCCGTATACGGGAGCGCGACGGTCGCGGCGCTGACGCTCTTCACGCCGTTGGCTCCGGACCCGTCTCGCATCGTCCCCGTCGCCGTCCTCATCTTCTTCGTCCCGTTCGTCGTCGCCGCGGAGCTGTTCCCACGCGTCCTCGACGGCTACCCCCGGTCGTGGAGCTACTTCCTCGCGCTCACCGCACAGTTCGTCCTGTTCGTGTACGCACTGGTGCTCTCCGGGGCGGATAACGTCGGGAACGCGTGGAGTATCATCTGGCTGAGCTTCATCACGCTGTACCTGATCAACATCCTCGTGCTGGTCGTCTCGACGGGGATCGACCGCTCCGACCGCATTCTCCTCGCGTCGCTCGCCGAACCGGCCCTGCTCATCGCGGCCTTCTACGCGCTCGGCGGCAGCGACTTCGGCTTCTCGACGTACCGCCACGTGTTCGCGTTCGCCTCGCTGCTCATCGCGGCGGGCTTCCTCGTCTTGGTCCTCGTCGTCGTCGACTACCTGATCAGGAGCAACACCGACGTCTCCGCGTTCGCGCTCACTTCCGGGCTGCTCCGGAACGACCGGGAGTCGCTCGACCTCGGCGTCGAGGCCCGCCCGTCCGTGGAGACGTTCGCGGTCGACAACGGGGACCGCCTCACGGTCGCGGCGCCGTGGGTCCACCCCGGTCCGCTCGGCGGGTTCGGCGGCGGCCAGCTGAGCGGGAACCTGATCGACGCGCTCAACGGCGACGGCGGGGGCACCGCGGACGGCGGAGTCGAGACCCCCGCGGACGGCTCGACTGGGTTCTTCTTCCACGTCCCGTGTACCCACAAGGAGGACCTCTCGAACCCGGCGGACGCGGAGCGGATCCTCGACGCGGTCGCGGCGCCGGACCTGACCGACCGCGCCTCCCGGCTCGTCACGGAGTCCTACGGCGAGCGGGAGGGGTACGCGGACGTCAGATTCCACGGCCGCCGGATCGGCGACAAGGAAGTGATCGTCCTCCACGGAGAGGGGATCGACGACTACGACACCGGCGTGTTCATGCGCGACGTCGACCACGACGAGGTGCTGCTGATCGACCAGCACAGGCACGACATCCAGAACGGGCCGGACGTCGAGATACAGTACGGCTCCGCCGAGGCCGACCGCCTGAAGCGCGCGTTCGACGACTTCCGCGACCGGCTCGCCGACGCGCCCCTCGTCGACGACTACGCCGCCGGGTTCGAGGTGTCGCGGACCGGACAGGACGCGCTCGCGATGGTCGAGTCCGTCGACGGGCAGGAGGTCCTCTGGATCGGCGTCGACACGAACGGGCTCACCCCGGACGTGCGGGCGACCGCGGACGCGTACCGCGACGAGTTCGACGCGGTGATCCCCTTCTCGACCGACACGCACGCGTCGATCCACGAGCTTGCGAACATGCGCGAGTCCGACACCGACGCCATCGAGCGCGCGGTCGACCGCGCCGTCGACGATGTCGCGCCCGCAACGGTCGGGTTCGAGAGCCGCCGCACCGAGCCGGTGAAGCTCTTGAAGAACGACTACAACGGGCTCGTGTTCAGCGTCAACATCCTCATCCGCCTGACGCTCATCTCACTCGTGACGCTGTACGCGCTGCTCATACTCTGGCTGTTCTTCTGAGGGTCCGCCGCCGCGCGTGACTGCGATCTCTCGGCGTCGCCAGAGCGCTTTTTGCCTCCCGCCGCAAGCGCGAACCGTGCCTTCGAACGCCCTCGTCGGCACGGGCCGGACCGCCACCCGCGCGCTCGGCGCGGTCGCCGTCGCCTCCGTCGCCGCGTCGGCCCTGATCGCGCTCCCAGTCGAGCCGATACGGACCGCCGGGCGGTACCCGCTCTGGGCGGCTCTCGTCGGCGTCGCGGTCGTCGCGGCCGGGTACGCCGGCCGTCACCGGAGCGGCCTCCTCGCCGGCTGGGGATCGGTGTTCCTCGCGAGCCTCTGGATCTTCGTCGTCCCGCCGCTCGCGGCGCTCGCCCACGGCGATACGCTCGGCGACGGCGGGCACGCGGTGCCGCGTCCGTCGGCGGTCGCTCTGGACCCCCGCGCGGAACTGCTGGCTGGACTCAAACTCGGCCCGGTCGTCGCGCTCGCCCTCGCGCTCACGCTCGGGAGCGCGGCGTTCGCGCTGGGCGCGCTGCTGCGTCGTCGCTCGGTGTAAACCGAACGCCCGTGAGCCCCACGCCCTACTCGAACCGGAGAAACCACTACTCGAACGCCTCCACGCCCAGCGCGGAGGCGGACGCGCCGCCGATCACCATCGGGAGCCAGTAGACCGCGCCGCGGAAGACAAGGACTGCGGCGGTGATCGCAGAGGCGGCGACGCCGGTCGTGGGGACGAGCAGGCCGACGAGCGCGGCCTCGATACCCCCGAGTCCGCCGGGGAGCGGCGTCGCGCCCGCCACGTACGACAGCGGGACGACGAAGACGGGGATCAGCGGCGATATCGGGTGACCGATCGCGGCGAACGCGACCGTGAGCGCGGCCGCCTGAAAGAGCCAGCCGAGGAGCGAGAGCGCGACGATCCCGAGGAGCCGCGGGCGGTCGGTGCCGACGCGCTCGATGTCGGCGAAGAAGTTCCCCAGCCGGTCGGCGAGCCCGGCCTCGATCGTCTCGGCGTCGAACCGGTCGAACCGGCCGAGGAACGGGCCGATCGCGCCCGGGACGCGGTCGACGACGGCGACGCGGTAGCGCCAGACGAAGGCGATCGCAGAGACGATGGCGGCGATCAGCGCGACCGCGCTCGCGACGGCGAACCCGACGCGGTCGCCGACCGCGGTGGTGGCCGCGTACGACCCCACGCCGAGGAACACGAGCGACACCGAGGGGACGACGTTGAGCACGTCGACGCTCGCGATGCCCACGAGCCCCGTCTCGTACCGCGCCTCGCCCACCTTCGAGATGAGCGCCGCGGCGACCGGCTCGCCGCCCGCCTGTCCGAACGGGGTGACGTTGTTCGCGAAGGCGGCGCCGCTGTACACGAGGAACGCGGTCCAGACCGACATCTCGACGTCGAGCGCGCCCAACACGGCGCGGAGCATGAGGCTCCACGCCGTGAGCCAGCAGAGGCCGAGCCCGGCGGCCGCCGCGACGAGCGTCGGATCGGCGCGGGCGAGCGCGTCGACGACGCGGTCGACCCCGACGACGACGAACAGCACCGCGAGGAGGAGGACCGCGCCGCCCGCCCCGAGGATCAGCGCGCGCCGTTGTGGGCCTTCCATAGACGGGGTGGGTCGGTAGCGAACTTGAAACGTCTGCTTCGCGGCCGCCGCGGGGCCGGATTTTCGCCTCTCCCTGAGGTTCTCCTCCCCTCGCGGGCCCGCGGTTCGCGTCGAGCCGCGGGGCGCGCCGCCCGGTAGCAAGAATGAGAATACATACGTACCGCCGGGCCGACGACCCACCCAATGGAAGACCAGCGGTTCCTCGAGTCGGAGTGGGATTACTGTCTGGTGCTCGACGCGTGCCGGTACGACGTGTTCGCGGACGTGTACGACGAGTACCTCGACGGGACGCTCGAAAAGCGCGAGAGCGTCGGCTCGTCGACGCCGGAGTGGGCCTACCGCACGTTCACCGGCGACCACGACATCGCGTACTTCTCCGGGAACCCGTTCATCAACGACCTCGGGATCCCGCTGAACGAGCTGAAGTGGGGCGCCAGCTGCGACTACGAGTGGACGGCCTCGGAGCACATCAGCGACATCCACGACGTCTGGAAGACTGACTGGGACGACGACCTCGGGACGGTCCCGCCGGAAGGGCTCGCGGACGCGTTCCACCGCAATCAGGACGCCGTCGAGCGCGCCGACCGGACCGTCCTCCACTACATGCAGCCGCACGCCCCCTACCTCTCCCGCGGGAAGGGACAGAAGCTCAAGCAGATACAGAAGGGGATCAGAGAGCAGGGAGAGGAAGAGGCGGCCGACGGTGCCGGCGACGACGACGGCGGGCTGCTCTCCTCGCTCAGCGACACCGTCCGGCCGAAGATCGAGAGCCGGCTGGACGACAGCGAGTTCGCGCAGAAGGCCGGCCTGTGGCTCGAACTCGACCCGAAGGACCTCGTGAAAGACGGCACCCGCGTCACGGCCCTGAGCATGTACGAGGAGAACCTCCGGATCGCCTTGGAGAGCGTGTCGGAACTCGTCGAGGAACTCGACGGCGACGTGGTCGTCACCGCGGACCACGGCGAGGCGTTCGGCGAGGAGGGAGTCTGGGAGCACCACATCGAGACGTACATCCCCGCGCTGATGGAGGTCCCGTGGCTGGAAGTCGAGTGATCGGCCGGAACGGCGCCGAAGGCACCGACGCAGCGCGGCGGCCGCGAGCGGTCCTCCACCGATGAAGGTCAGCCACTACTTCGAGTTCGAGGAGCACGTCACCGGTGGCATGGCGGCGTCCGTCGACCACCAGCGGAAGATGTTCGATCTGGCGGGGATCGAGTACACCACGGAGCCGACGCTGGACGCCGACGTTCTCCACCTCAATCTGATGGGGCCGCGCTCGGTCTGGTACGCGCGCCGCGCTCGGAAGGCGGGCATCCCAGTCGTCGCGCACACGCACGTCACCGCCGAGGACTTCGGCGACAGCTTCCGATTTACGAACGCGCTCGCGCGCCCCCTCAAGCCGTACCTCCGGCGCGCGTACGGGCTCGCCGACCGGCTCGTCTGCCCCTCGGAGTACAACCGCGACGTGATCCGCGGATACACCGACGTGCCGACGACGGTCGTCTCGAACGGCGTCGACCGCGAGAAGCTCGACGGGTTCGAGTCGCTGGAGGGGGAGTACCGCGAGCGCTACGACCTCGACCCGCCGACGGTGTTCATGGTCGGCCACGTGATCAAGCGGAAGGGGCTGGAGACGTTCGTCGAGACGGCCCACCGCATGCCAGACGTCGACTTCGCGTGGTTCGGCCACGTCGACCGGTCGCTGAAGGGCCGCGAGACGAAGCGACTCATCGACGAGGCGCCGTCGAACTGTACGTTCACGGGGTTCGTCGACGACATCCGGGGCGCGTACGCCGCGGGCGACGTGTTCTGTTTCCCGACCCACGAGGAGAACGAGGGGATCGCGCTGCTGGAGGCGATGGCGGCCGGGAAACCCCTCGTCGTGCGCGACATCGAGACGTTCTCGTGGCTGGAAGCCGGCGAGGAGTGCCTGAAGGTGGACAGCGAGGGCGGCGGAGACGGCGCCGCGAGCGCGGGCGTCACCGACGCCCCCGGCGACAACGTCGAGGGGTTCGTCGACGCGATAGACGAGCTTCGCGACGCCGACCGCCGGGCGGAACTCGGCGCGACCGCCGCCGCACGCAGCGAGGCGTTCGCGCTCGACGCGATCGCCGACCGGTACCGCTCGCTGTACGCGGAGCTGCTGTAGGCGGCGCCGAGCGGCCGACTGGCCGCCGGTCTCGGAAAATTGCGAAAACCGCAGTTGGTATGCCCCCCGACCGCCTCCGTAGAGGCAAATGACTCGAGTGAGCGTTATCGGCTGCGGGAACATGGGGGGCGCCCTGCTGCGGGGCCTCGCCCGCGCGGAGGGGTACCACCTCACGGCGATCGACCTCGACCCCGAGGCGCTCGCCGCGATCGAAGACGCCGTCGACGAGACGACCGACGACGTGTCGGCGGCGCGCGACGCCGACATCGTCGTCCTCGCGGTGAAGCCCGACGTGGCGCCGGCCGTCCTCGACGACCTGGAACTCCGCGCTGACCAGCATATCGTGACGCTGGCCGCGGGGCTCCCCCGCGAGTTCGTCGCCGAGCGCACGGAGGCGCCCGTCGTCCGGATCATGCCCAACCTCGCGGCGGAGACTGGGGACATGGCCGCGGCGGCGACGAACGAGGGCCTCACCGACGAGGTCCGCGCCATGCTCGACGCGGTCGGCGAGTTCGTCGAGGTCGACGAGTCGCTGATGCACGTCTCGACGGCGGTCAACGGCAGCGGACCCGCCTTCACCTTCTACCTGATCGACGCGATGAAGCAGGGCGGGATCGACAGCGGGCTCGACCCCGAGCAGGCGGAGACGCTGGCCGCGCAGACGTTCAAGGGCGCCGCGGAGACGGTGTTGCGCGACGACCGCAGCGTCGACGAACTTATCGACGCGGTCTGCTCGCCCAACGGGACGACGATAGAGGGGATGGACGTGCTGTGGGACAGCGACGCCGACGCGGCGGTCGAGGACGCCGTCGCGGCCGCAGAGCGCCGGTCCCGCGAACTCGCCGCGGAGTTCGACGATGCCTGAAGACGCGGGCGTCGAGCGGGTCGGCGCGACCGACGGCGAGCGGGTCGAGGCGGCCCGACGGGAGGCGGCCGCGGCCGACCGCGTGATCGTCAAGGCGGGAACGAACTCCCTGACCGACGAGGACTCCCGGCTCGACCGCGTGAAGCTCGACAAGCTCGTCGCCGACGTGATGGACCTCCGCGAGCGCGGCACGGAGATCGTGCTGGTGTCGTCGGGGGCCGTCGGCGCCGGGACGGGCCGGCTCGACGAGGGGCCGGAGTCGCGCGACGGCGTCGACTCCATCGCGGAGAGCCAAGCGCTCTCGACGGTGGGGCAGGGGCTGCTGATGCGTCACTACACGCAGAGCTTCGAGCGGTTCGACCAGGACGTGGCGCAGATACTCGTGACCGGGACCGACCTCGACGCGCCCGAGCGCTTCGACAACTTCACCAACACCGTCGAGACGCTGCTGTCGTGGGGGGTCGTTCCGGTCGTCAACGAGAACGACGCGGTGGCGACCGACGAGCTACGGATCGGCGACAACGACATGCTGTCGGCGTCGATCGCGATCGGGCTCGACGCCGACCTCCTCGTGACGCTCACCGACGTCGACGGCGTCTACACCGGGAACCCGAAGCGCGACGACGGCGCGGAGCTGATCGAGGCGGTCGACGACGGTTACGAGCGGCTCCGCGAGATCGTCGGCGACGGCACCGAGACGGACTTCGGCGGCATCCGGACGAAGGTTGAGGGCGCCCACGACGTGAGCCGTAACGGAATCCCGGCGATCATCGCGGGATCGGCCGAACGCGACGTGTTAGCGCAGATCGCAGCGGGTAAGCCGACGGGCACGCTATTCGTGCCGAAGACGGGTGACGAACATGAGTGAGAGCCACACCACGGACGTGGAAGGGAGCACCGACGAACTGGCACGCCGGGCCGAGCGAGCGGCCCTGCGGCTCGCGAACGCCGACGAGGCGACGCGGAACGAGGCGCTTCGGTCGATCGCCGACGAGATCCGCGAGCGGGAGGCCGAGATCTTGGCGGCGAACGCCGTCGACGTCGAGGAGGCCGAGGCGATGCTCGCGGACGGCGAGTACACGCAGGCCCTCGTCGACCGCCTGAAGCTCGACGCGACGAAGGTCGAGGAGATAGCGTCGATGGTCGAGTCCGTCGCAGAGCAGGACGACCCGCTCGGCGAGACGCTGTCGGCGCGCGAGCTCGACGAGGACTTGGAGCTGTACCGGGTCGCCGTCCCGATCGGCGTCGTCGCGACGGTGTTCGAGTCGCGCCCCGACGCCTTGGTCCAGATCGCGGCGCTCGCGCTGAAGTCCGGCAACGCCGTCGTCCTCAAGGGCGGCAGCGAAGCCAGCGAGTCGAACCGGGTCCTCCACGAGGCGATCGTCGAGGCGACCGCGGACCTGCCGGACGGGTGGGCGGCGCTCATCGAGGCCCACGAAGAGGTCGACCGGCTCCTCGAACTCGACGACCGCGTCGACCTCGTGATGCCGCGCGGCTCCTCGGAGTTCGTCTCCTATATTCAGGAGACCACGCAGATCCCCGTGCTGGGCCACACGGAGGGGATCTGCCACGTCTACGTCGACGAGGCGGCCGACTTGGAGATGGCCGAGGAGGTCGCCTTCGACGCGAAGGTCCAGTACCCGGCGGTGTGCAACGCCGTCGAGACGCTGCTCGTCCACGAGTCCGTCGCGGACGACTTCCTCCCCGGCCTCGTCGCGCGCTACGAGGAAGCGGGCGTCGAACTGCGCGGGGACGAGCGGACCCGGGAGGTCGTCGACGTCGACCCCGCGACCGACGACGACTGGGACACCGAGTACGGCGACCTCGAACTGTCGATCAGGGTCGTCGACGACACCTACGCCGCGGTCGAACACGTCAACCACCACGGCTCGAAACACACCGAGTCGATCCTCACCGAGGACGCGGAGACTGCGGAGGCGTTCATGACGGGCGTCGACGCCGCGAGCGTCTTCCACAACGCCTCCACGCGGTTCGCGGACGGCTACCGCTACGGGCTCGGCGCGGAGGTCGGCATCTCGACCGGGAAGATCCACGCCCGCGGCCCGGTCGGACTGGAGGGCCTCACCACGTACAAGTACTACCTCGAGGGCGACGGCCACCTCGTCGCCAGCTACAGCGGCGAGGACGCCGTTCCCTTCACCCACCGCGAACTCGACGGCGCCGAGTGGACGCCCGGCCGGAGGTAGGCGACCGCGACCGCCTCCGGGCTCTCTTCACCCTTGAAGGAGGTTCAGCACCTCGTCGGCGACGTCCGGCTCGACGGCGACGACGTAGCGCTTCCCCGGCGTGAGCGTCGTGTCGGAGCCGGCGACCCGGTGCGCGTCTGCGGCTGAGACGACCACCGCCCCGGTCGGGAACCGCACCGTCGAGAGCGACTTGCCGGCGGCCGGCGCGCCCTCCGCGACGCGGACGAGCATGATGTCGAGGTTCCCGGTCACGTCCGCCAGCGTTTGG
This sequence comes from Halorubrum californiense DSM 19288, assembly GCF_000336875.1. GTDB lineage: Archaea > Halobacteriota > Halobacteria > Halobacteriales > Haloferacaceae > Halorubrum > Halorubrum californiense. The sequence goes on along the minus strand of NZ_AOJK01000036.1, from coordinate 143,440 downwards.
ACGTCGTCGCCGACAACCTCGTTCGCCGCCACGCGGGCGCCGGCTCGCTCCGGGAACAACACCGCGTCGACGAACCGCGTGTACGCCTCGCCGGCTTCGCGGTCGATGCGAGCGACCGTCCGGATCTCGGGGGACAGCTCCGCGGCGGCCAGACAGACGGCGAGGTTCAGCCCCGTCTCTCCGGTGAGCGCCGCGACGGCGTCCGCCCGCTCGATGCCCGCCTGCTCGATGATGTCGGGGTTCGTCGCGTCGCCGCGGATCACCGTCGCGACGTACTCGTCGGCGATCTCGGAGACGACGCGCTCGTCGCGTTCGACGATCGTCACCTCGTGGCCGCGGTCCGCGAGGATCTCAGCCGTTTGGAAGCCGACGCGCCCGCCGCCCGCGATCACAATGTCGAGTGAGCCTGTCATGAGTTCAGTCCTCCGCGTTCGGCGCGGGGGTCGCCTCCGTCGCCGGCGAGTCCGCGTCCGGGTCCGCCCGTAGTCTGTTGAGCGCGAGGTACGCGACACCGCCGAGCAGGATCCACGCCGCGCTGAGCGCCAGCGCCAGCGGGTCCGTCCGCAGCAGGTACTCCACGAGGACCCCGGTCAAGACCAAGTTGAGCGCGATGCCGATCAGCGGCGGAGCCGGATAGAACGGCATCTCGTAGGGCCGGTGCATGTCGGGTCGCTCCCGTCGCAGCCGGATCGCGGCGACGTTGACGATGACGAACGAGAGCAGGAAGAAGAGGCTCGACATGTTGCCCGCGCTCTGGGTCGGTAGCGCGACGGAGCCCAACATGACCACGGCGCTCGCGAGGATCGCGACGAACGGCGTCCCGTACCGGTGGTGAATCTGGCCGAACGAGGGGAGCAGCTGCCCCTCGCGTCCCATCGAGAACGCGACCCGCGAGGAGGCGATCACGACCGCGTTCAGCGCCGTCAGCGTCGAGAACACCGCGCCGAAGACGACCAGCGCGCCCCCGTTCTGGATGATCGGCAGCCCGGTCGGCATGAACGACGTCGCCGCCGTGGCGATCCCGGCCTCTCCCGCCTCGGCGAGCCCGTCGGCCCCGAGCGTCCCGACGGCGACGGTGACCACGGCCAAGTAGACGACCACGGTCACGGCGAGGCTCACGAAGATCGCCTTCGGAATGTTCTCTCGGGGGTTCTTCACCTCCTCGGTGACGGTCGTGATGAGGTCGTACCCCTCGAAGGCGATGAACGTGAGCCCCATCGCCGGCAGGACGGCGCCCGCGCCGCTGGCGGCGGGGAACAGCGGCTGGAACTCGGCGCCCGAGAACATCGGCGACGCCACCCCGAAGCCGACGAACACCACGAGGATGCTCACCTTGATGACCGTGAACACCGTCTCGGCCTTTCCGCTGGCGGCCGTGGAGACGGCGTTGAGCGCCACCAACGCGAAGACGGCGACGAACGCCAAGAGGAAGGCGGGCGCGACCGCCGCGTCGACCACCGGAAGGGCGACGGCCCCGATCTCGTCCGGCGGGGCGACGACCCCGTAGACGTGGAGCAGTTCGAGGAAGTTCGGCGCGAACCCCAGCGCGTAGAGGGCGCCGGCGATCATGTACGCGAACCAGAGCATCCACCCCATGATGAACGACGAGAGGTCGTCGAATATCTCCCGGACGAACGCGTACCCGCCGCCGCTCTTCGGGATCGAGCTGGCGAGTTCGGCGTACGAGAGCCCGGTGAACGCGGTGACGACTCCGTTCAGCGCGAAGACGACGATCGCCGCCGGACCGGCTATCTCCGCAGCGAGTCCGGTCAGTACGAAGATGCCAGCACCGATCATCGCCCCCATGCCGATCATCGTCGCGTCGAGCAATCCGAGTTCGGCCTCGGGGGACCGGGTCTGGCTCCCGCTCATCGGTCGGGGTCGTCGTGTCCCGTGTCGTCCATCGTACGCTCCGAGCTACCGTATTCTTTGCACTTTATGCCTCGGGTGAGTTCGGGATTCTCGAAATCGTGGGGGAAACTGATACACCTCGCGCGGTGAGGCGCCCACCGGCCCAGTTCCGGACGCACAGGAATCGAGGTCGAATTAAAGGAGCCGGCCGCCGAGTCGCGACACGATGGCCCAGTCGAAACGGTTCGTCATCGGCGGCGGCGGGCGCGTCGGACTCCAGACCGCGGAGAACCTCACCGAACAGGGGCACGAGGTGTTGCTGATCGAGATCGACGAGGACCGCGTCGAGGAGCTCGCCGACGCGTACCTCGGGCCGGTGATCCACGGGGACGCCACCGAGCAGTCGATCCTCAGACAGGCCGATGTCCAGCGCGCCGACGCGATCGCGGCGCTGACGGACGAGACGGAGACGAACATGGAGATCTGTCTGACCGCACACCACCTCGCGCCGACCATCCGGACCCTCGCCAGGTCGGAGTCCCGGACCGGTGGGGGGCACGACGAGGTCGTCGACGCCACGCTGCTCCCGCAGTCGCTCGGCGGTGACCACGCGGCCGATATGCTCACCGGCGAAGAGATCCGGAAGCTGGTGTTCCCCACGGCCGACCTCGACATCATCGAGGTGACGGTCGCCGAGTCGGCCCCCGTCGCGGGACGTCGCCTCGACGAGATCGCCCTTCCGGCCGGGAGCCTCCTCATCTCCACGTCAGACCGAGAGTCGCTCGCCGGTCCCGACACGCTGCTCGAACCGTCGGAGCAGTACATCCTCGCCGTCGAGTCGGACGTCGTCGACGAAGTCGTCAACCTCTTTCGCGGGTGACCGTCGACGGTAGCGACCTCCGTCGCGGCCGTTCTGGGTCCGTTCGAGACTGGGTGTTCTCCCGTCGCTCGATAGCCCAATTAAATATAGCGATATAGAATTTACACGTTCCGTCTCGGGCACATTTCTGTTGTCTCATATGCGACAGATTTGGATCCACCCGAGCGAACTCGGGCTCACTCCGGAATTATTACCATCGGCGCTCACGCAGCACCGGATATGACAGACTCCGACTGGGGCGACTGGCTGCCGCGCGCGGTCGCGGACGCCGATCCCGACACGGTGGCACTGTGGTACCTGGGCTGTAACGGCTTCGCGATCAAGGGGAGCGAGGGGACCGTCCTCTGGATCGACCCGTACGTCGGTACGGGCGACCCGCCGCGGACGATCAGGATGATCCCGGTTCCCTTCGATCCGGCCGACGTGGACACGGCGGACGCCGTGTTGGCCACCCACGAACACACGGATCACGTTCACGGGCCGTCGCAAGCGCCAATCTTGGAGAACACCGACGCCGACCTGATCGCGCCCGACGACTCGCTCGCGGTCGCGCGCGAGGAGGAGGCGTGGACCGACGAGTACGCGGTCGACGACGCCCAGTTCACCGAGGTGACGGAGGGCGACGAGCTGCGGATCGGCGAGTTCACGGTTCACGTCGTCGAAACACAGGACTCGGACGCCACGCATCCCGTTGGCTACGTGATCGAACACGAGGCCGGGACGGTGTTCCACGCTGGGGACAGCAAGCCCTCGCCGTCGTTCGCGGGGCTCGCGGAGCGATTCGACGTCGACCTCGGGATCCTCGCGTTCGGCTCCGAGGGCACAGTTCCGGACAAGGAGACGGGCGAGCCCGTACAGACGAAGTGGTACAGCGACGAGAACGAAATCGCGGCGGCCGCGAACGACCTCGGCCTCGACCGGCTGGTGCCGACCCACTGGGACATGTGGAAGGGGTTGACCGCCGACCCGACCGCGCTCCACGACCACGTGCGGAGCTACGAGTCGCCGAGCCGACTGGAGATAGTCGAGATCGGCGACCGAATCGACCTGTAAATCGGAGTCGAGCGGGCGTTTCCGCGGCGGTTCGGTTATCACCCACGAAAGCCGGCCCGTGGAATTTAAGCCCCTGCTCCGGGACCGTGAAGTATGAGCGAACGGACGGCAGAGGCGGCCACGACCGTCGACGAGGACGGCATCCGCGTCGAGAAATCCTTCACGGACGACGCGTTCCCCGTGCCCGCGGTGATGTACACCCTCTCCTCGCACCGCGAGGACCCCGTGCGCGCGCGTATCGTCGACCGGATCCCGGAGTCGTTCCCGATGGACCGGGTGGGGTTCCACCCGGAGTACGAGAGCGAGAACTGGACGGCGTACAAGGACCACCGGGTGGAGTTCGAACGGGTGATCGACCCCGACGAGACCGTCGAGACGGTGTTCGGGATCCGCGACGACGACCCCGACCTCGACGGGTTCCTCGGGACGCCGGTGATCGAACACGTCCCGGCCGGCGAGGAGATAGAGGACGTCCTCGGCGCCGGCGACACGGACGCGGTCCGTGAGGTACTCTCCGGCGACCGCGCGACCCTCCCCGGGATGGCGGAAGACGACGAACTGTTGCCGGAAGATCCCGCGGAAGAGCCTACTGAGGCGCACGAGACCGAGGAAGCCGACGCGGAGCCCGCCGAGGCGCCGGAAGTCAGCGTGGAACCGGATGCTGACGACGAGGAGCCCGGCGCTGACGGGGAGGAGCCGGATGTCGACGACGAATCGGAACTCGACGACGAGTCCGACGCTCCCGAACCCCGTGCCGTCAGCGAGGGCACCGCAGCGGTGACCGCTCACGAGGGCGACCCGGTCGGCGCAGCGACGGAGGCGGAGACTGAAGTGGAACCCGAACCGATAGACGAGGAGCCCGACGAAGCGCCTGGCACCGGAGAGACGGGTGCTGAGGACCCGCTCGACGAGGAACGAGAGCGCGACGTTGATGATGGGACGGCAGCGGACGAGCACGCCGAGACCGCGAATCTGCCGGGCGAGGGCGGCCTCGCGGCGGCGTTGGCGGCCGAGATCCGATCCGGCGCGGCCGACGAGGAGGATATCGAGACCATCGAGGAGGCCCTCGGGGGCGGCGTGCCGCGCAGCGTCGACGTGCGGATCGCCCGCTTACAGTCGAGCGTGGCCGACATCGAGGCGTACGCCGACGCGCTCGCGGAGTTCATCGACGGCGAGGGGACGGCGCGAGAGATTCTCGACGGGATCGACGAGCGTGTCGACGACGTCGAGTCCGAGGTCGACGCCCTCGACGACCGGCTCGACGCCGCCGACGACGAGCGCGACACGATCGCCTCTGACGTCGACCGCGTCGACTCCGCAGTCGAATCCACCTCCGAGGCGGTCGACGCGGTCGACGAACGGGTGGACGCCGTCGAGGACGACGTGGAGACGGTCGACGGCGACGTGCGCGACGTCGAGGACGACGTCCAAGCTGTCAAGGCGGACGTGGAATCGGTCGACGAGAGCGTCGAATCGGTTCAAGACGCCGTCGACGCCGTCGAGGGCACCGTCGACGACCTCGCCGCCGACGTCGGCCGTGTCGAAGGGCAGGCCGACGCGGTCGAAGACACGGTCGACGACCTGGGCGACGACGTCGAGACGCTGTACGAGGAGGTCGACAGGGCGGCCGAGCGCGCGGAGAACGCCGAGGAACGGGCCGAGGGCGCCGAGGACCGCGCCGCAGACGCCGCGGAGCGCATCGACGACGTGGAATCCGGGCTCGACCGCTTCGACGAGGAGTTCGACGACCTGTGGGACGACCTCGCGGAGGTCGATTCGCGGCTCACCGACATCGAGAGCCGTCTCGGCGACGACCTCGACGACGTCACCGCCGAGATCGAGGAGATAAACGACCACCTCGACGAGCTCGACGAGTTCCGGACTCGCCTCAACGAGGCCTTCGGTCCCTGAATCGACGGGTTTCGACGAAATACGGCCGGCGGTGCCGCCGCCCGTCGATCCGGTTCGGAAACGCAACCCGTTTTACGCGCGCGGCCGCAGATCGGTCAATGACTGATCCGGTTCCGGTCGCCGTCCCCCGCAAGGGACGCCCGCTCGAAGCGGTGTTAGAGCGGATCGCGGCCGTCTCGGCCGACGACCGCCTCGACCGGCTCGCGGACGGCGTCAGCAACACGCTCCGATACGAGAAGGCCGTCACGAAGGGGTCCGTCGACGCCGACGCGGGCCCCTACGAGCGGCTCGTCGAGTACTCGGACTCGGAGACGCCGGCGGAGCCGGAGTTCACGCTGATGCGCGACGACCGGAACGGGAAGCCGCGCCGGATCGTCTTCGACGCCGCGACGGTCGATCTGGGCGACGTGACGGTGAAGCTCGTCGGTCGCGAAGAGCCGTTCCGCGCGCTTCGGACCCACGAGTTCGCGCTCGGCTTCGATTCCGCGGACCTCGTCCTCGAGGAGGTAGTCGGTATCAGGGAGAGCGGGCTCGGCAATATCTCGGACATCAACGACCGCATCGACCCCGTCGACACCGACGTGCGCGTCGTGACCGGGCTCGGCGACACCGTGTATCACACCCTGATGGGACGCGAGGACCGGCGGGCGCCGAACACGACGTTCGACCGCGCGTACCTCGCCGACTACGAGGGGCCGCTGTGTATCTCGCCGCGGTACGAGCGCCTCGTCACCGCGGTGTTGGGCACCGACGCGCTCGACGGCGTCGAGTTCGTTTATCCCGAGCCGGACGAGGAGGAAGAGGCCGCCATCACCCGGGTCGGCCTCGGCGTGTATCTCACCGTCACCGGCTCCACGGCGCGCGAACACGGCCTCTCCGTGGGCGAACACCTCTTCCCCAGCGAGACGGTCCTGATGCGCAACGCGGCCGAGACGGACGATTCCGTCTCCCGCGTCCTCCGGGCGCTCGAACGCGAGGCGGCCGACTCGGAGATCCGTGTCTGACTCTGCGTATTCTATAGCGACATGAGATATACACGTGCGAGCACCGACGGATTCCGGTCCCGACGCACGACCTCGACTCACGACGAGTCGCACTGATCGACCGACTGTCCGCGCCGAAAGCGCCACGATCTCTTTCGGCCACTCGCTGTAGCGACGACCGGCCGTGGATCGACGTTCGGTCCGTGCGCTCCTGCGGACCGAACTGGCCCGAGCCGTTCGGATCGGTGGTTCCCGGGAGTTTCTCGATGGACGCTTTTCGCTGTGCTGTATATCCTGTACTGTATGACCAAGATGCGCGATTTAGGGTATCAGAATTATTGATATATGAATAGTGGCCGCGTGAATAGGGGTTTACTCTCCGAGATAAGGTTACTTATCCGCAAATCTGGGATAGATTGAAGTCCCGCCCGCAAGAAGCGTCGTCCGAGAACGATGGGAGGCGATCGACAGTCGGTGAAGACGTACGTACCGACGGAACAGAAGGAACTGTGGCGCGATCACGCCGACGAACTCGACATGTCGCTGAGCGAGTTCGTCAGGACGATGGTTCAGGCCGGGCGGCGGGGGTTCGTACCGACCGATTCGGGGGCTTTCGAGGAACCCGCTTCCGAGGGCTCCGACCCTGGGGGTCACGACCTCGAAAGTGGCGTCCGGACGACTCTCGAATCGGGCCCCTGCTCGTGGGACGAACTCGTCGAGGCGGTAGTCAGCGATGTCGAGGACGAACTGGAGGCGACCCTCGACGACCTCCAGGAACGAAACCGAATTCGCTACAGCGGTCGGGAGGGAGGATACGTGCTGACCGATGAGTAGCACGCGCGCGTCTCCCGATCCCGACGACCCGGTCGGATATTTCCTGGAAGACCTCACCTACCACGGGAAGACCGACCGGACCAGAGCGGCGTACGAGCGCGTCCTCAGGCGGTTCGAGGAGTTCCTCGACGGCACGGAACCGGGTTCCGCGACCCACCGCGACTGCATGTCGTTCGTCCACTCGCTGCGGGGCCACGTCGCCGACAGCACGGTGGCGACGTACGCGGCCTATCTCCACCGCTTTTTCGGGTACATGACGGAGGTTGGCGCCTTCGACGGCAATCCGATGACGCTGGTGATGGAAGAGATGGACGAGACAGTCGACAAAGACCCCGCTCGTCGGGACGTCTCGATTCCGGCGATGCGGTCGTTCGTGGCCGGGATCCGCCATCCGCTCCACCGGGCGCTCGTGGTGACGCTGTTGAAGACCGGAATGCGGGTCGGCGAGCTGTGTAACCTCGACCTCCGGGATCTGTCGGTTGCCGATCCGGAACTCGAAGCGGCGTATCCGCTCGGCGGGCGTCCGGCGCTGTCCGAGCGGCCGGACTCGATATTCGTCACCGCCGAGGCGACCGTCGGCGAGGAGTTGAACGGCGAGGTCCGGACGGCCGCGAACAAGCGAAAGCGCGGGACCGTGATCCCGGTCGACGACGAGCTCCGTCGGGCCCTCAAAGGGTGGCTCGCAGTGCGTCCGGATTCGCCGTCGCCCACGGAGCCGCTGTTCGTCGGCACGGCGGAGGGATGGGGTGAGCGGCTTCGTCCGCAAGCGGTCAGACACGCCGTCGAGCGGTACGCCCGCGAGGAGGGCTGGTACCGGACGGGCGGCGGCGCCGACGAGAACGTGACGCCCCACTACTTCCGGCACTTCTTCACGACGCACCTCCGCGACAGGACCGGCGACCGCGGCGTGGTGAAGTACCTGCGCGGCGACGTCGCTGACGACGTGATCGACACCTACACGCACAACTGGGGGGATCAGGTGCGAGAGGTCTACGAGGCGAACGTTTATCGACTGGGTATCTGAGCGAGTCACCGACTCGGTATATTTTCGTTGATTTCGATCGGTCAGATATTTGTATGGCATGAGACTAATAAATGGCATATCGCGATACACAAATCTGGGGCGAGTGCGCCGAACCGGAGCGGCTCGTTTGGGCGCTGAACCGGGCAGGTTGAGTGACACCGTTCGAAGCGACGGTTCGATGGCAGCGGGCGCCACAGGGGCTCGCACGGATGTCGAATGGCCGAAAACGCGCGCCGAGTGGTCGGGTGCGGGACGAGGCCGCGAAACAGACGGACTCTCGACTACACCTTCGAGGAGGAGGCGAGCAGTTCGGAGACGGACTGATCGGTCGTCTCGGAGATTTTGAGGCTGACCCGTCTGGCCTCGTAGGTCTCCATGATCGCCCCCGGGCCGCCGACGGTGAACTCCTCGTTTCCGTCGTCCAGCACCAACGCGTTCTCGATGGGGATGTTGTTCGTCGTCGGTTCGACGAGCCCTTGCCGCACAGCGGTTACTCGTCCGCACCGTGTCTCGAATGACTCGGAGGACCGGGACGGACGCACCGACACCTCCGCGATCAGTTCGCGGTCGCGGCGGCGGTGGAGCGTCGCGTCCAACACCGCGTGTCTGAACCTATCGTACGTCTCCGGAGGCTCGCTCGGCTCGTCGACGTAGACCTCCGTCGCGAGGGGCCAGTAGTTTCCGAGAAAGGAGCCGACCAGCGCCGGCGAAAGTCGGTCCTCGGTGAAGCCGATGGCCTGCTGGTCGGTGGGAGACCCGACGACGACCTCGGGCGGAGAGAACAGGCCATGGGTTCGGTCGACGCTGAGTATCATCGGTCCGGTGTGGTCCCAGATCCGGACGACGCTGCCCAGCCCGTCGAAGCAGTCTCTCTCGACCGCGTCAGTCCCGTTATCGTTGACCAGTACGAGAGTGAGCACGCCGCGGTCGACCGCGGACCTGAGGTCGGCGGCGAGGTCGGAGACGATCGACGCGTGGACGGAGAGACTGACCTCGTTTTCCGCCTCTCGGAGCAGCCGCGAGATACGCTTTCTGACCGTTGCCGTCGATTTGATAACCTCGTATCGCCGGTCGACTTCTGGGCCGGGGTCGTAGAGCGCGTCGAGATTCTGTTCGAGTGTCGAGAGGGTGTCGGAGAGTCGGTCGACGACGGCCGACGGATCCAGCGCCCGAACGGTCGTCGGCGTTTCGTGGTCGTGTATCTCGACGAGCCCGCGGTCTTCAAACTCCCCCAATACGTTGTAGACGTACCGCTTGGACACGTCGGCCCCCTCGGCGATCGCGCTCGCTTTGGCCTCGCCGAGAGTCAGGATAGTGGTGTACGTGTCGACCTCCTTGTCGGAGAACCCGAACGACTTCAGTTGGTCCCGGAGTCCGGGATCGGATCCGCTCATGACGCCGCCTTTCGACAGGGCAGGTAATGAAGTGCCCGGACGGTCCGAGAACTCGGACCGACCGTCAGTCTTCCTTCGTGTACGGTTCGCCGACGGCTGCCGGAACCCGCGTGTACCCGACAACGACGAGCACGACGAGGACGGCGACGTACGGGAACAGCCCCGTGATGCTTCCGGGAAGCGAGATGCCGATGGTCTGTAGCTGAATCTGGAGCATGTCCATCGCACCGAACAGCAGGGACGCTCCGTACGTACCGAGCGGGTTGTAGTTGCCGAACAGGTACGCGACGATCGCGATCCAGCCGCGACCGTCGACCATCGTCACCCCGGTGCCGGTGAAGCCGCTTCCGATACCTATCGACAGCACCGCACCCCCGAGGCCGGCCATGATTCCCGAGAAGATAAGAGTGGCGTAGCGGACGCGGTTCACGTCGACCCCGGCCGTGTCGAGCGCCTCCGGGTTCTCTCCGGCCGCCTGTACCCAATAGCCGAATCGGGTCCGGAACAGCACGACCCACGCGCCGACCGCGACGAGGATCGTGAACAGGACAAGCGGCGACGCGTCGAAGAACAGCCGTCCCGCAATCGGGACCTCGGAGAGGACGGGCACGACCACGTTGTCGATGTTCGGGAGGGACGGGCTCGAAACGCCGCCCCAGACGACCGTGGAGATGAATGGACCAAAGCCCAGCCCGATGAACCACACCGCCAGCCCGGCAACGATCTGGTCGGCCTCATAGCGGATCAGGAGAACCGCGAACAGCGCCGCCAGCAGGCCGCAAACGAGAACAGCGGCCAACACGCCGAGCCACAGGTCCGCTTGGCCGATGCCGTCGCCGCCGGACACGGCCCAGGCCGTGACCGCTCCGAACAGCGCGCCGAATATCATGAACCCCTCCAGCCCGATGTTGAACACGCCGCTCTTCTCGGCGTAGAGCCCGCCGATGGCGGCCAACGCGATCGGCGTCGCAGCCTGAAGCGCCCGTTCTATCGCGCCGATCGTTACGAGGTCGGAGCCGGGAATGTCGGCGATGAGGAACGCGAGCAGCGCCGCCACAAGCAGCGCGAAACCGCCGATAACCGTGGAACGGCCGCCTGTCGCGTCGCGGACGGCGCTCATCCGGTGTCACCTCCGAGACCCGTGTACCGTCCGGCGGCGCGAAACAGCTCCGGCGCCGCGACGAACAGGACGATCAGCCCGATCACGCCGTCGACCAGTTCGCTGGGCACGTCGAGCGTGAAGCCGATGTACTGTCCGCCGGCGTCGAGCCCGCCGAAGAGGAGCCCGGCCGGGATCACCCCGAGCGGGTTGTTGGCGGCCAGGAGGCTCACAGCGATGGCGTCGAAGCCGAACGTCGGGAACGTGTTCGGGTCGCTGTAGTACCCTAGGATCATCACGGCGAACAGCGCCCCGGCGAGTCCAGCGATCATTCCGGAGAGCGTCATCGTCCGGACGATCATTCGATTCGGATCGACGCCGGAGTACTTCGCGGCGGGCTCTTGGTAGCCGCTGGTGACAAGGTCGTAGCCGGAGCCCGTCTGCGTCATGTACACGTACACGACGGCGACGGTCACCAGCGCGATCCCGAACCCGATGACCGAAAACGACGGGCTCCCGAAGGCGAATCCTGGTAGGTCGACGTAGTCGGGGAACGACTCCGTGTTCGGCGCCGCCGCCCCCGGTGGACGCAGATACGCGTCCAAGAGGAAGTAGACGACCCCGGAGGCGATGAAGTTCAACATGATCGTCGTGATGACTTCGTTCGCCCCCGCGTACGCCTTCATCAACCCGGGAAGCGCGCCGTACGCCCCGCCGGCGACGACGGCGGCTCCGCCGGCGACGGTCATCAGAACGACACCGACGAACATGTTCTCGGGCAGCAGCGGCGTCAAAAACAGGATCGCGAGAGTGGCAGCGAATCCACCGACCACAAACTGCCCCTGAACGCCGATGTTCAACACGCCGGCGCGGAACGCGACGGCGACGGCCACGCCTGCCAAGATGAGCATCGTCGACTGCCGGAGGGTAAAGGCGACGTTCGAAAGCTCACCGACCGCCCCGTACACGAGCGAGTAGACGAACTCGACGGCGTCGTACCCGGAGAGAGCCACGATGCCCGCGCCGATAACGAGCGCGAGCGTCGTCGAGACGATCGCGATGACGATCCGCTCCAGCACGGTCGCTCGGAGCATACGATCAACTATCCGATCGAGTGCGGTCCGAACGTGCGAAGCACCGGCGTCGCTCACGCGTCTCCCCCCGCATCGAGCGCGACGGTGTCAGGCTCCTCGAGCGACCGCCCGGCCATCATCAGCCCGAGTTCTTCCTCGGTCACGTCGCCGGGATCGACCACGTCGACGAACTCTCCCTCGTACATGACTGCCGTTCGGTCGGAGAGCCGTTTGACCTCGTCGAGCTTCGAGGAGACCAGTATCACGGCGACTCCGTCGTCGCGCATCTCGCGGAGTCGCTCGTGGATGAACTCGATCGACCCGATGTCGACGCCTCGCGTCGGATGCGCCGCGACGAGGAGCGACGGGTCTCGTTCGAGTTCGCGACCAACGACGAACTTCTGTTGGTTCCCGCCGGACAGCGACTCGGCCGTCGCGTCCGCGTCGGCCGGCCGGACGTCGTACTCCTCGACGACGGCGTCTGCGTGGTCGGTGATCGCCTGCCAGTCGAGAAAGGCGCCGTCCGCGAACGGTTCGACGGTCTGGTTGCCGAGCAGCGCGTTCTTGACGAGGCTGTACTCCTGAACGAGCCCCTCCCGCGTTCGGTCGCCGGGAACGTACGCGATTCCGGACTCAATACGCTCCCGCCGACTCAGCCCCGTGATGTCGTCCCCGAACAAAGCCACGGCGCCCCGTTCCGTGCCCCGCATGCCGGTTATGGTCTCGATCAACTCCCGCTGTCCGTTGCCCTCGACGCCGGCGATACCGAGAATCTCTCCTTCCCTGACGGCGAAGTTCACGCCGTCGACCTGGCGGATCCCCCGCTCGTCGTCCGCGCAGACGCCCTCGACGGAGAGCGCGACCTCACCGGGGGACTGCGACCGCGGTTCGACGTCGAAGAGCACCTCTCGACCGACCATCATCCGGGCGAGTTCGTTCCGCGACGTTTCGTCGGCGTCGACCGTACCGACGGCGCTACCGTCCCTGAGAACCGTTATCTCGTCGGCCGCTGCCATCGCTTCGTCGAGTTTGTGCGTGATGAAGACGAGGGACCGCCCGTCGGCGGTGAGCGCGTCCATGACGTCAAACAGGCCCTCGACCTCCTGTGGGGTCAACACCGCCGTCGGCTCGTCGAAGATGAGCGTCTCGGCGCCCCGGTAGAGGCTCTTTACGATCTCGACGTGCTGCTGGACGCCGAGACCGAGGTCTTCGACATCCGTGTCGAGGTGTTCGTCGACGGAGAATCCGTAGGCATCGCAGATCTCCCCGACGCGCTCGCGGGCCTCGCGATCGTCGACGAGCCCGTTTCTCGACGGCTCGTGACCTAAGACGATGTTCTGGAGGATGGTCATGGTGTCCACTAATTGGAAGTGCTGGTGGATCATTCCGATGCCGGCGCCGATCGCGTCGCGCGGCGACTCGAAGGTCCGCGGCTCACCGTCGACGCTCACCGTCCCCTCGTCGGGGTCATAAAGACCGTACAGCACCTTCATCAGGGTCGTTTTCCCGGCGCCGTTCTCGCCGACCACGGCGTGGACGGACCCGTTCGCGAGGGAGAAGTCGACACTGTCGTTCGCGACGACGTCGCCGAACCGTTTCGTAATGTCGGTGAGTTCGACGGCGGGCGTGTTGTCTGTGGGTTCTGGCATAGTGGAAAAATACTCGCGGGCACCGCCCGCTGTCAGCAACCGCCGGCGCTACAGGGGACCGTGATCTCCCCGTCGATGATCGCCTGCCTGCTCTCTTCAAGATNCTCGCGGGCACCGCCCGCTGTCAGCAACCGCCGGCGCTACAGGGGACCGTGATCTCCCCGTCGATGATCGCCTGCCTGCTCTCTTCAAGATTCTCGGCCGCGACGGCTGGGAGACTGTCTCCGATGGCCTGTCCGAACACGACGTCGACGGCCTCGGATTCGAGGCCGAGGACGTTCGACCCCTGAACGCTGGACCAGTCGTCCTCGACGACCGCTTCGGCGACCTCGTAGGTCCCCTCGTTGATGTACTTCACCGCCGACGCCATGATGACGTCTTGGTAGTCCGGGAGGGTCACGGACTGGTCGGCGTCGACGCCGATCGCGAACCGATCGGTCTCCTGTGCGGCCTGAAAAACGCCTTGGCCGGCCGCCGCGGCGGCGTGATACACGATGTCGGCGCCCGCGTCGTACTGCGAGGTGGCGATATTGTTCGCGGTCTGGGTGTCGGTGTAATTCCCGATGTAGCCGACGTTGACTTCGATCCCCTCGTCGACCCACTCCACTCCGGCGCGGTAGGCCCGCTCGAACGCGTTGATGAGCGACCCGTCGACGCCGCCGACGAACCCGACGACGTTTTCCTCGGGGTCGAGCGAGTTGCCCTCGTGGGAGAGTTCGCGCGTGGTCATCGTCCCCGCCAACACGCCCGCCTGGAAGGACATCTGGTGGTTCGCCCACGTGTACCCCGCCACGTTGGGCTGATCGACCGACGCGTTGATCAGCATCCAGTTCTGGTCAGGGTACTCCTCGGCGTTCGTCTGAAGCGCCTGCGTGTGGTTGTAACTGACCAAGACGATGAGGTCGTAGTCAGGATCGCCGCTCTCGGCGAGTTGCGACTGGACCGTCTGGTAGTTCGACTGGTTGGTCTCTTCGACCTGCTGGATCTCGATGTCGTACTCCTCAGCCGCATTCTGGAGGCCGTCGAGCGCGAGGTCGTTGAATGCCTGGTCGCCGAACCCCGCCGGACTGGAGACGATGGCGACGTTCGTCGTCTCGCTTCCGCCGTCGGAACCGTCCGAGCCGTCCGAACCATCAGAGCCGTCCGAGCCGTCCGAACCATCAGAGCCGTCCGAGCCATCCGAGCCGTCGTCGGTGAGGCACCCAGCGAGTCCGGCGATCCCTACTGCCCCGGCGCCCATTTTTAAAATATCGCGGCGCTGCGATCCGCGATTGGACGCGGTTTTTTCTGGGCTGTGCGTCGACCCATCCCCGTGGTTATCGCTGTCTGACATAACGTTCGCCTCAAACTAACCGGTCCCTGAATAACATAAATAATTGTCCACTATACTCATCGGCACTGCGAGTAATAAAAAAGCGTGAAAAACCTTTTTATCGCAGTTCGGACCGGAAGAGATCAACGCTGGGCACGGAACGAACCGCCGAGGATCGCACGAGGATCGCCCGCACACCGCGTCTAGCTAGCATCCACTGGGCGGCCGACAGCGTCGTCGGAGTCGCCCTCGGGGTCGGCTCGCTCGCGGCCGCGACGCGGCTGGTGTCACGCGTCGAGACCTCCCCCGTCGTCGCGGACATCGATACCCTCGACCGCGCGACGCCGGAGGGGCGTTCCGACGACGACTGACGCGACCGACGCGTCGTGAGTTCGCTGTCGCGCCGCTCCGAGTCGAGAAAGGAAACGACGCGAGAAAGCGAACGCTGCTTGACGGTCGCTACTCCCCGTCGAGCAGGCTCTCGACGAGGTCCTCGGGGTCGAATCGGGTGATGTCGTCGTACCCCTGTCCGGTGCCGAGGAAGAGGATCGGCTTGCCGGTGACGTACGCGACGGAGATTGCGGCGCCGCCCGAGGAGTCGGCGTCGGCCTTCGTCAAGATTGCGCCGTCGATGGCGGCGGCGTCGTTGAACTCCTTCGCGCGGTTCACGGCGTCCTGGCCCGCGACCGCCTCGTCGACGAACAGCGTCATGTCCGGGTCGACGACGCGGTCGATCTTCTCCAGTTGCGCCATCAGGTCGTCGCTCGTGTGGAGCCGCCCCGCCGTGTCGCCGAGGACGACGTCGATGTCGTTCGCCTCCGCGTACTCGACGCCGTCGTAGATGACGGCCGCCGGGTCGCCGCCCTGATCGTGGCTGATCAGGTCGCGACCGAGTCGGTCAGCGTGCTCTTGAATCTGCTCGTTCGCGCCCGCGCGGTACGTGTCACCGTTCGCGAGGACCGAGGAGTAGCCGCGGTCCGCGAGCCACTCCGAGAGCTTCGCGATGCTCGTCGTCTTCCCCACGCCGTTGACGCCGGTGAAGACGATGGTGACCGGCTTGTCCGCCTCGGCGATCCGCTGCTCGAAGTCGAACTGCCCGACTGCGATAACGTCGAGTAGGGCGTCGTGAAGCGCGGATTCGACGAGCTCGCCGGTCGTCTCGACCTGCTTGCGCGACTCGCCGAGCATGCTCTCACGGACGCTGTCGAGGATCTGCTCGGCGACGCTCATCTCCACGTCGCTTTCGAGCAGCGCCATCTCGAGGTTCCACAGCGGCTCCTCGAGGTCTTCCTCCTCGATGATGATCCGGCCGGTCGCGAACGCCTTCGCGCGCTGGAAGGTACTCGGCTCGTCGTCGCTCGACGACGAGTCGCCGTCCGCGGTCTCGTCGGCGTCGGTCTCGACCGCGGCGACGTCGTCCTCGTCTCCGACGTTGTCGGCCGAAGCGTCGGTCGCGTCGCTCTCGGCGGCCGACTCGTCGTCTGGCGCCGATTCCTCCTCGGCCTCGGTCGACTCCTCGACGTCCTCCCGGAAGCCGGAGAGCTTGTCTTTCAGTCCGTCGAACACGGTCGGGTCCTCGTGTTACTCCCCGTCGTCTTCCTGCCCCTGCTGCATCTGCTGCATCTGCTGCTGCTGCATCTGCTGTTGCATCTGCTGGGCCTGCTGTTCGAGCTCGTCGCTCTCGGACTCGAGCTCGTCGACCTCTTCCTGCGTCTCCTCGATGCGGTCGTCGAGCGCCTCCTGCTTGCGCCGGAGGACGTCGATGGCGTCGTCCTGCTCCTGCTCCGCGGAGTAGTTCCCGCCGAGCGAGACGATGACCTCGTCGATGTCCTGTACTTCCGCGCGGAGGTACGCGCCGCCGCCGAGCGGGACCTGAACGGTCGCGCCCGTGTCGAGCGTTTTGATGGCCTCGATCGCGTCGTCGATATCGGCCTTCTCCTCGCGGTAGTCCGCGATCTCGGCTTCGAGCGCCTCGATCTCCTCGTCGAGTTCCTGCAGTTCCTGCGAGAGCTGCTGGAGCTGCTGTTGTCCGCCACCCATCATGCCTCGGACACCTCCTCGATGTCGATCTGGGTACGCTTGCGGTTGTGCTGACTCCCGACCGTGGTGTAGATCCGCTCGCGGGCGAGGTCCTCGTTTTCCGCCTCAACGTCCTTCGTGAACGGCTGGTCGCCGTCTCGGCTCTGGAACCGTCCACTCACCGTGTAGGTACTCATGTTCCCCGATCCGGCAGGGACAGGGAAGTATCTTCCTAAAAAGGGACAGGCGACGACGCCGCCGCGGACGGCACGGAGCGGCCTCGAATCCCGGATTTTTATCCCGAGAGATCCGCGCGGCGGAACCGGACGACGGCGAGGGCGACGAGGACGGTCGTCGCCGCGAGCAGGACCGCCGCCCCTGTGAGGTCGTACTCGCCCAGCACGAGGACCGCGGAGGGGTCGTAATGCGCCGTCGGGCTGAGGTCTCCCCCCCTCGGCGTAGTCCATGCTCGCGACGACGGACTCGAACATGAACAACGCGAACAGCGCGCCGAGGGCGACGCGCTGGGCGATCCCCGGCCGCGAGACGAGCATCGACACGGCGACCCCGACCGCGACGCAGGTCAGGTGGTACGGTACCGCGAGCGCGTGGACCGCGAGCAGCCGCTCGACCGCGATCGTCTCCCCGACTACGAGGACGCCGACGTACGCGACGAGCGGGAGCACGACGTTCAGGAGGACGACGAGCGGGACCAGTCCGAGGAACCGCCCGACTACCACGTCGCGGCGCGCGACCGGCGCCGACAGCGTGAGGTCCACCCGGCCGGAGGCGACGTCGCCGGCGATCGTCCCGCCGGCGAGGTACGCGAGGTAGAGGCCCACCAAGAGCAGCCACGCGAACTGATAGAACTCCACCGCGAGGAACCCCTCTATCGAGGAGATGGCGATGATCCCGAACGCCTCCCGGAGCGCTGGCGGGAACGCCTCGACGTACGCATCGAGGTCGACGTCCGCGGTCGCCAGAGACGGGAAGAAGGCGAGGAACAGCAGGAGGAACGCGGAGAGCAGGCCCGTCACCACGGCCGACCCACGGGCCCGGCCCGCGGCGTCGTACCGCGCGATCGCCAGCCACGGCGTCCGGCGGTCGCTCATCGGGCGTCACCCCCCGACCCCGCGGGCGACTCCGCCGGTCCACGTGAACGAGACGGTGTCGCCGACGCGGAGGTTCATGATCCCACGGACCTCGAAGTCGGCGCGCTCGACGTCCTCCGCGACGCGGACGCGGACCTGCTTCCCGCCTCGGGACCGCAGTTCGGAGACGGACTCGACCGCGACGAGATGGCCCTGTCGGAGGACGCCGACGCGGTCACACAGCGCGGCCACCTCGCCGAGGACGTGCGACGAGAGCAGGACGCTCGCCCCGTCGTCGACTCGTTCGCGCACCAAGGCGGCGAACTCTTCTTGAAGCAGCGGGTCGAGCCCGGAGGTCGGCTCGTCGAGCAACAGCAGGTCCGGGTCGTGTATGAACGCCGCCACCAGCGCCACTTTCTGCCGGTTCCCCCGTGAGAGGTCGGCGATGCGGCTCGACTCGCCGCGCAGCGCCGCTTGGTGGTCGAGGAACGCTCCCGCGGTGCGGTCGCGGTCGAGTCCCGGGTCCCCGGGGAGGAACCCGATCCGCTCGCGGGCGCGACGCGATTCCACCGGGTCGGTCGCGTCGCGGCCGAGCAGCGTCGCGCCGCCGCTCGTCGGCGACAGGAATCCCAGCAGCGTTCGGATCGCCGTCGTCTTCCCCGCGCCGTTCGGGCCGAGGAAGCCGAACACCTCGCCGTCGTCGACGCTGAAGGAGACGTCTTCGATCCCTCGGACGTCGCCGTAGTACTTGGAGAGGCCGCGACACTCGATAGCGGGCATACCGCCCCCAACTCCGCTGCGGCCTTTAAATGTGAGAGTACGCGGAGGAAAGCGGGCGGCTCAACCGAGGAGAACAGCCGGCTCGGGCGAGAAGAAGGGGGCTCAGTCGATGTAGCCCAGCGTCTCCTCGATGCGGCCGAGTTCCGGACCGGTCGTGTCCCCGCCGACGACGTACCCCTCGTCGGTGGCGACGAGGCCGGAGCCGACGAGCGGCGCGCCGTAGTTGACGGTGCCGAGGTCGGCGCGGACGTCGAGCGCGTCCTCGACCGCCTGAAGCTCCGACTCCGTCGACTGCGGGTGACAGAGCACGCCCGTGTTGTTGGCGACCGCCGCCGTGCCGACCGTGCGGACGTCGCCGAGGTCACCTCGGGTTACGGGGACGTCGAGCGCGTCTTTGATCGTCTGGACCGACTCGCGCGAGAGGTCCGGGTGGACGTACGCGCCGTAGTCGTTCGCGAGGACGACGTTGCCGGCGGCGTTGATCTCGCCCGGCAGTTCGTGGACCGGCGTCCCGGCGGCGTCGGCGATGCGGTCCTTCTCGCGCTCGGTCGCGCGCGAAGAGACGAGGATACCGCTCTCGTTGCCCGTCGCGAGCGCGCCGACCGTGTTGGACCTCCCGACCGTCGTCAGCAGCGGCTCTGCGCCGAGTTCCGTCCCGAGGTCCTCGGCGAGTTCCTCGTCGACGTCCGGTCGGACCAGCAGGAGGTCGTCGACGGCGCGGGCGAACACGCCCACGTACGACGAGCCGGTGAAGGTCGCCCGTAACACGTTACTCGGCGTGTTCGGCCTCGACGACCGGCTCGCCGTCCTCGACGAACCGAGCCGCGCGGACCCGCACCGTGCTGGGCGGGTTCTGTCGCCCGTTCTTCCAGACGGCCTCGTTGACGGAGCCGTCGATGATCACGTCGTCCTCGTCGACGGAGAAGTGCTTCGCGAGGTGCTGGCGCGTGATCTTCATGGCGTAGTCGGCGCGCTGCTGGACGGGCTTGTCCTTCGCGTCGCGGAGCGGGACGGTGACGACGCGCTCCTCGAAGTCGTTCGTCGACATTTACTCGTCCAGGTCGTTCCGGCGCCAGTTGCGCCGCTTGGGGTTTCGCGTCACGTTCATGTCCGTCTTCATCATGACCCACGCGGGGACGCGGGTGTTCTGGCGCTCCGCCTTCGCCAGACGCTTCTTTTGAGCCTTCGACTTGTCTCCCATAGTGGCGCACACTTTCCGCGGAGCGCATAAAACCCCTTCCATACGGGGTCGCGCGAGACGGCCGCGGGCCGCCGCGTGACGCGTTCGTCGGGCCCGACCGGCGGCCGCCGAACGCGAGACACAGCGGCGCCGACCGCGACTCCCTCAGAGACCGCTACAGTTCCCGCTCGGCGATCCCGGCGTAGATCCGGTAACAGCGGTCGAGAACGTCGAGGCTCGCGCTCTCGGTGTCGGTGTGGGCCTCCCCCGGCTCGGAGGCGCCGCAGACCAGACACTCCGTCCCGGCCTCCGCGAGCCATCCCGCGTCGGTCGCGTGCGGCTTGGTGACGTGGTCGGGCGCGTCGAGGCCGCGCTCGTCGTGGACCGCGCGGGCGACGTCGAGCGCGGCGTCGGCGAACGCGGCGTCACCGCAGGCCATCGGCGGGAGGTCCTGATCGACGACGAGTTCGACGCCCGGCACCGAGTCGGCGACGCCCGACAGGTCGGCGTAGCCGCCGGGGACGGTTCGCTCGTCGACCGTCGCCTCGCAGCGCTCCGGGATCACGTTCCACGTGTCACCGCCGTCGACGACGGTGACCGCGAGCGACCCCGACACGTCGTTCCCCAAGACCGTCGCCCGCGGCGTGTCGAGTTCCCGCACGCCGTCGATGGCGTCGCAGGCCCGATAGATGGCGTTCTCGCCCGCCTCCGGCTCGGAAGCGTGCGCGGCTTCCCCGTGCGCGACGAGCCGCGACCCCCGCCGTCCGCGGTGGGCGACGACGACGTCAGTGACGCCCGGCTTCGAGTAGTCCGTCGACCCCTCGGCGACGACCGCGCGGTCCGGCGCGAACCCGGCGTCGATCGCGTGCCGCGCGCCCTCGCCGCCGACCTCCTCGCCGACGAACGAGGCGAATATCAGTTCGCGGTCAGCGGGCGGCGTCGCGTCCCGGAACGCGAGCATCGCGGCCGCGACCGACCCCTTCATGTCGGCGGTGCCGCGGCCGTAGATACGTCCCTCGCGGCGTTCCACGACGTACTCGCCGTCGAGCCCCTCGCCCGTCGTCTGCTGGGGCGCCGGCGGCACGACGTCGTGGTGGCCGACGAGGGCGAGCGAGTCGGCGGCGGGGTCGTCGGTCGCGCCCGCGAACGCGAGGACGTTACCGGCGTCGTCGCGTTCGACCCTCGCGTCGGTCTCCGCGCGCAGCCACTCCTCGATGGC
The DNA here is from genome assembly GCF_000336875.1 of Halorubrum californiense DSM 19288. Taxonomy (GTDB): domain Archaea; phylum Halobacteriota; class Halobacteria; order Halobacteriales; family Haloferacaceae; genus Halorubrum; species Halorubrum californiense. The sequence continues at coordinate 122,088 of NZ_AOJK01000036.1, read as the reverse complement.
GTCGCCGGCGGCCGTCTCGTCCTCGTGGGAGGGGATCGAGACGAGCCGCTCGGTCAGGTCCGCGAGTTCGTCCATGCCGTCAGTCGCGGCCGTCACCGCTTAAGCGCGTCCCTCGCTCCGGTCTCGCGGGCGCGCGCCGAGCGCGAGCGCCGGGTCGGCCCGGCCCTCACGTCGTGAACAGCTCCGTGTCGTCGGGCACCGCGAACAGCCCGAGCCTGACCCCGGCGTCGAGCCAGCCGTAGCCGTACGAGTAGGATGCGAGCGCGTTCACCGGGTCGCCGTCGTCGCGGAAGTGTCGACCGTCGTCGAGGTACGACTCGGCCATCTCGGTCACGTCGGCCGCGGCCTCGCCCAGCGGCGTGTCGGCCGGCGGACGCGGCTCCGCGACCGCCAGCGCGTCCGCGAGCATCCGCTCGTAGCGGTCCGTCTTCTCCTGTAAGTCGGCGGGCATACGCGTCCCTTCCGTCGGGCAGGCAAAAGCGGCCGGGGTGCGACGAGAGTTTTACCTCTCGCGACCCCGTGGACTCGACCGATGAAGCCCCGCCCTCCCGCAGGGAGTCGATCCGCCCTCGCGCTCGTGGCCGCGACGAACCTCCTCCCGCTCGCCGGTGTCGTCGGATTCGGCTGGCGCGTCGGCGAACTGCTCGCGGTGTACTGGATCGAGGTCGCCGTCTTGGTGGTGGCCCACGCCGCCGCCGCGATGTTCGCCGAGCGACCGATCCGACTCGAAGACCGCTCGTTCTACATCACGGGCTACGACGAGGACGCCGAGCGCGACGAAGTGTGGGAGCGCGATCCGGAGCCGATCCGGCTCGTCTCGTGGCTCCCGCCGATCTACCGCCGGAACTTCCGCGTCGTCCGCCGGTCGCTCGGGATCTTCGCGTTCATGTTGTTCCCGCTCTTCCCTGTCGGCTGGGACGCGCTCTCGTACCTCACGCCCACGGTCGGGCTGGCGACGCTGAGCGTCTGCGGTGCGCAGGTCGCGGAGGTGCGCCGGGAGTTCTTCGCGGAGCGCGCCTACGAGGAGCAATCGCCGTACATGGTCGTCGAGGCCGCCCAGCGCGTCGTCTTCTTCTACTTCGTCGTCGCGGTACTGACGGGGGTTTCGGTGACCGCCGGAATCGCCGTGATCGAGGCGGCGCTCGCTCCCGGCCTGCTCGACGCCGTCGCCGACGCGGTCGGCGTCGAGGTCCTCCTCCTCCCGTACCTGCTCCCGATCGCGCTCGGGAAGGCGACCGTCGAGTGGAGCCGGCGGCGCGCCTTCCTCGAGGACGACCCGGACGGGATCGCGACGTGGTTCACGGGCGAGGACGCCAGGCGCGACTGGAAGAAGGACGAGGAGTCCGTCGGAGACGACTGACGACGCGAGGCGCGGTCGCGTCGACGATGGGAGGGAAGCGAACGCGGCGAGGGGACAGGACACGGGCGCCGTCGCGACCCCGAAAGCGCAACGCCGATACGCTCGGCCGCGAAACGGGGCCCCATGTACGAGGCCGTTCACGCCTACCCCGACGGGGAGGCGACCGTCGCGCGCCACGCCGCCACCGCCGCTCGCCGCGGCTACGACGGGATCGTGGTGCGGACGCGCGACGCGCTGGATCCGGCCGTCGGCGGGGAGGAATCGGCCGCGACGGGCGGCGACGGATCGACCGCGGCGGCCCGCGACGAGAGTCCCGTCCGCGACCCGGCCGCGCTCAGCGAGGAGTACGGGATCGACGTCGTCGACGCGGTCGAGATAGACGCCGACGACCCGACGAGCGCCTCGGGCGCGGTCGGGAACTACCGGTCGGACCGAAGCGTGGTCTGCGTGATCGGCGGCGACGACGCGTTGAACCGGTTCGCGGTCGAGCAGGCCCGCGTCGACGTGCTCGTCCGGCCGATGGCGAGCGGCGGCGACTTCAACCACGTCCTCGCGAAGGCGGCGCGCGACAACGGCGTCCGCGTGGAGTTCGACTTCGGGCCGGCGCTGCGCGCCACGGGCGGGAAGCGGGTCCGCGCGCTCGCCGACCTCCGGAAGCTGCGCGAGATCGTCGCCCACTACGACGCACCGTACGTCGTGAGCGCGAACGCGCGGTCGCACCTCGAACTCCGGGCACCACGCGAACTGGTTGCGGCCGGCGAGGCGATCGGGTTCGACGCCGAGGCGGTCCGCGAGGGGCTCCGAGCGTGGGGCGACCTCGTCGAGCGCAACCGGGAGCGGCGCTCCGAGGGCTTCATAGAGCCGGGGGTCCGACGTGGCAGGTATGAAGAAGACGGTTGAGGAGCACGCCGAGCGGTTCTCCGAGAAGGCGGCCGAGTACGACGACTCGAAGAGTGACGCGTACCACGCCTGCGCGAGCCTCGTGATCGACCACGCGGCGCCCGACGCGGACGATGTCGTCCTCGATCTGGGCGCCGGGACCGGCGCCATCGCGCTCGCGCTCGCCGAGGACGCCGAGCGCGTCCTCGCGCGGGACATCAGCGAGGGGATGATGGAAGAGGGGCGTCGGAAGGCCACGGAGCGCGGCCTCGACGACGTCGAGTTCGCGTACGGCGAGTTCCGCGACCCCCGGCTCGACCCGGGCCAGCGGGTCGACGTCGTCACCTCGAACTTCGCGCTCCACCACCTCGCGGACGACGAGAAGCGCGAGGCCATCGGCGTGATGGCCGAGACTGGCGCCCGTCGGATCGTCCTCGGCGACGTCGCCTTCTTCGAGGAGCCGGACCCCGACGCGCCGTTCTACACCCCCGATGTCGACGACCCGGCGACGGTCGGGACGCTGGTCGAGGCGTTCACCGCGGAGGGGTTCGCGGTGACGGCCGTCGAGCGCGTCCACGACCAAGTGGCGGTGATCGTCGCGGAGCGGATCCGCGAGCTGCCGGCGTGATCCAGCCGTGAAGCACCTCCCCAAACACCTCCGGCCGCGGTGGCGCTACCTCGCGGTCGGGATCGAGTCGTGGGCGGACGCCGAGGTCGGCCGGCGGGCGTTCCAGCGCGCGCTGTGGTACAGCGCCGGCAACCTCCTCGGGGACGCGGGCAGCGCCGACGCCGACCTCACGCTCCTGTCGTTCGCGCACGCGGACGGGACCGGCGAGGCCGTCGTCCGCGTCAGACACGGGCACGTCGACGACGCGCGCGCGGCGGTCGCCTGCGTGAGCGAGGTCGACGGCGAGCCGGTCGGAATCCGCGTACGCGGGATTTCGGGGACGGTGCGTGCCTGTGAAGAAAGATATATGGGTCGCGCGACCGCCAGTTCGACACAGCGAGACGTCGCGTTCGAGGGCGCCGAGCGGCCCGGATTCGCGCGCGGAGACGCGTGCGACCTGCGGGTCGAGTCGGCGCGCGTCGGCGCGACGACGTTCGACACCGAGTGATACCATGCAGGGACAATCCCAACAGCAGGCGTACGACCGCGGCATCACAATCTTCTCTCCGGACGGCCGACTCTACCAGGTCGAGTACGCCCGGGAGGCGGTGAAGCGAGGGACGGCGAGCGTCGGCGTCCGCGCCGAGGACGGCGTCGTCCTCGCGGCCGACAAGCGCGCCCGCTCCCCCCTCATGGAGCCGGAGAGCATCGAGAAGCTCCACAAGGCCGACGACCACGTCGGCGTCGCGAGCGCGGGCCACGTCGCCGACGCCCGCCAGCTGATCGACTTCGCGCGCCGGCAGGCGCAGGTGAACCAGCTCCGGTACGGCGAGCCGGTCGGCATCGAGACGCTGACGAAGAACATCACCGACCACATCCAGCAGTACACGCAGGTCGGCGGCGCGCGCCCGTTCGGCGTCGCGCTGATCGTCGGCGGCGTCGAGAACGGCGAGCCGCGCCTGTTCGAGACGGACCCCTCGGGCACCCCCTACGAGTGGCAGGCGCTCTCCATCGGCTCGGACCGCAGCGACCTCCGCGACTACCTCGAAGCGGAGTACGAGGAGGGCATCTCGACCGAGGAGGCGGTCGGGCTCGCGCTCGACACCCTCGCGCAGTCGAACGACGGCGAACTGTCGCCCGACGGCGTCGGCGTCGCCACGATCACCGTCGACGACCCGCAGTACACCGAGCAATCGACCGACGAGATCGAGTCGGTCCTCGACGAGCGCGGCCTGCTCGCGACCGACGAGGACGAGGCCGACGACGGCGAGAGCGACGAGGAGTAACGCGCCTCTTCTTCCCGGCCGCCGGAGGCGTTTCGCCGCCGGTCGGGAGAGTTATGCCGTCGGAGACTGACCGGAGAGGCGTGCAGAAGACGGCACTCATCACCGGCTGTTCCTCGGGCATCGGCCGCGCCGCGGCGCACGCGTTCCTCGACGAGGGATGGACCGTGTACGCCACCGCGCGGAACCCGGCGGACATCGAGGCGCTCGGCGAGGCGGGCTGTGAACTCGCCACGCTGGACGTCACCGACCAGGACGACATCGACCGCGTCGTGGACCGCGTCTTGGACGAGGAGGGCGCGATCGACGCCCTGATCAACAACGCCGGCTACGGCCAGTTCGGACCGATCGAGGACGTCACCACGGACCGCGTCCACGACCAGTTCGACGTGAACGTGTACGGCCCCCACCGGCTGATCCGCGCGGTCCTCCCCGCGATGCGCCGCGAGCGCGACGGGACCATCGTCAACGTCTCGTCGGTCGCGGGCCGGGTGTCGATGCCCGGCGGCGGCGTGTACAGCGGCTCGAAGTTCGCGCTGGAGGCGATGTCGGACGCGCTCCGCAACGAGGTCGCGGACCTCGGGATCGACGTGGTCGTCGTCGAGCCCGGTCCCGTGAAGACGAACTTCTCGGATCGCGCGGCGTCGGAGGCCGACCCCGAGGAGCGCGAGGGGATCGAGCGGACCGAGGCGTACGACGAGTTCTACGCGATGTTCGAGGACGCGCAGCTGATCGGCGGCGACGGCCCCGGGTCGGTCGAACCGGAACTCGTCGCGAACGCCATCTACGACGCCGCGAGCGCGACGCGACCGCCGGCGCGTGTCCAGCCCGGTACCGTCGCGCGCGTCGGCGCCCTCGCGCGCTTCCTCCCCGACGCGCTGCTCGACAAGGCGTACCGGCTCGTCAGGAACTTCACGTCGTAGTCCGGTTCAGTCCGAATCACCGGCGTCACCGTCCGCGTCGACCGCGAACGGGCTCTCTTCCTCCCGCCAGTTCCACCCCGGGAGCCGCGTCTGGAACCCCGCCGCGAGCGCGGCGTCGAGGTCGTCCGCGCCGGCGGTGCCGGCGCCGGCCCGGTCCGCGTCGGCCGTGGCGTCCCGGTCCACGTAGAGGTCGGCAACGTGGAACGTCGCCTGCGCGAGCAGCGAGAGGGGTCGGCCGCCCGCTATCGTCGCCGCCAGTTCCCGGCCGAGGACCTCGTCGACGACGAACCCGGGGTAGTCGCCGGCCACGTCGAGGTCGCGGAGGAGCGCGACGCAGGCGGCGACGTTGACGGCGACCTCGCCGTCGGCGAAGACGGCGTCGACCTCGCGGCGGTACGCGTCGGGCGCCACCGCGTCTACGTCCGTCTCGAAGAGCCGGCCGAGGCGGTCGCGGGTGTCGTTGAGTATCGGGACGACGACGTCGGCGCGGTCGCGGACCCAAGCGTGTTCGTCGCGGACCGTCTGCGGCGTGACGCGCATGGAGCGGCTTCGCCCGCCGTCGGCTTGCCCTTTGCGAAGGGTTTTATAACGGCGGGGAAGTACCCTGATCCAAGCGGGTTTTCGCTGGCTGTTCCCGCGCACGGAACCAGTACGGACAGTACTTCCACTATGCCTACCCCGTCACGGTCGATCGATCGGCGGCGAGTCGCCGCGCGACGCGCGACGCGATTCGACGACGACGGCGGCCTCGACGACCCGCAGTGAGATATGAGTCAAGTCGACAAGCAACTCGATACGTTGAAATCAGAGATCGAACAGGAGATTCCGAACGACATCACGGTCACCGACGTGAAATACGAGGGGCCGGAGCTGGTCGTGTACACGCGCGACCCCAAGCGCTTCGCGGGCGACGGCGACCTGATCCGCCGGCTCGCCTCGAAGCTCCGCAAGCGGATCACGGTCCGCCCGGACCCGAGCGCCCTCTCGCCGCCGGCGCGGGCCGAAGACGAGGTCCGCGACGTGATCCCCGACGACGCCGGCGTGACCTCCCTCGACTTCCACGAGGACACCGGCGAGGTCGTCATCGAGGCCGAAAAGCCCGGGATGGTGATCGGCCGCCGCGGCTCGACGCTCCGGGAGATCACCCAAGAGGTGGGGTGGACCCCCGAGGTCGTCCGGACGCCGCCCATCGAGTCCTCCACCGTCTCGAACGTCCGCGGCTTCCTGAAGAACGAGCGCGAGGAGCGCCGCGACATCCTCGAACGCGTCGGCCGGCAGATCCACCGTGAGGAGATGTCCGACGACGAGTGGGTCCGGATCACGACGCTCGGCTGCTGCCGCGAGGTCGGCCGTGCGGCCTTCATCCTCTCGACGCCCGAGACGCGGATCCTCATCGACTGCGGCGACAAGCCCGGCGCCGAGGGCGAGGTCCCGTACCTTCAGGTGCCCGAGGCGCTCGGCGCGGGCGCGGCGACGCTCGACGCGGTCATCCTGACCCACGCCCACCTCGACCACTCCGCGCTGGTCCCGCTGCTGTTCAAGTACGGGTACGACGGCCCCATCTACACGACGGAGCCGACCCGCGACCTGATGGGCCTGCTCACCCTCGACTACCTCGACGTCGCCGCCAAGGACGGCCGGACGCCGCCGTACGAGTCGTCGCAGGTCCGCGAGGCGATCAAACACACCATTCCGCTGGAGTACGGCGACGTGACCGACGTGGCCCCGGACGTGAAGCTCACGTTCCACAACGCGGGCCACATCCTCGGCAGCGCCGTCACCCACTTCCACATCGGCGACGGCCTCTACAACGTCGCGTTCTCGGGCGACATCCACTACGAGGACACCCGCCTGTTCAACGGCGCGGTCAACGACTTCCCGCGCGTGGAGACGCTCGTGCTGGAGTCCACCTACGGCGGCCGCAACGACTACCAGACCGATCAGGAGGACTCCGAGGAGGCGCTGAAGGAGGTCATCAACGAGACGTACGAGCAGGGCGGGAAGGTCGTCATCCCCGCCTTCGCCGTGGGGCGGTCACAGGAGATCATGCTCGTCTTGGAGGAGGCGATGCGCAAGGGGGAGATCCCGGAGATGCCCGTCCACCTCGACGGGATGATCTGGGAGGCGACCGCGATCCACACCACCTACCCCGAGTACCTCCGCGACGACCTCCGCGACCGCATCTTCCACGAGGACGAGAACCCGTTCCTCGCCGACCAGTTCAACCACATCGACGCCGGCGAGGACGAGCGGCAGGAGGTCGCCGACGGCGACGAGTGTATCGTCATCTCCACGTCGGGGATGATCGAGGGCGGCCCGATCATGTCGTGGCTCCGCCACATCGGCCCCGACCCGGACTCGAACCTCGTCTTCGTCGGCTATCAGGCGCAGGGGACGCTCGGCCGCCGGATCCAGAACGGCTGGGACGAGATCCCGGTCGACGGCTGGGGCGGCGGGAGCCGCGGCGACACGCTCACCCTCGAGATGGGCACCGAGGTCGTCGACGGCTTCTCCGGCCACGCCGACCGACAGGGGCTGGAGAACTTCGTGAAAACGATGAACCCGCGCCCGGAGAAGGTGCTCTGCGTCCACGGCGACGAGAGCTCCGTTCAGGACCTCTCCTCGGCGCTGTACCACGACTACAACATGCGGACGTTCGCGCCGAAGAACCTGGAGACGTTCCGGTTCAAGTAGGCCGGGCGCCGGGTCCGCGCTCTACTTGTCAGTCCTCGACTTTCCCGTCTCGCCGGTCTCGCTCGCGAGCCTCCGGGTCGCGCTCGGCGGGGTCGCCGTGGCCGCCGCCTCCGGGGGTACGGATCGAGACCGTCGTCCCGGCCGCGACGTCGACGGACGCCTTCGCCGGGACCGCATCGCCGTCGATCAGGTTCTCGCCGAGCGCGCCGTCCCCGCCGCCGTCGAGGCCGCGCGGGGCGGTCCGCCGCCGCTCGGTCAGCAGCGAGACGGTGGCGTCGGTCTCGACGGTGACGGCCCGTTCGATTCCGAGGCCGCCGCGGTGGCGGCCGTCGCCGCCGCTCGACGGGCGCAGCGCGTAGCGCTCGACGCGAAGCGGGTACGCCGTCTCCAGCGCCTCGACCGGCGTGTTGAGCGTGTTGGTCATCGCGACCTGGACGCCGTCCATCCCGTCCTTGGTCGGCCGGCCGCCGAAGCCGCCGGCGATGGTCTCGTAGTAGGTGAACTCGCCGCCGCGATCGCCGATGATCAGGTTGTTCATCGTCCCCTGTCCGCCGGCGGGAACGACGTCTGGAACCGCCGCCGCGAGCGCTTCCAGCGTCACGTCGGTGACGCGCTGGCTCGTCTCGACGTTCCCGCCGACGACCGCGGCCGGCGGCCGGGGGTCGAGCAGCGACCCCTCCGTCGCCGAGATAGATACGGGCTCGTAACAGCCGTGATTCGGCGGTATCTCCGGGTCGGTGATCGCGCGGACGACGAAGTACACCGCGCTCTTCGCGACCGAGAACGGGGCGTTCAGGTTCCCCTCCACCTGATCGGCGGTGCCAGCGAAGTCGACGTCGATCGCGGCGCCGTCGACGGTGACGGCGACCGCGACAGGGATCTCCGCGTCGGTGACGCCGTCCCCCTCCAGAACGTCTCGTGCTCGATAGGTGCCGTCCGGGAGTTCCCGGACCTCGGCTTCGATCCGGTCGCGGGAGTAGTCGATGACGGCGTCGAAGGCGTCGAACAGCGTGGCTCCGTGTTCGTCGAGGAGTTCGCCGACGCGCTCCTCCGCGCGGGCGTTCGCGGCACGCTGCGCTCGGAGGTCCGCCTCGCGCTCGTCCGGCGTGCGGACGTTGGCGAGGATCAGGTCCCGGACGGACTCGTTCGGCTCGCCGCCGTCGACGAGCCGGACCGCCGGGAGCCGGAGCCCCTCCTCGTATATCTCTCGCGCGCCGGGCGGCATGCTCCCCGGCGCGCTCCCCCCGACGTCGGCGTGGTGCGCGCGCGACACGGCGTAGCCGACGATCTCGTCGTCGGGCGCGATCGTCGAGACGAGCGTCACGTCCGGGAGGTGCGTCCCGCCGGCGAACGGGTCGTTGACGACGAACACGTCCCCCGGCTTCGGGTCCTTTTCGAGGACGACACCGACCGCGTCCGGCATCGCGCCGAGGTGGACCGGGATGTGTTCGGCTTGCGCGAGCATCCGTCCTTCGGCGTCGAACAGCGCCGTCGAGCAGTCCTGTCGTTCCTTGATGTTCGGCGAGTACGCCCCGCGGATCAGCACGTGGCCCATCTCGCTCGCGACGCTCTCCAGTTGGTTCCGGAGGATCTCCAGCGAGACCGGGTCGATGTCCGCGTCGGTCGCGGCGTCCGTGTTCCCGTCGCTCACGCGTCGCTCACCTCCGCGACCAGCGCGCCGTCGCCGCGTAGCCGAACGCCCCACGCCGGCGGGACGACGACCGTGCTCTCCGGGCCCTCGACAACGACGGGCCCCTCGACAGCGCCGTCGGCCTGGAACCGATCGCGGTCGTAGACGGGAGTCTCGCGGGCCCCGTCGGGGAACACCGCCTCGCGGGTGGTCCGCGGCTCCGCGCCGGGAGCGCCGACGGATTCGATCGCCGGCGCGCTCCGTGGGACGGTCGCCGTCGCGCGGCAGTTCACCAGTTCGACGGGCTCGTCCGCGCGGTAGCCGTACGCCGAGTCGTGGGCCGCCGCGAAGCGCTCGCCGGCGGCCGCGGGGTCGAACGGGCGCTCGACGTCGACGGTGAGTTCGAAGCTCTGCCCGGCGTACCGCAGGTCCGCGGCGTACTCGACGCGCGCGGCGTCCGGGTCGCTGACCTCGTCCAGCAGGCCGTCGGCCAGCTCCCCGTAGAGCGCGTCGACCGCCTCGGGGTCGACTGCCGCGAGGGGGGCCTGTCGCGTCCGCACGGCGTCGCGCGTCTCGTCGGCCGCGAGGAGGCCGTACGCCGACAGGACGCCCGACGCGTGCGGGACGACGACGCGTTCCACGTCGAGGCCGTCGGCGATCTGGACCGCGTGCATCGGGCCGGCGCCGCCGAACGCGACGAGGCCGAACTGCCGGGGGTCGTGGCCGCGCTCGACGGTGACCGAGCGGATCGCGCGGGTCATGTCGGCGTTCGCGACGCGGTGGACGCCGAGCGCGGCCGCGACCGGCCCCGCCATCCCGGCCTCGTCGGCGAGGGCGGCGAGCGCGTCGCGCGCGGCCGCCGCGTCGAGCGACAGGTCGCCGCCGAGGTCCGTGTCCGCGCCGACGTACCCCAACACGAGGTTCGCGTCCGTCACGGTCGGCTCCGTGCCGCCCTTCCCGTAGCAGGCGGGCCCGGGGTCGGCGCCGGCCGAGCGCGGGCCGATCCGGAGCGCGCCGCCGGCGTCGACCCACGCGATCGACCCCCCGCCGGCGCCGACCGTCTCGACGTCGACCATCGGGGTGCCGATCGGTCGGTCGGCGATGGCCGACTCCGTGGTCCGCTCGACCTCGCCGTCGCGGACGAGGCTCACGTCGCTGGAGGTGCCGCCCATGTCGAAGGTGATCAGCCCGTCGCGGTCGGCGTCGGTCGCCGCCGTCGCGCTCGCGCCCACGACGCCGGCCGCGGGCCCGGAGAGGACGGTCGTCACGGCGTTCCGCCTGACAGTCTCGGCGTCGGTGACGCCGCCGTTTGCCTGCATGATCTGCGGTTGCGGGAGGCCCAACTCCCGCGCGCGCTCCGTCAGGCGGCCGACGTACCCGTCGATCGCCGGGCGCACGTACGCGTCGACGACGGTCGTCGAGGTCCGCTCGTACTCGCGGAACTCCGGGAGCACCTCGTGGGAGGCCGACACCGGAACGTCGAGCGCGTCGCGCAGCGCGTCCGCGAGACGGGCCTCGTTCTCGGGGTGCGCGTAGGCGTGGAGCAGGCAGACCGCGACGGACTCGACGTCCGCGTCGCGGAGGTCGCCGACGAGCGATTCGATCTCCGCGTCGTCGACGGACTCCTCGATCCCGTCGACCGTTGCGCGCTCGGGGACCTCGAACCGGCGGCGTCTGGGGACCAGCGGCGCCGGCTTCTCGGCGTCGAGGTCGTACAGCGACGGCCGGGTCTGTCGGCCGATCTCCAGCACGTCGCGGAACCCCTCGGTCGTCACGAGGGCGGTCCGCGCGCCGTCGCCCTCCAGAAGCGCGTTGACGGAGACGGTCATCGCGTGGGAGAACTCGGTCACGCTTCCGGGGTCGATCCCGGCCGCCTCGCAGGCCTTCTCGATGCCCGCCGCGACGCCTTCGCTCTGGTCTGCGGTACTCGGCACCTTCGCGGTAACGAGGTCGCCGTCGAGCGAGAGCGCCACGTCGGTGAACGTCCCGCCGACATCGACGCCGATCGCTCGTCCCGCGGTCGTCCGGTCCTCAGTCGTTCGCTCGGCCGTCGTTCGGCCGTCCGCCGCTTCCCCGCCCATCTACGACACCTCCGCGGCGCCGCGGGGGTTCCGGACGCCGGACGGCGCGGTGTCTCGCTCGCGTAACATGGGAAGCCCTCGTTACCGGACGACCTTAAGACCGCCTCGTTCCGTGGTGAGCCCGCGAACATCTTCGGGGACAGTCGGAGGGTGCCGGCGTCCGACGGTTCGAACATGGGGGCAGTTCCGGGCGGTATCGACACGGCACAGGGACCGCCCATGACGGTCCCGCTCCGGCACTTCCTCGTCGGGCTCGGCCTCCTCGGCGCCGCCCTGCTCGTCGGGGTCGGGCTGGTCGTCGACGCGATGCCGGGACTCGGCGGCCTCGTCCACGTCCACCTGTTCCTCGTCGGGTGGGTCTGCGTGACGATCATGGGCGCGATGACGCAGTTCGCCCCGGTGTGGTCGGGGACGACGCTCCACTCGCGGCGACTCGCGAGCGCCCAGCTCGCGCTGGTCGTCGGAGGACTGGTCGGCTTCGCGACCGCGCTCGCGCTGGGCCGGCTCCCCTGGCTCGCGGGGTTCGGCGCCGTCATGCTCCTCGGCTTCTGGGCGTTCGTCTACAACCTCGGTCGGACGCTCGCGACCGTCGACGACTTCGACGTGACCGAGCGCCACTTCGTCGCCGCGCTCGGCTTCTTCGTCGCCCTCACCGGACTCGGCGTCCTGCTCGCGGCGGATCTCGGCGCCGGGCTCCTCGCCGACTCCGGCGTCTCGCACGCCGGCGTCCGCGGCGCCCACGTCACCCTCGCCGTCTTCGGCGCGGTGCTGACCACCGTCTACGGCGCGCTGTACCGGCTCGGCACGATGTTCACGCAGACGGAGCTTCACGGGGTCGACCACCGCCTCCGCGCGGTCGAGGAGGTCGGCCACCCCGTCGGCGTCGTCGCGCTCGCGGGCGGACGACTGGTCGGGGCGACCGCCCTCGCCCGCGTCGGCGCGGCCCTGATCCTGCTCGCTGCGCTGGGGTTCGCCGTCGTCCTCGCCCGTCGGCTCTACGAGATGCGCGTCGAGCGCACGCCGATGCACTCCCGGTACGCCGTCGTCGCGCTCGCGGCGTGGGTCGCGACCGCCGCGCCCGCGTGGCTCCGGTCGCCGACCGCCCCGGACCACGTCCTCGGCGGGCCCGGCAGCGCGCCCCTCCTTCTCCTCGGCGTCGTCGGGTTCGTGATCGTCGGCACGCTGTACCACATCGTCCCGTTCGGCGTCTGGGTCGAGCGGTACAGCGACCGGCTCGGCTTCGAGGCGGTGCCGATGATCGACGACCTCTACGACGACCGGCTCGCGGCCGCCGACGGGACGCTGCTGTCCGTCGGGACCGCGCTCGTCGTGGCCGCAGACCTCCTCGCGGGCGCCTCGGGGACGACGCTCGCGGGCGGACTCCGGGGACCGGCGCTCGCCGGGACGTCGCTGGTGACGCTCGGGGTCGCCGTCTTCGCCGCCAGCGCGGTGTGGGTGATCCGCCGCCACAGCCCCGGCACGCTCCGCCGGGTCGCGCTCGGACGGTTCGACCGGCGCGAAGCGAGCGGCAGTGCGGACGCGGGCGACGGCGGAGCGGGGGGAGGCAGCGCGGCCGAGAGGAGCGGCGGTGCGGGCGATGACCCCGCACCGACCGAGTGACGGGTGAGCCGGGCGACCGCTGCGCCGAAGCCAGTACTTAAGCGACGCCGCCGTGACCCCTCCGTATGCGCATCGCGCTCATCGCGCACGACGAGCTGAAAGACGAGATGGTCGCGTTCGTCGAGTCGTACACCGACGTCCTCGACAAGTGCGAGCTGGTGACCACCGGCACGACCGGAAAACGCATCGCGGAGGCCACGGGCCTCTCCGTGGACCGACAGGCATCGGGGCCGTTCGGCGGCGACCTCCAGATCGGCGCGATGATCGCGAGCGACCGCATCGACGGGGTCGTCTTCCTCCGCGATCCGCTGACCGCGCAGGCCCACGAGCCCGACATCTCGGCGCTGCTGCGGGTCTGCGACGTGAAGGACGTGCCGCTGGCGACGAACGTCGCGTCCGCGGAGCTGCTCGTCGAGGGACTGCTCGGCGACGATTCTCTCGACTGATACCGCCGACCGCGGTGATTTAACCCGGCCGAACGAACGGGAGGCTGATGACTCGTTCGTCGAAAACTCGCGTCCGCGCTCTCGCGCTCGCGCTGCTGCTCGTCGCCGCGAGCCTCGGTGCCGGCACGGTCGCGGGCCAGACCGCGGCATCGAAAACGGTCGCGCCCGCGTCCGTCGACGAGGGTGCGACCGGTCCCGCGACCGCGGGGCCCGGCGTCGACGCGAACCGGAGCGAGGTCCCCCCGATCACGCGGTGTTTCACCGGGACCGGGTACCGGATATCGATCGGCGACGGCGGCGACGACGGCGAGGGTGGCGCGACGATGGAGACGGTGATCCACCTCTCCGTGCTGACCGACCCCGGTGCGGGCAACGAGTTCGGGATCGAAACGGCCGGCCGGCTCGACGGCGAGCCGATCGTGACGCTCGGCGCCGGTGTCAGACTGACCGCCCGGAAGGCGATCGCGGACGGACTCGACCCGTTCGCGGCGTTCGACGTGCTGTACACCTACGAGTTCCAGCTCCCGATGTTCGCCGGCGCCGTCGGCGACGCAGATTACGAGGACGACGGCTCGCCGATCGATTCGAGCGCCGGCGCGGTCGACTGCTGACCGGTTACTCCGAGCGCTCGGCGGCGGCGGCGTCCGGCGGCCGAACGCCGCGGACCAGCGCCAGTACGTCCTGCCGGGTCGCCTCGAAGCCGTTGCCGGTCGGGTAGGCGCCGCCCGCGAGCAGGTACTCGCCGGCCTCCCACACCGCGAGCAGTGCCTCCACGGGGACCCGTTCCCCGTCGACCACACAGCGGCCATGGAACACGGTGAGCGTCGCGGGCGACGCGTCCGGGTCGTCGAGGTCGAGGCGTCGCTCGTCGCGGCGCGCGAGGTCGCTGATGTCTCGGTCGGCGAGGCGGTCGCGGAACCCGTCGCGGGCCCGCGACTCGACGAGTCGGGTCAGGGCGGGGTTCGCTCCGGCGTCCGGCGAGATCCGGAGTCGGCTCGCGAAAAAGAAGGGGCGCGGGGGCGGGGTCTCGCGTTCGTAGCGCGTCGTCCCGGCCGTGACCGAGACCGGGCCGGCCTCGAAGGGGCGCTCCGTCGTCTCCGCGACGAGCGTCCAACCGTCGAGGCGGTCGCGGGGGACGACCGGCGGTTCCATGGTCCCGCGTCACTCCGGACGGGAATAAAACGGACGGGCGACGGGAGAGAATTCGAACTGCCGACGGGAGAGGGGTGAGACTGGCGGCCGGAGGAGAGCCGGTGGGGACGAGAACGGGTTCAGTGGTCGTCTTCGCGCCACTTGTGTTCGCACTCGGTACAGACGAAGAACCGAGTCTCGGACTCGTCGGCCGCGCGGATCTGTTGCATGTACCAGTACGCCCGGTCGTTGTCGCACTCGGGGCACTGCGCCGTCGTCGTCGGGAGCCCCTTGTCCTCCGCGTCGCTCACGTCGACGATCTCGGACTCGACCTGCGACTGGGTCGTCCACTCGTCGTCCCCGTCGTCGCGTCCGATCTCGTGGCCGCAGGAATCGCACACCCAGTGGTCTTCGCCCTCGCCGGACTTCATCATGGAGCCGCACTCGTCGCAGAACTTCATGCCCGAACCTACCGCGGATCGTATTTAAACGACGGGATCACTGGCGAGGACCGGACGCCCACTCGCGGCGCCGACGCGCCCGTCAGTCCGCGTCGACGTGTTCGGCGAGCGCGAACCGGACGCGCTCCTCGTCGGGGCCCTTCGTCTCTCGGCCGGTGACGACGACCTCCCCGATATCGGCCGTGTTCGCGACGTGCGTCCCGGCGCAGGCGGTGCGGTCGTACGGCTCGTCTCCGGCGTCCGCGCCGGCGATTTCGACGATCCGGAGCTCCTCGATCGAGTCGGGGAGCAGGTCGATCCGCGTCCGGTCGGTGTCCAGCGTCGCCTCCGCGGTCTCGCGGTCCATCGTGTCGCTCGACACCGCGCGGCCGTCGGCGACGAGTTCGTTGAGCCGCGACTCGATCCGGTCGAGGTCGTCGTCCGTGAACCGGTCGTACTCGGCGTCGAGGCGCGCGCGGTCGGCATACAGCTGGTTTCCCGTCGTCCGCGCGTCGAACTCGTCGAGCAGCAGCGCCGACAGCAGGTGCTGTGCGGTGTGGTACCGCGAGTGCGCCGCCCGGCGCTCGGCGTCGACTTCGCAGGCGACCTTGATTCCCGGCTCCGGGAGGGCCGGTGCGTCGTCCGCGTCGCTCGCGCCGTCGCCCGCGCCTCCCACCCCGCCGATCGGTTCGACCTCGTGGTACACCGTGTCTCGCATCTCGACGTCGACGACGCGCCAGCGGGCGTCTCCGTCGCCGTCGGCGACCCGGATCGTCCCGGTGTCGTGCGGCTGCCCGCCGCCAGTCGGATAGAAGTGGGTCCGGTCGAGGACGAGCCGGTCCGGATCCGAGAGGACGCGCTCGACGGTCGCCTCGAACGCCGTCACCGTGTCGTCCGCGAGGTAGAGTCGCTCGGTCACGGATGCCCGAAGGGACGCCGGCGAGATATATCTCCCGTCCGCGGGGGCCGCCGTCGGACCGCTCCGGTGGGGGGGCGGTCCCTGTCGATCAGGGCTATCGCGACTGATACGCGGGTGTCCACGTTTATCAGCGGCCCAGACTTACGGGCCCGCATGAAGGGAGGTGAGCGCGGAGCCGCGGCCGAGCGCGCCCAGAGCGAGGTGCTCGGCACGGTGCTGCTGTTGGGGCTGACCGTGGCGGTCGTCGGCACCACGGTCGCGCTCGGCGGCGCCGCGCTCGACGACACTCAGCGCACCGCGGACCTCCAGCGCGTCGAGGGGGCGATGACGCAGGTCGACTCCAAGGCGAGCCTCGTCGCGCACGGCGGGTCGCCGAGTCAGCGGGTCTCGTTCGGCGGCAGCCGCGGAGATCTACGTGTCGATGACGGAGCTGGAAAGATGGCGATCGAGGTCGAGACCGAAGGCGGGACGTACACGAACGAGACAACCCTCGGAGCGATCGTCTACGAGCGCGGCGACGACGTGGTCGCGTATCAGGGTGGCGGGGTCTGGCGCGCGAACGCGGACAGCGCGTGGATGGTCTCGCCGCCGGAGTTCCACTACCGAGGTGACACGCTCACGCTCCCGCTGGTGACCGTCACTGGCGAGGAGCGCCTCACGGACTCGGCGACTATAGAGAAAGGTACCGAACGGTCCGCCGGGCTGTTCGAGTCGGAGAACCTCTCGAACCCGCTTCTGGGCGGGAACGTCACTATCACCGTCGAAAGCGAATACGCCGAGGGATGGGAACGCTTCTTCGAATCCAGAACCGGTGCGAACGTCACGCGGTTGTCGACGGATACGGTCGAGGTCAGACTCCGGACGGAGACCGTTCACCCGACGCTCAGCACGAGTGCCTCCGCCGTCGGCGGCGCGGACATCGCCGCGGGCGGAATCAGACGGATCGACGCCGACAGCTACAATTCTAGTTCCGGTGTGTACGGTCCGGGTAACATCAATGACAATGCGATATTCCGGACCAACGGTGGGTTCGGAAGAGGTGAGGGTGGGATCGGCAGAATGGAGGAGATCCGGATTCGCGGCGATCTGCTCATGGGAGCGGACGATTTCCCCTCGGGACAGTTCAGAAAGAAAGTAAACGTTAGCGGAGAGACCCGGACCAACGTCGACTTCGTCAGCCTGAATCCCGTGTCCGGAGCCATCAGGCAGCGAATAGACGGGGTAGGGGATACAGACATGGATAGCGAGACGGACGAGTTCACCTTCGGCGGTGGGACTGAGAACGTGACCGCGAACACGCATGTCACCGACAGTCTCGAAGTGTCGGACGGGAACACGCTCACCGTCGAAAGCGGAGCGACGCTCAACATCTCCGGGAATCTCGACGTCGAGGACGGGGGATCACTCGTGCTCGATACCGACGGAGGAGAAGTCAACGTACTGGCAGACGGTGATCTGGACGTTAGCGGAACGAGTACCGTTCGGGCGATCGGTGGCGGCCGCGCGAACCTCTACGTCGATGGAGAGATCACCCTCCAGACCGACGGCGCGGGTGGCGATGCGGGGTCGATAACGACCGCGCAGAACACAACGCGCCTCGACGTGTACAACACCGGTGACGTAACCCTCGACGACGGAGCGAACGTTACGGCGTATCGGGACCGGACCGAAAACCTCTGGCTGTATTCGAGCGGGGGCGTGGTCGATGTCGACGGCGATGATGACCGTGTCCACTTCACCGGCGTGCTGTACGCACCGGAAAGCCGTCTGATTCTCGAGGATTCAATGACGTTCAAAGGGTCGTTCACGGCGGATACGTTCGAGTTCGACGAAGGGAGACTACGGCTTCACTACGATGAAGCCCTCCGAGACAGCAAACCGTTCGAAGGCGACTCGGTCCCCGTGGTGAGTCACCTCCACGTCTCCACGCACCGCGTGGTCATCGACTCGGACTGATTCCGGTCGGTCGCGCAAACCCCGTTCCACCAACTCAGTCCGAGAACTCGACGCGGGTGCCGGTCCGGTGGACGACGAGCCGGTCCCCACCGGAGACGCTCACGTTGACCGTCAGTTCGTCGCCCGTGAGATTGACCGAATCGATCCGACCGGAACCGTCGCGTCGGGACTCGAAGTACCGCGCCCAAGCGTCGGCCGTCGGACCTCGGACCTGAATCGTCACGTCGTCCGTCACTTCCGTAGCGGTGCGGTCGCCGGTCAAGCTGGCTCGGACGAGGACGGTCCCGTCGCCCGCGACGCCGTCGCTCCCGTGCGAGTTCACGTCGACGAACCTGATCAGCGTCGTCTCACCGAACAGGAGGTCCGGTTCGTGAAGCATGATGCTCCCCTCACCGTCGGACCGAATAACCGCGCCGTGTTCGTACCGGATCCGAGTGTCTCCGGCGCCGAAGTAGGTGATCGCGGTCGTCGAATTCTCGATTACCGCCCCCGTCGCGTTGCGTATCGCATACGAGGAGTCGCTCGTGAACGCGATCCTACCCCCACCGAGTC
Organism: Halorubrum californiense DSM 19288; assembly: GCF_000336875.1. Taxonomy (GTDB): domain Archaea; phylum Halobacteriota; class Halobacteria; order Halobacteriales; family Haloferacaceae; genus Halorubrum; species Halorubrum californiense. The sequence continues at coordinate 103,567 of NZ_AOJK01000036.1, read as the reverse complement.
GGATCTCGGTGGCCCGGCTCGGCACACCGTCCCGACCGAGGTCGTTGAAGCTGTCGTGGAGGACGTCGAAGGCGCGCTCGACGTTGTTGTCGCGCTCGGCGAGCTGTACGTCCTCCAAGCCCCCGAGTCCGACGGTGAGCGTGACCGCGATGGTCGTCGTGATCAGCGCGAACACCAACACGAACCCGACGGTCTCGCTGACGCCGCGGTCGTCGTTTCGAAGGGCGGCGCGGCCGCCGAGACCGCTCATCGCCCCCTCACCACCACTGCGCCGTCGCCGCCGTCGGCGTCACGATCCCACCAGATCCGGAGGTCACCGCCGTCGACGGTCGCGTTCGCGACCGTGACGTTCTTTCTCGTGCGGAACGGGACCTCGACCGTCGCGTCGGTCTGTTCGCTTTCGAGCGCGATCGTCCCCTCGGTACCGTTCGCGCTCACCCGTACCCGATACCCGGTCCCCGCGACACGGTTCGGGAGCGTCACCGACCGGTTGGCCGTGAGGTTCTCGGGCGACTCCGCGCTCGCGACGAGCCGATCGACGGTCCCCAAGTCGGCCGCGATCCGCTCGCCGACGACCGTGAGTTCGCCCTGCGCCGCGCGCTCGCGCTGCGTCTCGACGAACGAGCCGCCGGCGACGAACAGCCCCGAGAGCAGCAGCGTCGAGATGGCGAGCGTCATGACGTAGCCGACCGTGACCGACACGGCGCGGTCCGTCCCGCCGGGACCGTTACGCATCGGACTCACCCGGCGCGAGCCGAACTACGTCTCTGTACATCAGCTCTGGGGTTCGGTGGAGTATCTCGACCTTGACGCCGTAGACTCCCTCGACGACGTACGGCCGTGACGAGACGTTCGTGGAGGTACTCTCGTCGGCGTCCTCGACGACGAACTCGTACGTCCCGGTCGCTCTGTCGCCGTTCCGATATCGGATGGCGTACTCACCGTCGTTCTCGACGTTCTCGGCCCAGTCGAGGTGGGGAAACCGTTCGTCACCCACCGTCCCGGCAGTCAGGTCGACCGTCACGTTCGCCCCCGTGTGGGAGAACGTCCGCGGAACGTCTCCGGACCCGTTGTTCACCGTCACGTTGATCGCGCCGGCGGTCCCGTTCGACACCGTCAGCGACCAGTTCCCGTCCGGGCCGTCGGCCACCACGGTGAACGCGTCGTCCACGTCGTCCGAGAGGGACGTGGAATTCAGTGTCAGTCGGTAGTCACGGGTTCGGTTGACTCCCGCCGCGACGGTCCAGCCGTCCGCGCCGTTACGGTCCGTCATGTTGCGGAGGCCGGCGTCCGTCTCGTTCTGGTAGACGAAGTATCCCGGATCCAACCTCGTGACGTTTACGTCGGCTATCACCCCGTCGCGGGCGCGGAAGTCCGCGACGGCTCGGGCGTACGTCCTCGCGCTCGCGTTGAAGCCGTTGCGGGCGTTCCCGTCGCTCACGTTCCGGTGTTCGCGGGACATGATCCCCTCGAGGTCCTCGACCGCGCCGTCGCGGAACTCGATCGCCTCCGCGCCGCCAGCGTCGGCGCCGCGGGTCGCGAGGTTCTCCGTGTAGATAACGGTGTTCAACAGGAGCACGACCGCGACGAAGAGGACCGCGAGCGTCAGCCCGGTTATCAGGATGATCTGGGCTCGGTCCTCGTCGCGCTCGGCGCCCTCGCGGTCGCCGAGGCGGGGGAGACTCACATCTGCCATGCGGTGATTCGCACCTCCACGACCGTGTACAGTACCTCCGGACGCGCCTCGTCGACCGGCGGCGCGAAGTACGACGCGGAGCCGTTCTCCGCGAGCGCTCTGCTGTCGGCGCCGTCGCCGAACCGGTCGTCGCCGTACAGCGCCACGCGCGCGGTCGCCGTCGCCGCGTTGTCGCTCGGCGACCCCATGTTGACCATCGTAGTGTCTCCCGTCCGGTTACCGCCGTCCTCGGGGTATGACACCTCGATGTCGAAGGCGATCTGGCGGTCGCCGAACGCCTCGGTCAACGGGTCGTGGAGCGGGTGTGATTCCGGCGGGACGCCCGTGTAGGTACCGTCGTCGCTCGCGTTGACGAATCCGTCCTCGTCGTAGTACAGAAGCGCCGCCCGGAGGTCACCGCTCTCCCCTGCCGTCGACAGCACGTCCTGTGCGGCAATCGCCGCCTGATTCTCGACGTGCTGGTTCGACGTACTCGCGGAGAGGGGCGTGACCGCCGTCGCTTGCGTCGCGAAGATGAGCCCGGTGACCAGGAGCAGCGCCGCCGTGAACGCCTCTAAGGTGTGCGCCTGTCCCCGGTCGTCGGGGAGGTGTTCGACGAACATCTCACCACACCCGCAGCGTGAGCCGGTAGGGTTCCGGTCCCCGCGGGTCTTCGGGGTCGTCGAGCGTGACGATGCGGCTCGCGGCCGAGACGCTCGTCCCGCTCGGCGGCGCGGGCCCGGCGCGCATGGAGACGTTGTCGCCGGTCGCGTTGAGCGACGCGACGGTCCCGCGCTGCGTGACGGTGAGGTTGAGTCCGCGCAGGTCGTCGACGCCGAGTTCCGCGTGAAGGTCGTCGGCGTTCGCCGTCCACGCGCAGTCTCCTTCGCCGAGCGTGTCCGGCGAGTCACCGCCGTCGAAGAACGCGAGCGTACAGGCGTGCGACAGCGTCGCGGTCGAGCCGGTCGCGGCGAGCGACGACTCCGCCAGCCGCGCCGCGCCGCGCTCGGCGACGATGACCGTCGCCCCCTCGCCGACGGCGTAGGGTTCCAACAGAGACGGGACGAACGCGAAGGTGAACCCGACCGCGACGAGGAACACCGACATCCCGACGACGAAGTCGAGGACCGTCTGCGCGCGGTCATCCGACATAGATCCACACCCCCAGCGCCAGCGTCATCAGGATCACGGCGAACTTCACGCCGGAGATCAGCTCCGCGTCGCGGATGTAGCCGCTGATGAACCCCGAGAGGATCGCTTGGATCGTCACCGCGTGGAAGAACAGCATGGAGAGGACATCGGGGTCGACGCCGCCCCCGCCGCCGCCGAATCCAGCTCCCCCACCGCCGTCGCTCTGTGAGACCAAGTCGCCCATCACGTCGATGAACTGCGTCTGGAGGATGGCCATCACGCCGAGCAGCGTGATGTACGTCATCACGATGATCGCGACCTGCATCCGGGTCCGGGACTTCCGCTCGCGTTCGATGTCGTCCTGGTTCTCGGAGGCCTGCGCGGCCGTCGTCAGGACGTCCGTGATCTGGGAGGAGGCCTCCTGCGCCTCCGTGATCAGCTTCACCGTCCGCGCGAGCCGCGGGACCGCGTACGAGTTGTTGAACTCCACGAGGGCGTCCCGCAGGCTCATCCCGTAGTTCACCTTCGCGTGGATCACCTCGAACTCGTCAGCGAGCTTTCCGGTCGACGTCTCGGAGACCGTGCGCACGGATTCGAGCAGCGTCTGGCCGGTGTCGTTCGCCGAGGAGAGCTTCCGCAGCGTCTCGGAGAGCTTCCCGGTCACCGCCCGGCGCGAGCGCTGGTGCCACTCGTAGAAGATCCCCAGCGGGATCAACACGACGTACAGCGGCACGTAGAGCCAGACGAACGCCGACCACACCGGGCGGGCGACCCACCCGTCGAACGTCGTCGGCGCCGACCCGGACGCGACCGCGATGCCGACGAGCGCGAGCGCCGCAGGCACGGTCAACGCGAGAGTGTACAGCGGGTTTTCGCGGAGGAAGAGGTGCGGCGCGGAGAGTATCTCCATCGTCTTGTGGGTCCCCTCGCGGTCGCGGATGCGGTCGAAGACGCCGAAGCTCCCGACGAACGCCTCCACGAGCCCGAAGTGGAGGAGCCCCTCTTGGCTCGTCTGTCGGAGCCGTTCGCTCCCGCCGTCGGGCTGGAGGTAGCCGTCGCCGGGCTCGTCCTGTTTCACCGTCGAGACCAACACGAGGAAGCCGGCGCCGACGAGGGGAATGAGCAGGTAGACGGTCGCGTACAGCAGCCGGTCGTCGGCCTCGCCCATCATCCCCATGATGACGAGGATGATGATGAGGAGGAGCGGGAACAGCGAGAGCGTCATGTACATCTCGCCGAACAGCTCCAAGGTCTCCAAGGTCATCTCGCGCTCCTGTTTCGACGTGCGGAGGTGTTTCTCTTTTTTGTCCTTCAGGAAGCTCTCCATGTCGCCGCCGGAGTTGACGATGGAGAGCATGTCCGCGAGGAACTGCGAGAGCTCGTCGGAGGGGGTCTCCATCGACTGCTGGCGGATCGCGTTCCGGTAGTCGGTGCCGAAGTACTCCGTCTCGTTGACGATGCTCTGGAACTCGCGGGACACCTCGCCGTACGTGTCCTCGGCGGTCGCCATCGCGCGCAGGATCTCGAGCTGGTTGAGCCCGCCGACGGAGAGCGCGTACATGAACGACACGGAGTCCGCGAGCAGGAGGTTGATCTCCCGCTTCCGCGCGGAGGCCCGCGAGTACGGGACCGCGACGAGGCCGCCGAACCCGATCGCGAACCCGATCGAGCCGAAGATCAGCCCGCTGAGTAGCACCGCCGTGGGCACCACGAGCGAACGGAGCAGCTCCTTGATCGCGGGCGTCGGCGCCGGCATGCCGAGCGAGAGCGCCTCCGGAGCTATCAGACCGAGCGAGAACACGCCGTAGCCGACCAAGGTGCCGAGCGCCCACAGCGCCCCGCCGACTATCAGTCCGACCGCCAGCGCCAGCGAGACGTACATCTCGACCTGGTCGGGCATCCGCGCCTCCGCCAGCTTGCGCTCGACGTCCGCGACGAGGTCACCTTCGGGGTCGAACAAGAGCTCGAAGACCGGGTAACACAGCTCCGCGAGGACGTTCGTGTCGACGCCGCCGTCGCCCGCGTCCACGTCGAGGCTCACGGCGCGGCCCTCACGGCGGGCATGGGGTCACCCGTCCTCCGCGGGCTCGACGGCGTCGAACCCCCAGTCGTCGATCTCTTCGGCCGATCCGTCGTCAGCCTCGTCCGTCTCCTCGGTGTCGTTCCCCTCGTTGATCTCTCCGTCGGCCCCGGCCGATCCCTCGTCGTCGACCTCGCCGGAGGCCTCGTCGGCGACGGGGTCCGCCGCGCTGAATCCCCTGCTCACGTCGGGGGCCGGTTCCGCGTCAGGGTCGGGGGGCGCGTCGGTATCGGGCGCTGCGCCGCTCTCCGGCCCCCCCTCGGGCGCCGCGAGTACGTCGACCCCCTCGTCGAACGGCTCCTCGAAATCGATCCGGTCTTGATCGCCAGATCCGTCGCCCGCGGGCGTCTCCGCCGCCTCGGAGACGCCCTCGAAGTCGCCGTGTGCGGGGTCCGGTGACTGGACGCCAGACCGGCCAGCTTCGGCCGCGGAAGCGTCGGGCGCATCGGCGTCCGCGGCGGCGGGCTCGCCCCCCGTCGCCGCCTCCGGGCCGGCCGCGCTCCCGGACGCCGCGTCCGCCTCGCGGGCCGTCTCGGCGAGCGCCTCGCGGTCGCCCGCCGGGGCGGCCTCGACGTCGGCGGCGTGGGTCATCTCCAAGAGCGCGTCGGCGACCGAGTCGGGCACCTCGCCGCGGTACGTCTCGAAGAGGTCCTCCGCCGCGTCGAGTATCTCCGCGGCCTCCGTCTCGCCGTCGTCGTCGGGCGTCGGGCGGGGGACCAGCTCCTCCTTCTCGCGGTCGACGTTGATCAGCACGGACTCCATCTCGCGGAGGTCCTCCAGCGAGCGCTCCAGCTCGTCGTTGGCCATCAGCGCGAGGACCGTCTCCGGGTCGTTGATGAACGCCTGGAACGTCGCCGCCACCTGCGCGTAGCTGTTGAGCCCGCGGTCGATGAGGTACGCCAGCACGACCCGTCGCTTGCGCAGCTCTTCGTCGAGGGTCGCCCGGCTCCAGCCGCGGTCGAACATGATGTCTTCGAGGGTGTTCGAGTCGCCCATCTGGAGGAACTCGTCCGTCTCCGCCTGCCACTGGAACACGTCCTGAACGTTGATCTCGTCGTTCTCGGCGTCGTAGTGGTTGATCTCGGTGATCGACTTGTTCCGGCGTACCTTCTTCCCCTGAACGCGGGTCGACGTCTGGATGGAGACCAGATCGAGCGCCGTGAACATCGTCTTCGAGACGTTGATCGGGTCGGTGGTGAACCGCTTGAGCACCTCGCCGACGGAGTCGGCGTGGAACGTGGTGTAGGTGGTGTGGCCGGTCGACATCACCTGGAAGGCGGTGCGGCCCTCCTCGCCGCGGATCTCGCCCATCACGATGTAGTCGGGACGCTGGCGGAGCGCGGCCTCCAGCAGGTCGAACTCGTCGATGTCGCCCTTGTCGTCGTCGGAGAAGGAAGGACGCGTGACGGAGGCGATCCAGTTGCGCTGGGGCAGCTCCACCTCGCGGGTGTCCTCGATGGAGACGATCTTCGCGTTCGAGGGGATGAACAGCGAGACGGCGTTCAGGCTCGTCGTCTTCCCGGACGCGGTGCCGCCCGCGAAGATCAGACTCTTGTGGTTCTCGATGGAGAGCCAGAGGAACGCCATTTCGTCGAGCGAGAACGTCTTCCAGTTGATCAGGTCGATCGGGGTGAAGGGAACGTCGTTGAACTGGCGGATCGTGTAGTTGGTCCCGTGGTCGGACACCTCGCGGCCGAGCGTGAGCTGGGCGCGCGAGCCGTCCGGGAGCGTGGCGTCCACCTGCGGCCGGCGCTTCGAGATCCCCTTCCCGGAGCGCTGTGCGAGCTTCACGACGAAGTCGTCCAGCTCGTCGGTGCCGTGGTAGACGTTGGTGATGATCTGCTCGTACTCGGAGTGGTAGACGAAGACGGGGGAGTCGTACCCGTCACAGGAGATGTCCTCGACGTTGATGTCGTACTTGATCGGGTCGATCCGCTCGTAGCCGACGAAGTCGCGCTTGAGGTAGTACAGCAGCTTCTCGACATGGTGGGCGGAGAGCGTCCGCGAGTCCTCCGCGAGCACCGCGGGCTCCGGCCGGGCGCTGATCTTCGGCGGGTCGTCGGGCGACTCGATCGGCGGCTCGTACCCCAGCGACTCCGCGATCCGGCCGGCGATCCCCTCCGTCGGGTCGACGCCGAACCGGTCGACCAGCGCGTCCGCGATCCCCCGCTCCTCGCCGTCGTCCTCGTAGAGCCCGTAGCGGTCGAGCAGCGTGCGCGCCTCCTCGACTATCACCTCCTCGCGGAACGCCTCGTCGCCGCCCGCGATCGACTCGTCCGCGTACTTGATCGACGTCCGGAGCTTGCCGGTCAGGAACTCCGTGAGGTCCGTCTCGATCTCCGTCCGGTACGGCTGGACGGCGTAGTACTTCGCCTCGTTCTCTTTCCGCGACCGAAAGACGATGACGAACGCGTACGGCTTGTTCACCCAGTAGCGCTCCTCCTCGCGGAAGTGGGTCTTCTTCGGCATCGGCACCGCCTTCTCCAGGTCGTACCGGTTCGTCAGCGTGGTGTGACCCTCGTCGGTCGAAAAGAACGCGTCCTCGTCGACCTCCGGGTTGACGTCCACGGTCCGCTCGTCGACGAGGTCGGCGAGGTCGGCCGCGGCCTCGCCGCCCGCGCCGAGCAGTTCCTCCGTTCGGTCCGGGTCGAAGCCGAGCGCCTCGGTCTTGTCCTCGTGCGTGAACGAGAGCGGCTCCTCCTCGCCCTCCTCGTTCTCCTCGGTCGGCGGGTTCCCGTCCTCGTCGAGGAAGAACTCCTCGCGGTAGTCGTCCCACGTGTAGTACCCTTTCAACACGGGGACCGAGTAGGGGTCGTACCGGGCCGCGCACATGTCCCAGAGGACATCGCCGACCGCGGCGGCCGCGCGGAACCGGTACTCCGTCTCGCTCGGGGCGAACCCGAGGAGCGCCGCCGGATCGAAGTCGACGCGATCCCACTCCTCCGGCGTCGGCGCGCGCGACGGCACGGACTCGACGTCCTCGCCGGACGCGACGACGACGCCGGAGACGCCGTGGTCCGGCTCAGTCTCGTTGCTTTCCGGTTCCGTCTCGGCTTCTTCCGGCTCCGGTTCACTCTGGTCCGGTTCCGGTTCGTCCCCGTCAGTCTCCGATTCGACCTGGTCCGACTCGGCATCGTCGTCCCCGCCTTCGTCGCCCTCACCGGTCGCCGGGGGTGCCGCCCGACGTTCACCGGTCGGCACGACGGCGGCGCCGTCGAGGACGACGGCGTCGGTGCCGACCACGAGCGTGCCCCGTTCAGGGGTACCGTGACCGGGGACGTCAGTCTCGCCGTCCGCTTCGAAGGGCTCGTCGACGCCCGGGGCGCGAACGACCCGGTCGACGCCGTTCGGCCGGTGGAGCGCGACGGCGTCCGCCGGGACGACCGGCGCGTCCGGCACGTCGGCGTACACCCGCTCCGCGGCGTCCTCGCGTCCCCGCTCCGCGAGCAGCGATCGCCAAGTGTACCGATCGGTGACGACCGGTTCGCCGTCGCTCGTTCCGTCCCGCTCGCCGGACAGCGGGAGTTCGGACGTCCCGTCGTCGGGAACGTCTGTCTCGGGTCCTTCCACCGGTTCTGCGTCCGATTCGGTTGTGTCCGCGTCCGGTTCAGTTGTGTCCGCGTCCGATTCGGTTGCGTCCGCGTCCGCCGCCGCACCCGCATCCTCTGCGTCCGTCACGTCCTCCGCGTCCGTCACGTCCTCCGCGTCCGTCACGTCCTCCGCGTCCGCCTCTACCGCGTCGGACGCCGATCGATCGCCCTCGGGACCGGATCGGGGGGCGGACCGCTCGGCGTCCTCGTTGGCCATGGTCTGAGGAACGGCGCATCCGTTGAAAAAGGTGTCTCGCAAAACACCGCGATTGATAATCGTCCGCGACGGGCGGATTTTAGACCCCTGCGCACCGATCGGTGACCGTGTCACGGGCCGAGCGACTCCGTCGACTTCGACGACTCCGCCGACCGGCGGTCAGGCGGCGGGTCAGGGCGGCGATCGCCGAGGAACTGCTCGGGACGCCGCGGAGCCTCGCCGCCGTCTGCGCGTTCACTGCGTTCATGCTCGCGGTGGGGATCGGGTACTACGCGCCGACCGCTGGTGAGGTGCCGGTCGCGCTCTGGCCGCTGTACGCGGACTCGGCGGTCGCCGTCGCGCTCGGGGGTATCGTCCTCGTGACTCTCGTCAGGACCGTGCGACGCGGCGGCGACGTCGTCGCGGAGGCCCCCGCGTCGCGAGGACTGGCGTACCTCCACACGCTCGCGTTCGTCTGGCTGGTCCAGTTCGGCGTCTGGCCGCTCGTCTCGCTTAACCTCGCGTTCGGCGAGTACGTCGCCGCGCCCGACGCTTGGATCTACTACTGGGGCGTGATCGGCACCCACCTGTTGTTCGTGGGGCTCGCGCTGCTGTTCCCTGCGTTCGGTCGGACCACTCGCGGCGCGCTCGCGACGGCGCTCGCGCTCGGCGTCGCGAACGCCGTCGTCGACTACGGGTTCGGTTACCACCCGCCGCTGCTGTACGAGCCCGGCCTCGGGTTGGCGGCCGCGACGCTCGCCATCGCGGTCGGATCGGTCGCGCTCGCGTCGCACTCGTTCCCGCGACTCGGCGAAGAATCGGAGTGAGACGCGTTCGAGTGGTCAGAAGCGAGAAGGCGAATTGCTCCGCGAGGGCGCGGCGGGATCCACGCGAGCGAACGCAGTGAGCGAGCGTGGAGCCAGTCGCGCCCGTGACGGAGCGGAGCGAAGTCACGGGCGCGACGGGATTCGAACCCGCGATCGAGAGGTTAGGAACCTCTCGCCCTGTCCGCTAGGCCACGCGCCCAGAACGGGTGGAGAAAACGGGACGGCTGGGATCGGTCGGCGGAGGGGCCGGCTTACGCGCTGGTTTCCTTGTCGGTCTCGGTCTCGAGCTCGTCGAGCTCGTCGAGGTCGTCGTCCTCGTCGTCGAGCGTCGAGTCCGCCGTCTCGCCGTCTTGCATGTCTTTCAGTTCCTCTTCGACCTGTTCGCGGCCCTTCTTGAACTCTCCCATCGCCTGGCCGGTCGACCGGGCGAGCTTCGGGATCTTGTTCGCGCCGAACAGCAGGACCAGCACGAGCAGGATGATGAGGAGCTCCGGCCCCGCCGGAATGCCGCCGATCAGTGGTGTCGCACTTATCATCTCTATTCCGCTGTAGCCCTGTGGCGACTATAGTCTTTTTGCCTCGTCGGATCGTCGCGCGGCCGCGACGAGGCGAGCGGATCAGTCGGGGCGAGCGAGCTGCGCGAAGTACCAGTCGCCGTCGTAGCGGACGAGCGGTACGACTCCGTCGTCCGTCGAGACGGCGTCGATAACGGCCGCGAACGCGTCGGAGTGTGGAGGGACCTCCGCGTACTCGGAGTCGATCGCCGCGTCGAGGACTTCCTGCTGGTCCCCGGTCGGGTCGTCGAGCGAGCGGCCGCGCGCCTCACCGACGGTCTCGCGGAAGTCGCGCTGCGACGAGGCGACGCGGTCGGCGCTGACGGCGACGGTCCGCACCTCGACCGACCGCTCTTCGTCGAACGAGAACCGGAGCAGTTCGCCGTCCCACGCGACCCGTTGCCCGTCGTTCTCGGGCACGAATCGGGAACGCTCCCGCCGCTCGGCGGACGCGTACGCGAAGGTGACCCCGAACGGCGTGTAATGCGGCGCGTGGACGAGCGACGCGTCTCCGATCGCGTCGCGGACGGCGTCCCGATCGCGATCCGGCAGGTCCGCGAACGACGCGCTCGACGGGGGACCGAAGAAAAACGAGTCGAGGGGCTCGACTTCCACCGTGTACGCGTAGCCCGGCGCCGCGACGGCTCGGACCGTCTCCGTCGCGATCCGGTAGTACTCGGCGTCGTCGGTGACGACGTACGGCGCCGAGACGTCGGGCCCGTAGTATCCGTCCACGGTGCCTTCTCCGCCGCCGATCGCGGTCCTGACGGCGCCCCGTCCCGCGTGCCCGACGGCGTCGACCGGCGTGCTAAACTCGTTCGAGACGCCGACCGGCGAGGCCTCGTCGAGCCGGAGCACCGTTCGTGAACGGGGATCCGTCTCGCGGTCGCCGGTGAGACAGCCCGACAGCGCCGTCAGCGACGCTGCCGAAGCGAGCAGTACCGTCCGTCGACGGGAGGGGCCGCGTGGAGGGCGGGACATCGACGGGCGTTCGTCGTCGACCCACTTGATTCCCCCCGGATCGCTCGACGAGGAGCCACCGGTTGCCGCCGAATTCGGTGGGCGATGGCTCGGATCCCGCCCGGGTTCCGCCGTCGAAACGGTGATACGCGCGGCCGACGAGGGTCCGGTATGCCAGACGTCGGCGACGACGCCCCCGACTTCACCGGATCGCTCGTTGACGGCGACATCGAGCCGTTCGAACTCGCCGATCACCTCGGCGACGAACCGGTCGTGCTCGCCTTCTTCCCCGCCGCCTTCTCGAACACCTGTACCGACGAGATGGAGGCGCTGCGCGACGGGTTCGACCGCGACGACTGTACCCTATTCGGCGTGAGCACCGACCTGCCGCACGCGCTCGGCGCGTACCGCGTCCAGTACGACCTGCCGTTCGCGCTCGTGGGCGACCCGGACCACCGCGCGATAGCGGCGTACGACGTGATCGAGGACTTCGAACACTACGGCGTCGAGACCGTCGCGCAGCGCGCCGTCTTCGTGATCGACGCGGACGGGACCGTGACGTACCGCTGGCTCGCGGAGAACGCCGGACGGGAGCCGGACTACGACGCGCTCGCCGAGGCGGTAGCGGACGCGACCGCCTGAGGTGACGAGGCGGACGGAACCGTTCGAAGCGCTCAGGCGGGGTCGCGCAGCGCCTCCAGCGCCTCCGGGTTCTCCATCGACGAGAGGTCGCCCGGGTCCTCGTCGTTGTACACCGACTCGATCGCGCGCCGGATGATCTTCCCCGACTGCGTCTTCGGGAACGCGTCGACGAACAGCAGTTCGCGCGGGCGGAACGGCTTGCCGTGTTCGTCCCCAACCAGCGCCCGGAGCTCCTCGCGGAGGTCGTCGCTCGGGTCCACGCCCGGTTCGAGGACGACGTACGCGACGACCGCGGTGCCGGTGGTGTCGTCGGGCACGCCGACCGCGGCGGCCTGGTTGACGGCGTCGTGGTCGATGAGGACGCCCTCGATCTCGGCCGGGCCGACCTTCCGCCCCGCGACGTTGAGCGCGTCGTCGGCGCGGCCGTGGAGGAACCAGAAGCCGTCCTCGTCCTTCTGCGCGAAGTCGCCGTGGTCCCACAGGTCGGGCCACGTCGACCAGTACTCGTCGAGGTACCGCTCGTCGCCCGACCACAGCGACTTCGTCATCGAGGGACAGGAGTCGCGCGCGACGAGGTAGCCGCGTTGCCCCGAGTCCATCACCGACTCGCCGGTCTCGTCGACGATGTCGATGTCCATCCCGAGTCCGGGCCCACCGAGGGTACAGGGCTTGAGGGATTGGTTCGGCATCGGCATCAGGAAGCAGCCGCAGATCTCGGTGCCGCCGGAGATGTTGACGATGGGACACTCGCCGCCGCCGACCGCGTCATAGAACCAGCGCCACGACTCGGGGTCCCACGGCTCGCCGGTGGAGCCCAAGATCCGGAGCGAGGAGAGGTCGTGGCCGTCGACCCACTCATCTCCGTGCTTGCGGAGCGCGCGGATCGCGGTCGGCGAGATGCCGAACTGCGTGATCCCGTGTCGGTCGATCATCTCCCAGAAGCGGTCGGGGTCGGGGTGGTCGGGCGCGCCCTCGTACATCACCACCGTGCCGCCGAACGCGTGGTTGCCGATCAGCGTCCACGGGCCCATCATCCAGCCGATGTCGGAGACCCAAAAGAACCGGTCGGCGGCCTTCTGGTCGAAGCCGAAGTGGATTTCCTTCGCGCACTGCGTGAGGACGCCCGCATGAGTGTGGACGATCCCCTTCGGCTCGCCGGTGGTGCCGGACGAGTACAGTAGCATCGACTCCTGATCGCTCGGGAGGCGCTTCGTCTCGTACGTCGACGGCTGCGAGCCGACCGCCTCGTCCCACGTCCGGTCGCGGTCGTCGTTCCACGGGACCGGATCCGCAGAATCACCCACCGGAGTCGCCCCGAGCCGATCGTACACCACCACCTCCTCGACGTGGCCGGCGTCCGCGATCGCCGTATCGGCGGTCTCTTTCAGCCGGACCTCGTCGCCGCGCCGGTAGAACCCGTCGCCGGTGAACAGCACCGAGGGCTCCGCGTCGTCGAGCCGCGTCGCGGTCGCCTCCCGGCCGAACCCGGAGAAGATCGGCACCGCGATCGCGCCGATCTTGAGACAGCCGTAGAGGATCGCGACGACCTCGGGCACCATCGGCATGTACAGCCCGACGGTGTCGCCGGTCTCGATCCCCGCCTCGGTCAGGTAGTTCGCGACGCGGTCGCTCTGTCGCCGGAGTTCGTGGAAGGTGATCTCGCGGACGTCGCCGGGTTCCCCCTCCCAGATCAGCGCGACGCGGTTCCGATTGGGCGAGTCGACAGCGGCGTGGCGGTCGACGACGTTGTGGGCCACGTTGACCTCGCCGCCCGGGTACCAGTCGGAGAACTGTGGCCCGTCGGCGTCGTCTCGGACGGCGTCGTAGTCGCTGTAGAACTCGATGTCGAGGTAGTCGACGATCTCGTCCCAGAACCAGTCGACGCCGGATTCGGGCTCGCCCGCGACGTCCGAGGTGGTACGCTCGATGAGTTCCTCGTAGTCGTCGATCCCGTACTCGCGCATGAACGCGGCGACGTTCGTCGACTCCGCGAACGCCTCGCTCGGCTCGTGTACGACCTCGTCTATCCCCTCGTACTCGTCCATCTCGTCCGGGGGTTTTCGCGGCGACAGTAAGTAACTTTCCTGAAGAACCGACCGCGGGTCGACGCACTCGCCCGCGACCTCGACGCGGTCGGACTCCTCGGCGTACGACGTCCCGTCGCCCCCCTCGACGACCACGTCCACGTCGGCCGGGTCGTCGCCGGGGTTTTGCACCGTCATGTCGAGCCGCCCCGGCTCGGCGTCGCGCAAGCCGAGACAGCCATCGGTCGCGGCCGCGATGGCGCCGGCGCTCGTCGCGAGGAGTTCGCGTCGTTCCATATGGGTCGCTGGTCGCAGCGGGAGTTCAACTGCTGACACGCGGGCGTCGATAGCGAGAGGAAGAAACCGACGGAGCGTTACTCGTCGTCCGTCTCGGCGCGGTCGTTCGCGACGGCGTGGACCGACTCGGGGACGATGTCGACGGACGCGACCTCGTCGTCGGGGTCGAGGTTCATCACGATGACGCCCTTCGTGTTGCGGCTCACCGTCGATATCTCCTCGACGCGGGTCCGCATGATCTGGCCGGCCCCGCTCATCGCGACGAGGTGGTCGCCGTGGGTGACCGCCTCGATGGCGACGACCTCGCCGTTGCGGTCGCCGGTCTTGATGTCTATCAGTCCCTTCCCGTTACGGGACTGGAGGCGGTACTCGTCGAGGTCCGAACGCTTCCCGTAGCCGTTCTCGGTGACGGTGAGCACCCAGTTGTGGTACTCGTCGTCGATGGCGGCGACGCCGGCGACGGCGTCGCCCTCGCGGAGGTCGATGCCGATCACGCCGCGGGCCGTGCGCCCCATCGCCCGGGCGTCCGACTCGTCGAAGCGGATCGCCATCCCGTTCCGACTGCCGATGACGATGTCCGTCTCGCCGTCGGTCACCTCGACGTCGACGAGCTCGTCGCCGTCCTCCAGCCGGATCGCGCGGATACCGGTCGACCGGATGTTGCCGAACTCGTCGACGGCGGTCCGCTTGATGTAGCCGTCGCGGGTGACCATCGTGAGGAACTCGTCGTCGTCGAGGTCGTCCGTGTTGACGACCGACTCGATCTCCTCGCCGTCGTCGAGGTCGAGGAGGTTGACCGCGGACTTCCCGCGCGCCGTGCGGGACATCTCCGGGATCTCGTAGGTCTTCAGCTCGTAGATCTGGCCGCGGTTCGTGAAGGCGAGGAGGTAGTCGTGGGAGTTGGCCGCGAACACCGAAGAGACGCGGTCGCCCTCCTTGAGCCCGGTGCCGATGATCCCCTTGCCGCCGCGGTTCTGCGCGCGGAACTCGTCGAGCGGCATCCGCTTGATGTAGTCGTCCTCGCTCATCACGACGACGCACTCCTCCTCGGGGATGAGGTCCTCGTGGGTCACGTCGCCCGCGTCCTCGATGAAGCTCGTGCGGCGCTCGTCGTCGTACTCGGCTTTGATCTCCCGTAGCTCGTCGACGATCACCTGGTCGAGCTCGTCGGGGTCCGAGAGGATCGTCTCCAGCCGCTCGATCCGCGCTTTCACCTCCTCGTACTCCTCTTCGATCTCGGCCGTTTCCATCGACGTGAGCGAGCCGAGCTGCATCCGGACGATGTGGGCCGCCTGCGCCTCGGTGAAGTCGAACGTCGACTCCAGCGCGGCCTTCGCGGCGTCGCGGTCGTCGGAGTCCTGAATCGTCTCGACGACGCTGTCGACGTTGTCGAGCGCCTTGAGGCGCCCTTCGAGGATGTGCGCGCGGTCCTCGCGCTCGGCCAGCTCGTGTTCGGAGCGCCGACGGACGACCTCGCGCCGGTGTTCGACGTAGTGTTCGAGCGTCTGCTTGAGGTCCAGCACCTGCGGCGAGCCGTCGACGAGGGCGAGGTTGATGACGCCGAAGGTGCGTTCGAGGTGGCTCTCCAGCAGCTGGTTCTTGACAACCTCCGCCATCGCGTCGCGCTTGAGCTCGACGACGATCCGGATCCCGTCGCGGTCGGACTCGTCGCGGAGGTCGCGGATCCCCTCGATCGCGCCCTCGTTGACGTCCTCGGCGATGCGCTCGACGAGCCGCGACTTGTTCTGCTGGAAGGGGAGTTCGTTGATGACGATCCGACCCTCCTCCTCGTGGACGTCGAAGTCGGCGCGGACGCGGACCCGCCCGCGGCCCGTCTTGTACGCCTTGTGAACCGCGTTCCGCCCGACGATGTTCGCGCCGGTCGGGAAGTCCGGCCCCTTGACGTGTTCCATCAGGTCCTCGACGCTCGCGTCGGGCGTCTCGATCAGCTCGACGGTGGCGTCTATCACCTCGCCGAGGTTGTGCGGCGGGATGTTCGTCGACATCCCGACGGCGATGCCCGACGAGCCGTTGACGAGCAGGTTCGGGAACGCCGCGGGCAACACCGCCGGCTCTTCGAGGCGGTCGTCGTAGTTCGCCTGGAAGTCGACGGTGTCGCGCTCGATGTCCGCCATCAGCTCCTCCGCGATGGGGGACATCCGCGCCTCCGTGTAGCGCATCGCGGCCGGCGGGTCGCCGTCGACGGAGCCGAAGTTCCCCTGCCCGTCGACGAGCGGGTAGCGCATCGAGAAGTCCTGCGCCATCCGCGCGAGCGTGTCGTAGATGGCGCTGTCGCCGTGCGGGTGGTAGTCGCCCATCGTCTCGCCGACGACGGAGGAGGACTTGCGGTGCGCGGAGTTGCTCGTCACGCCCGCCTCGTTCATCGCGAAGAGGATCCGACGGTGGACGGGCTTGAGCCCGTCGCGAACGTCTGGGAGCGCGCGACCCGCGATGACGCTCATCGCGTAGTCGATGTACGACTGCTCCATCTCGTCTTCGATGCGGGCGTTCGTCACCTGCGCGGCGCGGACGTCGCCGGGGTCGGCGTCGGGGGTCTCGGAGCTCATATGTCCACCCACTCCGCCTCGGTCGCGTGCTCTTTGATGAACTGCTTGCGCGGCTCGACCGCGTCACCCATCAGCACGTTGAACATCCGGTCCGCCGCGGCCGCGTCGTCGATGGTGATCCGCTTGAGCCGGCGGTTCTCCGGGTCCATCGTGGTGTCCCACAGCTGGTCGGGGTTCATCTCGCCGAGGCCCTTGAACCGCTGGACCTGCGTCGGGTTGCCGTCGCACTCCTCCTCGACGATGCGGTCGCGCTCCGCCTCGGTCATCGCGTCGTACGTGTTCCCGCGGTAGCGGACGCGGTAGAGGGGCGGCTGGGCCGCGTACACGTAGCCCGCTTCGAGCAGGGGTTTCATGTGGCGGTACAGCAGCGTGAGGAGCAGCGTCCGGATGTGGGCGCCGTCGACGTCGGCGTCCGTCATCAGGATGATCTTGTTGTACCGGACGTCGTCGATGTCGAACTCCTCGCCGATGCCCGCGCCGATGGCGGTGATCAGCGCGCGGATCTCGTCGTTCTCGAGGATGCGGTCGAGCCGGTGTTTCTCGACGTTGAGGATCTTCCCCTTGAGGGGGAGGATCGCCTGGTTCTCGCGGTTCCGGCCCTGCTTGGCCGAGCCGCCCGCGGAGTCGCCCTCGACCACGAACAGCTCCGCCTCCGTCGGGTCGCGGGTCTGACAGTCCGCTAACTTGCCGGGGAGCGCGGTCGACTCAAGCGCCGACTTCCGGCGCGTGAGCTCCTCGGCCTTCTTCGCGGCCTTCCGGGCGCGGGCGGCCTCGGCGGCCTTGTGGACGACCTTCTCGGCCGTGTCCGGATTCTCCTCGAAGAAGGTGCCGAGCTTCTCGTGGGTGGCGGACTCGACGACGCCGCGGACCTCGCTGTTGCCGAGCTTCGTCTTCGTCTGCCCCTCGAACTGCGGGTCGGGGTGTTTCACCGAGACGACGGCCGTGAGCCCCTCCCGGACGTCCTCGCCCTTGAGGTTGGCGTCGAGGTCGTCGACGAGGCCGTGCTCGTTGGCGTAGTCGTTGACGGTGCGCGTCAGCGCGGTCTTGAACCCGGTGAGGTGCGTGCCGCCCTCGCGGGTGTTGATGTTGTTCGCGAACGCGTGGACGGAACCCTGGAGCTCCTCGGTCGCCTGCATCGCGACCTCGACGTGGACGCCGTCGGTCTCACCCTCGAAGTAGATGACCTCCTCGTGGATCGGCGAGCGCGTCTCGTTGAGGTAGGCGACGAACTCGCGGATGCCGCCGTCGTACTTGAACGTCTCCTCGGTGTCGTCGCGGTCGTCGACGAGCCGGATCTCGACGCCGGAGTTGAGGAAGGCGAGCTCGCGGAGCCGGTTGGCGAGCGTGGAGGTCTGGAAGTCGGTCGTCTCGAATATCTCCTCGTCGGGCCAGAAGCGGATCTCCGTCCCGGTCGACTCGTCGGCGTCCATGTCGCGGACGCGCTCGAAGCCGTCCTCGGCGGGCTCGCCGCCGGCGAACCGGTGGCGGAAGACGCCGCCGTCGCGTTTGACCTCGACCTCCAGCCGCTGGGAGAGCGCGTTGACGACGCTGACGCCGACCCCGTGGAGGCCGCCGGAGACCTGATACGACTTGGAGTCGAACTTCCCCCCCGCGTGGAGGACGGTCAGGATGACCTCCAGCGCCGGCCGGTCGTACTCCTCGTGGGTGTCGACGGGGATACCGCGGCCGTCGTCGCTGACGGAGACGGAGCCGTCGTCGTGGATCCGCACTTCGATCTCCTCGCAGTGGCCCGCGAGGGCCTCGTCGATGGAGTTGTCGACGACCTCGTAGACGAGATGGTGGAGCCCCCGACCGTCCGTGGACCCGATGTACATCGCCGGTCGCTTACGGACGGCCTGTAGGCCCTCAAGGACCTGTATTTGGCCGGCTCCGTATTCGCTCTGCTCTGACATAGGAACTTACCATCGCTAATCGCTGTCGGGTTATAAAGCCGGCGCACGCCCGCGCGCGTGAGAGCGTGCTACGTCGTTGTGCGGACCGGAAGCCCAGTTCGTCGTGTGCGGACGGCGAAGGCGACGCGTGGGTACGCTTCCCACAGCTACAAGCCGCGCCCCCGCGTACTCCTCCCAGATGCTACCGATCGCGGACTCCTTCGAACACGTCCACCGCGGCTGCGAGATCCGGTACGGTCGAGGGCGGATCGCCGACCTCGGCGGCTGGCTCGGCGAGCGCGACCTCGACGACGCCTTGGTCGTCTGCGGCTCGAACACGGGCGCGAACGACGCGCTGATGGACCCAGTCCGGGAGGGGCTCGGCGACCGACTCGCCGGCGTCTTCGACGGGACCACCCCCGACAAGCGGGTCGAGACCGCCTACGACCTGCTCGACGCGAGAGCCGAGGTCGGCGCGGACGTCCTCGTCGGGGTCGGCGGCGGCGCCAGCCTCGACGTCGCCAGACAGGCGACGCTGCTCGCGGCCGACGGCCGAGACATCGACGAACTCCGCGCCGACGCGGAGGCGGGCGGGGACGCGCTCGGCGATCTCGCCCCGGCGAGCGACCCTGCCGTCCCGTTCGTCGTCGTGCCGACGACGTTCGCGGGCGCCGACGTCTCCACCGGCGGGTCGCTGGAGGTGTTCGCGGCCGACGAGTCCCCGACCGACCAGCCGGTGAACGTCAGCGGGAGCGGCGCGTGGCCGATCGCGGACGTGGCCGACCCGGCGCTGTTCGAGACGACGCCGCCCTCGGTGCTGGCAGGATCGGCGATGAACGGCTTCAACAAGGGGATCGAGACCCCGTACGCCCGCGATGCCGACCCGGTGAGCGACGCGGCGGCGGTCCACGGGCTTCGACTTCTCTCGGACGCGCTCCCCCGCGTGGCCGGCGACCGGCCGGGCGGAGAAGAAGCGACGGACCGCGCGGTCGTGGGAGCGCTGCTCGTCCAGCTCGGCCGCAAGATCAACGTACTCCACGCGTTCGGCCACGGGTTCGCCCGCCGGTACGACATCCAGCAGGGCGCGATCCACGCCGTGATCGCCCCGCACGCGCTGGCGTACCTCTTCGACGAGGTCGACGCGAGCCGGCGGGCGCTCGCGGCCGGACTGGGGGTACGGACCGACGGCCGCGACGACGACGCGATCGCCGAGGACGTGGTCGCGGCCGTCGCCGGGGTCCGCGACGCGCTCGACGTCCCCACCAGACTCCGAGACCTGCCGGAGACCGACGAGGAGGACCTGCCGGCGATCGCCGAGTTCGTCGCCGAGGACCCGCCGATGGAGCGCGCCCCCGCCGACCTCGACGCGACCGCGGAGGGGGTCCTCGGCGTGTTGCGCGCCGCGTGGTAGGCGTCGGGTCGGCAGGCTCGTCGCCCCGCGTCGAACCGCCCTACGACTCGGCCGCGTACGTCTCCAGCGCGGTCAGCCGCCCCGCGTCGACCGAGAAGACGTCGACGAACGCGAACAGTTCCACGCCGTCTGCGTCGAGCAGTCGGCCGCGGACCGCAACGCCGTGACCGGCGGGGTACACCCGTTCGACGACGTGCGTCGTGTCGGTGTTCGGCCGCTCGTCGCGCATGAACGCGACGAAGCGGTCGCGTCCCTCGAAAGTCCGATCGGGGCGCCGCTGGATGAAGTCGGGAGCGAGGAGCGACGCCAGCCGGTCGTACTCGCCGGCGTCGAGCGCGTCGTAGTAGGCCAGCGCGAGGGCGGTGGGGTCCGGATCCTCGCCCGAACTCGGATCCCCGTCCGCGGTCGAACCCTCCCCGTCCGCCTCACGCCGCGAGGGCATCGAACTCCTCGGCGGAGGTGCGGGTCCCCTTCGAGATGATCACGTCGCCGCCGCGGAGGCTGGTGTCGATGTCGGGCCCGACCAGCCACTCGTCGCCCGTACGCCGGATCGCGAGGACGCTCGTCGAGATGTCCGTCGCGGGCACGCCGTCGACGACGTCGGTCCCGTCGAGGTCGCTCCCCGCGCCGACGACGGTGCGGGTGATGATCTCGTCGGACTCCTGCACCGCCATCTCCACGACCGGGTGGACGTCGAGGTCGCGGCGGACCCCCTCAGTGATCGCGAGCGCGGCGTCGGAAATCTCCTCGGTCGCGACGCCGAGATGGATGAGCCCGCGCAGCGACACCGGGTCGTCGGCCTCGGCGGCGGCCCGGAGCGTCCACGCCTCGAACCGGGACTGGAGCGCGTCCACTTCGATCTCGAGGTTGCTCACCTCCTCCGCCAGCTCCTCGTTGTCGAAGAGGACCGAGCCGTACGCGAGGTCGACGGCGAGTTCGGAGAGGTTCTTCATCAACACGATCGAGTCGACCGCGCGTTCGAGGTCGTCGATCGCGGGCTCGGCCTCTGGCTCCGGCTCGTACGGCTCCCCGCTCAGCTCGGGGTAGGCCGTCGCGACGCCGGCCTCGGGGCCGCGAAGCAGCGTCACGTCTCCCGCCTTCAGCCGGGTGGTCGGCCCGGGATTGAGGATCCAGTCCTCGTCGCGGCGGACCGCGATGACGCGGACACCGGTCACCGATTCGAGGTCGATGTCGTCGAGCGTCCGGCCGGCGTACGGGGAGTCGGCGACCACGGTCCCGCGGACGAGCGTCTCCACGCCCGCCGAGAGCGCGCCGCGCATCGCCTCGGGGAGGCCGATCTCCTCGGTGACGATCTTCGCGATGTCGCCCGCGGCGTCGGCGACCTTGTCGGCGGCCGCGATGACGCCGAGAACGGGCGCGAGCGTCTCCGCCTCGTTCGGGTTGCGCGCGGCGAGCATCAGACTCATCCGGGCGCGCATCTGGAGCACGTCCATCCGGTGTTCGAGCTCGACGACCTCGTGGGCGACCGTCGGGCTCCCGTGGAGGACCGCCGAGTACGACAGGTCGATGAGCAGCTCCGCGGTGTCCTTCATCTCGACGAGCAGGTCCTTGACGCTCGTCGGCTCGTAGCGGACCGTGCGCTCGTCGGAGCGTCCCATGTGCCTCCCTCTCCGGCACCGAGTAAAAGGCTTGTTGCGAGGGCGACGGGCCGGCGGAGTCACCCCGACGGCGAGGTCAGAGCCCGTCGCCGGCGACGTAAGCGGCCACCTCCGAGCCCCCCGGGTCACCGGCGACGGGCGCGGCGAGGTCGACGAGCGCGAGCCACCCCAGCAGCCGGGCCGCGCGGTTCCGCCACGCGGCCTCCCAGTCGGGATTTCGGGCCCTGTCGTGGCGGGGAACCCGGTCGCGAGTGGCCGCGAAGAGGTCGTCCGGGGTCAGCGGGTCGTCGGGGGAGGCGTCCCGCAGCGCCGCGAGCGCCTCGGGGACGAGGAGGACGCCATCGCGGAGCCCTTCCCGGACGCGTTCGGGAGTCGGCTCGACGTCGGTCCGGACGAACCCCCGCGAGGTCTCCTCGATGAGGCCGAGCGCGCGCAGGAACGCGAGCCAGTCGTTCGCGGTCTGTCGGTCGGGGAGGTCACACCGGCGACGGAGTCGGGCACAGCAGTCGTCGGTGTCGCCGGGGACGAGCGGCACCGCGCGCTGGTACTCGCGGAGCGCGTCGAAGTCAGCCGGGGGTTCGGGGACGGGTTTGAGTCGCACTGGTGCGTGAGGTCCGCGTCTGTCCGGGTTTCAGCGGTAACCGAACGACTCCGCGAGCAGTTCCTCGTCCGTCTCGCCGACGGTGTAGACGGGGCCGTCGACGACGTCGACGGTGACCTGCGCCGGGGCGAACACGCTCTCCGGGACCTCGTAGAAGTCCCAATCGGCGTCCTCGAACACGTCGACGAATGGGGTGCCGTACTCCTCGCTAGCGGTCGAGACGATCTCGCCGAAGCGGTCGTCGTCGCGCGCGACCTGGAGGTGGACCTCGCCGCCGTACGCGAGCGCGTCGTTTGTCCGGCCCATCGCCTCGGTCTCGTCGCGGGTCGGGGGCGCGAGCGGCGCCGAGCCCGAGGCGTGGAGCACGTCCGTGGGCTCGTAGCCGACCTCCAGCAGACGGAAGACGGCGAGTTCGGCGGCGCGGGCCGCGGTGGTGACGGATCCGGCGGTCGAACCGGTGGCGAACGTCGGGAGGAACACGCCGTCGGCGTCGACCTCGGCCAGCTCGGCGACCTGCTCGGCCACCTCCTCGTCGGGCAAGGTCGTCGACTCGATCGCCAGCGTCGCGAACTCGGAGGAGTCGTAGTAGCCGACCCGCTCGAACTCGGTCTCGCGGCCGACGAGCGCGCGGGCCGGCCCGGAGCCGAGCCCCTCGAAGCCGCCCTCGGTCGTCAGCTCCCAGCCGGCCTTCTGCGAGCAGAGCAAGGCGACCGCGGGGTGATCGGTCGACAGCTCGACGTACTGGCGCGGCGCGCCCGCGAGTTCGCCCATCCGCGTCTGGAGGTTCGCCAGCCCGGCGGTCTGGATCTCCGCGAGCAGCAGTCCGGCCTCGACCCCGCCGGCCGCGTCGATTCCGAAGTCGACGACGGTGGCGCCGTTGTCCAGCTCGTAGCCGACGACGTCCAGTTCGCCGGCGAAGTCGAGCGCCTCGTCGACCAGTTCGATCGCGGTCCGATTGATGCTTTCCATGGGCGAACCTACTGGCTCCCCGTTTAAGGGGTTTGGCTGTTCGACTCGGCGGGTCGCCGGAGATCCGGAGTGAGCCACTTATAAAATGACGAGGCGGTGGCGCGTGCCGATGAGCGCCGCAGCGCGGCGCGAATCGCACGCGCGAGGTCGCCGGCGCTACGCGCCGGCTGCCAGAGAATCTTCGATTCTCGCTGGAGTCGGTGGTCCTCCGCTTCGCTCCGGACCACCGACGAGGCTGGGGGGGCGTGAGGTGCGGTCGCTGTGCGGTGCGGGGCGGGACTCAAAGGGGCAGTCGCGAGGCGGGCGCAGGTGACGTAAGCACCGCAGGGAGCGAACGGCGTGAGCGACCGAGGAGCGCAGCGAGCGTGCGCCCGCCTCGCGACTGGGGCTTTGGCGGTGTTCGCCACGGATCTACTGTGAACGATTTATAAACGACTACTCAATTAGTCACCAGAAGCCGCCGTCTGAGTCGCTCGGGCCGCCGGCCTCGCCGGGACCGCCCGGTCCGCGCGGGCCGCTCGGCCGCGGATCGGGGTTGATCTCGACGGGCTCCGCCGCTGCTGCCGGATCAATTTCTCTCCCCGCTTCGAACCGAACGAACGAGAGGTAGAAGGGCTCGCCGCAGCCGACGCCCTCGGCGTCCGGCTCCCGGTACGGTTCGTCCCCGCCGACGTCGGTGCCGCGCACGCCGTCGTGGGGGTCCCACTCGACGCCGTCGCTCTCGCCGCAGACGAACCTGACGCCGTCGGCGTCGACCGCGTCGCCGTCGCTCTCGCCGCCCCCTCCCTCGTCGCCCTCTCCATCGCCATCTTCTCTTTCGCCGCCCTTCGCTTCCTCCGCGTCGAACGGCTCGGTCGGCGCGACGTACGTCCACCCCTCAAGCGGGTACGGCGTCACCGACTTGTCCGCGAGGTACCCCTCGCGTTCGAGCGCGACGAGCGTCCCGCAGTGCGGACAGTAGTACGTGACCGGGTAGCTCATACGCCTCGTACGGGACCGACCGATAAACAGCCGTCGCCGCCGCGTCAGCTATTTGATCGTTCGGACCGACGTGTCGGTATCTCATCGGACTCCACTTCGGACGACCCCGGCGAACCTGAATCCGCGGACGACGCGGGCGCCCTCGTCACGCGCCGCCGGCTCCTGTACGGCGTCGCGGGCGGCGTCAGCCTCCTCGGGGGCGGCGGGCTCTACGTCGCGAACGCGCTCTCCGGCGACTTCGGCGGGTACGAGGCCCCCGAGGCGCAGCCGATGGCCTCGACTCGGGGCCGACTCGACGACGATCCGACTGCGCGCTCGGGCTCGTGGGAGTTCGGCGGGGCGGACGCGGTGGTGCTGTACGTCCACGGGCTCGGCGCGGACGCCGCGTCGGCCCGCGACCAAGCGTACGCCGCCCGGCTGGGGCTGGAGGCGGCCTCGGAAGCGCCCGACGCCGCGGGCGCGCTCCCCGTCGTCGGCTACTCGTGGTCGTCGAACGCCGACTGGGGGCCGGCGAAGCGCACCGCCGACGACAACGCCGTCCCGCTCGCCGACTGGCTGACGGCGTGGGCGGAGGAGGACGGGCGGCCGGTCCACCTTTTCGCGCACTCGCTCGGTGCCCGCGTGACCGGGGCGGCGCTCCGCGAACTCGCAGACCGTAGCCGGACGGACGTCCTCGCGTCGGCGTCGCTGTTCGGCGGCGCGATCCCGCACGACAGCGTCGGGACCGGCGGGAGGTACGGGCCCGCGATCGCGGCGCTCGACGCCCCGGTCTACAACTTCCACAGCCGGAACGACCGCGTCCTCGGCTGGGTGTACCGCGCCTCCGACCGGACCCGAGCGGTCGGACACGGCGGAGCGGCCGAGTCGGCGACCACGCCGGACAACTACACCGACGTCGGCGTCACCGACCTGGTCGCGGACCACTACTCGTACCTCGAACCGGACGCCGGCTGTCTGCCCCGGGCGGTCGACCGGATCGGCCTCGAGTAGTCCGTCGACGTGCCGCGGGACCCCTCGCCGCCGGTTCGTCCCCGGAACCCCTTTTACCGGCGCGGTCGACCGTTCGGGCATGATCGACGAGACCGTCGCCGAGATCCGGGCGATGCGGACCCACAGCACGTCGGCGGTGGCCGTGAAGGCGACGCGGTCGCTCGCGGACCTGCTGGACCGCGAGTACGTGACCGTCGACGAGTTCGAGCGCGACCTCGAACACAACGCGGGCGTGTTGCGCCGGTCGAACCCCTCCCACGCCGCGCTCCACAACGCGATGCGCGACGTGGAGCGCTCCATCGTCGGCGAGGCGACGAGCGTCGAGGGCGCGAAACAACTCTTGGAGGACGTGATCGCCCGCGTCACCGAGGACATCGAGACGGCGAAGGGGGAGGCCGCGGCCAACGCGGCCGAGCGCATCGAGGACGGCGACACGCTGCTCGTCCACGACTACTCGACCACGGTGCTGGAGGCGATCGAGAACGCCGCGCGCGACGGTGCGCACCTGACCGTCTACGTCACCGAGGCGCGCCCGCGCACCCTCGGCCGGAAGACCGCGCGCGTGCTGGCCGGGGTCTCTCGGGTCGACGTCCACATGGTCGTCGACAGCGCGATGGGGTACGCGCTCCGCGACTGCGACCGCGTCCTGCTCGGCATCACGTGTATCACCGGCGGAACCTACTACAACCGGATCGGCACGTTCCCGCTCGTGGTGACCGCCCGCGAACTCGGCGTCCCCGTCACCGCGGTCGGTTCGGGCGCGAAGACCATCGAGGAGTTCCGGTTCGAGAACGAGTTCCGCGACGCCGTCGAGGTGATGCGCGAGCCCGTCGAGGACGTCGAGATCGAGAACCCCAGCTACGACGCCACCCCGATCGGGATGATCGACACCGTGATCACCGACGACGGCGTCCGATCGTGATCACCGACGACGGCGTCCGATCGTGATCACCGACGACGGCGTCAGACCGATCGCCGACGACGACGCACGGAACGGATCGGGACACGGCGGAGCCGCGCGGGCACCGAACTGAGAACCACGATACCCTCTCGAACGCCGCCTACCGCGCCGAACGCGGCCGAACGGCCCAAAACGCTTTGTGTGTGTACCGTGTTAACGCATACAATGAGCGTTCATCCGGGTTCGACGGCGGTCTTTCAGATTCCAGATCAGGGGGTGACGGGTGCGAACTGCTCGACCGGTTGGTGCGAGCTGTGGGCGGTCGCGACCGAGCCGGGAGTGATCACGGCGGTCGCGCTGGCCGGCGTGGTCGCGCTGCTCGCGTTCGCGTACGTCCGCGACGCCGAGTCGGCCTGCCGCAGCGAGCGACGCCGCGTCCTCGACGAGCGGGACGCGTTCGAGTCGTTCGCCGATCGGGTCGCGCAGATCGACACCGTCTCCGTCGCGACGGACGCGACGCCGTCCGGCGTGCCCGCCGGCGCGCTGCGCGGAATCGACGGCGCCGGCGGCGGACGGCGGCCCGGGGGCGGACCGGCCGCCGAGAACGTCACGCTCAGGCGGGTGATGGCCGCGTACCACGACACCGTGTTGTCGCTGCCCCACTACCGGGCCGAGTACGACGAGTCGGCCGCGGAGAGCCTAGCCGCTGAACTCGGACCGGACACGGCGACCGCGCTGGCGTCTGACGGGGGGCTGTCCAGCGGCGCCCGGTCGGCGCTCGTCGACCGGAGTCGCCGCGCCGCCCGAGCGCGCGACCGACTCGCCGACGCGATAGACGAAGAGATCGACGAGCTGAGCGACCGAGAGGGGGCGCTGTCGTCGATCGACCGCCGTCGCCGACGGCTGCTCGGTCACTTGGACGGGATCCGGTCCGGCCGGGAGACGGACGCGGCGATCGACGTCTGGAACCGGCTGTCGGAGCTCGAACGGGAGTGCGACGACCTCGCCGCCGATCGGCAGCGCTCGCTCGACGACCCGCCGCTGACCCCCGAGACATCGCTTGACGCCGACCGCGAGCGCCCGTTTTACGACTACCTCTACGGCCCCGTCGACGGGCCGCGCTACCCGGTACTCGCGCAGATCGCGGAGGTCGCCGACGGGATCCGCACCGACAAGGACCGGGTCGGCGGGCGGATCGCCGGCGGCCGCTGACCGATCGGGAGCGTCCCGGCGGGAGAGAAACTCCAAACTACCGGATTGTTTATGACGGTAGGGCGGAACTGAGGGTGTATGAGTTGGCAGGAGGCGGAACGGGCGTTCACGGACGACGCGGTCGCCCGGGAGACGCTCCCAGAGCTGTTCGAACGTACCGCAGAGCGACACGCGGACCGGATCGCGCAGCGGTACAAGGGGGGAATCTACGACCGGTCGCTCGTCGCCGAGGGCGTCGTCGAACCGGCGCCCGCGGGCGGGTACACCGACCTGACGTACGCCGAGATGCGCGGGATCGTCCGCAACCTCGCGGCGGGGTTCCGCGAGCTGGGCGTCGACGGCGACACCCGGGTGGCGATGTACTCGCAGACCCGCATGGAGTGGGCGCAGACCGACTTCGCGGCGCTGTCCGCGGGGGCGGTCGTGACGACCGTGTACGCCTCCTCCTCGCCGAGCCAACTGCGGTACCTGTTAGAGGACCCCGAGGCGACCGTGGTCGTCGCCGAGAACCGCGAGATGCTCGCGGACGTGCTGGCGGTGCGCGGCGACCTCGAACACGACCTCGACGCGATCGTCACCGTCGACGACGTGGACGCGGAGGACCTCGACGGCGACGCGGACGACGTGTACGGACTTGGCGATGTCCACGCCCTCGGGGAAGACGCGTTCGACGAGGCGACCTACGAGGGGTGGCTCGACGGGGTCGGCGTCGACGACCTCGCCAGCCTCATCTACACCTCCGGGACCACCGGGAAGCCGAAGGGCGTCCGGCTCACGCACGCGAACTTCCGCGACAACGTCTCGCAGTGTTACCGGCGGTTCGCCGACCGACCCGACCGCGACTCGGACGCCCCCGGTATCTCCGCCGAGTCGACGACGCTATCGTTCCTCCCGCTCGCGCACGTCTTCGAGCGGATGGCGGGCCACTACATGATGTTCGCCGCGGGGGCCACCGTCGCGTACGCGGAGAGCCCCGACACGCTCCGCGAGGACTTCGGGCTCGTCCGGCCGACGACGACCACGAGCGTCCCGCGCGTCTACGAGAAGCTGTACGACGCGATCCGCGAGCAGGCGAGCGAGTCGTCGGTGAAGGAGCGCATCTTCGAGTGGGCGGTCGACGTGGGCCGCGCCCACCACGAGGCCGACGACCCCGGCGCGCTGCTCGACGCCAAGCGCGCGGTCGCCGACCGCCTCGTCTTCTCGTCGGTCAGGGAGGCGATCGGGGGGAACATCGACTTCTTCATCTCGGGCGGCGGGTCGCTGTCGGCGGAGCTGTGCGCGCTGTACCACGCGATGGACCTCCCGATCCTGGAGGGGTACGGCCTGACGGAGACATCCCCGGTCATCTGCGTCAACCCGCCCGAGCGGCCCCAAGTGGGGACCATCGGACCGCCGGTCGTCGACACCGAGATCGCGATCGACGACGGCGTCGTCGGCGAGGAGGTCGCCGATCTGGCGGGCGACGTGGGCGAACTGCTCGTCCGCGGCCCCCAAGTGACGGAGGGGTACTGGAACCGGCCGGACGCGACCGCGGACGCCTTTGTCGACGCTGACGACCTCCCGGAAGACGCCGTGACCGCCGGCACCCCGCCGGACGAGCGGGTCGGCGAGGGCGCGACCGACGCGGCGGCCGCGGCCGGGGAGCCGTGGTTCCGCACCGGCGACATCGTCCAGCTCCGCCCGGACGGCTACGTCGCGTTCCGCGAGCGGGCCAAACAGTTGCTCGTGCTCTCGACCGGGAAGAACGTCGCCCCCGGACCGATCGAAGACCGGTTCGCCGCGAACGAGTTCGTGGAGCAGTGCGTCGTCCTCGGCGACGGCCGGAAGTTCGTCTCGGCGCTCATCGTCCCGAACTTCGAACAGCTGACCGCGTGGGCCGAGGCCGACGGCGTCGACCTGCCCGAGGAGCGCGCCGCGGTCTGCCGCGACGACCGCGTTCGCGACCGCATCCAGGAGGAGGTTGACCAAGTAAACGAGGAGTTCGAGGTGTACGAGCGGATCAAGCAGTTCCGGCTCGTCGAAGAGGAGTTCACCGAGGCGAACGACCTGCTCACGCCGACGATGAAGAAGAAGCGGCGGAACATCTTAGACCGGTTCGCCGACGAGGTCGAGGTGATCTACGAGGGGGACTGATCTCGTCCGGACCGCTCCGTCCGCCGAGAAAGCCATAAACGTCCGGTCGGAGTACGGTGTTCGATGACCTCCCTCACTCCGCGCGCCGGGTTCGCTGCGCTCGGCGTCCTCTGTGTCGACCTCGGCGCAGGGCACTTGTGGCTTCAGGGGGAAACGTGGGCGCGCTCCTCGAGTCGGCGCTGATGCTCGGGATATCCGGGTTCGTCTTCTACACGGTGTCCGACCTTCCCGACTGAGGAATTTCCGTCTCTGGGCGGTGGCGGGCGGTTCGGATCGCCGCCCTGACCGCCCTCTCGTTCGCCGCGCTCGCGGGAATTGTCTGGATCATCTGGCTGCTCGATCACCACGGGTTCAAGCTCTCGTTCCTGCTCTCGTTCGCCGCGTGCCTCGGCGCGGCGGTCGGATCGCGGGCGGGGCCGTACGCGGTGAAGGCCGACGAACAGCTCGCCGAGGCGCAGGAACTCGCCACCCTGCTCTCGATCAACGACCGGGTGCTGCGACACAACATCCGCAACGAGCTGTCGGTCGCGCTCGGCTACCTCGACGGGATCGAATACGTGGACGACGAGGCGGAGGTCGCGGACCGGGCGGATATCGTTCGGACGCACCTCGAAGACCTCGTCGAGACGAGCGAGCGGACCCGACGGATCGCGTCGATCTGGCGGACCGAGGCGCTCCAGTCGTTCGACCTCGTCGCCGTCGTCGAGGAGCGAGTGGCGCAGTTGACCGCGGACGCGCCCGGCGTCACCGTGCGGACGGAGCTCCCGGACAGCTACGTCGTCCGGGCGCACCCGTCGCTCCCGCTCGCGCTGGAGGAGGCGCTGCGGAACGCGGTGGAACACAACGACGGCGACGTGGCGATCACGGTGTACGTGGGTCGGGACGACGACGCGACGACCCTCTCGATCGCGGACACCGGCCGATGGATCCCGGAGATCGAACGAGAGACGCTCCGAAACGCCGAGGAGACGCCGCTGGAACACACCGAGGGGCTCGGGCTGTGGCTGATATACTGGACCGTGACCCGGCCGGGCGGAACGGTCGAGTTCGCGGACGACGAGCCATGGGGCACTGTCGTCAGGATCCGGCTCCCGGATCGGCCCGATCCGGTCGGCTCGCCGGGTTGGGTGTCGGAGGTCGCCCGGACGGGAGGGTGGACGGAGTCGAATCCGAGCGGGGCGGGGTCAGGGGATCCCGAGACGGCGGGGCCGCGCCCGGACGAGTCCGTCTGAGTCGGCTCGGCGACGCCTCGACGCGGGCGAGAGACTCACCGGTCGTCACGCCGAGGACGCCGTCGACTCCGGCCGGTCGTCGCGCTCGACCGAGTCGCCGTCGACGCCGCCGGCGTCGGAACGCGCCTCGTCGACCGGGTCGCCGAACGCGTACACCGTGTTGTGGCCGGTCACCTCGACGGTGAGGAAGTCGCCGACCGCGACGCCGCGGTCGGTCGCCCCCTGGACGATGATCTGTCGGTACGCGCCGTCGCGGCACTTGACCGAGTCGCCGGTCCCCTCCTCGACGACGAGCACCTCGAACGTCTCGCCGACCATCGACTCGTACGCCTCGCCGACGACCTCCA
Source organism: Halorubrum californiense DSM 19288 (assembly GCF_000336875.1). Lineage (GTDB taxonomy): Archaea > Halobacteriota > Halobacteria > Halobacteriales > Haloferacaceae > Halorubrum > Halorubrum californiense. The sequence goes on along the minus strand of NZ_AOJK01000036.1, from coordinate 72,736 downwards.
TCTTCAGCTCGGACATCGCCTTCGAGCGCTCCTTCTTGACGGTTCCGCCGAGGCCCTTCATGTCGGCGGCGTCGGTCCCGGGCCGCTTCGAGAAGCGGGTGACGTTGATCTTCTCGGGGCTGACCTCCGCGAGCAGGTCCATCGAGCGCTCGTGGTCGGCCTCGTCCTCGGTGGGGAAGCCGACGATGAAGTCGGTCGACAGCGTCCAGTGGTCGAGCCGTTCGTCGAAGGTCTCGACGACCTCGCGGAACTTCTCGACGCGGTGCTGCCGCCGCATGTCTTCGAGCACGTCGTCGGAGCCGGACTGGACCGGCGCGTGGACGAAGTCGTACAGCTCCTCGTTCTCGGCGAACACGTCGGCCAGCTCCTCGTGGATGCCGTGGATCCCGCCGGGGTTCGCCATCCCCAGCCTGACCCGGAAGTCGCCGTCGATGTCGCAGATGCGGTCGAGCAGTTCGGGGAGCTTCCGGTCGCCGTTATCCCAGCCGTACACGCCCGTGTCCTGCCCGGTGACGCGGATCTCCTTCGCGCCGGCGTGGACCAGCGCGCGGGCCTTCTCGACGTTCTCCTCGACCGAGGGGGAGTCGACCCGACCGGTGGCGAACTTGGTGATACAGTACGAACAGTTGCTCATACAACCGCGCGCGATGGGGAGGATGCCGACGACGCCGTCGAGGACCGGCTCGGCGTCGGGCGTGACCGTCGGGCACTCGCCGTTGAGCACGTAGGTCGGGACCTCGTCCCAGTGGAGGATCTCGGCGTCGACGTCGGCCTCGGCGAACATCTCGCCCTGCGCGAGGGCCATACAGCCCGTGACGACGAGTTCGGCGGTCGTCTCGGACAGCTCCTCGGCGCGGCGGAGCATGTTCCGCTCGGTCTTCTCGACGACGGTACAGGTGTTGAGGATGGCGACGTCCGCGTCTTTCGGGCCGTCGGCCGGGCGGTGCCCCCCGTCGCGGAGGGCGCGCTCGATCTCCCGGCTCTCTCCCCGGTTCGAGCTACAGCCGTAGGTTTCGATGTGGTACGTCGCCATCGGAGTGCCCTCACTACCGGTCCCGAGGGCAAAAGCGCGACGGATCGGGGCGTCGGAGCGGGGCGTCAGTGTGGATTCGGCGGGGCGGCTGACCGGCGACCGTCAGACTCAGTCTTCGGCGACGGCGGCGGTCGGCGCGTCGGCCTCGGAGGCCGATTCGGCGGTCGCCTCCGGCTCGTCGACGGGGTCGCGCTCCGCCGGCGGGACGGCTTGGTAGACGGAGCGGCGGGCGTCGCGGGGGCACAGCCCCTCCTCGACGAGCCCGACCTCGGTGAGCTTCTCGACTGCGAACCGGACGGTGCGCGTCGAGAGGCGGGTCTCCTCGGCGAGGCCGGTCTGGTCGAACCGACCCTCGGCGTCGAGCACGTAATAGACTAGCTTGGCGCTCGGCGGGAGCGGTTCGAGCAGCTCGCGAGTTCCTTCGTCCATACGTCATCTACAGGGGCGAACCGCGCATAACCGTGGCCCGCCTGTGCGCCGACTGCGCACGCCAACCCGGTTTTTATATACCACTTCGCTGGCGGAACTCGAACCGCGCGCCGTCGTCGCCGCCGATCGACAGCTCCCAGCCGTGGGCGGCCGCGATCTCTCGCACGATCGGGAGGCCGAACCCCGTCCCGTTCGACGCGCTCGAACGGCCGTACTCCGTCGCCTCCTCCGGGTCGATGTCGAAGCCGACCCCGTCGTCGGCGACGGAGAACCCGTCCGGAAGCGACCCGACGGAGACGGTGAGTCCGTCGGCGGTGTCATCCTCGTCTCGGCCGTGCTCGACACTATTGGTAAACAGGTTCTCGAACAGCGTGCGGAGCCGCTCCGTGTCGGCCTCGACCGCGGCCGTCGCCTCGGCGACGTCGAGCGTCGCCTCCCCGGTGTCGACGGTGCGCCACGCGCGCTCAGCGGCCTCGTCTAGCGGGACGGACTCGATCTCGTCGACCGTCCGCCCCTGCCGCGCCAGCGCGAGGAGGTCGTCTATCAGCTGACTCATCCGGTCGTGCGCATCCTCGACTCGGTCGAGTTCCTCGACGACGGCGGCGTCGTCCGTCAGCGACCGGGACAGCTCGGTCCGACCGGCGGCGACGTTGAGCGGGTTCCGGAGGTCGTGGGAGACGAGCCCCGCGAACTTCTCCAGCCGGTCGATCTCCCGCTGGAGCTCGGCGTCGCGGTCGCGGAGCTGTTCGGTCCGCTCGGCGTGATCGAGCGCGACAGTGACGTTCGCGGCGAGGACGCGGGCCAACTGGAGGTCGGTCTCGTCGAAGAAATTCGGTTCCTCCGACCCGAGCGGCATCACGCCGTGGTCACCGAGCGGCACGGCGAGGAGGCTCCGGAGGTCGCCGTACCCGATCGTGGTGTCGACCGCGTCGAGGTCGTCGACGACGATCGGCTGGCCGGAGTCGAACGCCTCCCAGAGACGGCCGTCGCTCGGACCGAACGCCGGTCGCTCGCCGAACGCCGCGGTCGCCTCCTCGCTTATCGCCGTCGGCCGGAGGACGTTCGCCTCGGGGTCGTACAGCCTGACGCCGCTGCTTGGGAACCCGAGGGTGTCGATCGCCGCGCGGGTGGCCACCGTCGCGATGTCCTCGCGGCCCTCGCCGCCGAACATCTCCCGGGTCGTCGCGTGGAGTCGCCGCAGCGTCCGCTCGACGCGCTTCTGGTCGTCGATGTCGGCGTAGACGCTGTAGATGACGGTCTCTTCTGGCCGCTTGACGGGGATGACGTTGGGGATGAAGTCGCGAAGTCCGTCCGTGGTCCGGCGCCGTACCTCGAGGCGCGAGGGATCGTCGCGTTCGAGCACCGGCTTCGGATCGAGTCGGTCGGCCCTCTCCGGAATGATCTCGCCGCGGACCTCCTCGTACTCGCTTTCCGCGTCGTACCCGAACGGCTCCTCGAACGCATCGTTGGTGGCGTCGAGGCGACCTTCGCCGTCCCCGTGCGCGACGGTCCGCACCGCCGGCAGCGGGAGGTCGTGGAACAGCGCCGTCAGTCGGTCCCGCTCCCGACGAAGCGCGTTCTCCGTCTCGATCTGCTCGATGGCGTCGGCCGCGTGGGCCGCCAGCAGCTCCGCGAACTCGACGTCGCGTTCGTCGAACGCGGCGTACCCGTCGGAGACGGTTTGCAACACGCCGTGCGGACCGATCGGGACGCTGATCGCCGACCGGATGTCGTCGGCGACCGGGTCCGCCACCTCTGATCCCGTCCGGCGCTCGTCCCCGGTCGACGTCCGCCCCGGCGAGGAGGGGTCTTCCAGTTCGTCCGGGTCCGCGGGGTCGACGCTGAGGTTGTCGATCACGATTGTCTCTTGCTCCGCAACCGTGTTCCCGACGACCCCCTCGCCGACCTCGAACGTCCGCACTTCCTCGTCGGTGACGCTCTCGGAGAGGACGACGGGAACGATTTTGTCGCCGCGTCGGCGGGCGGTGACGCACCGGTCGAACTCCAGGATATCCTCGGCCGCGTCGACCGTCCGGTCGAACACCGTCTCGACGTCGGTCACCGACGAGAGTTCCGGCGCGAACTCGTGGATCGCCGTGACCTTCGCGTTCACCTCGCGGAGGTCGCGCTCCGCCCGGCGCCGGCCGAGCGCGTTCGCGACGCTGTTGGCGAGCATCTCGTAGCGGTCCCGCCCCGCGCCCTTCTGGAGGTAATCGGTGACGCCGGCCGAGATGGCGTCGCTCGCTATCTCCTCGCTCCCCTTGCCGGTGAACAGCACGAAGGGGATCCCCGGGTCGATCTCGCGGACCGAACCGAGCAGTTCGAGCCCGTCGGCCCCCGGCATGTCGAAGTCGCTGACGACGCAGTCGACGCGCTCGCTCCGGACCGCGTCGAGCGCCGCGTCCGGTGACATGTACGTGACCGTCTCGATGTCGTCCACGAGCCGCTCGACGTGGGTGGCCGCGAGGTCCGCCGCCCCCGGCTCGTCGTCGACGAACAGGACGCGGTTCGCGCCGCAGTCGGTCGGTCCCGACGCGTCGTTCTCAGCCGCGCCGGCGTCGGGCGGCGTGTCGTCGGGACCCGAATTCATGTGTATGTGTTACCTTACCGCTAATTTTAGCTTTCGCTCCGGCTACCGATATTGAAAACCGGAGCCCGAGCCGAGACCGACGGTCGAAGCCGGCCGGCGCGGGGTGGGAAGCGCTACAGGAAGTCCTCGACGTGGTCGGCGACCTCCTCGGGGGTGTCGCCGACGGGGACGCCCGCGTCGTTGAGCGCGTCGATCTTCGACTGCGCCGTGCCGGTGCCGGAGCCGGAGACGATGGCGCCCGCGTGGCCCATCCGCTTGCCCGGGGGCGCCGTGCGGCCGGCGATGAAGCCGGCGACGGGCGTGTCCATGTGTTCGCCGATGAACTTCGCGGCCTGCTCCTCGTCTTCCCCGCCGATCTCGCCGCACATCACGACGGCGTCCGTGTCGGGGTCGGCCTCGAACGCCTCGAGGGCGTCGACGAACGACGTGCCGATGATCGGGTCGCCGCCGATACCGATGGCGGTCGACTGGCCGAGCCCGCGCTCGGTGAGGTTGTCGACGACCTGGTAGGTGAGCGTGCCGGAGCGGGAGACGAGGCCGACGTTCCCCTCGGAGAAGATGTTGCCGGGGAGGATGCCGAGTTTCGCCTCGCCGGGCGTGATGATCCCGGGACAGTTCGGGCCGATGAGGCGGGTGTCGGTCTCGCCCAAGCGCTTGTTCACCTTCGCCATGTCCTGCGTCGGGATCCCCTCGGTGATCGCGACCGCGAGGTCGAGGTCCGTGTCGAGCGACTCGAAGATCGCGTCGCCGGCGAACGCCGGCGGCACGAAGATGACGGAGGCGTCCGCGTCCTCCGCCTCGACGGCCTCGTCGACGGTGTCGTAAACGGGGACGCCGTCGACTTCTTGCCCGCCCTTCCCGGGCACCGCGCCCGCGACGACGTTCGTGCCGTACTCGATCATCTGGCCGGCGTGGAACTTCCCTTCCCCGCCGGTGATCCCCTGGACCACCACTCTGGTGTCGTCGTCGACGAAAATGCTCATTGGGTCACCTCATCCGCGTTCTTCACCGCGCGCTGGACCGCGTCCTCCAGCGTCTTCTCGACCTCGACGAGGTCGGTGTTCAGGATCTCCATCCCCTCCTCGGCGTTCGTGCCGGCGAGCCGGACGACCACCTTCTTGGGGATCTCGTCGAACCCTTCGAGGGCCTCGTTGATCCCCTTGGCGACCTCGTCGCCGCGGGTGATCCCGCCGAAGATGTTGAAGACGACGGCGTCGACGTTGTCGTCGGAGAACACCATGTCGAGCGCCTGCGTGACGCGCTCGGCCTTCGCCCCGCCGCCGATGTCGAGGAAGTTGGCGGGCGCGCCGCCGTAGTAGTCGACGAGGTCCAGCGTCGTCATCACGAGGCCGGCGCCGTTGCCGATGATGCCGACGTTGCCCGAGAGGCGGACGTAGTCGAAGCCGTACTCGCCTGCCTTGCGTTCGAGGTCGTCCTCGTAGGACGCCTCGGCCATCTCTGCGAGGTCGGGCTGGCGGAACAGCGCGTCCTCGTCGATGTTCATCACGGCGTCGGCGGCGACCACGTCGCGGTCGCCCGTGATCATCACGGGGTTGACCTCGATCTCGGAGGCGTCGTTCTCCTCGTAGAGGTCGTACAGCGTCGAGAGGATCGAGGCCACGTCGAGCGCGACGTCGGCGTCGACGCCGGCCTCGTAAACGACCTTGCGGGCCTGGTACGGGTGGAGCCCGAACGCGGGGTCGACGTGTTCGCGCGCGATCGCGTCGGGGTTCTCCTCGGCGACCTCCTCGATGTTCACGCCGCCCTCGGTCGACACCATCAGGACCGGCTTCCCCTCGCCGCGGTCCATCGTGACGCCGACGTACAGCTCGTCGACGAAGTCGACGCCCGCCTCGACGAGGACCTGATCGACGGTGTACCCCTTCAGGTCCATCCCGAGGATCTCCTCGGCGTACTGCTCGGCCTCCTCGCGGTCGGTCGCGATCTTGATCCCGCCGGCCTTGCCGCGGCCCCCCACGTGGACCTGCGCCTTGACCGCGGCCGGGTAGCCGATCTCGTCGACGGCGTCGAGGGCCTCGTCGACGCTCGTCGCGAGCCGGGAGTCCGGAACCGGGATCCCGGCGTCCGCGAAGAGCGACTTCGCTTGATACTCGTGAAGTTTCATCCGTGTAGGATCGGGACAGACGTCATCTTAAATGGTTCCGATTCGGCGCGGACGGTCGCCCCCGACGAAGTCGGGCGAAACGGGGAAAACTGAGCGTTCAGTCCTCGTCGCCGAGGATGACGCGGTGGGTCATCGCCTCGGGGTCGAGCACCTCGGCGGCCTCGTCCCCGGTGAGGTACCCCTCGCTGACGGCGACCTCTTTGACCGACTTGTCCTCGGCGAGCGCCTTCTTCGCGACCTTCGAGGCCTTGTCGTAGCCGATCGCGGGGTTCAGCGCGGTCGCGAGCGCCATCGACTGCTCGACGCGCGTCTCGCAGTACTCCTCGTTGGCCTCCAGCTTCCCGACGAAGCGCTCGCCGAACGTCGCGGCGACGTTCGAGAGCAGCTGCGCCGATTCGAGGAAGTTGTGCGCGATGACGGGCTTGTAGAGGTTCAAGTCGATCTCGCCGCGGGCGGCGCCGGCAGAGACGGCGGCGTCGTTGCCGACGACCTGCTTGTGGACCTGATTGACCGACTCCGCGACGACCGGGTTGATCTTCCCGGGCATGATCGAGGAGCCGGGCTGGTTCTCCGGCTGCTCGACCTCGCCGAGGCCGTTGCGCGGGCCGGAGGCGAGCAGCCGCAGGTCGTTGGCCATCTTGTTGAGGCTGCCGGCGATCGTCTTGAGCGCGCCGTGGCCCTCCGCCATCGCGTCGTGGGCGGCCTGCGCCTCGAAGTGGTTCTCCGCCTCGCGGAACTCGGTGCCGGTCTCGTCGGAGATGTACTCCGCGGCGAGTTCGGGGAACTCGGGGTGGGTGTTGAGCCCGGTCCCGACCGCGGTCCCGCCGAGGGCGAGTTCGCGGAGGTTCGACTGGACGCCCTCGGCGCGCTCGATCCCCTTCGAGACCTGCGTGCGGTAGCCGCCGAACTCCTGTCCGAGGCGGATCGGCGTCGCGTCTTGGAGGTGGGTTCGGCCCGTCTTGACGACGCCGTCGAACGCGGCCTCCTTGGCCTCCAGTTCGGCGTGGAGCGTCTCCAGCGCCGGCACGAGGTCCTTCTCGACGGCTTCGAGCGCGGCGACGTGCATCGCGGTCGGGATCACGTCGTTGCTCGACTGGCCGTAGTTGACGTGGTCGTTGGGGTGAACGACGCGGTCGCCGATCTCCGCGCCAGCGATCTCGGCGGCGCGGTTGGCGATCACCTCGTTGGCGTTCATGTTCGAGGAGGTGCCCGAGCCGGTCTGGAACACGTCGACCGGGAACTGGTCGTCGTGCTCGCCCGCGATCACCTCGTCGGCGGCGGCGACGATGGCGTCCGCGGTGTCGTCGTCGAGGAGGCCGAGGTCCCGGTTCGCCTGCGCGGCCGCCTTCTTCACGACGCCGAGCGCGCGGATGAACCGTCGGCTCATCGGGATCCCCGAGACGGGGAAGTTCTCGACGGCGCGCTGGGTCTGTGCGCCCCAGTAGGCGTCGGCCGGCACCTGCATCTCGCCGAGGCTGTCCTCCTCCGTGCGGTAGTCGTCACCCATGCGTCGACCTTCCCGCGAGACGCTGTAAAAGGTACTGGAAGCCGCCAGCGCGCGGGAATATGGGGACTTGTACCGAATTAATTGATAACACACGACGATGACGGGGCGGGGAAGTAAATGGGGAAAAACGGCCGAAAATCGGCGCAAACGCTTGGGCCTTATATGTCGGTCCGTCGGCAACGGTCGGGCGCACATGAGCTCGAACGACGCAGCGATCGGAACGGCGCTCGACCGCGACACGGTCCGGTCGACGAGCAAGCTCCTGATCGGCGCGCTGGCGGTCGTCGGCGTCCTCGCCGTCGTCACGATGCTACCGGGCGTCGAGCGGCTCGTCCCCTTCGCCCCGGTGACGTTCGCCGCCGTCGCGACGGCCGTCGTCGCGCTCGCGGTGGCCGGTATCCTTCTGTACGCCGCGCCGAAGTTCGCGCTGCTGACGCGGCTGGCGCTCGCTGGAGCCGACGCCGAGGGCGACGCCCGGTCGGACCGGATCGTCGAGAACGCGGGCGGCGTGGTCCACTGGCTCGTCGTCTTCGGCGCCGTCCTCGTCGCGTACCGCGGGCTCGGCGGGGTCGCGGTGCCCGTGTTGAGCGGCGCCGCGTGGGCGTACGACGCCGCCTTCCTGTTCGTCGCGCTCGTCCCCGTCGTGTTCCTCGTCGCCCGCCTGACCGTCACGGTCGACCCGCTCGCCGAGCTGGTCGCCGACCGCGTCGCGGGCGACGACCCCGCAGGCGGCGACAGCGCCGCGAATCAGGGCAGCGTCGGCGCCGACGACACCGCGGACGAGTCCGGCGGGTCGACCTCGGCAGGGACGGCCGAGACGGACGAGATGTCAGAAACAACCGAGACGGACGACAGCAGCTGATCGGACGCCCTTCGTCAGTCCTCTTTGAAGAGAAACGGGATCGTCATGAGCGCCCCGTTGAGGCCGAACACGCCAAGCAGGGCCAGCCCGAGCGGCGGGTCCCCGCCCGGGTAGGCGGCCAACAGGGCGAGCGACCCGACGCCGAGGACCGCCAGCCCGACCGTCAGCGCGGCGTCCGACCACCGGTTCCACGCGTCGTCGAGCGCGGGGTCGAGCCGCGCGAGCGCCCAGTCGGAGTCCGAGTCACGGGCGGCGCGGTCGGCGCGGTCGGTCCACGGCGTCTCGTCGGCGGACTCGTCGAGCCACGCGTCGCCCTCGGCGGTCGGGTCGTCGCCGTTCGCGGGGACCGACTCCCCGCGCCCGAGCAACCGACGGACTCCCGAGCGGCCCGCGGCGGCCAGCAGCGTCGCCGTCCCGAGCGCGGCGAGTCCACCGAGGACGGCCGGCGAGGTGATCCGCGCTTGGAGGGCGAGGAAGAGCGCGACGAACGCCAACAGCGACACCGCGGCGAGGATCCCGCGGACGGCGCGAACGAGTTCTGATCGCATCGGCGTGGAGGATCGGGTGGAGGGTGTCCTTTGAGACGGAGACGTAGCCGAGCGGTCAGGCCCCGTCGACCGGGAACAGCCCGGCCTCGCGGAGGTCGGCGGCGAGGCTCCCGTCACCGTGTTCCGCGTACGCCTCGGGGGTGTAGGTCTTGATCTCGAGGGCGTGGACGGACCGCGTCATGTGGTCGCCGACCGCGTCGTACACGCGCTGGTGCTGGTCGACGAGGGACTCGCCCTCGAACGCGGGCGAGACGACGACCGCGGCGAAGTGGGCGTCCTCGTCCTCGTCGTTGTGGATCCGGGGCGCGGTCACGCTGGCGACCGCGTCCGGGAGGTTCTCCTCGATGAGGTCCGCGACCGTATCGGGTTCGATGGACATGGTCCCGGTCGGTCGCGGACGGGCAAAAGTCGACCGGCCGATCGGTCGCGGACGGGCAAAAGTCGACCGGCCCGGACCGAGCTCGGTCCGAACGGCCGAGTTCGCGACGCGGGCCGCCCCGTCGAACTCGGCTGACGGCTCACCCTCGTAGAACCCGAGGTCGGCGAGCGCCGACTGAACCGCGGTCGCCGTCTCGCCGGTCAGTTCCCGCGTCTCGTCGGGCGCCTCCCGTTCGAGGAGCGTCACGTCGTAGATCTTGAACACGCGCTCCAGCTCCTCGATCGGGCGCTCGTGGTCGTCGACGCGCACGTCGACCCACCGGTCGTTCTCGCCGTCGTAGCCGCCCTCGGGCTTGGCGGCGTACAGCGCCGCGGCCTGCTCGCCGCGCTTGTCGCCGCCCGCCTCGTTGCCCGCGTGAAGCGCGGCGATCAGGCGCTCGGGGAGCCCGCCGTCGGTCTCCTCGAACGTCTCGGCCATCGCGTCGAGCGTCTCGGCGTTCTCCAGGATGTTCTCCTGAACGGTGTAGTTGTCTCCCTGCCGGTCGCCGGCGTGGTCGTGGCACTCCTCGCCGGTGAACGCCGCGGGCGGCTCGTCGGGGTCGACGCCGACGACGCCCACCTGTCGCGAGGCGGCCTCGTCGTCCGCGGCCGTGAGCCGGTCGATCGCCTCGGCGGGCGCGTGGCCTCGCGAAGCAGGTCGAGTCCGTCCGGGCCGTACGCGACGTTCGCGAAGCTCTGCGTGGCGACCGCGCCCGCGTCCGCGCTGACGAACGGGACCACGGAGCCGACGCTGACGAACTTCGACTGGACCGCGACGCCGACCGCGTCGGTCTCGGGGTCTCGGCCGGCGATCGAGAACGTCGAGGGTCGAGGTGGCATGCTGAAACGATCGTTGACCGCCGCGATCATAAATCCGCTCGTCCGACGACGCCGACGGGCCGTCGATCGCCCCGTCGCCGTTACTCCGCCGCCTCGGCGCCGAGTTCGGCGCCGACGCCCGTCACTCGGATCCGGTTCGCCTCCACGTCCTCGTAGGTCGCGCCCCACCCGCCGACGGTCCACCGGGTCTCCCCGTCGTCGACGGTCATAGAGGCGGTGCCCGTCAGCGCCATCACGGTCGGGGCGCGGTCCCCGTCGCCGTCGCCCTCGGAGAGGTGTTCCGCGTCGACGACCTCGCCGGAGATGGTCACGGACCGATCGCTGTCGGTCTCGCGTCCCTCGATCTCGACGTGGAGGGGGTCGTCCCCGCGGATCCGCTCGCGGTTCTCGAGCAGGAACTGCCGGATGTCGGCGTACCGCTTCGGGCCCGCGGCGTCGGCCTCGTAGACGACGCGCGAGGGGAGCCACATGAAGAGCAGGGAGTGCCAGAAGAAGACGTAGGTGAACGACCGGTTGCGGAGGATGAGCCCGTAGTCCTCGACCGCCGCGGGGTTCGGCGCGAACGCCGTGCGGCGGAGGTCGGAGGTGAGTACGAACGGCGCGGGCCGGGAGAGTCGGTGCGCGACGCTCACGGCGCCCTCGTACTCCGCGTCGTCGAGCGGCTCGTCGCCGTCGCGGGCGAGCATCGTGACGTTGACCGTGACGCCGCGGTCGCGGGCGTCGGCCAAGTCGCCCCGAAGCGCGTCGAACTGGTCGCGGGTGAGCGTCGCGTGGATCTGGGTGTCGGCGTCGCGGACGAACGTCCGGGCCGCCTCGAGGACGGTGTCGAACCGCTTGACGATGCTGACCGTCTGGGNNNNGAGATGTGTATAAGAGACAGCGCTTGGAACGTCTCCTGTTCGTACAGCTCCACGTACCCGAAGTCGTCGAGGTCGCGGAGCACGTCGTAGATCCGCGCGTCCGGCACGTCGCTGGCCTGCGCAACCTCGGTCGCGGAGGCGGTCCCCAGTTCCAGCAGCGTGACGTACGCGTTCGCCTGATAGTAAGAGAGGTCCGCGGCCTGGAGCGTCTCCAGGAGTTCCTCGGTGTCCATGACGATCGATTAACTACTTCGGTGTTTAAAAATCACCGAGTCCGCCTCGCGCCGCACCGACCCGTCGCGTCGGACGCCTCACTCCACGTCCGGGTACGGGACGGGACCGTCGAGCAGGGGGTCGTCGGTCGACTCCATCCACGCCTCCAGTTCGTCGCGCAGTCGGTCGAGGGCGTCGGCGTGGGCCGGGTCGGGGTCGCTCGCCTCGGCCGCCGGCTCGAACGGCTTCTTGTCCGAGGCGAGGTTCTCCGACTCGTGGGGGTCGGCTTCGAGGTCGTACAGCTCCTCCGCCGGGCGCTGCGGGACGTGGAACTCCTCGTGGACCTCGCGGCCCGAGGCCGTCGGCGCGACGTCCATCGGGACGAACACCTTCGGCAGCACGGAGAAGTTGCGAACGTACTTGTACCGCTCCGTCCGAATCGCGCGGATCGGGTTGTAGCGGTCGTGCCACGTCATCTCGGCGAAGATCCGGTCGCGGCCCTCGTGCGGCTCGCCCCGGAGCAGCGGCGCGAACGACTCCCCCGAGAGGTCCGTCGGCGGGTCGATCCCGAGCAGGTCCAGCATCGTCGGCGTGAAGTCGGCGTTGGTGACGAGCGACTCGTGGACCTCGCCGCCCTCGACGGCCCCCGGCTGGCGGACCACGAGCGCGGTCTCGATTCCCGGGTCGTAACAGGTCCCTTTCGCGCGCGGGATCGCGAGTCCGTGGTCGGTGGTGAACACGAACACCGTCTCCTCGGCCAGCCCGGCGTCCGCGAGCGACTCGCGGTAGCGACCCACCGCCGGGTCAAGCACCTCCGAGATCACCGACCGGAGGTCGGCGACGTCCTCGCGGACCCCGGGCGCGTCCGGGAGGTACGCGAAGTCGTCGAGCGGGACCTCGTCCGGGTCGTAGGCGTCGTACGTCTCGTCCGGAAGGTACTCCCGACGGAACGGGCGGTGCGGCTCCTCGATGCCGATCGAGACGAAGAATGGGTCGTCGGCGTCGGCGCGCTCGGCGAAGAAGTCGTCGACGACGTCGACGAGTTCCAGCGCGCGCTTCGTCCCGCTGTCGACGTGGTCGTAGCCGAGCCGCTCGGGCTCGTCGGGGACCTCGTGTTGGAAGCCGAGCAGGGCCGTCTCGTCCCCCGCCGCTTTGAGGCGTTTCGGGAGGGTCTCCCGGTCGTCGCCGAGCGCCCAGCCCATGTGCGCGAGTCCCATGACGCCGTTCTCGTGCGGGTAGGTGCCCGTCACCATGCTGGACCGGCTCGGCGAACACTGCGGGGCCGTACAGAAGCTGTTCGCCAGCCGCGCGCCGTCGGCCGCGAGCCCGTCGATGTTCGGCGTGTCGACGTCGGCGCCGTAACAGCCGAGGTGCTGGCCGAGGTCGTGACAGTGAACGAGGACGAGATTCGGGCGGTCCGACGCGTCGGAAGGTGAGTCGGCGCTGTCCGTCATATCCACCATTACCCCCCGATACACCCATAAATAACCGTGATCGCGTTCCGTGACCGTTCGGTTGTGGTTAGTAACTATAGCGGTAATTAATAAGCAAATTTGAAGTAAGTGGGCAAACTGGGTTGGGACGACATGTCCGATGATCGATCCTGTACTACGCGGCGGAGCGTACTGAAGACGACCGGCACCGCGTCGGTACTCGGGAGCGTTGCGCTCGCGGGCTGTTCCGGTAACGGCGGCGACGGCGGGGACGGCAGCGACGGCGGAGAAGGCAGCGACGGCGGGGACGGTTCCGACGGCGGGAGCAACAGCCTCGAGATCACGGGCGTCTGGTCGGGCGGCGAGCAGGAGTCGTTCAGCAAGGTGATGGACTACGTGGAGGAGTCGACGGGCATGGGCTTGGAGTACTTCCCGCGCGACACCGACAGCCTGCTCACGGGCACGCTGATGGACTACGAGTCCGGCGTCGCCTCCGCGGACATCGTCGTGATGCCCTCGCCGGCGCGCATCATCTCGGACGCCCAGAACGGCCACCTCGCGCCGGTCGGCGACGCGTGGGACGCCGACAACTTCGCGGTCGACCCCTCGCGGGTCACCGTCGACGGCGAGGTGTACGCCGCGCCGTTCAAGATGGACCTCAAGCCCGGCTTCTGGTACCGGAAGTCGTTCTTCAACGAACACGACCTCTCCGAGCCCGAGAGCTGGGACGAGTTCATGACCCTGCTCGACGACATCTCGGGGATCGACGGCGTCGACGCCCCCGTCGCCTCCGGGAACGGTACGGGCTGGCCGCTCAGCGACCTCACCGAGGGCTTCTTCATGCGGCAGGAAGACGGCGCGTCGCTCCAGCAGGGGCTCATCGACGGCGACGCCTCCTTCACCGACGACCGGGTCGCGACGGCGTTCGACGAGATCAAGATGCTCCACGAGGAGGGGTACTTCAGCCAGACCCGCGACTTCGGCGTTCAGTACGAGTACTTCTGGGACAACAGCCTCCCGCTGTACTTCATGGGCTCGTTCACGCCGGCGCAGGACGCGGTCGAGGACCCGTCGGACCTCGGCGTGTTCCGGCTGCCCGGTACCGACGGCATCTCCTCGTCGGTCAACTGGTTCACCGTGCCGAAATACTCCGACAACGTCGACGCCGCGCGCGACGCCCTGAGCTCGTTCGTCTCCGCCGAGGGGCAGCAGGTGTGGGTCGAGGACGGCGGGTTCATCGCCTCCAACACCGAGGTGCCGGACGACGCCTACGAGATCGAAGTGATGGCGAATCTGCCGGACCTCGCCGCCGAAGTGACGGTCGTGCCGGACCTCGACGACGCGCTCGGGAACCCGTTCCAGCAGGAGTTCTGGTCGGTGCTCAAGGGCCTGTGGGCCACGCCCGACACCCCGACCGAGGATATCGTCGGGCCGCTCGACGACGCGCATCAGGAGACGCTGAGTAACTGACGATGGAGTCGACGTCGACCGCGGACGACCGAAGCGACCGGCGCGGGTCGCTGGCGCGGATGTTCGACCCCGAAGAGCTCCGCCGACGCAACCTCGTCTCGCTCGGGATGGACGTGCTCATCCTCGTGACGACGGGCTTCCTCGCGATCCTGTTCACCATGGGGCTCTGGCCGTCGGTCATCGGGCTGGTCCCGATGGCGACGCTGCTGTACTTCGGGTGGGCCTCTTCGAAGGCGTTCTTCGTCGCGCAGGTGCTCGCGATCGGCGTGTCGCTTCTCGGGACCACGACCGGCGTGCTGCCGTACTGAGACGGCCGAATCGCGTATTCTTTTGTCTCGTCAGAGATCCGGTTCGGAGTCATCTCGGGGCCGTCGCCGAAGTCGCCACGGAAGCCGCCGGCGACGCGGCCGCACCGCTCGTCTCGTTAAAAAAGCGCCTCGCTCTCGTCGAGGACCCGCGCCGGGCCGCCGACCTCCCAGACGTCCGTGTCGATACCCACCTCCGCGATGCGACTCTCGACCTCGTCGACGTGATCGGCGAGCGTGTTCACGTACACCGAGGCCCCGGTGTCCGTCGAGAAGTAGACGGGGACGCCATCCTCGCGGAGTTCGCGCACCGCGTTGAACACCGCGATCGTCTCGGGCTGCCAGTACACCCAGCCCGCGGGGCCGGTCATCGTCGTGGCCGTCAGGGAGAGGGAGTCGTGCTCCGCGGTCTCGAAGATCCGGTCGAAGTCGCCGTCGCGGAGCGCGTCGGTCATCTCGACCAGTTGGTCTTGGACGTGCGCGGTCCGCGCCTGCATCATGTGGCTCGCGGCGGCCTCGCGGTGCGCCTCCTCCGTCTCCTTGTACGCGGGAACGTGGGCGGCGACGATCCGGAGGTCCTCCTCGGGGTCGAACCCGTCCTCGCTCACGCCCACGTCGAGACGGTACGAGCGGCAGTCCTCGTCGTTGAGCCCGGCGTCGAGCCGCGAGTACGCGCCGGTCACGGCGCGGGCCGCGGAGGAGGAGCCCCGTCGAGCGACGGTGGAGACATCCGGCAGCGACATGTCGAGCCCCGCGGCCTCGACGAGGGCGAGCGCGGCGGCCGCGAACCCGGACGATGAGGAGCCGAAGCCGATGTTCGACGGGAAGGAGTTCTCGCTCTCCAGCCGAACCGCGGCGTCGACGCCGGCCAGATCGCGGACGTGGTCGACGACCATGTCGATGCGTTCGGCCGCGCGCCCGTCGACTTCCTCGCCGCCGATGACGTACGCGTCCTCGCTCGCGTCGGGCTGCCACTCGACGGTGGTCGTCGTCGCGGTCGGGGCGGTACAGAGGCTGATGCTGTCGTGGTACGGGAGTCGCAGTTCCTCGTCGCGCATCCCGTGGTACTTGACGAGCCCCTGAATTGGGTGGGCTCGCGCGGTGGCCTTGCCGGTCATACCTCGGGAAGCGTCCGGCGGGGGATTAGTCGTTGCGATGGTCGCCTCGTGGATTAGCCGCTTGGCCGATCACGCTTGTCAACGGAACGGTTTCGTCCCTCTCGAACGAGTGATTCGAGTTCGTCGGCCTCGCTTTCCGAAAGGAACCCGGCGACCTCCGTCCACGACCGTTTGCCGGCGATCCGCATCGCTACGTCGGAGAAAGACTCCCCCTCTCGCTTGTGTGATTCGAGTCGCTCGTAGGCCTCCTCGTCGAGCGTGATCGTTTTGATCGGTCTCTGTACAAGTTATTCTCTTATCAATTTCAATGCTGTTCCAGGTCCGCTCCGTCTCCTTTCGTCCCCGCGACGGCGACGCGATAGAGGGGAACCCTTTTTGACGGGTCGGCGGGGATTCCGCGCCATGACCGAGTACACCGTCGAGTTCGTCGGCACCGGCGAGACGATCGAGGTGGCCGACACGGAGACGATCCTCAGTTCCTGTTTCGATGAGGGGATCGCTCAGGAGTACTCCTGCCGGGTCGGGATGTGTCTCGCCTGTTCCGCCGAAATCGTCGAGGGCGAGGTGACCCAGCCTGCGGCCCGCGGCCTCACCGACGAGGAGGCCGAGGAGTTCGCGCTTACCTGTATGGCCCGCCCGCAGTCCGACCTGAAGCTCGACCGCGGGAAGTACCCGCCGAGCATCGAGGACGACGCCGCGGTCTCCGCGGCGGACGGCGACGGCGCGGCCGCGGACGACGACTGAAAAGCGACTCTTACTCGCTCAGTACGGCACCGCGTACAGCGCAATCGCGAGGAACGGGATCAGCGCGATCAGCATCGCGATGGCGTAGCCGAACATCTCGCGGGCCTTCACGTTCGTGATCGCGAGCAGCGGCAGCGCCCAGAACGGGTTGAGCAGGTTCGTGTGCGCGTCGCCGACCGCGTACGCGACGGTGGCCTGTCCGTAGGGAACGCCGAGCTCCTGCGCGGCCTGTAGCACCGACGGGCCGACGACGAGCCAC
Organism: Halorubrum californiense DSM 19288; assembly: GCF_000336875.1. Classification (GTDB taxonomy): domain Archaea; phylum Halobacteriota; class Halobacteria; order Halobacteriales; family Haloferacaceae; genus Halorubrum; species Halorubrum californiense. Next base: position 55,983 of record NZ_AOJK01000036.1, on the reverse strand, counting down.
TCGCCGCCGCCGGAGGGGACGAACAGGTTCGCGACGGAGCCGACGACCCACGCGACGACGGGGTACGTCGCCGCCGTCGACACTTCGAGCAGCCCCTCGGCGAGCAATAGCGCCAGCCCGGAGTCGGCCATGATCCCCTGAATCCCGGCGAAGAAGGGGAACAGCAGGACGATGCCGGCCGCCGCGCCGGCCGCGTCGTTGAACCGGTCGCGGTAGTACGCCGGGCGCTGGTAGATGAGCAGCCCGGCGAAGAGGAAGCCGAAGTTGACGGCGTTCAGCGTGAACGCGCCGAGCCCCTGCCCGGCGAACTGGAGCGCGAGGATGGCGAGGCCGGACAGCGCGACCAGCCCGCCGATGATCCGGCTGTTGTTCAGCCGCTCGGCGGGGACGTCGTCGACCGCCGCCGGCGGTTCGTCGACCGGGTCCGCGGCCTCGGCGGCGTCGGTGCCGCCATCGGTGACCGCGTCGTCAGTTGCGCGGCCCCCGTCAGCACTCGCATCGAACAGTTCCGCCTCGTCGACGTACTCCGTGATCCCCTTCGCGCGGCTGCCCGACGGCGCGAGAACGTACAGCACGGCGCTCGCGAAGAGGATCGAGAGGACGGTGAGCGTGAGCGTGTACGGGTGGAAGATGGTCTCTGCGGCCGGGACGGTCGAGGTCAGGAACTCGAACCCGGTCCCCTCGCCGATGTTGTTCGCGTCGGTCAACTGGAGCGGCGCCGAGCCGGAGATACCCCAGTGCCACGTCAGGCCGAGCCCCATGTAGCCGGCGACCGCCAGCAGGGGGTAGTGGATATTGATGTCCTTCCGGTGGGCGACCTTTCCCATCTCGCGGGCGAAGATGGCGCCCATGATGAGGCTGAACCCCCAGTGAACCCACGCTAGCGACATCGAAATGAAGCCGACGAACGCGGCGGCCTGCGCGCCGGAGTTCGGAATCTCGGCGAGTCGCTGGAGGATCGCGTTGACCCGCGGATGGTACGCGATGACGAACCCGGTCATCAGGATGAGTACCATCTGCATCGAGAAGCCGAGGAACGCCCAGAAGCCGCCGTACCAGAACTCCAACAGTTCTACCGGCCCGGAGTTCGTGGTCACCAGCCCGGCCACGTATACGATATACGTCAACAGGATGGCGAAGACGAACGGACTCGGCATCCACCGTTCGACGGCCTCAGACATTCGGAATCCGATACGCTCGATGACACCTGCCTCGTCACTTGCCGCCATACACGCCGTATCCAGTATCACACATTATAAATAATGGGAAACAGGCACATCGCATGACACGTTCGGCACCCGGACTCGCGAGAGTACCGACCGCGCGAGGCGGCGCCCTACTCGACGCGCTCGAAGCGGTGTCTGACCACGTCGGCGTCGTCGTCCCAGTCGAAGTTCCCGCCGTGCGCGCGGACCATCCGCTCCTTGTACGCCTCAAGCGAGGGGGAGCCCTCGCGTTTCGCGTCTGCGTCGGTCATGTCGCCGAGCGTACGCTCGGTGACCTCAACCAGTTCGAAGGCGACACCGTCGATCTCGAAGCTGTCGCCCTCCTCGCCGTACCGGTTTCCGCGGTGGAGTTGCGTCACGTCGCCGTCGAGGGCCGCCTGCTTCACGCGGTCGTTCGGCAGCAGATCGGCCGGGTCGTTCTCGGACATGTCCGCTCGTTGGGTCCGAATCGGTTTATAAGCGCGGCCACGAAGCGGCGGCCGGTGAGAGTGCGAACCGTCCCCGTGTTCTACGAATCTCGAAGTCGTCGGTCTCGGGGATCGACACGGACGTGAACACCCGTTTCGACGGCCGAGCCGGGGGATTCAAGATACTGCCGAGTCCCATCTCAGACGATGCGACAGGACCACCTCATCACCGCGACCCAGCTCTCGCGGGATGACATCGAGGCCGTTCTCGACCGAGCCCGGGCGGTCGCCGACGACCCCGCCGCCTACGCGGACCGGCACGCCGGGCGCGTGCTCGCGCTCTGCTTCTTCGAGCCGAGCACGCGCACCCGGATGAGCTTCGACAGCGCGGCCAAGCGCCTCGGAATGAACACCATCGACATGGGCGATGTCGACTCCTCGTCGGTGTCGAAGGGGGAGTCGCTCTCGGACACCGTCCGCGTCATCGAGGGATACGCGGACGCCCTCGTCCTCCGTCATCCCAGCGAGGGCGCCGCGACGCTGGCGGGCGAGCGCGTCGACGTCCCCGTGGTCAACGCGGGCGACGGCGCGGGCCAGCACCCCTCCCAGACCCTCCTCGACCTCCACACGATCCGCGAGGACCACGGGCTCGACGACCTCACGATCGGGATCATGGGCGACCTGAAGTACGGGCGGACGGTCCACTCGCTGGCGGCCGCGCTGACCGAGTTCGACGCCAACCAACACTTCATCAGCCCCGAGTCGCTGCGGCTCCCGCGGTCGGTCCGGTTCGACCTCCACGAGACGGGCGCGCAGATCCGCGAACACGAGGAGCTCGACCCGATCATCGACGAACTCGACGTGCTGTACGTCACCCGGATCCAGAAGGAGCGGTTCCCGGACGAGAACGAGTACCACCGCGTCGCGGGCGAGTACCGGATCGACGCCGAGACGCTCGACGCCGCCGCCGACGACCTCACCGTGATGCACCCGCTCCCGCGCGTCGACGAGATAGCGCCCGACGTGGACGACACCGACCACGCGCGCTACTTCGAACAGGCGCACAACGGGATCCCAGTGCGGATGGCGCTGCTCGACACCCTCTTGGAGAACGCGAACCCCGACGGCGACGAGGGGACGGAGGTGGACCGATGAGCGAGCACGAACTGCGCGTCTCGAAGATCCGCGACGGCACCGTCATCGACCACGTCGAGGCGGGACAGGCGCTGAACGTCCTCGCGATCTTAGGTATCGACGGCGCCGAGGGGTTCGGCGTCTCCGTCGGGATGAACGTCCCCTCCGACCGTCTCGGCCGCAAGGACATCGTGAAGGTCGAAGACCGGGAGCTGTCGCAGTCGGAGGTCGACGTGCTCTCGCTCATCGCGCCCGAGGCGACGATCAACATCGTCCGCGACTTCGAGGTCGTCGAGAAGAACCGCGTCACCCGCCCCGAGGGCGTGACGGGGGTTCTCTCCTGTCCGAACCGCAACTGCATCACGAACGCCGACGAGCCGATCGAGACCCGCTTCGACGTCGTCGCCGACGGCGTGCGCTGCGACTACTGCGCGACGATCCTCCGGTCCGACATCGCCGAGCACATCGACGTCTGACGGCGGGACCGCCCGGCCGCGATCGACGGGGACGCCCGGCCGCGATCGACGAGGGCTCCGGTAGATTTTAGCGCCCGCCGCCCGATATATCAGACATGAGCAAGAAACTGAAGCTCGTCCTGGTCCTGTCGCTGGTCGCACTCGCGTACTTCCTGTTCGCCGGCGACAAGCAGCCGGTCGAAGTCGAGTAGCGACGCGACGCCTCGCTCGCGCCCTCCGCGAACCGCGTCGCGCGCCGAACCGAACCCCGTCGTCGAGCGCGTCCGCGTTCGACCGCCGCGATACCGTCCGTTTTTACCGACCAGTCCCGTAGCCGACTCCATGTACGGGGTCGTCACGCGCAACGCCGACGAGGTCGCGATGGAGCCGTTCGACCTCGGCTTCTACGAGGTCAAAGACGTCACCGGCCGGGCGGCCGAGCCCCTGCCGAACGCCGTGAACATGGTGTCGTGTTTCGGTGACAACGCGGCCGCGAGCGAGGACGACGACCTCGTCCCGGTCGACGAGCGCGGCGAGCCCGCGACCCGCGACCGCGACTACTTCGACTGGGCGTACATCTGCCCGACGCACCCCGAGTACCGCGAGGGACTCTTGGAGATCATCGCGGACTGCGCCGCCGAGAACGAGGACGTGCGCCTCGACGACGTGGGGTTCCCCCGGGAGGGGTTCTGTCACTGCGACCGCTGCGAGCGCCTGTTCGCCGAGAGCGACCGCGACGAGTTCGCCGACTGGCGCGCGGACGTGATCACCGAGTTCGTCGCGGAGGCGGCCGAGCTGATCCCGGGACGGCTCCTGCTCACGCTGTACCCAGACCCCTACCCCGACCACCTCTACGAGCGGGCCGGCCTCGACCTCGACCGGCTCGCCGACCACGTCGACGAGTTCGTCGTCCCGCTGTACGACACCGAGTACGCGACGACCTACTGGCTGGAGTCGATCGCCCGCGGGTTCCGCTCGCGACTCGGCGGCGACTACGACCTCCACGGCGCGCCGCCGGAGACGCCGTTCTCGCTGGAGCTGTACGCCGTCGACGTCGACGTCGACGACCTGATCCACGCGACCGAGGTCGCCGAGACGTACGCGAAGGACGTGTTCTTCGGCTACGACGCCAACAACGCGGCCGCCGCGGTCCGTCGGAAGGACGCCGACTCGCGCGACGGCGAGGTCCACCGACCGGACTGACGGGGCGCGTCGACCGTCCCCTCGCGGCCCCGTGAGCGAGGGTTTATATAGGGCCGCGGCCGACGCCTACTCGACCGGCCGCCGGCGTGCGACACAACCGGTCGTCTCGCGTTCGCGCGAGGCGGCCGCCTTTCAACGTCCGCGCCGTAGCGGCGGTCGCCCTACACTTGTGAGCCGCCGGCTCGTCGCGCCGCATTACCGATCGACTTCTCCCATAATCGTGTCGAGACTGCCGAGCGCGGCGATCAGGTCCGGTATCGACTCCCCCTCGGCCATCTCCGGCAGCGTCTGGAGGTTCGAGAACGACGGCCCGCGGATCTTGAACCGGGCGGGCTTGTCCGTCCCGTCGGAGCGAATGTAGATGCCGAGTTCGCCCTTGGCGCCCTCGACGGCGCGGTAGATCTCAGCGTCGTCGTCCGGCCGGATCGTCCGCGGCACGTTCGCCTGAACGGTCCGCTCGTCCTCGGGCCAGTCTTCGAGCAGGTCGACGCACTGCTCGATGATCTTTGCCGACTCCTCGACCTCGCGCATCCGGACGAGCAGCCGACTGTAGTTGTCGCACCCGTCCTCGGTGATCACGTCCCAGTCGAGTTCGTCGTAGTAGCCGTACGGGTCGTCGCGGCGGATGTCGTACTCGACTCCCGAACCGCGGACGACTGGGCCGGTCGCGCCGTAGCTCTTCGCGACCTCCGGCGGGAGGGTCCCCGTGTCCACCGTGCGGAGCTGGAGGATCTCGTTCCGCGTCAGGAGGTCGTGGTACTCCTCGATGCGGCGCGGGAGGCCGTCGAGGTACTCCCGGATGCTCCTGAGGAACGCTTCCCGGGGCTCGGGCAGGTCCCACGCGACGCCGCCGAGCCGGAAGTAGTTGAACATCAGCCGCTGGCCGGTCAGGTCCTCGACGATGTCCTGAACGCGCTCGCGCTCCTGGATGGCGTACATGAACGTCGCCGTGAAGTCGCCGATCACGTCGAGCGCGTACGCGCCCATCGCCAGCATGTGCGAGAGAATCCGGCTGAGCTCCGCGCTCATGGTGCGGATCACCTGCGCGTACTCGGGGACCTCGATGTCCGCGAGGTCCTCGGCGACGCGGGCGTACGCCCACTCGTTGAGCAGCCCCGCGCCGCCCCAGTCCCAGCGGTCGGGGTACGGCATGATCTGGTGGCGGTACGTCCCGGACTGCGCCATCTGCTCCTCGCAGCGGTGGATGTAGCCGATGTCGGGCTCCACGCCGACGACCGTCTCGCCGTCGAGCGTGACTTGGAGGTGTAAGACGCCGTGGGTCGCCGGGTGGTGCGGCCCGATGTTGAGCAGCATGGTGTCGGTGCCGGTCGCGGTCGACGACCCCGGTTCGATCGGCTCGTTCTCGGAGAGCGCGGCGATCTGCGGCTGATCTTTGTCGTAGTCCGCGGAGAGCGGGTGGCCCTGCCACGTCTCCGGCAACAGGATCCGGCGGGGGTCCGGGTGACCGTCGTACTCGATCCCGACGAGGTCGTACGCCTCCCGCTCGTGCCAGTCCGCTGTGCGGAACACGGACGCGGCGGACTCGGAGACCGGGTCCTCCTTGTCGGCGGGGACCACGACACTGAGTTCCCGGGTCGGGTCGTCGTAGGAACGCAGGTGGTAGACCGACTCGTAGCGGTTTTCGTACTCCTGGGCGGTGACGCAGGCGAGGTGGTCGTACCCCGCCTCGTCTCGCAGCGTGGAGAGCGCCTCCTGCACCGCGTCGGGTCGAATCCTGGCCGCGGGGGCGTTCACGTGGGTCTCGCGCGCCGTGACCAACTCGCGGATCGACGAAAACGCGTCCGCCGTCTCCCCGTCGTCGCGCTCGCGCAGCAGCTCTGTCGACATACCGGAAGCAACGCGGGCGCACGACCCGAGGCTTCTGCCGGCTCAGTACGGATATTTATAAAACCGCCGTCGTCATTGTCCGGCGTGAAGTACCTGCGCCTCGAACTCCGGTACCCGCCGGAACTCATACATCCGATGCACCGACTGGTCGACGAGTCGGACGCCATCGGTCGGGACGTGCTCCTTCACGGCAGCCTCTTCGACGAGACCGCGGACACCTTCCTGTTCTACGTGGAAGGGGACATCGACGTGTACGTCGACGCGCTGCGCGCCGTCGACCGCATCCGGGAGTTCGAGGTCACCCGGATCGACGAGACGGGCTACTACGTCTTTCTCACGCAACGACGCGACGGCGTCGACGACGCGATGTTCGGTTCGCTCCGGCGGACCGGGATCGTCGTCGTCCCGCCGATCGACTTCCGTCCGAACGGCGTCGCGAGGCTGACCGTCCTCGGGGACCACGGGCCGCTTCGGGAGGCGCTCGCCGCGCTCCCGGACCGGATCGAAAGCGAGGTCCTCCGGATCGGCGAGTACGACTGGCGCCAGCACCTCTTCGACCCGGGGCTGACCGACCGGCAGTTCGACGCGGTCGCGGCCGCCGTCGAGTGCGGCTACTACGAGTCCCCGCGCGCGGCGTCCGTCTCGGAGGTCGCCGATCGGATCGGCGCCTCGCCGAGCACCGCGTCCGAACACCTCAGGAAGGCCGAATCGGCGATGATGAACGCGTTCATGCGACTTCGCGACGTGGGGTGAGTGCGGACGGCTCGCGGCATTCTCACCGGACGGCGTACCCGACCGACGATTCCACTCAGTGAACGCTACGGTCGTCGCTCGTGTCGATATCCTCGATCGGATCCGCGTTGCCGAACTCGGGCGTCGGTCCGTCGCCCGGCGCCGCCCAGTCGACCGCGTTCCGCAGCACCTGCCGAACGTCCTCGTCGTAGTAGATCGGGTACGTCTCGTGGCCGGGTCGGAAGTAGAACACCTTCCCGCTCCCGCGGCGGTAACAACAGCCGGAGCGGAACGTCTCGCCGCCCTCGAACCACGACGTGAACACGAGCGTGTCCGGGGCGGGCACGTCGAACCGCTCGCCGTACATCTCGGTCTCGGCGAGTTCGATCGTCTCGCCGATCCCGTCGGCGATCGGGTGGCTCGGCTCGATCGTCCAGAGCCGCTCGCGCTCCGCGGCCTCGCGCCACTTCAGCGAACAGCTGGTCCCCATCAGCCGCTTGAAGATCTTCGAGTAGTGCGCGGAGTGGAGGACCATGAGGCCCATTCCGTCGAGAACGTGCTCGTGAACGCGGTCGACGACTTCGTCACGGACCTCGTCGTGAGCCGCGTGGCCCCACCAGACGAGCACGTCGGTGTCGTCGAGGACGGCCTCGGTGAGCCCGTGTTCGGGACCCTCGTCGAGGGTCGCGGTGCGGACCTCGTGGCCGCCCTCCTCCAGCGCGTCCGCGACGACGGCGTGGATTCCGTCGGGGTAGACGTCGGCGACGACGTCGCTCTCGCGCTCGTGCCGGTACTCGTTCCAGACCGTGACGTTTGCCATACTTCGGGTCGTCGCCGAACCGACTTGAGCGCTCGCCCCCGCGGCCGTCGCCGACCGATCCGAAGGCACTTGTCCGCGACGCGGGACGAGGGGGTATGGCAGGTCCCCGAGAGCTGTCTCGACGACTCGACGACTGGGTGCGCGGCCTCTCGCGCCTACGCTACGCCCTGCTCACGGGAGTGATCGTCACCGCGTCGGTGCTCGCGGTCGGGGTCATTTTCGACGATTCGACGACGGTTCAGGCGGTCACGATGGGCGTTACGATGGCCGTCCTCTACTACGCGTTCGACGTGAACGCCGAAGACGACTGAGACCGCGCGGCCGCGGTAGAAAGGGCGGCTCAGGCTGTCGCTTCGACGTCGGCGAGCCGCTCGGCCAGGTACTCCGCGATAGAGCTGTCTTCCTCCTCGACGAACCGCGCGAGTTCCTCGCCGTCGGGCGACTCGACGACGACGGTGGGGATCAGTTCGATGTCGTACGCCTCGACCAGCTCACCCTCCTTTCCGTCCGGGCCCTTCGTCACCGGGTACGCCTGGATGCGGCCGTCGGGGACGCCGGCGGCCGCGAGCGCGGCGCCGAACTCGGGCAGCTGTCGCTGACAGTCGCCGCACCAGTCGCCGCCCCACAGCTTGAACACGTACTCGTCGGCCGCGAGCGCTTCTACGACGGAGTCGTCGAACGCGTCCGCGTCGAGGTCACCGGCGGGCGCGAGGGTTTCGAGCGTCATACCGTTCGGTAGGCCGTCGAGACACGTAAACGGCGCGTCGGTGGCAAAGGGGGACCGAGTTGCGATCGCGGGAAGCCGGGAACTCTCTCGTCGAGTCCGGCAGTGCGTGATGACGGCCCGTTCGCGGACCTACGGTTTGATCGTCGTCTCGGCCGTCTTCCTGAACCCCTTGTAATAGATCCCCCCCCACAGCGGCGACGACTCGTCGTAGTCGGCGGTCCCCTCGGTCGGGTCGACGACGACGGGAAACTCGAAGGACGACCAGTGTTTCGGGCCGTACTGTCGGACCCAATCGGCGAGGTCCGTCTCGCTAACGACGACCGGGTAGACGACGAGGTTGCCGCCCAATCCCCGCGGGAATTTCGACTTCAGGGAGAGGCCGTGTTCGAAGGCGGCCTCGCTGAACGCTCGCGCCTGAGAGGCTGCGTCCGCGGTGCCGACCACGAACACCGTGTCGACCAATCCGAACTTCGAGAGCGACAGCGAACGGTCGTGGAACACCGGTACACGCTGGTCGTCCACCGTCGTCGTCGACCGCTCGAACCCGTCGAGTCTCCCCGCGAGCGTCTCGATATACTCCTCGACAGATTCATCGCTTTCCATGGGTCTGCCGTGTCAGCAAGCGATTAAAAATCCCATCTGAGAGCCCATCGCATACGAGCACTGGCGGCGTGATGAGATCGCCGAGTATCCATGACCGATTCCGCCGACCAGCTCGGAGCGCCGAATATCGGGACGGCCGGTCCCGAGCTCGCCCGTGGTCGACATCCCTTGCCGGAGTCCGCGAGGCCTTTTTGTCGCGACCGCCTCGTACGGGGTAATGGACGACGACATCCTGTCGACGCTCGGCTCGCCGCTGGTGCGGGTCGACGCGCCCGCGGGAACCACCGTGGCGGCGAAGGTCGAGTCCCGGAACCCGGGCGGCTCGGCGAAGGACCGCCCGGCGCGGTACATGATCGAGGCCGCCGAGGAGGCGGGCGAGATAGCGCCGGGCGACCGCATCGTCGAGCCCACCTCCGGCAACACCGGCATCGGGCTGGCGATGGTCGGCGCCGTGCGCGGCTACGACGTGACGCTCGTGATCCCCGAGGGGAAGTCGATCGAGCGCCGGCAGGTCATGACGGCGTACGGCGCGACCGTCGAACTCGTCGACGGCGACATCTCGGACGCGAAAGACCGCGCGGACGAACTCGAAGCGGACCCGAACACCGTCCAGCTGCGCCAGTTCGAAAACCCCGCGAACCCGCGCGCGCACTACGAGACGACCGGCCCGGAGATCCTCGATCAGGTCGGCGACCGGCCGGTCGACGCCCTCGTCGCGGGCGTCGGCACCGGGGGCACGCTCTCCGGCATCGGCCGCCGCCTGCGCGAGGCGTTCCCGGAGGTGCGGATCGACGCGGTCGAACCCGCCGACAACGCCGTCCTCTCCGGCGGGGAGCAGGGCGTCGACGGCTTCCAGGGGATGGGGCCGGGGTTCGTCGCGCCGAACCTCGACGTCGACCTGATCGACGAGGTCCACACCGTGGAACTCGACGCCGCCGAGGCCGAGTGCCGCCGGCTCGCCCGCGAAGAGGGAATCTTGGTCGGTCAGTCGTCGGGCGCGTCGAACCTCGCCGCGAAGGACGTGGCGGCCGAACTCCGCGAGAGCGGGGAGTTCGCGGGCGCGGACCCGCTCGTCGTCACCGTCTTCTGGGACAGCGGCGAGCGCTACCTGACCGCGGGCACCTTCGGCGGACTCGACGAGGAGTGAACGCCGCGGCCACCCGGGAGTTGATTAGCGTCCGGCGCGCAGTTCGCACGTGAACACGCGCGCAGAATCGGCGGCGTCGGAGGAGGAGTCGGGCGACCGATCCGGCGCCCCGGACCGCCGCTTCGACGGGCCGTGGCTCGCCGCGCTCGCGGCGACCGTCGCGGCGTGGACGCTGCTGTACGCGCTCGACTGGGCGTTTCTGACCCCCGAAACGCCGCTCGGCGCCGCGGTGTCGTTCGCGCACGGCTACCTGCTCGCGCCGCTGGCGACCGCGACCATCCTGCTCGACGCGCTCTCGCTCGCCGAGCGGCGCGTCGTCGACCTCGGGGTTTTCAAGTGGATCTACGCGCTCGTCGCGCTCCCCGCGCCGCCGGTCGCCGTCCTCTACTACGCGCACCGCGAGTGGCTGAAACCCGACGAGTCGAACCTCCTCGGGGGACCGTGATGCCGACCGACGGATCGCCCGCTGGGTCCGACAACGACGACGACTCCGCTGCCGAGCCCGACTCGACGACCGGCGCGGTCGAGGCGCTCGTCACGGCGCCCGAGGGCGGCGCGCCGCCCGTCCGCCGCGACGCCGTCGAGATCCTGCCGGACGGCGTCGAGGGCGACCGCTACCGAAGCGGCGACGGCCACTTCCAACTCGACGGCTGCGCGGTCACCCTCGTCGCCGCGGGGGCGCTCGCCGCGGTCCGCGAAGAGACCGGCATCGACGTGCGCGACGGCCGCCATCGCCGGAACGTCGTCGTCTCCGGGTTCGGCGCGGGGATGGACGCGCTCCTCGACGCGACCGTCGCGGTCGGCGGCGCGCTCCTGCGCCCGACTCGTCGGCGCCCGCCCTGCGCACGCGTCGAGGAACTCGCCGGCGAGGACGGACTCGCGTCGGCGCTGCGGAACCGCGGCGGCCTCTGCTGTGACGTGGTCGAACCCGGGCGCGTCGCCGTCGGCGACGCGGTGCGGATCCGCGAGGCCGACCCCCGGACCGCGGGCGCGGCCATCGCCGACAGGCTGCGGGAGCGATCGACGAGCGGCCACGAGTAGCCTTCTCCCCCATACGAGGCCTTTTTCTCTCCGAACGCGGGTGTGCGTGAAATTCACACCCGCGCTTCGGGCTTTAGACGCTCGAAACCGGACACGACGACATGAAGCGAACCCGTCGCGCGGCGCTCGTCGGTATCGCGGGGGTCGGCGCCGCGTCGCTCGCCGGCTGCCTCGGTGGGCGAGCGACGGGCACGGCCGACCGGAGCGACCGGGAGTCGAGCGAGGAAGAATCGGGCGGCGACGGTCCCCCGCCGACCGTCGACGCCGACTACCTCCTCGCGTACGAGGCCGGCGCGCTCGCCTCGGAGTCGCTCGACGGCGGCGTCGGTAAGGACGGGATCCCCTCCGTCGACGACCCCACCTTCGAACCGATCTCGGAGGCGGATCTGGCAGACGATGAGCCGGTGTTCGGCGTCGTCCGCGGCGGCGAGGCGAAGGCGTACCCCCGGCGGATCCTCTCGCACCACGAGATCGTGAACGACGAGGTCGGCGGCGAGCCGGTCGCGGTCACGTACTGTCCGCTCACCGGGACGGCCCAGGGGTTCCGCCGCGGCGACACGACCTTCGGGGTGTCGGGCCGGCTCGTCAACTCGAACCTGGTCATGTACGACCGCGCCACCGACAGCTGGTGGCCGCAGATGCTCGCCGCCGGTGTCGACGGTCCGATGACCGGAGAGACCTTAGACGAGTTCCGCGTCGTGTGGACGACCGCGAGCGAGTGGGCCGCGCGCCGCCCCGACTCGCTCGCGATGACCGAAGAGACCGGCTACGTCCGCCGCTACGACAGCGACCCGTACGGGAGCTACGCGCCGCTGAACGGCTACTACTCGCGGGACGGGACGATGTTTCCGCCGCTCGCGTCCGCGGAGGAGGGCCACCCGAAGTCGGTCGTCCTCGGCGCGCGGACCGACGCGGGCGCGGTCGCGTTCGACAAGGCGACGCTGCTCTCGGAGCGCGTCCTGACCGGGACCGTTGGCGACGGAGACGCGAGCGTCCTCGCCGTCGCCGACCCGGGCCTTTCGACCGGCTACGTCTACCGAAACCCGAACGGCGCCGTGGTCGAACCGGACGACGACGGGTACCGCGTCGACGGCGAAGGCGGGGTCGCCGCGGCGGACCTGCCGCTCGAACGGGTCCTCGCGTTCGACGCGATGTGGTTCGCGTGGTTCGGCTTCTACCCGGACACCGCGTTCGTCGGCGAGCACACGGGGGCGGGCTATGGCCGCTGAGGCCGCCGCGCCGTCGGGGTCGCCGCGCGCCCGGGTCGTCGGGCTGGTCCGCCGCACGCTGTTCGCCGTCCGCGCGTCGCTCGGCCGCCGCGACGGTCGGGCGACGGCCGCCGCCGTCGCCGCCGGCTACCTCGTCGCGTACCACCTCGGGCTCGGGCACCTCGGCCGGCGCGCGGGCGCCTCGGCGCCCCGGTTCGACCTCGTCGTCGCCGACGACCCGGTGGCGCTCGCGGCGCGGCGCGCCGCGCCGTTCCAGTACGAGCCAGTCGCCCTGCTGTCGGTCGGGCCCGTCGAGTACCTCTTCGCCCCCGTCAACGCCGCCCTCGGCCTCGCGCTCGCGGCGCTCGTGGGGGTCACGATAGCCGTCTCCGTCGTGACGTGGCGCGGCCCCTCGGCGTGCCGGATCGGGGCCGGCGCGGGCGCGGTCGCGGGCGTCCCCGGGATCCTCTCCGGGTTCGCCTGCTGCGGCCCGACGCTGCTCGCGGTGATCGGCGTCCAGGCGTCTGCGGGACTGCTCGCCGCGTTTCAGTGGTTCCTGCCCGCGTCCGTCGCCGGGCTCCTCGTCACGCTCCTGTGGGTCGGCAGCCGCGTCGATCCGGCGGCCGTGCGCTGATCTCACCCGTCGGGTGGCGTTCTGCTGGAACCGTAAGGGTTGACCGCGGACCGCTCCGATGACTTGCCAGTGACAGCCGGATGAACTGGCGCTACCGCCACACGGTGTTGACGCTGTGTATGCTCGCCTTCTTCGTGACGTACTTCGCCCGACTGGCGATCAGCCCGGTCGTCCCCCTGATCATCGACGACTTCGGGGTCTCGAACACGGCGGTCGGGGTCGCGCTCTCCGGCATGTGGTTCGCCTACGGGCTCTCGCAGTTCCCGAGCGGCATCCTCGCGGACCGCTACGGGGAGCGCCGCGTGATCCTCGTCGCGGTCGGCGGGACGACGGCGATGAGCCTCCTGCTCGCCGTCGTGCCGGTCTTCCCCGCGTTCGTCCTCGCGGCGGTACTGCTCGGGCTCGCGGCGGGACTACACTACGCCGTGGCGACGACGCTGCTCTCGCGGACGTTCGACGACCTCGGCACCGCGGTCGGAATCCACTCGCTCGGCGGCCCGCTCGCGGGTCTGATCGCGCCGGTCGCCGCGACGTGGGTCGGCGTACGCTACGGCTGGCGTCCCGGGGTCGCGCTGGCCGCGCTCGTCGGCGTGCCCATCTTCGTCCTCTTCGCGCGGCGGGTCCGGCCGACCGAGCCGCGGCGCCCGGACCAGCCGATGGCGGAGCGGCTCCGGATCGGCCCCCTGCTGGAACTCGTCGGGCGGCGCGAGGTCCTCGTCCCGCTCGTCGTGGCGACGCTCGGCACGTACGTCGCGCAGGGCGTCATCTCCTTCCTCCCGACGTTCCTCGTCGAGCTTCGAGGGTACTCGCCCGCGTTCGCCGGGGGCGTCTTCTCCGCATTCTTCGTCGTCCGCGCCGGCGCGCAGGTGGGTCTCGGGCGGCTCTCCGACCGACTGGGCCGAGACGCGAGCATCGCCGCGGCCCTCCTCGGCGGCGCGCTCGGGCTCGGCGGGTTAGTCGCGCTGCCCGACCTCGTCGAACTCCCGACCGCGGTCGGGCTCCCCGCGCTGCCGGCCCTCGCTGGCCTCGGAGTCGCCGTGTTCCTCGCCGGCCTCGGCTCCTCGTTCTTCTCGGCCATCGACCCCCGGTTCATGGACGCGCTCGGCGACGCCGAGCGGGGGGCCGGCTTCGGACTGATCCGGACCGTCTACACCGTGATCGGCTCCGCCGGCTCCGTCGGCGTCGGACTCGTCGCGGACCTGCTCGGCTGGGCGGCGTCGTTCGCGGTCATCGCCGGCATGTCGGGGCTCGCGTTCCTCGTCATCTCGGCGAACGCGCTCGTCGGCGAAGGGCGGTGACCCGCGGTACCGCGGACGTCGACGGATCGCGGCGTGGGTTCTCCGTGCGACCCGAACCTTCGAGTCGACCCGGGACGAAAGAGGGGCGTGTACGATCACCACGCCCACACGAACTACTCGGACGGGGCGTTCCTGCGCTGGATGGTCGACGCGGCCGCGGACGCAGGGCTCGACGGGATCGGGTTCGCCGACCACTGTAACGTCTCGCCGGATGCGAGCGCGCAGCGCTACAAGCGCGCGCTCGGGTTCAACCTCGACTTGACCTACGAGCGGCGCCGCGAGGCGATCGAGGCGGTCCGCGAGGACGTCGCGATCGACGTGTTCGACGCCGTCGAGATGGACTACGATCCCGCTCACGAAGATGCGATCGCCGAGTTCCTCGACGACGCCGGCTTCGACTACGCCGTCGGCAGCGTCCACGAACTCGACGGCGCGAACGTCCACACGCGCTCGCACTTCGCCGACAAGCCGGAGTCCGAGCGCCGGGAGCTGGTCGATCGGTACTTCGAGAAGCTGGTCGCCTTGGTCGAATCGGAGCTGTTCGCGATCGCCGCGCACCCGGACCTTATCGAGCGCAACCCGCACCTCCGCGGGTTCGCGACCGAGGACCACTATGCCGCGGTCGCCGAGGCGTTCCGCGACTCGCGGACCGTCCCGGAGATCAACGCCGGCCGGCTGCTCGACGACTACGGGGAGTTCCACCCGGCGCCCGCATTCCTCGACCGACTCCTCGACGCCGGGGTCGGTGTGACCGTCGGAACCGACAGCCACGAACCGGACGCGATCGCGGCCCGCATGCGGGAGATAGAGGCCGAACTCGACCGGCGCGGGCTGGAGCCGGTTCGACTCGACGGGGTCGTCGCGGAGGCCTGATCGGGCCGGCCGGGCAGTCGACCGTTATGAGCGAATAGTCTCCGCGCTTGACTTCGGCTTACGCCGGATCGAACAACGCGAATCGAAGATTCGCTTGCCCGACGAAGCTGCGCTTCGTCGAACTGCGAAAGTCAGAGATTTTCGCGTTTGATTTCGCTCCGCTCAATCAAACAACGCCTGACTCCGTCAGTCGAGCACGACGAGGCTTACGCCTCGTCGAATAGGGTCTCGCCTTCGACCATGTGCTCCTCGACGGTGTCCAGATCGAGCGTGAGGCCGAGGCCCGGCTTCTCCGGCACCTCGATGTACCCGTCCTCGATGACGTCCTCCTCGACGAGGTCCTCCCACCAGCCGAGCTCGTAGGAGTGGTACTCGATCGCCAGCGAGTTCGGGATCGAGGTGCCGACGTGGGCCGCCGCCATCGTCGCGACCGGCGAGGCGACGTTGTGCATCGCGACCGGGACGTAGTACTGGTTCGCCACGTCCGCGATCTTGCGGGTCTCGCGCATGCCGCCGACCTTCGGCAGGTCGGGCGCGACGATGTCGACCGCCTGGTTCTCGATGAGGCGGCGCAGTTCGGTGACGCGATAGCGGTTCTCGCCGACCGTGATCGGCGTGGTCGTGTTCTTCGTGACCTCCTCTTGCACTTCGAGGTTCTCCGGCGGCACGGGGTCTTCGAGCCACCACACGTCGTACTCCTCGATGGCGTCCGCGAGGCGCTTCGCCGAGCCGCCCGAGAAGGTCCAGTGGCAGTCGAAGGAGACGTCGGCCTTATCCTTCACGCGCTCGGTGACCTTCTCGACGATCTCGGCCTTGTGGCGGATCTCGCCGGGACGGAGGTGGCGGTTCGCGCGGTCCTTCTCGAATCCGCTGGGCACGTCGAGGTCGAACTTCAGGGCGTCGTAGCCGAGCTCGTCGACGACGCGCTCGGCCTCGTCGGCGCACGCCTCGGGGTCGGCCTCCTCCTCGGTGTGGCAGTCGCAGTAGACGCGCATCTCGTCCCGGTACTTGCCGCCGAGCAGCTGGTAGGCGGGAACGTCGAGGATCTTGCCGGCCACGTCGTGGAGCGCCACCTCGATGCCGGAGATGGCCGTGACGGTGACGCCCTCGACGGAGCCCTCGCCCGACATCTTCTGGATGAGGTGTTCGTAGAGGCGGTCGATGTCGAGCGGGTTCTCGCCGATGACGAACGGCTTCATGCGCTCGATGAGTTCGGGCACGCCCGCGCCCCAGTACGCCTCGCCGGTGCCGACGACGCCCGCGTCGGTGTACACGCGGACGAGCGTCCACGGGAAGTTGCCGTCGACCATCGTCGTCTGGACGTCCGTGATCTCGACGTCGCGGCCGCCGCCGCGCGTCCCCGTGGTCTCCATCGTCTCGGCGGAGAGCTCACGCATCGTGTACTCCGCGTTCGGATCGTGGAGCGACTCATAGTTTCGGCTCATGACCGGGTGATTCATTCGGAACAGGGTAAACGTTTACCTTCGCACGGCGGACGCCCGAACAGGTGGCTTTTCATCCCCGTACGCGCTACTGGTCTCCATGGTCGAAATCACCGATTCTCTCGCGTGTCTGTACACGGGGCGGGTTGAGTCCCGCGGCGATGACTACGTCGTCACCGTTCCCGCCTCGGAGATCGAACACGGAAGCGTCAGCGTCGGCGAAACGTATCGGATCGCCGTCCTGGACCGCGCCGAATCCGACGGCGAGGCGGCGTCCGACGACGACGCGTCCGTCTCCGACGCCGACGCCGGCTCGGACGGTACCCCGTCCGACGACGGGCGGCGTCCCACCTCTCGCGGGGCCGCCGGCGCGGTCCAGCCCGACCCGCCCGTCTCGGAGGGCGAGGTCCGCGACGTGACGATCGAGACGCTCGGCGACAAGGGCGACGGGATCGCGAAGATCGAGCGCGGCTACGTCGTCATCGTCCCCGACGCCGAACCCGGCGAGGAGCCGACCGTCGAGATCACGAGCGTCCGCGAGAACGTCTCGTTCGCGGACATCGTCGAGGAGTAGCGCCGCGTTCCAGAACTCCGCGTCACCGACCGCGCGTCCCTTTTCTCACCGACCGCCGTCGCGCGTCCCCTCTCACTCGGGCGGTTCGCCCCGCGAGAACAGCGCCCGCAGGTTCGACGGCGAGAAGAACGACGACGGCTCGTCCATGTGGACGCCGATCTCGCCCGACAGCGTCCGCAGTCCAACCCGCTGGACCGGCTCGGGGAGCGAGTAACACCGCCGGATCGCCTTCCCGAGCCGGATCTCCGTGGCGAGTTCGTCGCGCCACCCGGACTCGTAGTCGGCGAGCGTGGCCGGGTCGCGCGGGTCGATCGTCTCGACCGCGACGTCGGCCGCGCGCATCCCGTAGAGGATGCCGCCGCCGGTGAACGGCTTCGTCTGCGCGGCGGCGTCGCCGATCAGGAAGCCGCGGTCGCTCGTCGTCCGCGACGGCGGCCCCACCGGGATCGCCCCGGAGCAGCGTCGGTCGGTCGTCGCACCGTACGCGACCGTGAGCCGGTCGAACATCCCCGAGACGTCCTCGCTCGGCGGCGCCGCCAGCCCGTACTCGACGCCCGCGTCGCCGCGGGGGATCCGCCACTCGAAGAACGTCGGCGCGGTGAGGTGGACGTCGACGTAGTCGCCCGCGTCGGCCTCGTCGTCGAACCCGAGGACGCCGTGGAGCAGCTCGTCCGGCTCCGGGAGGTCGAGCGCGCGGCGCACCCTCGAGGTCGGCCCGTCGCAGCCGGCGACCATCCGGGCCTCGACCTGCTCCACGTCGCCCGCGGGGGTCTTGACTTCGACGACGACCCGGTCGGAGCGCTCCTCGACACCGACGACCGTGTGATCCTCTCGGACGTCGGCGCCCGCGTCCCGGGCGCAGTCGGCGAGCGTCCGGTCGAGTCCGACGCGGTCGATCACGTTCGACACCGGTTCTCGCTTGTAGAACGGATACGCCGTCGATCCCGGACCGCCGACGTGGAAGCGAGCGCCGTACACGAGGTTCTGGAGGAGCGCGTCGCGGGCGCCGTCGGGGACGTACTCCCACACGTCCTCCGAGACGTGTCCGGAGCAGGCGAGCGGCTCGCCGACCGCCCCCTTCTCGAAGGCGACGACGTCGTGGCCGGCCTCGGCCGCGCGCCGGGCGAACCGGGAGCCCGGCGGCCCCGCGCCCACGACGACGAAGTCGTACATGGAGGGAACGAGGTGACGGGGATATTTAATTGCGACGCGGTGGCTTTCCGACCGGATTCGCGGGCCGGGAGCCGAGGCGGTCCGGGGCGACGTCGTTACGCCGACGCGTCCCGCGTCTCAAGCCACTCCAGCGCCGAATCGAGGTCGGTCCGCGGGGGCGAGCAGGTGAACCCCTCGCAGACGTAGGCGGTCGGTTCGCCGTCCGTCGCGTCCCGGTCCGCCCAGATCGGCGGCGCCTCGGCCATCCCGAGGGCGTCGAGCCACGCGTCGAGTCCGTCTTCTGTGGCCGGGCGCGGCGCGACGAGGGCGCCTGGCAGGTACCGCTCGCCGAGCGTCTCCCGCCATTCGTCCGGCACCTCGTCGGCGGCGATCGTCACCTCGATACCGCCGGTCTCGACGACGTCCGCGGCGCGCACGAGCGAGGCGTGTTCGAGCGGGCTCCCGCGGATCCGGTCGGCGTGGGTCGTCAGGACGCGCTCGGCGATCTCCCGGAACTCCCCGTCGGTCCGGAAACCGTCGAGGAGCGCGAGCGTCTCGGCCGCGACCCCGAGGCTCGACGGCGTCGACCGGTCGGTGAACTCCTGCGGCCGCGCGATGAGGGGACCGGAATCGGCGTTCCGGCTCCCCCCTCCGGCCCCCTCTCCGTCGAGGTCTCGGGTGAAGTAGATCGTCCCGTCGTCGGCGTCGTAGAACTCGTCGACGAGCGCGTCTGCCAACTCCAGCGCGAACCCGAGCGGCTCCGGGTCCCCGGTCGCGGCGTAGACGTCGAGCGCGCCGCGCGCGAGGAACGCGTAGTCGTCGAGGTATCCGGGGCCCCGAACGTCGCCGTCGAGCCAGCGCCGGGCGAGGGCGCCGGTCTCGTTCTCGGCATCGTAGAGTCGCTCGTGACAGAAGTCGAGCGCCTCGCGGGCGATCTCGGCGTACTCTTCGCCGAGGGTGTCCCCCGCCCTCGCGAACGCGGAGATAGCCCGCCCGTTCCACGAGGCCAATACCTTCTCGTCGCGGGCGGGACGCGGGCGCGACTCCCGGGCGTCGAACAGCGTCGTCCGCGCCTCCGTCAGGATCTCTCGAACCTTCTCGGGCGACAGATCGCGGTCCGCGGCCAACTCTTCGACTGACGCGGCGAGCGTCGGGACGGTCGTGCCGCGCTCGAAGTTGCCGCCGGACCGGATCCCGTACCGCTTCTTCGCCAGCGACGCCGCCGGCTCGTCGAGGACGGCGTCGACCTCCTCGGGCGTCCAGACGTAGAAGGCGCCCTCGACGTCCCCTTCTCCGTCGCCCTCGTCGGAATCGCTCCCGTCTCGCCGACTCTCGGGCGGTCGGCTGCGCGCGTCGAGCGTGCTGAAGAAGGCACCGCCCTCGTGCCGGAGTTCGCGGTCGAGGAACGCGAGCGACTCGCCCGCGACGCGGGCGTAGGCGGGGTCGCCCGAGAGCCGGTAGCCGTCGAGGTAGGCCATCGGCAGTTCGGCGTTGTCGTACAGCATCTTCTCGAAGTGGGGGACGGTCCACTGGCGGTCGACCGCGTAGCGGTGGAACCCGCCGCCGATCTGGTCGTACATCCCGCCGTTCGCCATCCCGTCGAGGGTCCCCGTCGCGGCCGACAGGAGGGCGTCGCGGCCGCGGCCGGCGTACGCCCGCATGAGGAGGTCGATCCGGCCGGGCATCGGGAACTTCGCGCCCCCGCCCCCGAAGCCGCCGTACTCCTCGTCGTAGCCGCGCAGCGCCGCGGCGGCGGCCGTGTCGAGCAGGTCGTCGCCGGGCGGTGAGGCGGCTTCTCCGTCCGATCCCGGTGTGTCCGGGTTCGGCACGGACTCCAGTTCGTCGCGCGCGCTCTGGGTCCACTGGTCGGCGCGCCGCTTCATCTCCTCGCGCTGCTCGGGGTCGCTCCAGGAGTCGGCGATGCGCTCGCAGAGCCCCCGGAAGCCGGGGTGGTTCTGCCGCGGCTCGGGCGGGAAGTAGGTCCCGACGTAGAACGGCTTCCCCTCGGGCGTACACCACGCCGAGAGCGGCCACCCGCCGCCGCCCGTGACCAGCTGGCAGACGGTCATGAACGTGCTGTCGACGTCCGGGCGCTCCTCGCGGTCGACCTTGACCGGGACGAACGAGTCGTTCACGACGCCCGCGACCGACTCGTCCTCGAAGCTCTCCTCGGCCATGACGTGACACCAGTGGCACGAGGAGTAGCCGATGGAGACGAACACCGGCACGTCGTGTTCGCGGGCGAGCTCGAACGCCTCGTCGCCCCACGGCTGCCAGTTGACGGGGTTGTCCGCGTGCTGTTGGAGGTAGGGACTCGCCTCCCCGTCGAGGCGGTTCCGCTCGGTCGGCTGTGACATACCCCCGATTCGGCCCGGCGGGGCAAAAGGCGTCCGGGCCGGGACGAACGCCCGCCGCTCCGGCCGCTCCCGCCGCTCCCGCCACCGACACAACCCCATGAATACCCACGAACGCGCATATATCGAGTTCGACAGAGAGTAAGGTTTACACTACCGTGCGGATATCCGTCGGACATGACGGAGACCGTACTGCTGGTGGGGGGCGGCGGCCGCGAACACGCGATCGCCCGCGCCGTGGCGGACGACTGCGCGCTGTACGCCTGCGCGAGCGTCCGGAACCCGGGGATCCGACGGCTCGCCGACGGGTTCGAGGCGATCGAGGAGACCGACGCCGCCGCGGTCGCCGACTACGCGACCGAGGTCGGCGCGGACCTCGCAGTCATCGGCCCCGAATCGGCGCTGGAGGCCGGGGTCGCGGACGCGCTCGACGACGCCGGCGTCTACGCGTTCGGCCCGCGGGCCGAGGAGGCCCGGCTGGAGACGGACAAGGCGTACCAGCGCGAATTCATGGAGGAGAACGCGATCCCCGGCTGTCCCGACTACGCCGTGTTCGACGATATGGGGGCCGCCTGCGAGTACATCGACGAGTACGACGGCGACCTGGCGGTCAAGCCCGCCGGGCTCACCGGCGGCAAGGGCGTGAAAGTGATCGGCGATCAGGTGACCGCGGAGGAGGCCAAGGCGTATCTCCGCGACGTCGACTACGACCGGGTCGTCCTCGAAGAGCGGCTCGTCGGCGAGGAGTTCACGATTCAGGCGTTCGTCGCGAACGGCGACGTGCGGACGACGCCCGCCGTCCAGGACCACAAGCGCGCCTACGAGGGCGACGAGGGCCCGAACACCGGCGGGATGGGGTCGTACACCGACACCGGCTATTCGCTCCCCTTCATGACCGAGGGCGACTACGACGCCGCGGTCGACGTGCTGGACGCCGTCGTCGACGCGCTCCCCGACTACAAGGGCGTCCTCTACGGCCAGTTCATGCTCACCGACGAGGGACCGAAGGTGGTGGAGTTCAACGCGCGCTTCGGCGACCCGGAGGCCATGAACACGCTCCCCGTCCTCGACACGCCGTTCGTCGACGTGCTCGCCGCCGCCCGCGACGGCGACTCGCTCCCGGAACTCGAGTTCTCGGGCGCGGCGACCGTCTGTAAGTACGCGGTGCCGGACGGCTACCCGACCGACCCGGACGCGGGCGCGGAGATAGCCGTCGACGAGGAGAGCGCGGGCGACGCCCTCCTCTACTACGCGAGCGTCGACGAGCGCGACGGTCGGCTGTACACCACCACCTCGCGGGCGTTCGCCGTCGTCGGCCGCGGCGACTCCGTTACGGCCGCCGAGGCGCAGGCCGAGGACGCGCTGGCCGCCGCGGGCGACCGCGTCCGGATCCGCCACGACATCGGCACAGCGGACCTCGTTCAGCGCCGGATCGACCACATGGACGAACTGCGGAGCTGATCCGGCCCAGTCGGTCGATCGGCGATCCGGAGCGACCCTTTTATCCCCGCCGTCCGAACGCCGTGACGTGACAGACGACGACGCGGCCGCGACGCCCGAGGACCCGTCCCGAAGCGACCGCCTCGACCGATTTGCGACGCCGGGGCCGCGAAACTCTCTGTGGTCGTGGCCGGACGCGAAGTCGCCGCTCGCGGTCGCCCGCAACTACGTCGTCATCGTGCTCGCGCGGATCTGTCCGAGCCTCCGGCTCAAGAACTGGCTGCTGCGGCGGATCGGCGTCACGGTCGGGGAGGGCGTCGCGTGGGGGTTGGAGTCGACGCCGGACGTGTTCTGGCCCGAGCGGATCACCGTCGGCGACGACGCGATAATCGGGTACGACGCCACGCTGCTGTGCCACGAGTTCCTCCACGAGGAGTATCGGCTCGGCGACGTGGTCGTCGAGGACGAGGCCATGATCGGCGCGGGGGCGGTCGTGCTCCCGGGCGTCACTATCGGCGAGGGCGCGCGCGTCGCCGCGAACTCGCTGGTCGCGGACGACGTGCCGCCGGGCGCGACCGTCGCGGGGGTCCCGGCCGAGGTCGTCTCCCGGACGGACGCGGCGGCGAGCGACGACTGAACGCGACGGCGATCTACGCGGCGTCGGTGGCGTCGTCCGAGGCGCCGTCTGCGGCGTCGGTGTCCGCGCCGCTGCCGTCGCCCTCGGCGGCCGCCGACTCCTCGGCGTCCGTGATGTGCGCCTCGGTGCTCACGCGCTCCAAGTCGACGCCGACCTCCTCGGCGACGGCGTCGAGGACGGCGCGCTGTTCGGCCATCTCGTTTTCGAGCGTCTTGACGCGCTCGGAGGTGTCTATCACCGTCTCCTGCGTCTCGTCGACCTCCTCGCGGAGTTCGCTGATCTTCTTGTACGTGCGCTCCGCGCGGTCGGCGAGCGTCTGGATCTTCTTCGCGGTGTCCCCGAATCCCATACCGACAGGTCGGTCCGGCGATATGTGTGCTTTTCCGTTCGGTTCGGCGTTCCCCGCCGCTTCGTTGCCGTTGCGCCTCTGACCGACGGTGGACTTTTGCCCGACTCGCCCGTGATCCGGGTATGAGCGTCGACCGGATCCTGTTGACCAACGACGACGGCGTCGACGCCGCGGGGCTGCGCGCGCTGTACGACGCGCTCGCGGCCGAGTACGCGGTGACAGTCGTCGCGCCGGCTGACGACCAGTCCTCGGTCGGCCGCCTGCTCTCCGAGGACGTCGGCGTCGAAGACCACGACCTCGGGTACGTCGTCGACGGCACCCCCGTGGACTGCGTCGTCGCGGGGCTCGACGAGCTGGTCCCCGACGCCGACGCGGTCGTCGCGGGCTGTAACGAGGGGGCGAACCTCGGCGCCTACACGCTCGGCCGGTCGGGAACCGTCTCCGCGGCGGTCGAGGCGTCGTTCTTCGGCGTGCCCGCGGTGGCGACGTCGATGTACGTGCCGGGCGGCGACGACTGGTGGAAACGCGAGTTCGAGGGACCAGACTTCGCGCACGCGGTCCGCGCCACCCGGTTCATCATCGACGAGGCGGTCGGCGCGGGCGTGTTCGACCGCGCGGACTACCTCAACGTCAACGCGCCCATCGCGGACGCGGACCGCGCGCCGCTCCGCGTCACGACGCCCTCGACGTGGTACGGGCTGCGCGCGGAGCGGAACGGCGACGGCCGCGTGGGCTTCTCCGACCCGATCTGGGGCCGGATGAACGACGGCGACGTGCCGGACCCCGTGGGGACCGACCGGCGGGCCGTCGTCGACGGCGAGGTGTCGGTCTCGCCGCTGTCGGTACCGCACGCGGCGGAGCCGAACGCGGGGCTCGACGAGTTAGCGGACGCCTACGAAGCGGCGGTCCGGTCGTAAAAGCTGGCCGCGCTACTCCCCGTCGCCGGTGCTGACGGTCACCTTCGCCTCGCTCAGCACGCGGTCGCCCATCTCGTAGCCGGGCTCGTACACCTCGTGGACCGTTCCCTCGGGCCGATCGCTGTCGACGCGGAGCATCACCTGATGGCGCGCGGGGTCGACCTCCTCGCCCGGCTCCGGCTCGATCGACTCGACGCCCTCCTCGGCGAGCACGTCGTCGAACTTCTCCAGCGTCGACTCGACCCCGGGACGGAGGTCGCTCCCCTCGTCCTGGTCGAGGGCGCGCAGGAGGTCGTTCCGGACCGGGGTGAGGCGCTCGACGAGCGCCTCGGAGGCGCGCTCGCGGATCTCCTCCTGCTTCCGCTTCGCGCGTTCCTTGTAGTTGCTGAAGTCCGCCTTCGCGCGGGCGAGCTTGCTCGTCAGCTCGTCGACTTCCTCGTCGCGCTCGCGGAGTGCCGCTCGGGTGTCAGCGAGGTCGGCCTCCAGCGCCGCGACCTCCCGGGCGAGCGCCTCGTCGTGTTCGGCGACGGCCGCGGCGAGCGCCTCCTCGTCCCGCCGGGAGTCGGCGGCCGGCCCGCCGCTCGCTTCCTCGGCGGTCGCCTCCGCCGTGCCGTTCGCTCTCGCCGCGTCGCCCTCGGCGTCGTCGGGAGACTCGACATCGACGGCGTCGTCGTCGCTCATACCCGGTAGAAGTCGGTCGTCGGGGATAAGCGTTCAGAACCGCGACGCGGCCGGTTCGTCGTCCGCTCGGAGCCTACCGTCTGGCGGACAGCGCCGTGACGACGCCGTTCGTCCAGCCGAACCCGTACTGGGGCTCGTACTCGCCCAAGTCGGTCGTTTCACTCACCGTTCGGACGTCGTACTTCTCCGCCATGCGGCCGGTCTCCTCGAAGGAACTCCGCGCGAGGTCGACCCAGCGGCCGGCGATCTCGTCGGCCAGGTCGTCGTGGCCGTACCGGCGCAGGCCGGTGACGGCCATCCAGTGGAGGGGGGCCCAGCCGCTCGGCGCGTCCCACTGCTCGCCGGTGGCTTCGAGCGTCGTCACCAGCCCGCCGGGCCGGAGGAAGTCGCGGCGGAGCCGGTCCGCGACCGCCGCCGCCCGGTCGTCGGTCGCGACGCCGGTGAACAGCGGCGCGACGGCCGCGAGGGTGAGCCGCTCCGACCGCTCGTCGTCGCGCCACGAGTAGTCGACGTAGAACCCGGCGTCCGCGTCCCAGCAGTACCGGTTGATCGCCGCCCGGCGGTCGGCCGCGAGGTCGGCGTACCGCTCGCCGGCCTCGCTCCGTCCGACGCGCGGGAGCCACTCCGCGAGGGCGGACTCCACGCCGAAGAGGACGGCGTTGAGGTCGACCGGGGCCAGTTCCGTCGTCCGGATGGTCGTGAGGTCGTCGCCCGCGAGCCAGCGAGAGCTGAAGTCCCACCCGGACTCGCAGGCCGCTCGGACGTCGCGGAACAGCCCGGGTCGGTCGTCGACGTTGACGCGCTCGGCGAGCCGTCGGTCCTCGTGGTACGACTCCGGCCGCGGCCGGGCGCGGTCGTCCCAGTACCGGTTGAGGACCGTCTCGTCCCCGAGCCCGAGGACGCGGCGGTGCGCCGCGGGGCCGTTGGCCTCGCCCACGCGGTCGGCGCCGTCCATCCAGAACTCGTGTTCCGTCCGGAGCGCCTCGACGTGGGGCGCGACCGCGTCGAACCCCTCCTCGCGCTCCAGCACGCGGAGCATGCGGTAGAGCAGCGGGACCTGCGACCGGCTGTCGTAGTACGCCCGGTTCCCGAGCGGGACGAACCCGAAGCGGTCCACGAGCGAGGCGATGTTCTCGACCATCCCCGCGATCAGGTCGGCCCGGTCGGCCGCCGCCAGCCCCTCCGCGGTGAAGTAGCTGTCCCAGTAGTACATCTCGCGGAAGCGACCGCCCGGCACGACGTGCGGGTTCGGGAGGGGGATCAGCGTCGACCCCGCCGAATCGGCGTCCTCGAACGTCCGAGTCAACGCGCCCCAGAGCGACGAGACGTGGTCCTCCATCGACCGCGACGCGGTGAGGTCCGGGGCCGCGGCGACCGGCTCCGGCAGCCGGAAGTGGGCCTCGACGAACGACTCCAGATCGAAGTCGGGCCGGTCGCGTCCCGTCAGGTACCGCTCGACCACGAGGTCCGGGGAGACGCGCGGTTCGGCGTCGACGAACCGCTTGTCGTCGTCGAAGAGGTCCCGACGCTGGACGGTGCGGAAGAGCTCGCCGGAGATCTGCGGAAAATTTGTGTAGTCGAAGAGACCGGAACTCATCTTCCCCACGTAGTGAAAGGATCGCTAAGTAATTATTGAATTAGCGGGGCAGAGAACGGATACCGCGCAGCGGCAGCCGTCCTGTTATCCATGTTCTATGATTAATTATAAGTGTAATAAATGAATACGGGCGGGTAGTCGATGACCCGCATTAGCATGCGATCGGTGAGCAAGTACTTCGACGGGGGTGACACGGTCGCCAACTACAAGCTGGACATGGAGGTGGACGACGGGGAGTTCGTGGTGTTCCTGGGGCCGTCCGGCTGCGGGAAGACGACCGCGCTCCGGATGATCGCGGGGTTGGAGGACCCGTCAGAGGGGGAAATCTACTTCGACGACGACCGGGTCGACGGGACCCCGCCCGCCGATCGCAACGTCGCGATGGTGTTCCAGAACTACGCGCTGTACCCCCACATGACCGTCAGGGAGAACATCGAGTACCCGCTGAAGGTCAGGGGCGTGCCGCCGGAGGAGCGCGACGAGCGGGTCGCGCAGGTCGCCGAACTGCTCCACATCGAGGACCAGATGGAGAGCGACCCGGGCGAGATATCCGGCGGGCAGCGTCAGCGGACCTCGCTCGCGCGGGCGATCGTCCGCGAGCCGTCCGTCTTCCTCCTCGACGAGCCGCTCAGTAACCTCGACGCGAAGCTCCGCCTGGAGATGCGCTCCGAGCTCAAGCGGATCCAGAACGAGCTCGGGATCACCACCGTCTACGTCACGCACAACCAGGAGGAGGCGATGAGCATGGGCGACAAGATCGTCGTGTTGAACGACGGGACGATCCGGCAGGTCGCTGACCCCGAGGAGCTGTACGCGCGACCGCGCACCACGTGGGTCGCGAAGTTCATCGGATCGCCCCCGATGAACCTCTTCGAGGGCGAGAACCGCGACGGAATCGTTCGGCTCTCCGAGGACAACACCCTCCCCCTGCCGACGGAGACGTCGTCGACGACCGTGTCCGTCGGGGTCCGTCCCGAGGACATCGCCGTGTCGACGGAACCGTCGGACACGGACTGGACGGTGCCGGGGACGGTGAAGACGGTCGAACCGCTCGGGGAGTACGTGCTGGTCAACGTCGAGGTGGGCGGCTCCGTGGTGAACGTCAAGGTCCCGAAGACGGACGCCGCGGCGGGGGATCACGTCCACCTCACGTTCGACCCGACCGACGCGTACCTCTACGACGAGGACGGGGAACTGGTGGCCTGATACCATGTCTGTCGGATCGTACCTCGAAGACCGGCTCGACCGCGACGTGGACCGGGAGAAGCTCACCGCGATCCTCGTGTTCATGCTCCCCGGACTCACGCTGTTCGCCATCTTCTCCGTCGGCCCGATGCTGTACTCGGCGGTCGGGAGCCTCTTCACCTGGGACGGGTTCACGATCGGGCAGTTCGCCGGGTTCGAGACGTGGATCGCGACGTTCCAAGACGACGCGATCATCAACTGGGACAACCTCCTCGCGTTCCAGTACCCAATGGGGGCGCTGCCGCAGAACGTCATCTGGATGGTGGTCCACGTCCCGCTGAGCACGCTGATCGGGCTCGGGCTCGCCCTGCTCTTCGCCGACCTGCGGGGGCGGAGCATCCTCCGCTCGATGGTGTTCCTCGCGTTCACCACGCCCACCGTCGTGATCGGCCTCGTCCTGCTCTTCGTCTACGACCCGCAGGCCGGCATCTTCAACGGGCTGCTCCGGGCTATCGGGCTGGAGTCGCTGGTCCGGAACTGGGTCCAACAGCCGCAGATCGCGATCTACGCGCTGGTCGCCGGCGGCGTCTGGGTCCAGACCGGATTCAGCATGCTGTTGTACAGTTCCGCGCTCGCGGGGATCGATCCGGCGTTGCTGGAGTCCGCCCGCGTCGACGGCGCGGGGCGGTTCCGGCGGTTCAAGGACATCATCTGGCCGCTCGTCAAGCCCGTGACGGCTGTCGTGGTGATCATGAGCATGATCTGGGTGATCCGGATCTTCGCCATCGTCTACGCGGCCGGCGGCCCGTCCGGGGGTCCGGGCGGGGCGTTCTCGGTACTGGGGCTGGAGGTGTACCAGGCCGCGTTCTCGGTCCCGATCGAGTACAGCAAAGCGATGGTCGTCGCGCTCATCGAACTGGTGATCGCGCTGCCGATGGCGTGGTACATCGCGTCAATGGACTGACCCACAATGACCGACACACACAACGCAGACGATCCGACCGACGCCGACAGCGAGCCGCAGACCGACGGCGGGCGCGTGTACCACGAGCCGCCGGAGACCGCACCGCTCTCCGACCGACCCCTCCCCGAGCGCCTCCGCGCGGCGGTTCCGAGCGGCGCGCGCGCGCTGCGGTACGTGATCGCGATCGGCGTCGCGCTGCTGTGGCTCGTCCCGCTTATCGGGCTGTTCATGGCCTCCGTCCGCCCGCTCGACCAGATCATTCAGGGCTGGTGGAACTTCGAGACGCTCACCGTCACCTTCGAGAACTACGCCGAGGCGTGGACGTTCCAGTCCGGGCCGATGCGGCAGGCGATGTACAACACCGCGATCGTCACCATCCCCGCGGTCCTCGCCGTGACGCTGCTCGGGACGATGGTCGCGTACCCGTTCGCCCGCTTCGACTTCCCGATGAAGAAGGCGCTGTTCTTCCTGCTCATCGTGGTCATGGCCGCGCCGCCGGAACTGGTCGCGATGGGGAACTACAACACGCTGCGGACGACCGGCCTGTTCGACACGTACATGGGGCTCATCCTCGTCCACATCGGCTGGGGGATGGGGTGGGTCGTCATGTTCCTCCGGAACTTCCTCCTCGGGCTCCCCGAGGAGCTCGAGGAGGCGGCGCGGATCGACGGCGCGTCGCGCTACCAGATCTTCAAGTCCATCGTGTTGCCGTACTCGGCCCCGGCGCTCGTCTCCGTGGCCGTCATCCAGTTCACGTGGGTGTGGAACTCCTTCTTCTTCCCCCTCGTGTTCATGCGGTCCCGCGAGAACCAGCTCGCGCCGCAGGTACTCCCCCTGATGAAGGGGCGCCTCCAGATCGATTGGGGGCTCGTCGCCGCCGGTTCGGTGCTGACGATGATCGTCCCCATCCTCCTGTTCGTCACCCTCCAGCGGTACTACAAGCAGGGAATGGTGGCCGCGGTCGCCGACTGAGTCCCCCTCGCCGCGCGAGTTTTCTCGGTCGAACTGACTTTCTCGACCGAACGGACTCGCTTTCGGCTCCAACGGTCGGACGCGGCCAGTAACCGTCTGAGGCGATCAGCTGCCGGCGGACGCGGTCAGTCGTCCGGATCCTCGCCGCGCGCCCGCTTGTACATCGCCAGCGCCGCCTCGCGGCGCTCGGAGTGGTCGACGATCGGCGACGGGTACTCCGGCGCGGCGTTCGCGCGCTGGGTGGGGGAGAGCTCGTGCCACTCGTGGATCAGGTCGGCGTCGACGCCGCGCAGTTCCGGAACGTACTCCGTGATGTACTCGGCGTCGGGGTCGTAGCGCTCCCCCTGCGTCATCGGGTTGAAGATGCGGAAGTAGGGCTGGGCGTCGGTCCCCGTGGAGGCCGCCCACTGCCAGCCGCCGTTGTCGTTCGCGGTGTCGTGGTCGGCCAGATGCCCCCGGAAGTGGTCGTAGCCGTGCCGCCAGTCCGCGAGCAGGTCCTTCGTCAGGAACGAGGCGACGATCATCCGCACGCGGTTGTGCATATACGCCTCCTCGCGCAGTTGGCGCATCCCGGCGTCGACGATGGGGTACCCCGTCTCGCCCCGCTTCCACGCCGCGATCTCCTCGCCGTCGTCGCGCCAGTCGATCCCCTCCTCGTACTCCTTGTAGTTCGCCGCCACCACCTCGGGGTTGTGGAAGAGGACCTGCGTGTAGAACTCCCGCCACGCGAGCTGCTGCTGGAACTCCTCGACCTGTTCGGGCGCGTCCTCGGGGCGCAAATCCGACTCCGCCTCGACCATGGCCTCTTCGGTCGCCGCGTACGCCTCCCGGACGCCGATCTCGCCGTATTTGAAGAACGCCGAGAGCCGGGAGGTCGCCTCCTCGGCCGGGTAGTCGCGCTCGGCCTCGTAGGCGAACACCGCCTCGTCGAGGAACTCGTCGAGGCGCTCGCGGGCGGCGGCCGTTCCCGCGGGCCCGACATCCGCATCCGGTTCCGCGAAGCCGAGGTCCGCGGGCGTCGGCAGGTCGCCGGCCGCGGCGACGGGCCCTTCGTCGACGCCGCCATCGGCGAGCGTCGCGTCGGTTCCGTCGCTCTCGGTGATCGCGTCGGCCGCCTCCGCCAGTCGGTCGGCGTCGGCGAGGCCCTCGCCGCCCGGCGTCGGCGCCGGGTCGTCCTTCGCGCGGTCCGTCCACTTCTTCCAGTAGTAGCTGTACACCGAGTAGGGGTCGCCGGCGTTCGTCCGGATCGCGTCGGGGTCGTGGAGGACCGCGTCGTGGTGCGCCTCGCGCTCGACGTCGACCGCGTCGAGCGCGCGCCTGACGCCGGCGTCGCGCTCTCTCGCGAGCCCGGAGTAGTCGCGGTTCCAGACGACGCGCTCGGCGTCGAGCGCCGCCGCGAGCTCCGGGAGGACGGTCTCCGGGTCGCCGCGCGCGACGAGCAGGTCGCTCCCGCGCTCGCGGTAGTCGTCTCGCAGCGCGGCCAGTCCGTCGAGCAGGCGGCGGATCCGCACGTCGCTCGCGTGGTCGAGGACCCCGGGATCGAAGACGAAGACGGGCGCGGCGGGCCCGCGGTCGGCGTCACCGCTCGCGTCCTCGCCGCCGGCCCCCGCCGCGGCCGCCAGGCCGACGTTGTCCGCGACTCTGAGGTCCCGTCGGTGCCAGAACAGCTCCATGGGATCGACACGGGCGCGTCCACCGTGAAACCACCGGGACCGCCGCGGGGGACGCGCGGACCTCCGGACGTGCCCAGTCGTCAGAGCTCCAGCCGCCCCGGAACGCTCACGCGGTCGAGCAGGAAGTAGCCGACCGTGAGCGCGAGGACGAGGACGCCGAGCGCCGCGGCCGCGAGCAGCGCCTCGTCCCCCGAGCCGTAGTCCTCCAGCCGGTAGCTGATCACCCGCCGGGAGACGGCGATGATCGCGGCGCTCACGACGATCCTGAGGACGGGCTGGCCGCGCGCGTAGGCCACCATCGTTCGGTGGACCTCGACGATGATCAGCAGAAGGAGGACGCTGTCGAGGAGTGCCACGACCTCGGCCGGGTCGGTGAAGTTCCCCGCGACGAGGAGCCGGTACAGCGAGACGAACAGGTCGAACACCCCGATGAGGAACAAAATGAGGAGGAAGTACGCCGCGCCGAGGACGAGCCACTCCATCGCGCGGGCTGCCGGGTCAGCCGCCTCGTCGAGGTCGAGCCGCATCGACAGACCGGTCGACGGCCGGGGGGAAGTCACTTTGGGTCAGGCGTCGGTCCCGGTCAGCGATTCGAGCAGTCGCACGGCCGGCGCCTTCGCTAAGGGGTCGTTCCCGTTGCCGCAGTGCGGCGACTGGACGCAGGCCGGGCAGCCGCCCTCGCAGTCGCAGGTGTCGATGAGCCGCGCCGTCCGGGTCATCAGCTCCTCGATCCGCCGGTGGCCGCGGCGCGTGAGCCCGACGCCGCCCGGGTAGCCGTCGTAGACGAACACCGCCGGCCCCTCGGTGTGGGGGTGGTGCGGCGTCGAGATGCCGCCGACGTCGGCGCGGTCGCAGAGCAGGTGGAACGGGAACAGCGAGATGATCCCGTGTTCGGCGGCGTGGATGCCGCCGTTGAACGCGTACTCGCCGCCCGGGATCGGCTCGCCGTCGCCCCCGGGGCCCGACCCATCGTCGGTGGGGTCGTCCGTGTCCGATTCGCTGTCCGGCACCTCGCCGCCGTCGGCGCTGACTTGGGGGTCGCCCGCGTCGTCGTCGTCGAGCGGGTCGCCGAGGCGCCGCATCTCGCGTTCGACATCAGCGGGGACGGGGAAGTACAGCGACTTCGTGCGCAGCGTCGTCTCAGGGAGGTCCAGCGTCGACTCGCCGAGCGACTCGCCGGTCGCGGCGTCCTTCCGGACGAACCCCGTGATCTGCTCGGTCACCGTGACGTCCGCGAACCGGACGGGCACGTCCGCGCGCGCCGAGAGCGCCCGCTCGTCGAGGTCCTCGTTCACGACCATGTCCTTGTCGGAGCGCACCTGCGTGTAGTAGTCCGCCCACGACTGCTGGAGTTCGGCCACGTCGCGGTCGAGGTCCAGTTCGACCACCTCGTAGGTGCGCCCCTGCTGGTGGTATATGGCGCCCGGATGGGCGTCCCGGAGCGCGTCGGCGAAGCCGAGCGTGGCGACCGTCTCGCCGCTCGACCGCTCGATCAGCGATATCTCCCGCTCCTCGGCGGTCCGGAGGTTCACGGACTGCTGCGGGCTCGACCCGCCGGCGTGGACCCAGCGCGTGCCCGCCGCGGCCTCGCGCCGGTTCAGGACGCCCTGGTCGGTCAGGTCCGCGACGACGCTCGGGAACGAGTCGCCGAAGAAGCGCTCGTCCTCGGGCGAGAGCCAGTTCTCGTCGGCCGCGCAGGCGACGTGGCCGGGCATGAGCTGTCCGTTCTCCGGGTCGCAGATCGCGTCCTCGGGCAGCGCGTCGAAGAAGTCGCTCGGGTTGCGCATCAGGTACTGGTCGAGCTGGTCTTCGCCGCCGACCATCACCACGAGGGCGGGGTCGTCGCCGCGGCCGGCCCGTCCCGCGCGCTGGTGGGCGGACATCCGCGTGCCGGGGTAGCCGTCGAGCACTACGGCGTCGAGCCCGCCCACGTCGACGCCGAGTTCGAGGGCGCTCGTCGACCAGACGCCGCGCAGGTCGCCGGCGTGGAGGTCGGCCTCTATCTCGCGGCGGCGGTCGTCCGTGAGCGCCGCCTGATAGGCGCCCACCTTCCCCGCGAGGTCGCGCTCGCCGCGCTCCCGGAGGTCGCTCGCGCTATCGGTCGCGTACTGCTCGGCGGTCTGTCGCGCCCGGGTGAACGCGAGCGTCTGCTGGCCCGCCGTCACGAGGTCGACGAAGAGGCGCTTGCTCTCCGTGTGGCTCGACTTCCGGCGGCC
This sequence comes from Halorubrum californiense DSM 19288, assembly GCF_000336875.1. Lineage (GTDB taxonomy): Archaea > Halobacteriota > Halobacteria > Halobacteriales > Haloferacaceae > Halorubrum > Halorubrum californiense. Next base: position 22,474 of record NZ_AOJK01000036.1, on the reverse strand, counting down.
GCTGCCGCGCTCCTGCCAGTCGTCGTCGTACTCGGGCGGGTTCCACAGCACCCAGTCGCGCGGCCCGCGCCCCGACGTGTCCTCGTCGACGAGTTCGATCCCGTCCGAGTCGCGGCCGGTGACGGTCGCGACGTGGTCGACGGGGTTGTTGATCGTCGCCGAACAGCAGACGAACTGCGGCGACGAGCCGAACCGCTCGCAGGTCCGCGCGAGCCGGCGCAGCGTCAACGCGACCTGCGAGCCGAACACGCCGCGGTAGCTGTGGACCTCGTCGATCACGACGTACTCCAGCGACGAGAAGAACCAGTCCCAGAGCCGCCCCGCGTACGGCAACAGCGCGTAGTGGAGCATGTCGGGGTTCGAGAGGAGGACGGTCGGGCGGCGGTCGCGCACGTCGCGCTTCTCCGAGCGCGAGAGCCGGCCGGTGTACGAGTCGACCGAAACCCGGCTGCCGAAGCCGAGGTCGGTCGCGAGTTCGGACAGCGACTCCTCTTGATCGGCGATCAGCGCGTTCTGCGGGCCGATGTACAGGGTTCTCCCGCCGTGATCCATCGCCGCCTCGAACGCGGGGACGGTGTACGCGAGCGACTTCCCGCTCGCCGTCTCGGTCGCGAGGACGGCGTCGTCGCCGTCGCGGACCGCCTCGATCGCGTCGGCCTGATGTCGATAGAGCCGGTCGATCCCGCGGTCGGCGAGCGCGTCGGCGAGCCGCGGTTCGAGGTCGACGTCGGCGAACTCGGGGTCCCGGGCCGGGAGCCGCCGATGGTCGGCGATCTGTCCCTCGTAGAAGGGGCGGTCCCGTAGCCACTCGATGGCGTCGTCCACGGTTACGGTACCCTATGGTCGGCGGGCCCTAACGGTTGCGGTGAGGACGGGAGAGGGTGCGTGACCGCTGGGGATCAGTCGTCCGCGGGGGATCGCCCGGCCCCGCCGTCCCCCGGTGAGAGGTCGACCGCGGGCTCCGTCGGCCCCTCTCGCGCGAGCGGCGGCCAGCGGACCTCGGTCGCGATCGGCTGGTCGAGGTCGAGCCGCATCCGGAGGTCCCCGCGGCGCTCGACGACCTCGAACCCGACCGTCCGGTAGACGTTCCGGGCGACGCGGTTGCCGGTCTCGACGTGGAGTTCGATCCCCTCGCGGCCGGCCGCGGCGGCGTTCGCGATGACGTGCCGGCACAGCTCGGTCCCGACGCCCCGGTCCTGCGCGTTCGGGTGGACGAAGACGGCGAGTTCGGGGATTTCGGCGTCCGTCGGCGTGTACATCGCGTGGCCGAAGAGTTCGCCGTCCCGCTCGGCGACGACGTTGTTCCCCTCTGACAGCATGGACCGGAGCCAGTCTGCGCACCGGCTGCGGCTCACCGGGGGAAGCCCCTGCGCACGGTCGGCGCGGTCGAACCGCTCGTACATCTCCGCGAGGAACGGCTCGTCCGCGTCGAGCGCGGGGCGGATCGTCCAGCGCGCGCCCACCTTGTCGACGAACCGCGGACAGCGCGGCGGACAGTGGGGCGTCCCCTCGCACTCGCTACCGTCCCAGCCGTCACAGGCGACGTTCGCGGTATCGGGGGTCATGTCTCGACGTTGGCGACGCGGCGGGTTATAGCGGGGCGATGACTTTCACAGCGTGGGAACGGGTGACGGGGGTCCGTTTTTATTTCGAGATGCGTGAGAGGGGCGGCGTTACTCGCGGATCAGCACGATCCCCTCGCGGAACACGACGTGGTTCGGGAGGACGTGTTCCTCGCCGTCCGTCTCGATGTGAGTGACGAAGAGGTCCACCTCCTGAACGACGCCGCGCTCGCCGGCGACACGGACCTCCTCGCCGATGCCGTACGGCTGTCGGAGCAGGAGGAAGACGCCGGCGGCGGCCGACGCGACGAGGTCCTTCGTCGCCAGCGCGGCGAACACCACGAGCGCGAACGCGTACGCCGCGAGCAGCACGATGAGCGCGAGCGTCTGGACGCCCACCTGTCCGAGCGCGATGAGCGCGGCGACGTAGACGACGCTGTAGTTCACGACCGTCGGGAGCACGCCGAGTTCGGGGAGCTTGATCCCCCGGAGGCGCTCGGCGACGAGCAGCTCCGCCTTGTCGCCGACGACGACGCCGACGATGACGACGACGGCGGCGACGAACAGCCGCGGGAGGAAGGCGGCGACCCCGGACCAGAACTGTTCGAGGTAGTTCACGTCCGCGACGGTGAGCGCGACGATGACCGCGACGGCGACGATGAAGTAGCTCGAAAGCTGCGCTAAGATCCGCACCGTGGAGGTGTCGAACTCGCGGGCCGTCCGCTCGAAGGCGGTCCCCTCGATCACCTCGGGGACGCCGGCGCGCCGGAGCAGTCGACGGTTTATCACGCCGGTGAGGTACGCCAAGAGGAGCCCCAGCAGGAGGACGCCGAGCGCCAGCCAGATCCGGTACGGGACGTTCACGAGGAACTCGGGGACGGTGATCTGGGCCGCGGACATGGGTCAGTACTCCTCCGGATCGATCTCCAAGACGAGTTCGCCGGCCTTGAACGCACGGACGAGTCCGTCGGACTCGGAGAGGACGATGGCGGTCGAGTTCGTGTCGCGGGTGATCGCCGCCCCGGACATGTGGCGCGCGCCGAGCCCCTTCGGGATGTCGACCCCCTCGGCGGCGGGTTCGAGGTAGCGGTACGCCGAGACGATCTTCCCGGAGTCGGAGACGACGAACGCGCCATCGAGCCGCGAGAATTCCTTGAGCATGACGTTCACGATCGGGTCGCCGACGTGGACGTGGCTCTTCTCGAAGGGGTTGTACGACAGCGGCCGCGACTTGTTCATCACCTTCCCCGCGTCGCCGACGACGAACAGCGCGCCCACCGGCTTCCCCTTCTGCCCCTTCTGTCCGAGTTCGATCGCGACCTCGAACACGTCGCGGATCACGCTCGGCTCCGCCCGGGAGTTGGCGAACAGGTCGTAGATACCGGTGTGGACCCCCTGGTCGACGGTCGCCCGGATCACCGCGTCCGAGCCGCCATCGAACACTGAGGCGACGCACGCGACCTCGTCGCCCTCGGAGACGAGGTCCGCGTCCATCGCCCCCTCGATGCCGAACCGGATCCGGTCTTTCACGTTGTCGAAGGGGAGCGGGAGATCGACGAACGTCTCGGCGTCGACGTCGTTGTCGGGCGCGACGACGACGACCTCGCTCCCGTCGTCCGCGAACCGCTCGTAGAAGGAGCTCGTCGGAGAGAACAGCAGTGCGGCATCGACCTCGGCGACGAGGTCCGCCAGGTGGTCGGTGAGCGAGGCCATTGTCACACCTGACTCCCGGAGTCCGTATAGTCGTTGCGTCGTGCGGGCGTCTGACCGCGGGCCGCGGTCGGCGTATCGCGCGCCCCGGAACGGAGTCGCCGGTCGAAGCCGGCCAGCTCAGTCGCCGGCGGCCGAGGCCTGCCCCTCGACGGTCGTCGCTCGCTCGTCCCGGATCAGGTCCGCCGCCCGCTCGGCGACCGCTATCGTCGGGGCGTTCGTGTTCCCGCCGACGAGCGTCGGCATCACGCTCGCGTCGACGACCCGGAGCCCCTCGACGCCGCGGACCCGGAGCTCGTCGTCCACGACCGCCGCCTCGTCGTCGCCCATCTTACACGTCCCGACGGGGTGGTACACCGTATGACACGTGTCACGGACGTGCTTGGCGATCTCCTCGTCGGTCTGCGCGTCCTCGCCGGGCCACACCTCCCGCCCGACGTACTCCGAAAGCGCGTCCTGCCGGGCGATCTCACGGGCGCGCTTGACTCCCTCGACGAGCGTGTCGATATCGGCCTCCTCGTCGAGGTAGTTCGGGTCGATGACCGGGTCGTCGAACGGGTCGTCCGAGGCGAGCGTGATGCGCCCCCGACTCTCCGGTCGCAGTTGCGTCGCGCCGATCGACAGCCCGCGCCCGGTCTCGGGGTTCTCGAAGCCGTGTTCCATGAAGTACGAGGGAGCGAAGTGGAACTGCAGGTCCGGCCGGGGCTCGTCCGCGTCGCTGCGGGCGAACCCGCCGGACTCGGCGACGTTGGAGGTCAGCTTCCCACGCTTGCGCAGGAACCAGTTCAGGACGTCCGTCAGCCCGCCGGCGTCGTCCAGCGTGCTGACGTCGTCGTCGGTCTCGTAGACGGTGAACGCGAACAGGTGGTCACGGAGGTTCCGGCCGACCCCGGGCGAGTCGACTTCGACGTCGATAGCGTGGTCCGCGAGGTGGTCCGGGTCACCGATCCCAGAGAGCATGAGCAGCTGCGGGGAGTTGACCGCGCCGGCGCTGAGGAGGACCTCCTCCGCGGCCTCGACGGACCGACTGTTCCCGTCCTGCCTGTACCGAACCCCCGCCGCGCGACCGCCCTCGATGGTCACCTCGGTCACCCGCGCGCCGGTCTCGGCGGTGAGGTTCGGCCGGTCGAGCGCCGGCTTGAGGTACGCGTCGGCCGCGCTGTGGCGCTTCCCGTTCTTCTGCGTGACGTGGTACGTCCCCACCCCAGCCTGCGCCGCGCCGTTGAAGTCGTCGTTGCGGGCGTACCCAGCCTGCGCGGCGGCGTCGACGAACGCCCGCGAGACCGGCCGGGGCGAGGACTGATCCGTCACGTTGAGCGGTCCGGCGGTCCCGTGGTACGGCGACCCAGAGGGGGTGAACGTCTCCGCCCGCTTGAAGTACTCCAGCATGGCCTCGTACCCCCAGCCGTCGTTGCCGAGGGTCGCCCAGTCGTCGTAGTCCGACGGGTGGCCGCGGATGTAGATCATCGCGTTCATCGAGGAACACCCGCCGAGCGTCTTGCCGCGCGGCCAGTAGAGCCGTCGACCGGCACAGCCGTCCTGCGGCTCGGTGTGGTACTCCCAGTCCGCGTCGGTCTCGAACAGTTCCGGGAAGCCCGCCGGGATCCGCATGTTCCGGTCGTCGTCGGGCGCGCCCGCTTCCAAGAGCAGGACGCTCGTCTCCGAATCCGCGGTGAGTCGGTTCGCGAGGACGCAGCCAGCCGATCCGCCCCCGACGACGACGTAGTCGTATTCCGTGTCTATCATAGACAACCATGCGAGTCACCGGCAATTAACTGTGCCCGGTCCGCGACCGCCGAGGGTTCGGGACCGCCGCGCCGCCGCGCGGCGTTCGACGGCGTTATCCCTCGCTGTCGGAGTCGTTAGCCGTGGACCCCGACACCGTGCGAGACGCGTGGCGAGACCGGGCGGGAGAGTACTCGCCGGCGTACTACGCCTACCGCGGGCCGAACGAGACGAGCGATCTGGTCCGAGCGGCCCTCGCTGCGCACCTCGACCGCGACGCCGGGGTCCTCGAACTCGGCTGCGGCTCTGGCCGTCACCTCCGACACCTCGCGGCGCACGGCTTCGGGAACCTATCCGGGATCGACATCGACCCCGGGGCCTTCGAGACGATGCGAGAGACGTATCCCGACCTCGCGGCCGCCGGGACGTTTCACTGCGGTTCCCTGACGGACGTCCTCGGGGAGTTCGACGACGGCGCGTTCGACGCGGTGTACTCGGTCGAGACGCTCCAGCACGTCCCCCCCGAGGCCGAGTCGGTTTTCGGAGAGATCGCCCGGGTCACCGACGAAGTCCTCGTCACGGCCGAGATCGAGGAGCCGACGGTCGAGTCGGCGCCGGCCGACCCGGACGTGAACTTCGTCGACGACGACACGCCCCTCTACTACCGCGACTGGCGCAAGGTATTCGCCTCGCTGGGGCTCGACGAGGTCGACGTCGTCCGCGGCGACAGGGACACGACGCGGACCTTCCTCGCGACCGACTGATCGGAACGCCGCCGACGGACTGCGCGCCTCCGACTGACGGGGCCCTCGGTGGAGGCGGTACGGTCGACGGCGACCCGACCTCCCGCGCGACTTTTATCCGCGAGCCGACTACCCCGACCACATGGCGACTCGCGAGGCCCTCTGGGGGTACCGGGACCGGTTCGGCGACGCCTTCGGGCGCACCTACTTCCGCCGCTTCGGTCCCGGCGTCGTCTCCAGCGTCGGAATCGGGACGTACCTCGGCGAGCCGACGCCCGCGGTCGACGAGGCGGCCCGCGAGTCGATCGAACTGGCGCTCCGGTCGGGCGTGAATCACGTCGACACCGCGGCCAACTACCGCTGCGGCCGCGCCGAGCGCGTCGTCGGCGAGGCGCTTCGGGCGGCGCCCGTCGACCGCGAGTCGGTGGTCGTCGCGACGAAGGGCGGCTTCCCTCCGTTCGACGGCGAGCGCCCGGACGACCCCGGCGCGTACGTCCGCGAGCGGTTCGTCGAACCCGGGATCGTCGCCCCCGACGACCTCGCGAACGGCGCGCACGCGATGACGCCGGCGTACTTGGAGTGGTCGCTGGACCGCTCGCTCGAGCGCCTCGGCCTCGACGCCGTCGACTGCTTCTACGTCCACAACCCCGAGACGCAACTCGCCGCCCGCTCGCGGGACGAGGTGTACGACGCCCTCGAAGACGCGTTCGAGGCCCTCGAACGCCGGCGGACCGCGGGCGACATCGGCGCGTACGGCGTCGCGTCGTGGAGCGCGTTCCGCGTCCCCGAGGAGGCCGACGACTCCCTCTCGCTCGCCGAGGTCCTCGCCCGGGCCGAGGCCGCCGGCGAGGCGGTCGGCCCCGACGACGGCCACGGGTTCGAGGCGATTCAGCTCCCGTTCAACGTCGCGATGGCGGACGCCTTCACGCGGCGGAACCAGCCCGCGCCGCCCGGCGCCGACGCCGACGGGCCCGTTTCGACCCTCGAATTCGCCCACGAGGCCGGGCTCTCGGTGGTGACGAGCGCGAGCGTCGGGCAGGGGGACCTGACCGTCGAGGGCGCCATCCCCGCCGACGTCGACGCGACGCTCGCGGGGGAGACGACGGCCCAGCGCGCGCTCAACTTCGCGCGGAGCGCCCCCGGCGTCACCTCCTCGCTCGTCGGGACGACCGACCCCGACCACGTCCGCGAGAACGTCGCAGCCGGCACCTTCGACCCGCTCGGCGCATCGGCGTTCGACGCCGTCTTCGAGTGAGCGCGGGCGACGGCTGCGACGCCGGGGGGCTGCGGCCGCGACGACGGAGGAGCGCACCGGCGACCGGACGCCAGAAAGCGTTTGTCGGGACCCGTCCAACATCGTCTCATGACCCCCACTCGACGAGCCCTCCTCGGCAGCGCGGCGCTCGGCGTCGTCGGCGCGCTCGCCGGCTGTTCCGGCGCGAGCGGCCCGGAGGCGGAGTCCGTCCAGCCGCAGACGCGAGGCGCGGAGACCGACCCGACGGTCGTGAAGCCGCGCAATCCGACCGGCGAGAGCGTCCTCCTCGACGGGAGCGAAGCGAACGACGAGAACGAACCGAACCGAATCGGTCGGGAACTCGTGACGAGCGCCGAGCGAGCGGACGAACTGTTGGTCGCCGAGGCCGTCTCCGACGCGGACCGCGAGCGGGTCCGATCCTTCCTCGACGAGACCGACTACGACGCGGAGACCGTGTACGTCTCGCCGGCCGGCGTCCGGTCGTGTGAGCGACTCGTGATCCACTCGGTGTCGTGGCAGCCCGGGCGCGTCGAGTACGAGTACTGCAGCGAGCTCCGCCCGCCCGACGAGGCCTGCGAGGCGGACGCGCGGGTCGCCCTCGCGCTGCTCTTCCGGCTCCCGGCCGCGCTCGACGACCGTCTCACCGGGTCCGGTTCGAGCGGGCACTCTCCGTGTCGGACGACGGACACCGAGTACGACGTGATCGACGGGAATGCGACAGTGCCCGGGAACGACACTGCCCTGAGCGGAGCGGACGACGACGGGGGTGACGGCACGTGACGCGGCGCCTCACCCGGCGCGACGCGCTCGCCGCCACGGGCGCCGTCGCGCTCGGGTCCCTCGCCGGCTGTTCGGGCCGGGGCGAGCCGCGGTTCTGGGACGACCCGCCGTCGTTCGACGTGGAGGCGGTTCCGCGCGAGTTCGACGAGCCGGTCCCCGACTCGCCGCGACTCGTCCCCGTCGACGTCGAGCCCGCGGTCGAGGGCGCGTTCGCCGACCGCGTCGACCGCCTGCTTTCCCCTGTCCCGGAGCCGCTGACCGCGGAGCGGCTCCCGAACGGCGAGATCCGCGAACAGATCGTGACGGAGCGGACGGCGGCGCGCGACGCGCTGCCGGGCCCCGGCAAGTCGCTCCCGCCGCTGCGGGCGGCCGAGCGCTACGCCGCCGCGCGCGGCCACGCCGCGACAGCCGTCGGCACGTGGGCCGCCGTGACCGTCGAGGGCGACCCGACTGCGGTGGCTCCGGACGTCGGGACGGTGCGGCGACGGGCGTCCGAGACGCTGGATGAACTGCCGGGGCCGGCGGCGGATCCGCCGGCCGGCGCCGCGGTCTACGGCCCGATCGAGCGCTGGTACGACGAGGCGAGGCGACGGACGCTGGTCGGCAGCGGCCCGACCGACCGGGCGAACCCGCTCCGGACGGGTGAGGGGGCCGGCGACGTCGAGCGCGTCCAGTCGCTGATCGAGGCGGGGCGGCACCTCCGGAACCGGTACGCCGCCTCGCTCGACGACCCGGTGTCGGTCGCCGAACCGCTCCGCCGCGAGATGAACCGGCTCGGCCGCGCGGTCGGCGACCGGCTCCGCGACCTCCACGGTGAGGGAGTCGAGGACCTCCGGCGCTACCCGGGCACGGAGGCCTTCGTCGACGGCCGGGCGGTCGCGCGCGGCGCGCCGAGCGCCTCCCTGCTGTCGACCGCCGTCTACCGGAGCTTCGATGACATGCGGTTCGACCCCGTCGCGTTCGGCGACTACGAGCCCGACCACCCGGCGACCGGACTGATCCGGACCGCGCTCGCGTGGACGCGGCTCCGGGCGCTGGACGACGTCGCCGCGCGCGTCGAGGACGGCGAGACGATGTTCCCCGACGGTCCGGGGGCGGTCGGCGCGGCGCGGAGCGCGGCGGTCGAGTCGGCGGCGTCGCTCGCGGAGAGCGAGAACCCGCTGGACCGGTGGCTGGCGACGGAGTTCCTCCCGCTGTTCGCGGAGCCGGACGGGGCGCTCGCGGCGGGCGACCGAAGCGCCCGGTCGACGGTCGAGGCGTACACCGCGTACCGGTGGATCGAGGCGGTCACGGTCGAGGCGCGCACGGTGACGCAGTCGGTCAGGGACTCGTTCGAGGGATGAGCGAGGGCGGACGAACCCGGACGAATCGACCGCACGGGAGAAGCGAAAAGGATAGCGGAGGGACAACGGCGGAGAGAAGTCGGAGGGGCGACGACGGGGTGGGACGGAGGGGCGACGACGGAGCGGGACGGCGTCAGCGAAGTTCCTTGAACCGCGCGCCGCACTCCGGGCAGATGCGGACCGAGAACACCTCGTCGGGGTCGTTCTCCTTTTTCAACACCTGTTCGCAGTCGGCGCAGTTCAGCCGCTCGTAGGTGTCCTTGATCAGGTCGCCGTCGCGGAGCCCCTTGCGCGTGGATTTCATACCCCGCCGTTCGGGGGCGGGGCGGATAAAAACCCCGTACGACATCGGTCTGACGCGACGAACGAAATCGACGGCAAGCGGGCACCTCCACGCGTAGTTCCCCGCGATCCGTCTCTGGAGGGCGCGTCGGGGCGCTTTCGCAACGCTTGTGTCCGGGCGCGGAGAAGCGCCGCCGTGTCACGGACCAGGCTGTTCGGATCGCTCTGCGCGCTGGTCTTCCTCGTCAACTTCGCGCGGGTCGTGTTCGCCCCCCTCGTGGGCGAGTTCATCGACGCGTTCGGGATCCGCGAGGGGACCGCCGGGCTCATCGTCACGCTCGCGTGGCTCGGCTCGGCCGCCCCGCGGCTCCCCGCCGGCTGGGCGCTCACGCGCTTCACGCGGCGCAGCGTGATCGTCGTCTCCGGCGCGATGCTGACCGCCGGCGCGCTCGGCGTCGCCCTCGCGCCGGGCGTCCTCGCGCTGATGGTCGCCGCCTTCGCGGTCGGCCTGGCCTCCGGGGTCTACTTCGTCGCCGCGAACCCGTTCATCTCGGAGCTGTTCCCGCAGCGCGTCGGGCGCGTGATGGGCGTCCACGGCATGGCCAGCCAGCTCTCCGCGGTCATCGCCGCGCCCGCGGTCACCGTCGCGCTGTGGTACGACTGGCGGTACGCCTTCTACGCGCTCGCGCTCGCCGCGGCGGCCAGCACGGTCCTGTTCGTCGCGCTCGCGAAGCGGACCGACCTCCCGGACGCCGGCGCGGGAGACACGGACTTCCTCGCGGCCGCCCGCGGCGAGTGGAAGCTGATCCTCGCAGGCGTGGTGCTGATGGGCCTGACGAGCTTCGTCTGGCAGGGCCTGTTCAACTTCTACGAGCTGTACATGATCGACAAGGGGCTCCCCCGGGCGACCGCGCGGAACCTCCTGACGGTGATCTTCGCGGCCGGCGTGCCCGCCTTCCTCGTCTCGGGCGACCTCGCGGACCGGCTCCCCCACGTCCCGTACCTGCTCGGCATCGTCACGTCGTTCGTCGGCGGCGTCGTCCTCGTGGTCGTCGCCGAGGGGCTGGCGGCGGTGATCACTGCGAGCGTCGTCGTCGGCTTCGCCATTCACATGCTGTTCCCGGCGGGCGACACCTACCTGCTCGCGTCGCTGCCCGACGAGTCGCGCGCGTCGGCGTACGCGATGTTCTCCGCCGGGATGATGTCCACGCAGGCGGCCGGCTCGTGGGTCGTTGGCGAAGCGATCGAAGCGGGCGCGACGTACGACGCCGTCTTCCTCGGGCTCGCCGGGGGGCTTGCGCTCCTCGTCGCGGCGTACGCCGTGCTGTACCGGTTCGGACGCGTTCCCGGGGGCGCGGCGGGCGCGAGCCGGACCGTCTGAGGCGACGACGCGGACGCCGATCCCGACCTCGCAGCCCGGGACCGGCATAGGGGTGTGGTACCGCACCTGTTTTGGTTGTCGCTCCCGTGTAATTTGTAAATGGAGTACGTTCAGGAGCGCGTGACGACCCTCCACGCGTTGACCGACCACCGGCCCGACGCCCCGACGGACCGAGCGGCGGTCGTCGTGCCGATGACCGAGCGCGAGTACGGGACGCTCGCGGCCGAGCGCGTGCTCTCCACGCTGGAGACGGTCGACCCCGCTCGGGTGATCGTCCCGCTCCGGGCGTCGGCCGACCGCGCCGGCCCGTTCGCGGACTGGCTCGACGGGTTCGACCTCGACGTCGAGACGCTGTGGTGCGACGGTCCCGAACTCGCCTCGCTGCTCGAAGCGCGCGGGCTCGACGGCGACCGCGGCAAGGGCCGCGACGTGTGGCTCGCCCTCGGCCGCGCGCTCGACGAGGAGTTCGTCGTCGTCCACGACGCCGACACGAAGACCTACTCGCCGGCGTTCGTCAACCGACTGCTGTTCCCGTTGGGTGAGGGGTACCGATTCTCGAAGGGGTACTACGCCCGCGTCGAGGACGGCTCGCTGTACGGCCGGTTGTTCAGGCTGTTCTTCCGGCCGCTCGTCCGCGCGCTCGGCGACGCCGCGCCCGGTCGAGAGCCGGACGTTCTGGAGTACCTCTCCGCGTTCCGCTACGCCCTCGCCGGCGAGTTCGCGGCGACGAGCGACCTCGTCTCCCGGCTCCGCGTCCAGCGCGGCTGGGGGCTGGAGGTCGGGACGCTCGGCGAGGCGTTCGGCCACGCCGGCTTCGCCGACAGCGCGCAGGTCGATCTGGGGAGCTACGAGCACGACCACCGCTCCGTCGAGGGCCCGACCGGCCTCGCCGACATGAGCCGGGCAGTCGGCGCGGCGACGCTGCGCGCGGTCGAGGACGCCGGCGTCGACGTCGACTACGACGGGCTCGCCGAGGGGTACCGCGAGGCCGCGGAGACGCTGGTCGACGGCTACGCGACCGACGCCGCGTTCAACGGCCTCTCGTACGACGCCCCCGACGAGCGCTCGCAGGTGGCGACGTACGCCGAGGCGCTCGGCGAGCCCGGCCCCGACACCCGGCTCCCGGCGTGGGAGTCGGCCCGGGTCGACCCCGACGAGGTCCGGGCGGCCGCTCGCGAGGACCTCGACGCGGTCCGTGGGAGCGACCGGATCGACGGCTCGGTGACGGGGGACGCGCAGGCGGAGCCGGCGCCGGGGGAGGACTGAGATGGCGGACGGCCCGAGCGTCGCCGCGCGCGACGACCTCGCCGGCGTCGTCGACCTGTTCGGGTGGCTCACCCGCGCGGAGCTCTCGCGGGCGCTCTCCGAGCTGGCGTTCAAACAGCGGACCGAGGTCGACGAGAACGCCATCGACGCCGCCATCGACCTCGCGGTCGCCGAGTACGCGCTCGTGCCGGCTCCCGACGGCGCGCTCTCCGGCGACGCGGACGCGACCGACGGAGGGACAGACCGCGCGGCGGCGGGGACCGGCGAGGGCGGGACCGCCCTCGCGGTCGGTCCGGCCGCGTTCCCGACGCTCCCGGAGGGCGCCGAGGACCTCCCGCACATCCTCGACGTGCCGGACCGCGGGGTCGACCGCGAGACGCTCGCGGACGCGGTCTTGGCGCAACTCCGCGAGGAGGCGGTCGAAGCGATAAACGCGGGCGACGCCGAGCGGCTGGAAACGCTCGCCGACGTGACCTACGACGTGGAGGCGTGGGCGCCGGTCGACGTCGACCCGATTCGAACGCGGATCCTCGCGGAAGTCGACGAGTGAGGGTCGGGAGGTCGGGGCGGCGGCCGACGCCGGCTCACCCGGAGAACTCCGACTCGCTCACGCGGACGACGACCGTCTCGTCGACGTCGCGGAGGTCGTACTCGGGCGTCTCGCCCTGTCGCCGTCGGACGAAGAGGGGCTCGACCGGGCGGCCGTCGACGAGGCCGAACACCTTCAGGCGCTGGTCGGTCTCCTCGGGGGGCACGTCGCCGTCGCGGACCTCGCGGGCGAGGTCCCGGGAGAGCCACTGGTCGGTGGCGACGGACGGCTCCAGCACGAGCGCCTCCTCGACGAAGCGGACGAGGTACCAGTCGAGGTCGTTGAGGAGGGAGACGGCGGCGCCGAGGCTCACGGTGTCGACGGCGACGCTGTTCTCGAACGGCTCCTCGATGTCGTAGGTCGCGAGCGCGTCGCGAGCCGTCTCGCGGGAGAGCAGCTCGTAGGAGAGCTCCACGTCGGGGTCGCCGAGGAGACACACCCGCGTCATGCGCCCACCTCGGAGCGGGCGGCGCAAATCCGTTGCGGTCGCGCGTCCTCGGCGACGGTCGCGGTCGGCGTTCCCGGCTCAGAACGTCGAGACGTCGCCCTCGATGACGCTGCGGGTCACGTCGGTCACGTCGGCCAGCTCGCGGTCGACGATGTCGAGGACATCCGCCTCAATGTCGCCCAGTTCGACGCCCTCCTCCGTGACGATCTGCGCGTCGGCGACGTGCGGCTCGTCGATCGGGCGGCCGATCTGCGAGAGTAGGCGGACCTGAAGGTCGCGGATGCCGTCGACCTCGCTCGTGACGGACTCGGCGACCCGGGTCGAGAGGAGGTTGTAGATCTTCCCGATGTGGTTGACGGGGTTCTTGCCGGAGGTCGCCTCCATCGACATCGGGCGGTTGGGCGTGATGAGCCCGTTCGCGCGGTTGCCGCGCCCGACCGAGCCGTCGTCGCCCTGCTCGGCGGAGGTGCCGGTGACGGTGAGGTAGACGGAGCCCTCGTCGTAGTCGTCGGCGGTGTTCACGTCGACGTTGACCTCGCGGTCCGTGTACTCGCGGGCGAGGTCGTCGACGTACCCGCGGACGCTCTCGACCGCGTCGTCGTACTCGCCGAGGCCGTCGACGTAGGCGTCGACCATCGCGGCGGCGACGGTGATGTCGATCCGGTCGCCCTCGCGTTTGCCCATGATCTTCACGTCGGGGCCGAGCTCGGGGTGGTCGTCGTGGTAGGTCGTGTTGAGCGCGCGCTCGGCCTCGTGGACGATGGTCTCCGTCTCGGTGAGCGGCGCGTGGCCGACGCCGAAGGAGGTGTCGTTGGCCATCGGGACCTCCTGCGTCTCCTCGCCGAAGACGTCCTGGAGGTCGCCCGATCCCTCGCCGAGTTTCACGTCGACGACGACGTCGGTGCCGTACTCCAGCTCCGGGATCGCCTCGGAGAGGTAGTCGCGGGCGGCCGCCAGCGCGGTCGAGTCGACCGGGAGCTGTTCGCCGTCGTACTCCTTCGTGGCGCGGCCGACGATGAGGATGTAGATGGGCTCGACGACCTCGCCGCCGCCGAACGCGGGGGCCGCGCGCCCGGCGACCAGCTGCGTCTCGTCGGTGTTGTAGTGGAGCACCTTGCCGACGCGGTCGAGGTAGAGCTGCGAGAGGGCCCGCGAGACCGACTCCGCGACGCCGTCACAGATGGAGTCGGGGTGACCGATCCCCTTTCGCTCGACGATCTCGACCTCCTGGTCCTCGACCGCCTGCCGGTCGAGGCGGCTGACCTGTATGTTCCGGTCCATTACCGCGCGATACTCCGCGGGCGACGGTATAACTTGCGGAAACTCTTCAGCGGTGGGGAATTACCTATAGTAATTTTATTTGCTCTCGACGGGCATCAGAAAGGTCCGCGTCGCCGTCGCACAAGGGATCGTTTGCGTTTCGACAATACCTTTCAGCCGTCTGTCTGTACTGTCCGCATGGACGAACCCACACCCTCTCGCCGTCGCCTCCTCGCCGGCGCGGTTGCGGGCGGCGTCGCCGCCGCTGCGGGCTGTCTCGGGGTAGGCGTCGACGGCGACTCGGAGGGCGGCGGCGGATCGGAACTCAGGTTCTCGCTCTCGCGTGTCGAGGGGTCGCTGCGCGACCGCTACGTTCACGGCCGCGACGACCCGCCCGAGAACTGGGACGGGGCGGCGCTCGACGCCGCGATGGCCGGCGAATCGTACACGACCCAGTGGCGCAAACCGTTCTTCGCGACCCCGGACGACCCGGCGTACGTCGTCGACGGTGGGACCTACTACCGGCTCGGCTCGGTGGTCGTCGACGAGGTCGGCGAGACGTATCACGTCCTCCGCCTGTTTGCGGTCGACGGCGACAGCGATCCGAGCGCAACGGACGACGACACTGAGTCGGCGGTCGACGCCGGCGAGGACGGTGACCTCCCCGACGCCGATAAACGGGCGGTCCGGATCGCGCACTTCGCGGCGCGGGCCCGCGGGAACGTGGGCGGATACGCCGTCGGGCTGGTCCAGCGGGGCGGCTACGCGTACCGCAACGAGACCGCCCGGGCGGAGAGCGCGCTGCTCGGCGACGACGGCCCCGAACGCGTCGTCTACCGGGACACCACGTATCGGGTGGAAATCGAGCGAGAGCGGTTTCACGAGGCCGTTTATCGGCCGACAGCGGAGGCGGTCGCCGAGTCTTCCGAGCGGATGGAGGCGATCCTCCGGGCGACGTTCGTCGGGCCCAGAGTCGCGTCGGACGAGCTCTCCGCGGAGGCCCGGCGGATCGTCGAGCAGGCGGACGCGGCGGAGTACGCCGAGACGCACCCCTACTCCGAGGAGTACGTCGAACTACTCCGCGCGATCGACGCGCGCCCCTACATCGACGGGAACGTCCGCAAAGACGCCGGCGTCGGCGAGACCGAGGAGGAGATGATCCGGTACGGCGACGAGTACTACGAGCGCTACCTCCGAATTTCGGGTGGAGGAGAGAACTGAGCGGGCGGAGAGGACGACTAAGCGGGCGAAGGAGACGACTGATCGGTCGAAGCGTCTCGCCGACGGCTCAGCGGACCGCCGCGTACGCCTCGGCCATCACGTCGAGCGCCTCGCGGAGCTGCTCCTCGTCGGTCGCGTACGAGATCCGCGCGTGGCCGGCGCCGCCCTCGCCGAACGCCTCGCCGGGGACGACGACCACGCCGCGGTCGAGACACTCGTCGACGAACCCGTCCGGGACTCGCGGCATCGCGTAGAACGCCCCCTGGGGCGTCGGAAAGTCGATTCCGATCTCGTCGAAGCCGTCCAGTAAGATGTCCCGGCGACGCTCGAAGGAGGCGGTCATCTCGTCGACCACGTCGCGGTCGCCCCGGAGCGCGGCCTCGGCGGCGTACTGGGCCGGCGCGGAGGCGCACGCCTGGGCGTACTGGTGGACGCGCAGCATTCGATCGACGCGCTCGTCGGCGCCGTACACCCAGCCGAGCCGCCAGCCCGTCATCGAGAACAGCTTCGAGGCGGAGTTGACGACCACGACGTTGTCCGACTCTGCGAACTCGATCGGCGAGTAGTGTTCGCCGTCGAAGACGGTGTATTCGTACACCTCATCGGAGATACAGAGGACGTCGTGTTCGTCGGCGATGCGGGCAAACTCTCGCACGTCTTCCTCGGAAGAGACCGCGCCCGTGGGGTTTCCGGGGGAGTTCACGACGAACGCCGCCGTGTCCTCGGTGATCGCCGCCTCGATCGCGGCCGGGTCGATCGTGAGGTCGTCGCGGAGCGGCACGGGGACCGGCTCGCCGCCGGTCAGCTTGGTCAGCGCGTCGTAGGAGACGAACCCCGGGTCCGGGATCAACACCTCGTCGCCGGCGTCGACGTGCGCTTCGAGGGCGACGTGGAGCGCCTCGCTGCCGCCCGCGGTCGCGATGACGTTGCCGGGGTCGAGGTCGATCCCCTGGTCGGCGCGGTGTTTCTCGGCGATCGCCTCCCGGAGCGACCGAGTGCCCTTGTTCTCTGTGTAGGCGTCCGCCTTCCCGGACTCGATGGCGTCGACCGCGGCCTGTCGAGCGTGGTCCGGCGTGGGGAAGTCGGGCTGGCCGAGCCCGAGGTTGATCGCGTCGTCGCCGGCCGCCTCGAACACCTCGCGGATCCCGCTGATGGAGATCCGCTCGACCCTGTCGGAGAACGTCGTCATGTCCGTGTGGGGGCGCCGCCGCGAGTTAGTTCTTGCCACGTGTCGCCGATCCGGGGGACCCGACGCCGAATCGGGCTCGGGGGGTCACGACCGCCGCCGCTCCCACACCGGCCGCCGTCCCTCGCGGCGCGCGTCGTCCCGGATCCGCCCATCCGGGTCGGTCGGCAACGCGAACCACCCTTCGAGGACGCTCGGCACTTCCTCCGGCCGGGCACGCAACAGCGCGTCCTCGACCGCGCGGAGGCGGAGCATCGGCCGCCCCGGCCCCATCGGCACCTTGATCGACTCGATCAGGCCCCGGTCGACGAGCGCCTGTCGGTCACCGGTGAACTCCTGTGCCGGGGCGATGCCGACGCCGTCGGTCCCGACCCACGTCCGGAGGTCCCGGAAAAGGAGGTCGTGTCGCGCCGCGAGCGCGACCAGCAGCGTCCGGTCCGAAACCTCGGTCGTGCGGCCGAACTCGCCGGTGTCCTGCGACGCGAGCACGGTCGCCAAGTCGTCGGCGAAGCGGTCGTCGAGGACCTCGCGCGCGGCGGCGAGCAGTCTGGTCCGCGAGGGCATCTCGACCGGCTTGGCCGTCGCGCCGGCGAAGCGCGACTCGGCCGTCGCGAGGGCGCCGTCGACCGACGCGGAATCGGGGTCGGCCGCTCCCGAATCGATGTCGGCCGCTCCCGAATCGGGGTCGACCGCCGTCGTCGCCAGCGTCCGGTCCCCGCGAGGGCCGACGACGGCGTCGGCCCGGTCGGGGCTCGCGAATAGCGTGCCCCCAGTCCCGTGACCGAGGTGATCGCCGGTTCGGACCCGTATCTCGTCGCCTTCGATCGCCTCGGCGACCGCGGTGCCGAGGACGAGCGCTCGGCCGAGGGCGTCGACGACGCCGGGGCGGCACGCGATCCGCCACGGGCCCCCGGACGTGCGCTCGCGAGCGGCGAGCACCGCCGGGAGCAGCCGGATCGGCACGCCGACGGCGACGACCCCGGACCGGCCCGCCAGCGCGGTTTCGACCGCCTCGGCGAGCGGGTCGTCGGGACGCGGGTGGACGTCGGCGACCTCGCGCGGGTCGCCGACGCCGTCGCTCTGCGGCGCGGACCAGTCGCTGCCGGCCTCGGCGTCGGTATCGGCGTCGGCCTCAGTTCCAGCGTCGTCCGCGGTCACATCCGTCGGTGACGACCGCGATCCGAATGAGCGTTGCGCCGGTCGCTGCGGGCGCCACAGGAGAGAGAACGTGACGGAAGGGAAAGTGACGGAAAGGAAAGCGACCGAAGGGAAAGCGCCGTGAGCGCCGGATTCAGGGCGCCCGCGCGAACACGAGGTACCCCGTGTGGCCCACGCCGGCGGTGGAGGGGCGGGAGCCGCGGTCGGAGAAGTCCATCTCGCGCTGGATCGTTTCGAGCGTCTCGAGCTCGTCGAAGCCGGCGTCGCGGGCCGCGAGCGCCGCCTCGCGGGTCCCCTCGACGAAGGGAGAGTAGACGGCGAGGCGGCCGCCGGGGGCGAGCAGCTCGTCCGCGCGCTCGACGACCGCCGGGGCGTCGCCGGTGTCGAGCGTGAGCGCGTCGAACGGCTCCGCGCCGGCGAGCGCGTCCAGTTCTTCGGTGAGGTCGCCGGTCCGGACCTCGACGCGGTCGGCGACGCCCGCGGTCTCCATGTTGTCGCGGGCGACCTCGGCGAACTCGGCGTCGACCTCGTAGGTGGTGACTGAGGCGCCGGCCCGGCCGAGGTACGCCGCGAGGATGCCCGTGCCGGTGCCCGCGTCGAGGACGCGGTCGCCGCCGAACGCGCCGGTGTGGCCCATCACGAGCCCCACGTCGCGCGGCATCATCGGGGCGCCGGTGCGTTCGAGGTGGTTGAACAGGTCGGGGCCCCGGAGCGCGCGGACCTCGAAGACGGTGCCGAGGTGGGTCTCGACCTCGTCGCCGGCCGCGACGTCCTCCGGGACCTCGATCACGCCGAGGTCGGTGCCGAACTCCTCGCCCGGTTCCAGCAGGTACTCGCGGTCCTCGTGGACGAGCAGGTACGCGGCGTCCGTCACTGCAGCTCGGAGATCGCCCGCGCGGGCTCGCCGTTGGCCGCCTCCAGCGCCTCGCGTGCGTCTTCCTTCGAGACGCCCGCCTGCTGGGCGACCAGTTTCACGTCCTCCTCCGGAATACCCTCGTCTTCGCCGTCGTCCTCGGCTTCGATCGCCGCCGCGTCCGCATCGCCGCCCTTGACCGCGGCCGCGCTACCGCCGCCGGCGCCCGCGTCGGCTACCGAGTCGGGCGAGCCGACGATCTGGTAGGTCTCCTGCCCCTGCGCGTCCATCTTGGTGACCTGGGCGCCGTCGAAGACGAGGTCGTCGCCGTCGGCCGTCTCGATGACGACTCGCTCGGCGTCGAGCTCCTCGACGTCGATCCCCATCTGTTTCATCATCTGTTTCATCTTCCGCGGATTCATGCCGCCGCCTCCGAACATGCCCGAACGTTCGGCCGGACGATACAAAAAGGGTGTCGACACGGGGCGAGAGCCCGCCGCTCGGGCGAACCGCTCCCGGACGGTGGCGGCGAACCCGACCGCGACGGCGGGGTTGATACGTGTCGCGCGCGAGGCGGGAGTATGTACCTCGCGGACCACACGTGGCCAGAACTCGGCGACGCGCTGTCT
The DNA here is from genome assembly GCF_000336875.1 of Halorubrum californiense DSM 19288. Lineage (GTDB taxonomy): Archaea > Halobacteriota > Halobacteria > Halobacteriales > Haloferacaceae > Halorubrum > Halorubrum californiense. The sequence continues at coordinate 3,083 of NZ_AOJK01000036.1, read as the reverse complement.
CCCGGCTCCGTCGCGCTCGTCCCGCTCGGCTCGACCGAACAGCACGGCCCGCACCTCCCGCTCGCAACCGACCACCTGATCGCCGAGGGGTTGGCGACGGCCGCCGCGGACCGCTCCGACGCGTTCCGGACGCCGACGATCAACGTCGGCGTCAGTCCGCATCACCGCCAGTTCCCGGGGACGATGTGGGTGGATCCGCCCGAGTTCCGCGACTACGTCGAGTCGTTCGCGCGGAACCTCTCGTACCACGGGATCGACCGCGTCGTGTTCGTGAACGCCCACGGCGGCAACGTCCAGCACCTCCGGGAGGTCGGCCGCCGGCTCCACGAGGACGAGGTGGCCTACGCCGTCGAGTGGATGTGGGACGAGTCGATCCCGGAGCTGGTCGACGAGCTCTTCGAGCGCAACGGGCCCCACGCGGGCCCCAAGGAGACCGCGATGGTCACACACCTCGCGCCGGAGCTGGTCCGCGAGGACCGGCTCGAAGACGCGCGCGACGGCGGGCTCGTCGACCTCGAGGACGCGGACACGATGGTCCACGGCGCCCGCACGTTCTACGACGCGGTCGACAACTCCCCCAACGGCGCGTTCGGCGACCCGACCGACGTGACTCCGGAGAAGAGCGAGCGATTGTTCGAGGCCGCGACCGACCAGCTCGTCCAGCTGGCGGAGTGGATCGGCGACCGCGACGACGAGGAACTCTTCCCCGAGCCGCGAGTCGAGCGCGAAGAGACCCGCGGTTAACCGTCGTCTCCGAGACTCTCCCCGAGCGCTGCGTCGGCCGCCTCGCGCCGGCCGTCCAAGACCGCGAACCGCTCGCCGCGACGGCGTTCGAGCCAGCGCAGCAGCCGGGCGGCCCAGTCGAGCTTCCGCGCCTTCAGCGGGTCGACGGCGGGGTCGTCGAACTCCCAGCCGGGGAAGACGAGCTCGCCGGCCCCGACGTGGTCGGCGAGGAACGCGGCGCGGTCGCCGTCGGTGAACCCGCCCGTGTTCAGGACCGGGCCGGCGGGGGCCGCCTGCGTCGTCGCCAGCGTCCAGTCGTCGGCGAAGCGCGGGAGCCACTCGCGGACCGCCGGGACGTTGTCGCCGTGGGCGTGGGCGGCGACGGGGACGCCATCGCGGGTCAGTTCGGCCGCCGTCTCGGGGTTCTTGTCGAGGTCGGTCACCATACAGTCGACGGCGACGCCGCGGTCGGCGAGGACGTCGGCGGCGGTCGAGGCCGCGACGACGACGTCGGCGTCGCGGGCGAGCGCGACCTCGTCGGCGAGGCACGGCGCCGCGCCCGCGACGGCGACCGTCGCGTCTTCCCAGTCGCCGAGGCGGTCGAGCGGGAACGGCGTCGCGAGGTCGGCGGCGACGTCGCGGGCGCGCTCGTCGGCCGCCCGGTCGAACCCGAAGTCGGCGAGGATCGCCTCGTAAACGGGCTCGAAGGTCGCGAAGTTCACGGCCGGACCACGCTCCGTGAGGCCGTCGCGCCGGGCACAGGACAGCGCCGCCGCTCGCCGGGCGAATTATGGTATGGGCCGGAGTGGCACAGAGTACCCCTACCCGCGTGCCCCTCCGGCGTCCGGTCGATCGGTTGTTTACACGAGGGCATAAACTTTCTCTTAACTCACGTGGTGATCGATCCCCGCGAGCGCGGCGTCGAGCGGGTCAGAGACGTCGGATACGGACTCCCTGACGGACTCGATCGCGGCGGGCGTCCCGATCAGGAGTCCGCGACGGCCGCCCGCAGGGGTGTCGTCGGGGTATCCGTCGCCCGCGGGACCGGCCGAGCCGCCGGCGCCGCCGTCGGTCGCCGAGGGGGCCGACGGGGTCCCCGCGCGGTCCGGGTCGCCCAGCGCGAACGCCGCGCCGCTCGCGTCGCCGCGCGCGGTCGCGGCGCGCAGGGCGCCGACCGCCGCCTCGTCGAGGCCGGAGAGTTCGTAGGTGCGGACGACCGCGCTGCCGGCGACGGCGCGGTCGCCCTGCTGGGCCCCCGACGCGCCGATCCGGTCGAGGTGGCGCTCGGCCTCGCCGACCGTCGTCACGTCGAGTTCCTCGATCTCGACGGTGCCGGACTCACCCCGCGAGCGGTGTCGGTCCCGCGCGAACTCGGCGCCGATCAGGGCGGCGTCGCGGGTCTCGGCCACGTCGTGGGTGCGGATCACGTGGGCGCCGCGCTCGACCGCCATCGACGTGGCGGCGAGCGAGACCGGGAGGGCCTCCTCGGTGCTGCGCCCCGCGACGGTCTTGAGGAAGCTCTTGCGGTTGATCGAGACGAGCAGCGGGCGGCCGTACCCGCGGAACTCCCTGAGGCGGTGGAACGTCTCGCGGTCGTCCGCGTGGGTCTTGGCCTCGGACCAGCCGCCGAACGCGGGGTCGAGGATCGTCTTGTCGGTGAAGCCGTTCATCGAGAGCGCCTCGTAGATGTCGTCGACGTCCTCGATCGCCCCCGGCCGTTCGAGGTCGGGCGGCGAGGCCATCTTCGACACCGCCACGTCGTGTTCGCGGCAGACGCGAGGCATCTCGGGGTCCGCGAACCCGCAGATGTCGTTGACCATGTCGAAGCCGCGCGAGATCGCCTCGTCGGCCACCTCGTGGTAGCGCGTCTCGATCGACCAGACGGCGTCGCCGGAGGTCGATTCGAGCGTCTCGATCGCGGTGTCGAGCCGATCCAACTCCTGCTCGGCGGAGAGTACGTCGAGGTCCTTGTTCGCCGATTCGAGCCCGACGTCGACGATGTCGGCGCCCTCGCCGATCAGCTCCTCGTCGACGTAGGTGGCGGCCTCGCCGGGGTCGTCGTACACGCTGGGGTCGTACGGCGACTCCTCCGAGACGTTGAGTACGCCCATGATCCGGGGTGGGTGGTCGTCGCCGATCCCCAGCCCAGCGGCGTCCACGTTTCGCATACGATCAACACGGGCGCGAGCGACATAAACGGGGCGAGTACCCGACGCGCTCGCCGGGGAACCGAACGCACATCCATTTATAAATCACCGGCGGTGCGGTGGCGCGTGCCTGCGAGGCCGCCTCGCGGCCGAGCAGCACGCGCGAGGGAGTCAGTCGCCGGAGCGAAGCGACGGCGACTGACGAGGCTGGGG
>NZ_AOJK01000035.1 GCF_000336875.1 Halorubrum californiense DSM 19288 | reverse complement strand
AAGCACCGCAACGAGGGAGCGAACGAAGTGAGCGACCGAGTGAGGAGCGCAGCGAGCGTACGGCGACCTCGCGACTGGGGCTTTGGAGGTATTAGCCGCCGATTTGGATCAAGCCAGTCACAGTTCGAACGCTAACGAGTCGCCGACTTCGACGCCGTGGCGGTCGGTCCACTCGTAGGGGACCTCCAAGACGTACTGGCCCGACCCGGGGTACTCCTGCTCCTCGCCGTCCTCGTTCGGCCCGGGCTCGGGGGCGTCGTGGATCTCGACTATCTCCCGGGCGCCGTCGACGTAGACGATGTCGATGCCGAAGCTCATCCGGCGCATCACGTAGGTCAGGCTGTCTCGGGGAGACTCATACACGAACAGCATCCCGCCGTCATCGGGGAGCGACTCGGCGTCGCTGAGGCCGCGCAGGCGCTTCTCGCCGTCGTCCGCGATCGCGGCGTTCACCGACCCCCGAGCCTCGCCGTCTGGACTCTCGACGGTCACGGTCGTCGTCTCGTAGTCCGCGTACGTTCCGGTCGGCCACGCGGAGACACTATCTCCGCTACCGCCCTGACTGTCGTCCCCGCTCTCCGAGTCGTCTCCGCCCTCCGAATCGCCGTCGCCTGCTTCACCGTCGCCCGAATCACTGTTCCCCGGATCACCGCCGCCCCCGAGACAGCCCGCGGCGGCCCCGACGGTTCCGGCCGCGGTCAGTCCGAGAAGTCGCCGCCGTCTCATGTCTGCGAGGACGGGTGGCGGGGATATAAGCGACCGCGTCGCGGCCGCGCCGTCCGTCTCCATAGCGTTCGGTCCCGTGCCGGGAAGGACGCGCTTTTATCGCCGCCGGAGCGTAGCGTGAGACATGGCGAAAGTGAGCATCGGCCTCCGCGGGTGGCGCTTCGAGGAGGACGAGATATTCAGCGACGACGAGGAGCTGAAGCCCCTCGACGAGATTCCGGAGGACCCCCGGGAGCGACTCCTGCGGCTCGTCAGCCTCGTCGAGGAGCCCTGCGACGTCTGTTACCTCGACTACGGCGAAGAAGAGATCCACCGCTGTAACGAGGCCCAGATCGTGTACGGCGAGCCGGACGGCGAGGTGCTCCTCTGCCCCGAACACGAGCCCGACCTGCTCTACTGGTTCCGCGAGGAAGGCGGCAGCGACCACAAGGGCTCGGTCGAGTTCGCCGACCGCTTCCACGAGTGGGTCGCCGCCGGCAACGAGGCCCCCGAGGGGTACGGCTCCGTCGAACACGTCGAGGAGGACCCCGACGGGCTCCCGGACCTGCCGGACCAGCAGGAGGTCCAAGAGCGCCTCGAAGCGGACTTCGAGGGCGAGCGGATCGACATCCTCGAACTCGCCGGGCAGGAGGAGCGCGACGGCGAGGAGATCACCGAGGAGGAGCTCGCGGACTCCGACCTCGACCTCTCCGCCGACTACCCCTCCGACCGATGAGCGGCGAGGGGGCCGAGGAAGGGGCCGAGGAGGCAGGCGACGAGGCGGAGGCCGGGAGCGGCTCCGCGGAGCCGACGACGACCGCGAACGAGAACCCTCCACGCGAGCGGCAGAAGCCCGCGGTCGTCGTCGTCGAACCCGAGACGCCGGGCAACGTCGGGACCATCGCGCGGGCGATGAAGAACTTCGGGCTGACGGACCTCAAGCTCGTGAACCCCCCCGAACTGGAGGAGGACGGCGAGGCGTACGGCTTCGCCGGCCACGCCCGCGAGGACGTGCTCCCGAACGCCGAGGAGGTGACCTTCGACGAGGTCGTCGCGAACTACCACACCGTCGGCACCACCGCGATCACCGGCGAGGACGACCGCAGCCACGAGCGCTTCCCGTTCAAGACGCCCGTGGAACTCCGCGAGTCGCTGAAGACGGTGGACGCGCCCACCGCCATCGTCTTCGGCCGCGAGGGGCGCGGACTCAACAACGAGGAGCTCTCGCGGCTCGACGAGGTGTGTTCGATCCCGGCCGACGACGACTACCCCGTCCTGAACCTCGGGCAGGCCGCGACGGTGCTCCTGTACGAGCTCCGCGACCTCACGGTCGACGAGACCCAACTCCCCGACACCGAGGTGACCCGCGCTCCGGAGCCCGACGTCGAGCGCTTCCACGAGTTCTTCGACGAGTTCCTCGCAGCGACCGGCCAGCGCGACCACGTCCGCGAGAAGAACGCGCTGCTGATGCGCCGGCTGCTCGGCCGCGCGCACCCCACCGAACGCGAGGTACACTCGCTGCTCGGCACCTTCCGGAAGGCGAACACGAAGCTGGAACACGCCGATCACCTCGCGGCGAAGTACGACGAGCCGCCGTATCCCAAGGAGCAGTAACGTGTCCCGCTCCGTTCTCGACGATGACCTGCTCGCCGGCGTGCGCGACGTGTCGCCGCTGATGCTCGGAATCGCGCCGTTCGCGCTCGTCGCCGGTATCGCGACTGTCAACGCCGGGCTCGGGCTGGCGGAGGCGGTCGGGATGTCCGTGATCGTGTTCGCGGGCGCCTCACAATTGGCGGCGCTGGAACTGCTCGGCGAGAACGCGCCACTCGCGGTCGTCGTCGGCACGGCGGTCGTGATCAACCTCCGAATGCTGATGTACTCGGCCTCCATCGCGCCGCACTTCGCCGACTACGGGCGGCGGCTCCGCGCGGGGCTCGCGTACCTGCTCACCGACCAGGCGTACGCGCTCTCGGTCGCGGAGTTCGACGAGAACCCGGACCGCAGCCGCTGGCGCTACTACCTCGGCGCGGCCGCGTCGCTGTGGATCGTCTGGCAGATCGGGACGGTCGCGGGCGTCGTCCTCGGCGCCGGCGTCCCCGACGCGTGGGGGCTCACCTTCGCGGTACCGCTCGTGTTCCTCGCCCTCCTCGTGCCCGCGATGAAGGACCGGCCGACCACCGTCGCGGGCGTCGCCGGCGGCGCGGTCGCGGTCGTCGCGGCCGGGCTCCCGCTCAACCTCGGGCTGCTCGTCGGCGCGCTGTGCGGGATCGCGGCCGGACTGGTGACGGAGGTGAGGGCGTCGTGACGGGCGCAGTCGACGCGGGGGTGACGGCGTCGTGACGGACGCGCTCGCCGGACTCGTCGCCTCGCCGCGCGCCTGGGTCGCGATCATCGTCATCGGCCTCGTCACCTACGGGATCCGGCTCTCTTTCATCCACCTCTTCGGCCGGATCGACGGGGTGCCGACGCGCGTTCAGCGGCCGCTGCGGTACGTCCCGCCGGCGGTGCTCGCGGCGCTCGTCCTCCCGAGACTGGTGACGCTCGGTCCGTCGGTCCCCGCGACCCTGCTCGACGAGAAACTCATCGCGGGCCTCGTCGCCGGGGCGGTCGCGTGGCGGACGGAGAACGTGTTCGCGACCATCGCGACCGGGATGGCGACGCTGTGGCTGTTCCGATTCGTCGTGTTCGCGTGAGGAGCGGAGCGTTCGAGAATTCGAGTCAGTCGAAGCGGCCCGGCCGTCGCCTCGCGAGCGCGAAGGCGACGACGCCGACGAGCAGGGCCACCGCAAGCGCGCGCTCGACGCTCACGAACCCGCGGACAGACGAAACCGAGTACGAAACGGCCGCGACGGAGAGAATTGCGTAGCCGGCCGCTGCGACGCCGAGCAGCGCGGGGCGAGCGCTCGGCGCGTTCCAGAGGCGGATCCACGTCGCCGCCGCGGACGCGGCGCCCGCGAGGAGTCCGACCGGGAGCCCGATGAGCGCGGAGAACTCGATCGACGCCGCGAGCAGCCCCGTGACGGTGGCGCTCGCGAGGAGAAATGCGGTCACCCCGACGCCCACCGCCGCGACGAGTCGCCAGTTCATGTCTGTCCGGTCGCGGAGAGTGTATATAAAGCGTCGCGCCAAGCGTCACGACGGCCGCTATCGGGCCGATCCGCGGACGAGGGCGACGGCGCGGTCAGCGTTCCCGTTCGGTCGCGCGCTCCTCCCGCTCGCGCGACTCCGGGCCGTCGCGGTCGACGGGGCGGTCGAACCGGTCTCCGTCGTCGGCCTCGCGCTCGCGGACCGCGGCGAACCGCTGGGCGGCGTCCGCGATCGAGTCGAGGACGGCGAAGGTGCGGTACGAAAGGTACGGGCCGGCCGAGAGCGTGAGGACGACGATAACGCCGAACAGGAGTTGGCCGACGATCACGAGCGAGTACACGAACACGAGGAGACTCACGGCCGTGAGGACGGTACCGATCGGCGTGCGGAGGGCCTCGGAGGGCGAAAGCGGGTCGTGCGACATAGGCGGCGCTACCCGGGGCGTTCAGTTAAAAATGTGTGGGCGGCGACCGCGTTTGCGACGCGGCCTCGATCAGTCGTCGGCCGGGGCCGCGGAGTCGCCGGCGGAGACGCCGGTGCCGGGCCCGATGTCGATACCGAGCGCTTCGAGCTTTTCGTCAGGGACGACCCCGTCGACCCAGTCGCGGGTCTCGTAGTACTCGGCCTTCAGCTGGTCGAGTTCGACGAGTTCGCCCTCGCTGGCGCCCGTGCCGGGGATGGCGTCCGGGTGCCCCTCGACGAAGCGGTTCGGCAGCGTGTCGTCCGCGCCGTCGAAGCCGACGAGGTTGTTGTAGTAGCGCTCGAGGTTGTAGATCCGTTCGCCGGCCTCGAACAACTCGTCCTCCGAGAGGTCCTTGCCGGTCATCCCGTTGTACTGGAGCACGTACTCCTCGATCCCCTCCGCGAACGCGCTGAACTTGCAGATGTCGAAGGAGTCCGACACCGCGTGGAGGTCTTGGAAGGTGGCGGTGAGTTCGCCCTTCCCCTCCCACTCGTACGGGTCGACCTTCTCGGGGATGCCGAGGATCTCGGCGGCCGGCGTGTAGCCGCGCAGGTGGCAGGCGCCGCGGTTGGAGGTCGCGTACGCGATCCCCATGCCCTTCATACAGCGCGGGTCGTACGCGGCCATCGTCTGGCCCTTGACGGAGAGCTTGTTGCCGTGCGCGTCCTTCGCGTCCGCGACGCGCTCGGGGCCCTCCGCGAGGAGGTCGCCCAGATCCGAGGAGCGGTGCCCGATCTCGTCGAGGAGGTCGATCATCGTCTCGGAGTCGCCCCAGTCGAGGTGGCCGACGCCCTCCAGTTTGCCCTCCTCGCTCATCTCCATCGCCATCGCCATCATGTTGCCCGCCTCGATGGTGTCGATGCCGAGTTTGTTACACTTCTCCAGCATCACGGCGATCTCGTCGCGGTCGGAGTGGCCCGAGTTCGGGCCGAGCGCCCACGCGGACTCGTACTCGTACGACTCCGTGCGGACGTTCATGTCCTGCCCCTTGTGGGTGACGTTGACCTCGACCTCCTTCTTACACGCGACCGGACAGGAGTGACAGGTCGGCTCGTCGACGAGGATGTTCTCGCGGACGTTCTCGCCGGAGACGCGCTCGGCCTCGACGTCCGCGTCCTCCGCGTCGTGGTACGCCTCGGTCGAGGTGTACTTCGCGTTCTTCGTCGGGAGCCCGTCCATCTCCTCGGTCGCGTTCATCAGGACGTTCGTCCCGTACATCGAGAGCCCGCCCTCGTTGGGCGCGGTCACGTCGGACTCCCGGATGACGCCCATCGCCTGCTGGTAGCCCTCCTGGAACGTCTCGGGGTCGGCGGGCTTGGGCATGTCCGTGCCCGACTTCACGACGACCGCCTTCACGTTCTTCGCGCCCATCACGGCGCCGGTGCCGCCGCGGCCCGAGGCCCGGTCGTCCTCGTTGATCACGCAGCCGTAGCGCACCTCGTTCTCGCCGCCCTGACCGATCGCCATCACGGAGACGTTGCGGCCGACCTTCCCGTCGACCTCCTCGCCGATCTGGTCGATCGTGTCGTGGACGCCCTGCCCCCAGAGGTGAGAGGCGTCGCGTACCTCGACGTCGCCGTCCTCGACGAACAGGTAGACCGGCTCGTCGCTCGCGCCGTCGAGCAGGATTCCGTCGAGCCCGGCCCACTTGAGCCGCGCCCCGGACCAGCCGCCGTGGTGCGAGTCCGTGACGGTCCCCGTCAGCGGGGACTTCGTCACGAGGGCGATCCGACCGCTCATCACGGTCTGGGTCCCCGTGAGCGGGCCCGTCATAAACGCCAGTCGGTTCTCCGGTCCGAGCGGGTCCACGTCGGGACCCTTATCGAAGACGTACTTGACGCCGAGCCCGCGCGCGCCGATGTACTTCTCCGCGTCGTCGTCGTCGATCCCGCGGTAGTTGACCTCCCCACCGCCGAGGTCGACCTGTGCCACACGGTCTCTGTAGCCGCCCATTTCAGTCATGTAATGCTCTATCATTATATTAGGGCCGTATCGGGTTAGTTGTTGATTCGAGAGTGTAACTGATAGCGGTTACACGACCGAATTCCAGTCGTGCCCGACGGGGGGCGCTCCGTGCGCCGGTTTCGACGCGATGGCGGCGCCGCGTCGAAGCGGGAAATTAACCCGAATCCGGACCGAGGTTGAATCGTGAACAGCCGCGACGAGGAGGCCGCTGGACAGGGTCGAGACCCGCGCAAACGGTCGGTCGACGGCGACTACCGGCGCGCTCCCGTCTGGGTCGCCGGCCTCGTCCTCGCGGCGTCGGTCGTCCCGGTTCCTCCTTGGCCGGGCGCCGGTGGGGGAACGCTTCCCCTTCCGACGTGGATCGGACCCACGGCGCCGTTCCACCTGATCGGATACGCCGCTCTCGCCGCGTTCGCGGGACGGGCAGTCGCCGGATCGGAGGGTAGGACGGTGATTGCGGCCGCCGTCGGCGTCGCGGTCGCGACCGCGTTCGGGTTCGAGGTGGAACTCGTCCAAGCCCCGATCCCGTGGCGCTCGTTCGCGTGGATCGACGCCGCGATCAACGCGGTCGGGGCAGTGGTCGGCGCGGGGATATTCGGCGTGTGGCGAACGCGCCGTGAAAACGAGGACCGGGAGGAAGTTCGTTGACGGAGAGTGTCGACGCGGTCGTCAGCACCGGGGCGACGACGACACCGCTTTACGCGCTCGTCCGCTTTCCCCGACAATGAGCCAGCCGAGCCCCGACGCGTACGAGCAGGGGCGCGGGATGGACGCGCACAACGCCGTGATGCGCGACATCCGCGCCGAGCGCTCGGAGACGTACGACCCGACGGAGCCCACCCGCGTGTGGATCGACGAGGACAACACGCCCGACGGCGTGGTGAACTCCCTCACGATCATCTTAAACACCGGCGGCTGTCGATGGGCCCGCGCCGGCGGCTGTACGATGTGCGGCTACGTCGCCGAGTCGGTCGAGGGCGGCAGCGTCGCCCACGAGGACCTCATGACGCAGATCGACGCGTGCCTCGACCACGAGGCAGCGGAGGCGGACGAACCCGCGGAGCTGATCAAGATCTACACCTCCGGCTCCTTCCTCGACGAGCGCGAGGTGCCCGCGGAGACGCGGCGGGCGATCGCGGAGACGTTCGCGGACCGCGACCGGATCGTCGTCGAGTCGCTGCCGGACTTCGTCGACCGCGAGAAGATCGCGGACTTCGCTGACTACGGGATCGCCACCGACGTGGCGGTCGGGCTGGAGACCGCGACCGACCGCGTCCGCCACGACTGCGTGAACAAGTACTTCGACTTCGCCGACTTCGAGGACGCCTGCGCCGAGGCGGCCGCGGCCGACGGCGAGTTCGACGCCGACGTGGGGATCAAGGCGTACCTCCTCATGAAACCCCCCTTCCTCGCGGAGCCGGAGGCGGCCGCCGACATGATCGACTCGATCCGTCGCTGTGCCGACGTGGACGGCTGCCACACCGTCTCGATGAACCCGACGAACGTCCAGCGCTACACGATGGTCGACGAGCTGTTCTTCGAGGGCGGCTACCGGCCGCCGTGGCTCTGGTCGGTCGCGCACGTCCTCGAAGCGACGGCCGACGTTGACGCCATCGTCGTCTCCGACCCCGTCGGGCACGGCTCCGACCGCGGCGCGCACAACTGCGGCGAGTGCGACGACCGCGTCCAGACCGCGATCAAGGACTTCGACAAGCGGCAGGACCCGAGCGTCTTCGAGCAGGTGTCCTGCGAGTGCGAGGCCACCTGGGAGTACGTGATGGAGGAAGAGACGAGCTACAACATGCCGCTCGCGCGATAGCTCGCGGACGCACGAGGCGCCCGACGCGGGCGATGGGATCGATGCGAGCGGATCGACGCCGACGCGAGCGGATCGACGCCGACACGAGCGATCGGATCTACGCGAGCGCATACAGTGAACGGTGGTGACAGATGTTGATCAGTATTTTTCCAAATTTAGAAATGATCGATCTGTTATCTCCGAACACCCGTGACAGACACGTGTGTGAAACCCGATCATACCGAACGATCAGGTCGAAAAAGACCCTTATATCTTCAGACCCTACAGGTTATCATGAACGCAGACGCCAGCGGTTCCCCGCCCTCCCGCGGGAAGTCGGTCCTCTTCTGTCCGGAGTGTCGTTTCGAAAGCCCCCTATCGGACGGATGGCTCGTCGTCAGCGACGGCGACGAGCGCACCGTCGTCTGCCCGGAGTGCGGCCACGTCGCCGACCACCGGACAGAGCGGTCCGCGCCGACGCCGCAGCACGCCGACTGATCCTCGCGACGCAGGTCGCGGCCGCCGTTATTCCGTTTCGGGTGCCCGTTCAGCGAGGACCGGTATCTCCGACAGCTTCTCAGCGTCGAGCGCGTCCCAGTCGAGGCCGTCGGGTCGCGCGTACGGCGTCTCGGTCTCGATCGTTCGCTCCGGCGTGACGACGAGGTCGAGCGGCACGTCGTGCGCGTCGGGTTCGGGGAGGTCGACGTCGGCACCGACCGCCGATTCCGGGCCGTCGAGGACGGAGAGCTCGTGGACGGTGGTCGCGAGCGTCGTGTTGCTATCGCCGGACTGCGTCCGGCTATCAGAGGCGCGTTGCGCCTCGCTATCGACCGCGTCGAGTTCACGGAGGACCGCCCATTCCAAGTCGCTGTATCCTTCACCCTTGCCGATCCGGGCGCCGTCGGTCGTGACGCCGACGGAGCCGGCGACGATCAGGTCGACGCGGTCGACATCCTTGGGCGCGGTCGGCGTTCCGTACTCTGAGATCCCGGAGACGGTCGTCGCGTCGTCGATCTCCTCTGCCGGGATCTCGGCAGGGTCGAGCCGGAGGAACGGGTCCGGGTCGCGGAGGCGCGGCTGCGCGACGTAAACGGTCTTGCCAGCCCGGAGCGCCGCCCGGCGGACCGGGAGCTGCGGCGCGTCGGGGTTGGCCTTCAGCGTCTCGGCCGACTCCCACGCCTCGGTCTCCGCGAGGCGCGCCGCCGCGGCGTCGGCGCCGGCAAAGTTGGGGATGCGGTCGTGGGGCGGGAACGGGAACCGCGCCTGGTCGCCCTCGTCGAAGGCGTCCCACACCGCCTCTCGGACGGCCTGTTTATCCATGATAGAAGGAGGAGAAGGACCGATAAGTAGCCGGCGGAGCGGCGCGGCGCATTCGACCGGGCCACCGCATCCACGATCGATGCGGCGAGGCCGATGGAGGTCATCTTAAATATCGGATCGACGTGGGTGCCGTGTATGCTTGAAGACGGACTCTCGTATCCCACGCGCGGTGACTGGGTCGGTCGTATTATTATCGGCGGCGTCTTGGGGTTGCTTTCCGTCTTCGTGATCCCGATATTCGCCGTTTTCGGTTACCTGGTGCGGGTACTCGAAAGGACGGTCGCCGGCGAGGAAGAGACGCCGGAATTCACCGACTGGGGCGACTTACTGGCGAAGGGCGTCGTCGCGGTCCTGATCGCGCTCGCGTACTCCATCGTTCCCGTCGTCGCGTACGGGATCGTCATCAGCGTGATCGCCGGGATCGGGTCTGGGGTCGGCGGCGACGTGGGCGCTATCATCGGGGTCACGGGAGCGCTGCTGACGCTCGCGTTCCTGCCGGTGTTGGCCCTGATCCACTACGCGGTCCCGGCGGCGCTCACCGCGTACGCGGCCCGCGGCGAGGCGAGCGCGGCCTTCGACGTGTCGATCCTCAAGCCGACGCTGCTCGGCGTGGACTACCTCCTCGCCGTGCTGATGCCGATCCTCATCTCGCTCGGGGTGTTCGTCGTTTCGGTCGTACTGCTCGTGACGGTCGTCGGCGGAGTGTTCATCCCGTTCGTCCAGTTCTACGGACAGGTCGCCGCATTCCGGATGTTCGGCACCGCCTTCGCGGACCAGAGCGACCACATCGAGGCCGAATCGGGCGACACCGGAGGCGACGCCGCGGCCGCGGTCTGAGGACCGGGCGACGACGCGCCTTTTAACCCGTTCAGGCGCGCACGGTCGGGTATGTTCGAAGACCGGCCGGACCGCGACGCCGAGGTCGTCCTCGTGGGACGCTCGAACGTCGGCAAGTCCACGCTGATGCGCGAGCTGACGGGCCACGACTTCTCGACCGGCGGTAAGCCGGGAGTCACCCGCCAGCCGAACCACTTCGACTGGGCCAGCGAGAGCTTCATGTTCACGGACCTCCCGGGATTCGGCTTCATGTCCGGCGTCGAGGAAGAGCACCGCGAGCAGATCAAGACGAACATCGTGCGCTACCTGGAGGACAACGCCGACTCGATCCTCGCCGGGGTCGTCGTGATGGACGGCAAGGCCGCGGTCGACATCATCGACCGCCACGCCGAGCGCGGGAACATTCCCCACGACGTGGAGATGTTCGGATTCCTGGAGGACGTGGGGGTCGAGCCGATCATCGCCGTCAACAAGACCGACAAGATCGACGACCTCGACGAGCGGCTCGACGAGATCTGCGACCGGCTCGGCCTCTACCCGCCGTGGCAGCAGTGGTCGGACCGGGTGGCGCCCATCTGCGCGAAGCGCGGGGATGTCGAGGCCCTCGAGGAGTGTCTCCGGACGCGCTTCCACGACCACAACCGCGACGACCTGCTGAAGTTCGTCTCGTAAGTAGTCACCTCAGATGGCGGGGTCGATTACTCCGTGAACTCGGGAGTCTTTTTTAGGTCATCAGCTGCTGATCGACGGTGAACACCTCCAAAGCCCCAGTCGGGAGGGCTCGGTGCGCTCGCTGTCGTTCGAAAGGCGTTTCGCGCCTTTCGTGATGACGAGACGCCGAGGGCGTCTCGAACCACGCTCCTCGTCGCTCGTTTCACTCGCTCCTGCGGTGCTTGCGTCGCGCGCCTTCGCCCTCCCGACTGCCCCTTTGAGTCCCACCCCACACAGCACCGCACCTCACGCCTCCCCAGCCTCGTCGGTCACCGTCGCTTCGCTCGGCGACCGACTCCCTCGCGCGTGCTGACTCGCGGCCGCCGAGGGCGGCCGCTCGCAGGCACGCGCCACCGCGGATATGAATCTCAGTGACAGTGCTTGGTTCAGATCGCTCGTTTCAGAACTCGAACCCGACCGCGTCGCGGCTCGGACGGAGCGGGCTCTTCGGGTACGGCGGCTCGGCGTCGGGGTCGTTGAACGCGCGCGGCGCCACGTCGTTCGGCCCGTCCGGGTAACAGAGCGCGGCGACCGTCTGGATCGCGGTGCGGCCGCTGGCGAGTTCGAACTGCCCGCCGCCGTACAGCTCGATCCCCTCGCGATCGCAGTAGGCGATGGTCTCGAACAGCGATTCGAGCGTGCCGAACCGCGAGGGCTTGATGTTACACCCCCCCGGCTCCACCGGAAGCGATTCGAGGCTCTCGACGCCGTCGATGGGGTAGTCGAACGAGAGGCGGTCGGCCTGCGGCTCGACGAGTGCGCTCGTCGCGGGCGTGAACGCGGGGTCCTCGACGACCGCGGCCGGGAACGCCGCGAACACGTCGCGGTACAGCTCCGGGTCGGGTTCGACGTCCACGTCGGTCCCCTCGTACCAGCCCTTCAGGTCGAGGACGCGCACGGCGTCGGTCTTCCGGAGGGTCTCGAACGCCGCCTCGGGCCACTCCGGCGTGGGGTCGAGCTTGAACTCCAAGTCGGAGTTGCGCGCCAGCAGCGCCTCGACGCGGTCGGTCGACGGCGGGTCGCCGAGCCGCGTCGAGACGACGAATCGGACCGGCTCGGGGTCGACGCCGAGCCGCTCGCCGAGCGACTCCTCCCGCTGGCGAAGCCCCAAGTCCAGCGCCGCGCTCTCGACCGCCCACCGGCGGTAGTTCCGCGAGGCCTCGCTCTCGGGCGGGGTTCCGTGGAACAGGTCGATCTCGTCGAGCCGGTCCGACAGTTCGTCGATCGTCCACTCCCCCTCGATGTCGATCGGATCGGTCTCGGCGAGCGCGTCGTGGTCGGCGGTCTCGTAGGTCACGTCCTCCCCCTTTCCGACGAGGCCGTCGCCGGAGAGGCGGAACTCCGTGGTCGTCCGCTCGAACCCGCTCGTCGTGTCCGCGACGTGTCGCCGGCGACCGACCGACTCGATGGTCACCGACAGGTCCGCGATCCGCTCGTAGTGGCTCATGAGATGACGGAGGCGGCGCGGCGACTTAAATCGGGCCGCGTCGCGGGGCGAGGGCGGACCGCCTCACGCTGCGGCGTCGGACGCAGCGCCGCGGAGCGTCGCGATCCGGGTCCCGAGCGTCCAGAACAGCGGGACCACGGTGAGCGCGACCGCGCCGGCGGCCGCGACCTGAAGCACGGTCGTGGTGAACCACGGCGCGCCGTCGGCGTACGGCAGCGAGGTGTGCGTCACGTCGCCGATCACGGGGACGAAGTAGTCCATCAGCAGGTCGACGGTGTACCACGCGGTCGCGATCGCCACCGCACGGAGCGGGAAGTCGGTGATGCGGTGGAGTACGAACGCCTGAACGGCCATCGCGAGGTGGCTCACGAGCAGGAACGCGTACAGCGCCGGGCCGTTGACCGCGAGGAACTCCGGCCAGAAAACGACGAGGACGTAGGGAGTCCACAGCCCGAGCTTGACGTTGCCGAAGAACGCGAGCGCGGCGAGTGTGTCACTCGACCGCCCGAGCGCCCACGCCCCGAGCGCGAGCGCGATGAGCAGCGTCGCGCCCGGGCTGTCCGGGATGAAGAGCCACATCTCGGTCGGGAGCGCTCGGAACTGGAACCGGTAGTACCAGAAGCCGAACGCGGTGCCGACGAGGTTGATCGCGACGATGACCCACGCGAACCGGAAGGCGACATCCTCCAGCCGTTTCGGGAGCGGCGCGACCCACCGCGGGAGCGACTCGCGGTCCGGCAGGTCGCGGCCGAGCGCGCCGACGATGTCCATACCGCCGGCTCGGACCGGGCGGGCAAAGCCGTGGCGGTCGCGGCGGGCGCGACCGGCGGGCTTGGGGGGGAAACGAGCGACCCGATCCGCGCCCGATCCGCGGCCGCGACGAAAAGGGCTATGGGCGCCCGGCGGGAAGACGGGGGTATGCGCCCGCGAACGCTGCTCGCGCTGTTACTCGTCGTCCCCCTCGTGGACGCGCTGTTCCTGATCGTGGTCGCGACGCGGCTCGGGTGGGCTCTCACGGTCGCGCTCGTCGTGTTGACGGCCGTACTCGGCATGCTCCTCCTCCGCGCCGAGGGGCGCGCCACGCTCGCGCGGGTCCAGCGCAAGCTAGCCCGGGGCGAGCCGCCGACCGACGAACTGCTCGACGGCGGGCTCCTTATCGCCGCGGGCGCGTTCCTGCTCACGCCGGGGCTCGTCACCGACGCGGTCGGCTTCCTGCTCGCGTTCCCGCTCTCGCGGGTCCCGATCCGGGTGGCCCTGAAGAAGTACGTCGTCGTCCCGTACATCGAACAAGAGACGGACGGGTTCTTCTCAGGGAACGTCTACATCGGCGGCTTCCCCGACGACGGCGAGGGCGGCTTCACGATGGGCGGCGGCGGGTTCCCCGGTGGCGCCCCCGGCGGCGGCCCCGACGGGTTCGACGACGACGGCGGCGCCGACGCCGACGGGAGCGTCGGGGGGAACGCGGACGCCGGCGGCGCGTCGGCGGACGACGACGTCGTCGACGTGGATTTCACTGTCGAAGAGGAGGAGCGGACGGGAACCGACTGACGGCGCGGGCCTCGTGAGATCCCGTGAAACCGCCACACGGCGGCCGGCTGCCGAAAGGAAACCCTTAAAATCCTACCCGCGCAACGACTGAATGCGCTCACCTGGGCCAATAGCTCAGTCAGGTTGAGCGCTCGGCTGATAACCGGGAGGTCCACGGTTCAAATCCGTGTTGGCCCACCTTAATTCAACTCGGGCTCCGCCCGAGTAAATTGGTGGGCTGGGACTCCCCAGCCACCCAATTTCGTTCCTTCAACCATCCAGGGACACCGATAGCGTGTCTTGTCCGGGCTAAAATTAAGCCGGTAGTCACCACCGTCCCCCGATTCGCCTTAGCCGAGGTGGTGTCGGCATGATGTTGCTCCGATCTCACAGTAGCCGGAGCAACTGCCTTCGCTGTGACGCGCACGTCCCGGTTGACTTCCGACGCGTCCACGGCGACGAGGACGATCGCGCGCACCGGTGTCCCGAGTGCGACTCGTGGGTGCGGATCTGCGAAGGGAGCGCGGCCGGGAAAGACGTCGCTCGGTAGGTAGGCGTCGCGAGGCTTCCCGCCGCTCCCGGTCGTATCCTTCCCTTCCGGGACGCGGAGCCGGAAGTGGTCGCCGTCGGGAGTCCGTTTCACGTGTTTCGGACACACCTGCGGGATCTCGAAGGCGCGGAGCCCGACGAATCCGCCCAGCTGTATCACGAGGTCGTCGCGGTGACTCCCCGCAGCGCGTCGGAGCGCTTCAATCTCGTCGTCCGTGAGCCAGCACTTGTACTGGTCCGGCTTCCCGGTTGCCTCTAATCGCATGTGAACTTCCATAAGAAGGTGGCACTTAGTACGGCAGAACCGACGCGGTCCCCGGCGCGATCGGGGCCAATTCTGGGAGTTCGTTGACGACTTCTTTCACAAGTCGTCTATTCCTACCACAGCCAACTGAATTCAGAAAGTTCCCAACTCTACAGGACGGCTCAGCAGTTAGCCCATGATTGTGGTTTGAAGAAAGAACTCGATCGTCATCAAGAGGATCGGGAGAATTATCGATCCGATCAACCGGGCGATGATAGACACTCGGAGGGGATACAACCGCACCTGTTGATACGTCTGATACTCATTCCTGAGTCGGGTGAGTTTCTGTTCGGTGACGGGATCCGTTTCCGTGAGATCCGCACCCGCTCGTGGTTCGCCAGCCGTCCGCTTCAGCTCCTCATATTGATCCCGTATGTTCTCGAGGATCCGCTGACGAATCGCGTTGGCGCGTTGACTGATCCTGACTGTCGGGTAGAGAAACGATAGTCCAATGAAAACGGCGTACAGACCGCCCATCACGTAGATGAGGGTTCCTGCGGGTGGTCCGACCACCGCGGCGTACTGTAGTTGAAGAGGGATCAGTAGCGATCCGATAGAGAACAATCCAGTGGTTCGAATCGCATACGTTCCAATAATGCTCATCCCCCCTAGTCCATCTGGATACATGGGATCGATGAGGAGTTCTAAGGACGCAATGCTCCGAATAGTGAGGACCGTCACGACGACCAACAAAAACCCGATACCTACAACCGCCCCAATCCAAAGTAGAACGATAAATATCGCCCAAAACAGTGGATCAGTGACTCCGAAGAGGCCATATTCCCGGAGAAATGGACCTCCCCGAGCCATGAGAATCGGGATAGGGGTTGATGCGAGGATGGCTGCCAACCACCAGTACCGATCGATCAGACGGCTGTATCGATCTACCAAGCTCTGTGCCCGGTTTCGGTCCGAGGACGCCACAATTCCGGTTACATCATCGCGGAACGTCGGGAGGAGTTTCGCCTCGTAGTACCAGATCAAGTACGGGGCTACAAGCAGAATGACGAATACTGCGGCGAAGCTGAAGAGGTAACTAAGGGTCATGTACTGCCAGCGAAGCGCCAAATAAGCGACCAGTACGATACTCGGTGGGAGACCGAACAACAATGTACTCGCAGCAGCGTATGACTTCACGCGCCGTTTTCCACGGTCAATCCATTCCGTGATCCACAATTGATGGTTCAACGTATCAGCATCCACCGCATCCCTTGTCTGAGACTCTTCCATAGTTCAGTCACTACTCACTTGTCACGAGATTGACCGAGACCTGATATATAGGTTTTTTTAGCCCTGTTGGAGCCTTCTATGACAAGTCGTGAGAATAGCCAATCCAAGAGAATCTCAATAGAACAGCGTCAGTTACCTCGTTCAGAATTAGCTATCAGATAACTCAATTATAAATTCTGAATGGGACCATCCGGAACCGTTCGGAACACCCGGGCTGCGGCTTATATCCTCGCGTCGGATGTGTAACACTACGCTGCGCGTTTCAATATCTGTGGGACGACAACGACCTCGATACCGGCGAGTGCGAATGCGAACAGCCGCGCTACGCCACTGAACACAGTAAAGCCGACCACGGCGACCATCACGGCGTTGATGAACGGAACTCCGTAGTGAAATACCGGTCGTTCGAGAATGGAGGGCATAGTCTTGGATTGTACCGCTCAAATATAATATTTTGTGAATAGCAACGAGAGCATCTACGGGCTCAGGCCCATGTCTCACCCACGACTCCTATCGCTGTAGTTCGTCGAAAAGGCGATCAAAATGTTCTATTCAGCGATCAGCTCTTTCAGCTTAGAGTATGTCTGAAAAATAGGATTTCAACAGAGTCTCTTCGTCGTAATCAGCGCCAAGATGGACCCACAGATAGCACTAATACTGGCAGTAGGGGTTCTCTCCGTGACGGGCGTTATGTTTGTCGTAGGCGTAGCGCTCGGCGACCGCGTGGACGCCGCGCTCGGCGGTCGAGAGGGTCTTGTCGGGGTTCGGCGTCCACATGTTGAGCAGTTCGATGTCGCGGTTGCCGCGGCTGTACTGTCAGCGGGCGACGTCGATGTCGGTGGACTTGTAATCTCGATGTCGATGGTTTTGAGCCCAGAGGCTCTGTTGAAACCCTATCCGTCAGATCGACCCCCAGATGAAACGGCCGGTCGATGAAAAATGCGTACCTATCGGTCACTCGCTCTTTCTAACGCTTCGAGTGTCTGGTCAGTGAGCGTTGTGACGAGCTCGTCTGCCGGTTGTATTTCATGCGTTAATCCCGCACTCTGCCCCGCATACAACGGCAACTCTTCTACCGACCCTTTCATTCCAGGGACCGCAAGCGAATCCTCATAGCGACGAACAGGTTCGCCATCGTTGGTTTCCGCCACAACTTCGCCTTCTCCCGGACGCTGACTGTCGGGTTGCCCTGCCGCGTTCCAGTCCGAGAACGTCGAATTTTCGATTACTCGATGCGGGACTTCGGGCCACCCCTCGTCGAAAAGGGTGGAATAGACTGTGTCGGTCTCGTCTGCTTCAACGACCCGCTGTTGATACAGCCGATGGACGCGGGCTTCCTCAGTAGCGAGGAATCGGGTTCCAAGCCACGCGCCAGCCGCTCCGAGGGTGAGTACGGCGGCAATGCCCCGGCCGTCTGCAATTCCACCGGCCGCGATAACGGGGGGGTCAGGAACGGCATCAACGACACGCGGCACTAACGGTAGTGTTGCGACCTCGCTCTGTACGTGACCGCCTGCTTCCAACCCCTGGGCGACCAGAATATCTACGCCCGCCTCGACAGCGGTCTTCGCCTCCTCAGCACTCCCGACCGATTGGAGAACGATCCCGTTGTGCGCGTGAATCTGCTCAACGTATGGGGCGGCGTCCCCGAATGAAAAGGAAAATATCCCGACCCCTTCCTCGAGACAAGCCTCTACGTGCGTGTCCGTCGGGATATCTTTCGCAGCTGAATCGGCGACGATATTCACACCGAATGCGCCATCTGTTCGTCGGTTGGTTTCGGCAACCGCTTCGCGTGTCGCCGCCTCGTCTCGCCACGTGACAGCCAACATCCCGAGCGCGCCAGCGTCGGCAACAGCGGCCACCAGTGTAGGACATGTCGCACTCCCGACCGGCGCCTGAACGATCGGGTTGTCAAGATCGAGGTTGTCTGTGAGTGCTGTCGTTAAACGTGACATGATGAATTGAACGAAGGTCTATTGTACGATTTCTTGACTTTGGTGGTATCTACCACCTCTGTACTGACCATAGCAAATCAAGAAGTAACATCCCGGTCGTTTTCGATCCTAAGTAGGCACTCAGCTATTCTCGCGCTGTGGACTCCTCCTTCTCGTCGAATTTGTAGCTCTTCAGAAAGATTCACGAAGACGTCGTGGTGCCGGATCTTCTCCTCCGAATGGCGGCGGAGACATACCCACATCAACAGCAATCGGTGTAAGGTGAAGAGTGCCAAGGGCACAGTGAGAATTTATGACTTAGTACGACAGAACACACGAGATGGCCAGCCTGACCGACATAGTGTCCAGGAACCTCTCATCGGTTTGTGAAAGAAGTCGCCAGTCACCGGTGCTCGTCGATCCACTCGCACCACGCGTGGAAGTCGTCGGCGCCGCACTGCTCGGCGATCGAATGGAGCGTCCCGGTCGGGATCTCGTCTTCCGACGCCATCGGTACGGTCACGACACGAACCTCGTCCGTGTCCGGGGACTCGTATCGCATCTTCAGGTGGCTCCCGACCCGACCGACGCGCTCGTAGCCGAAGTCGTGGAGGACAGACGCGATCTCACGTCCGGAGAAGGTCGTCCGGACCATTCACTCCATGAAATCAGGAAGTTCTTCGTCGCCGGGTTCCGCGTCTTCAAGGCCCCACACCTCGAGGTCCTCGTCGGTCACGGGTTCGCCACCGCCCTCGTGAAGTTCGATCGCCTCCGCAAGCATCCGGAGGGCTTCCGCCTTCGTGTCACCGAAGGACGCGACACCGGTCTCGATGTCCTTCGCGGTGATCGAGCCGTCGTCTTCGTGAATGAATTCGACGCCTTCCCCGTTGGACGCGTCGCGTGTCGCACTCGCCATACCTCTTCTTCATGGACTGCCGGAATAAGCGTTCTGTCGGTGTCGAACCATCCGGAACCGTTCGGAACACTCGGAGGTCGTATTATATCCCTACGCCGTGACCGACCAGAACGTGATACGCGACGGAACGGTGTTCGACGACGATCACCTCCCCTCCACCATTGTCGGCCGGAATCGACACATNCGCGCTCGCACCGATTCAGGACGGCTTTCGCGCCGAGAACTGCTTCCTGTTCGGTCCCTCCGGCGTCGGGAAGACGACGGTCGCGAAGGCCGCCGTTCGCGAACTCCGACGGGAAGTCCTCGAAGTCCCCTACGCCTACGTGAACTGCTGGCAGGACTACACGCGGAACGCAGTCCTCGAACAGATCTCCCGCGACCTCGTCGGCGCCGCGCTCCCGCGNTACGTGAACTGCTGGCAGGACTACACGCGGAACGCAGTCCTCGAACAGATCTCCCGCGACCTCGTCGGCGCCGCGCTCCCGCGGTCCGCCTCGACGGGGCGACTCATCGATCGCATCACGGCCGACCTCAACGGTCCCGGCGTGGTCATCCTCGACGAGGTCGACCAGTTGCGAGAGAACAAGGTCCTGTACGACCTCCACGAGATTCGTGGGATTTCGTGGATCGGCATCGCGAACCGAGAGGTCGACCTCCTCGCGGACCTCGACGAGCGAGTCACCTCACGGATCAGCGTCGCCTACCACGTGAACTTCGACTCCTACGGGGAAGACACAATCACGGAGATCCTCTCTCGACGGGCTCGCGAGGGGCTCGGCCCGAACGCCGTCGACGAGGACGTGCTTCGACGCATCGCGCGCCTCTCCGAAGGAGACGGGCGGCAGGCGATCGCCGGGCTGCGGGTTGCGGCGCAGATGGCTTCCCGCGAAGGCCTGTCCGCAATCCCGGGGCGACTCGTCGAGGACGCGGTCGCCGACGCGGAGCGCGAGGTCCGACAGAAGACGATCTCGAAGCTGAACACGCACCAGCGGGCGCNATCCCGGGGCGACTCGTCGAGGACGCGGTCGCCGACGCGGAGCGCGAGGTCCGACAGAAGACGATCTCGAAGCTGAACACGCACCAGCGGGCGCTGTACGAGGTTCTCGCCGAGGAGGACGGGCTCATCCAGAAGGAACTGTACGCTCGCTACCAGGAGGCGCACGACGACCCCGTGACGCTGCGATACCTCCGGGAGAACCACCTACCGAAGCTGGAACACTACAACCTCGTCGACGTCGAGCAGGACCNCCTCCGGGAGAACCACCTACCGAAGCTGGAACACTACAACCTCGTCGACGTCGAGCAGGACCGCGGATCGAAGCGGTACCACCTCGTCGGTGTTGATGATCCCGGACTCGGGATAGAACGGCTCTGTTGAAATCCCATACTTCAAACATGTTCTTGTCTGAAACAGCCGGTCGCTGAAGAGTGCGTATCGACGGCTCCCGTCGTCAGCGATTACGAGACCAGTCTGTGGAGTGATAGAACTACCAGAGCTACGAGAATTCCTATCGCAATNTGCGTATCGACGGCTCCCGTCGTCAGCGATTACGAGACCAGTCTGTGGAGTGATAGAACTACCAGAGCTACGAGAATTCCTATCGCAATGATTCGCAATACGCTCGCGAAGTATCGTCGGCCCTTTGGAAGCATTTCAGCGACTCCAGAGATGCCCGAACCGAGTCCTAAGACAAGCATAGCGGCTAACCCACTAGAATGGAGAAATTCGAAATACGCGTATATGCTGAAGAAAGCGAGTGAGGAACCCAGTTGTATTCGAGCAATTTCCCACCCTCTTGACTCAGAAAAAATCTCCATCGGCTTGACCTCCATTGTGATATCCGACCCTTACAAGAGATTATATATCTGCCGGTCGTACCTTGTC
>NZ_AOJK01000034.1 GCF_000336875.1 Halorubrum californiense DSM 19288 | reverse complement strand
AGCCGGTACTCTGCTATCGTATCGGCACCGATCCCAACAGCAGAGCCACAGCGAGCACACACGACGTTACCCTTCCCGTCGTACTTCAGGCGGTGGCCGTGCACTCGCTCCTTGTCCTGAAGGCATAGGTCCGCTTTCGCGGCATCATTGAAAACTTGCGAGCGAGCGATCCTCTGCCGGTTCTGCGCCCACTCGATAGCTGCGAACGCCTGCATTTCGACCGGCATCTCCATCATCGGCGTGTCCTCCTGTAGCCGAAGGTACTCCGTCGCGTATCCCGCCGGTTCCTCCAAGTCTAAGCGCACCTCTATGGCCTTCTCGCGGGTATGAGCCTCTGGTTTCGCCAAGTCACACGCTTCGATGTGCTTCTCAATCGCCGGGTAGAACGTGTTCTCCAACACAGCCACGATCTCGTGGTCCGTGTCGAACGTGTCGCGTAGCCCTGTTGCCTGCAAGTCGATGTAAATAGCATCGTGACAATGCACGTAACAGGCGTTCTCTCCCGGATTCTCAGCATCCAACCCGTGCACGTCGTCACCACGAACGTACCCCCACTGTTCAGACTCTAAGCCGAGATGGTACTCCGCTGCGTTCCGCACCACGTCGTACACGTCACCCTGCGACCACGTGCGGGCCACGCGGTCGCCGTGATCGACCGGCGGCACCCGCTCACCGTCCGGCTTCGATGAACCCGTCCGCGTGAGCATGATCGTAGCGACGTCGCCCCATTCGCCCTCGACGTGCTCGCCGGAGCGAGCACTGTCTTCGCTCTCCGGGTACGTCCCACCCATCAGTTGCCGCTGAAACGCCGCGTTCTTGGCGGCTTGCTCATCGCCGTAGGAACTCGTCCAACAGTCATCGAAGTCCACAGTGAACGTCTCACCGTCGTAACGCGACTCGAAACGACCACCCAGCCCATCATCGTAGGGCTGGCGGGCTGTTAGGAACCGGAACAACCCTTCCGCCCATGTCACCGACTCGGCCCGTTCGACGCGATCGACGCTAAACCCTGTCTCTTATACACA
>NZ_AOJK01000033.1 GCF_000336875.1 Halorubrum californiense DSM 19288 | reverse complement strand
GGCGCGTAGCGCCGGCTGCCAGAGAATCTTCGACTCTCGCTGGACGCGGTGAGCGCTCGAAGAGCGCGAACCGCGAGGCTGGGGAGGCGTGAGGTGCGGGGTAGTGCGGGCGGGCGGGACTCAAATGGGCAGCCGCGAGGGCGCAGTAGGCGACGGAAGCACCGCAGCGAGCGGAGCGAGCGAGGAGCGCAAGGAGCGTACTGCGCCCTCGCGGCTGGGGCTTTGGAGGTATCCTCCGTCGATCCGTGGTTTATCAGTTATCGACGAGCAGCCGGGAGACCGCCACCAGCAATCACCGATCCGTAGTCGACGTTTTACGACTCGTACGCTGCCCAGATATAGCGCGTGCCGTAGCTCCGGTAGGGCCGCCACGCCGCGCCGATTTCGCGCATGTCGGCGCGCGACAACTCCTCCCCGTCGTTGTACACCTGCTCGATCCCCTTCCGCACTGCGAGGTCGCCGAGCGGGAGCACGTCCTCCCGCCCGAGAGCGAAGATGAGGTACATCCGCGCAGTCCACGCGCCGACGCCCTTGATCTCGGTGAGCCGGTCGACGACCGCCTCGTCGCTCACGCCGGCCAGCCCCTCCCGGGTGAAGTCGCGCTCGTCGTCGCGGAACGCGTCGGCGACGTTCCGCAGGTACTCGACCTTCGTGGCGCTGAGCCCGGCCTCGCGGAGGGCCGCCTCGTCGGCGGCGAGGACGCGGTCGGGCGTCGGGTCGCCGCCCAGCACCTCCAGAAACCGCTCGCGGATCGCGTCCGCGGAGGCGGTCGAGAGCTGCTGGTTCACGATCGAGGTACAGAGCCGGCCGAACTCGTCGTCCGCGGGCGCGATGTCGAGGGGGCCGTGGCGGTCGACCAGCGCCGCCATCGTCGGGTCCGCGCGAAGCACTTTGGCCACCGACGCGTTCGTGGGCTCCTCGTCCGCGGCCGCAACTCGTTCCGCCGCGCCGTCGACTCCGGCGTCCATACCGGATCGAGGGGACCGCACGCACGAGTACGTTCGGTTCTGCGCCGGTCCCCGACCCGAATCGCTCTTCAGTTCCGAAACGCACCCGGCCTCGCTGCCTCGTCGCCCCCACACCGACTCGCCCAAATAAACTTACGGTGCGTTTCGCGTTTGGAAGATGAAAACGTTCAACCATGACGGTTCCGACCGTTCTGGTATGCAACTCGAAGACGTCCAACGCGTGGCGGTACTCGGCGCCGGAAACATGGGGCACGGCATCGCGGAGGTGGCCGCGCTCGCCGGCTACGACGTGTCGCTCCGCGACATCAACGACGAACTCGTCCAGAACGGCTACGACCAGATCGAGTGGTCGCTCGGCAAGCTCGCCGAGAAGGACCGGATCGGCGACGACGAGGCGGACGCCGCGCTCGACCGCGTCGACGCGTTCGTCGACCTCGAAGACGCGCTCGACGGCGCCGACGTCGTCGTCGAGGTCGTCCCCGAGAAGATGGCGATCAAGAAGGACGTGTACGACGAGGTCGTCGAGCACGCGCCCGACGAGGCCGTCTTCGTCACCAACACCTCCAGCCTCTCCATCACCGAGCTGTCGGAGGTCACCGACCGCCCCGAGCGCTTCTGCGGGATGCACTTCTTCAACCCGCCGGTGCGGATGGACCTCGTCGAGGTCATCTCCGGGAAACACACCAGCGACGAGACGCTCGACCTGATCGAGGGGCTCGCGGAGTCGATGGGGAAGACCCCCGTCCGCGTCCGGAAGGACAGCCCCGGCTTCATCGTGAACCGCATCCTCGTCCCCCTGATGAACGAGGCGGCATGGATCGTCGAGTCCGGCGACGCGACGATGGAGGCAGTCGACTCCACGACGAAGTTCGGCATGGGCCTGCCGATGGGCTCGTTCGAACTCGCCGACCAGGTCGGCATCGACGTGGGCTACCACGTGCTGGAGTACATGTACGAGGTCCTCGGTGACGCCTACCGCCCCTGCCCGCTGCTCGGCGAGAAGGTCGAGGCGGAGGACCTCGGTAAGAAGACCGGCACGGGCTTCTACGACTACGAGGACGGCGACGGCGCGCAGATCCCGAGCGACGCGGTCGACGACGACGTGCGCCGCCGCCTGCTCGCGGTGATGGCCAACGAGACGGCCGGCCTGATCGGCAACGACGTGGCCGACGCCGACGACGTCGACGAGGCGGTCAAACTCGGCGCGGGCTTCCCCGACGGCCCGGCGAAGCTCGCGGACGAGGAGGGGCTCGACGCCCTCGTCGAGACTCTCGACGCGCTCGCCGAGGAGACCAGCGAGGCGCGCTACGAGGCGACCGACTACCTGCGCGAGGCCGCCGATTCCGGCGGGTTCCGTGGCGACGGAAGCGGCGACGGCGACGCGGACAGCGGCCCAGCGTTCGAGGTGCTGAACGTCGACGTCGACGCCGACAGCCGGGTGGGACACATCGAGATCGATCGCCCGCACCGGATGAACACGATCAGCGGCGAGGTCCTCGACGAGCTCGCCGACGCCGTCGACCTGCTCGACGGCGACGACGACGTGCGGGCGATCCTGCTCTCCGGCGCGGGCGACCGCGCGTTCTCCGCGGGCGCCGACGTCCAGAGCATGGCCGCCGGCGGCGCGGACCCGATCCACGCGGTCGAGCTCTCCCGACAGGGCCAGCAGACGTTCGGCAAGTTCGAGGAGTCGGACAAGCCCGTCGTCGCCGCCATCGACGGCTACTGCCTCGGCGGCGGGATGGAGCTCGCGACCGCGGCGGACATCCGGATCGCCTCCGAGCGCTCCGAGCTCGGCCAGCCCGAGCTCGACCTCGGCCTGCTGCCGGGCTGGGGCGGCACCCAGCGGCTCGCGCGGGTCGTCGGCGAGGGCCGCGCGAAGGAGATCATCCTCACCGCCGACCGCTACGACGCCGGGACGATGGCCGAGTACGACTTCGTCAACGAGGTCGTCCCGGACGACGAACTCGACGAGCGGGCGCGTGAGCTGGCCGGCCAGCTCGCCGGCGGCCCGCCGATCGCCCAGAAGTACACGAAGCGCGCGATCCACGCCGGCCGCACCGATAACGAGGCCGGGCTGGAGGTCGAGGCGATGGGCTTCGGCCACGTGATGAACACCGACGACCTCATGGAGGGGGTCACGGCGTTCATGGGCGACGGCGAGCCCGAGTTCGAAGGGAAGTAGGACGCGGGAGGACCAGTCGTTGCGGTGGGTGCGGTCACCCCGACAACCGGTTATTAATAAACGGGAGACGGCGGAGCGGCAGTGGACGCCGTCAAGACCTCGGCCTCTCGGTCGGACGAGAGTGTGTTTTATAAATAACTGATTGACACGACCACCGCCGAAGCCCCAGCCGCGAGGCCGGCGTACGCTCGCTGCGCTCCTCGGTCGCTCCGCTCCCTGCGGTGCTTACGTCGCCTACGCCGGCCTCGCGACTGCCCCTTCGAGTCCCGCCCCTCCGGAAGACGTTCCTGCTCGCTTCGCTGCGCGGGCTGCGACTTCCGTGCTCCCGCTCGCTTCGCTCGCGGGAACGCACANGAGTCCCGCCCCTCCGGAAGACGTTCCTGCTCGCTTCGCTGCGCGGGCTGCGACTTCCGTGCTCCCGCTCGCTTCGCTCGCGGGAACGCACAGCATCGCACCTCACGCCTCCCCAGCCTCGTCGCTGGCGCCGCTGGCGCCAGCGACTCCCTCGCGCGTGTGGCTTCGCGGCCGCCGGAGGCGGCCGCTCACAGGCACGCGCCACAGCACTACGGAGGCATCTCTTTGCGGACTCATTTCGCTCCAAAAACCGCAGTCGTCGTCGATGTCTCGACGGCGGATTCCCGTTTCAGACGTACCCTTCCTCGACGAGCAGTTCGCCGTTGAGCAGCGAGGCGCCGGCCGCGCCGCGGATCGTGTTGTGCGCGAGACAGTTGTACTTCGCGCCGGCGTCGGTCGTCTGGACGCCGCCGGCGACGATCCCCATCCCGTCCGCGTACGTGCGGTCGAGCCGGGGCTGCGGGCGCTCGGGCTCGTCGTCGCCGAACACCTTGATGAGCTGGTCGGGCGAACTCGGGAGGTCGCCGACGCTCTCGAACGAGCGCATCGACTCGCGGAGGTCCTCGGCGGAGGGGTCCTCGGCGAACTCGGCGAAGACGTTCTCCAAGTGGCCGTCGAGCGTGGGGATCCGGTTACAGGACGCCGCCACGTCGGCGACGTGGAGACTGACCTCGGCGCCGTCGAACTCGCCGAGCAGCTTGCGCGACTCCGTCTCCATCTTGTTCTCCTCGCCGCCGATGTGCGGGATGGCGTTGTCGATGATCTCCATCGAGGTGACGCCCGAGTAGCCCGCGCCCGAGACGGCCTGAAGCGTCGAGACGCGGACGCTCTCCAAGCCGAACTCGTCGATCGCTGCGAGCGTCGGGACCATCGTGATCGTCGAGCAGTTGGGGTTCTTCACGAGGGCGCCGTCCCAGCCGCGCTCGTCGCGTTGGACCTCGATCAGGTCGAGGTGGTCGGGGTTGATCTCCGGGATGGTGAGCGGCACGTCCGCCGCCATGCGGTCGTTCGAGGAGTTCGAGGAGACGACGTATCCCTCCTCCAAGAATTCGGGTTCGACCTCGGCCGCGACCCCCGAGGGGAGCGAGGAGAAGAGGAGGTCGACGTCGTCGTCCGCGATGCCCGCGGGCGACGTCTCCGCGACCTCCATCTCGGCGACGTCGTCCGGGATCGGGGTGTTCACGCGCCACTTGGCCGCCTCGCGGTAGGTCTCGCCCGCGCTCTCCGAACTCGCGGTGACCGCGGTGAGGTCGAACGTCGGGTGGTCGTCGAGCAGCTGGATGAATCGCTGGCCCACGGCGCCCGTCGCGCCGAGGATGCCGACTCGTACTGACATTGCGCGTGGGTCCGTGGCAGGGACGTAAGTGCGTTCGGATAGGCGTCGATACCGCCGGTCGCGGCGCGTCGCCGGCGAATCGAACCGGTCGCGAGGACCGTGCGGGGCGTCGCCACCGCGGAGCAGGGGCGTTAAGCCCCTCGGGGCGGTACGTCTCGCCGCGCGCCATCAGTCCCCACCCGAGTACTCCCCGATGGGAGCGATGACAGCGCGGAGAACCCAGGCGCGTCACATCGGTCGCACGCGCGACCCGCCCGTCGCCGCGCAGGCGACCGCCCGCCACGAGGGTTTCCCGGTCGACGCGGCACGCCGCCGGAGATGAGACCGGTCGTTAGTGTTGCGGGCGATATTTCGATTTGAAATGTGTTAGCCACTAGAGCGACTGTTTTGGGCGATGGATGTCACGGTGGTGTGGTCTTCTCAACAGCCGTTTCGAGCCGGTCGAGGAAGGCTGGAGCGTACTCTTCTCCGACATGGTTGACGTTCCACAGTCCGGACTGGCGGATCGCTTCAGACGCGCTCGCGTTACCCAACCATTCGCAATCTCTTCCATCGATAGACTTCTTCGCGTAGTTGCTGGCGAGTGCGATCATGTTGCGTTCGATATATGCCCGATCACTTTCCGGGCTCGGTTCGTCGTCGATGTCTATCCACAGGAATGGGAGATCACGGATGTACTCACTCACGCGGCGTTCGTGTTCCAGCTCCGCGAGACGACGCTCGCGGGCTGCGCTGGAACCTTGGCCCCAATACGGATACTCATCGTGTAGACCGTCCCGCTCGATCATCGCCTCCCCGACACGCTTTCGGAATACCGAGCCACGATGATTTCCGCCACCCTCGTAGCTCCCGCGGTTAGCTCCGCGATGCGTCCGCAGTCGATCCCACAGGGACGTACTCGAACCCGTCGAGACCGCGTGTGTGCCGATGCGGGTGAGCCGTAGCTGGTCAGTCGAGTCTCGTGTCTCACCCGCTGCGAAGAACAGATAGACGCCACGGTCAGGCCAGTCCATATATCCCGTACAGTCTTTGAGCCGTTGCTTGCCACCCACGTTCGCTTCGAGACGGTCGAGGAGGTCGTAGAGTCTATCGAGATCCGGACGGCGCGACATATGACTTCGTTCAGAGGTGGGACACAAAACCGCTCGGGGCTTCAGATGTGTTCGTTGTACCACGCGAGCGTCTTGCCGAACTGAAGACCGTCTGTAGGTGTCTTGATGTCGATCGGCGTATCCTCTAGGAGCGGGATGAGTTCGGTGTAGTAGTCACGCCCCGCATGAAACACGAGGCGATTGCCGTCGTCAAGTAAGCCTTCTTTTTCGAGCTGATTGAACACTGTCTCAGCCCACTCACGTTTCCGGGCAATCGGCGCACCGGACAGGGTGTCGTCATAGGGCCCGATAGGCGGGCCAAAGGGATCGAGCAGGTGGTGTTTCGCGGAGAGGATGTACCAGTCGTCGTGATTGGCTTCGACGTACTCACGCGCCTTCCTGAAGAACGCTGACTCCGTGTATAGGTCGGCGGGCTTCGCGGGTTGGTCGCGTTTGCTCTTCGTACAACTAACGAGGCCGATCTCCATCGTTGGGGTGTATCCACCAACGGAGTAATGACTCTGGTGGTCAATTCAAACAGATTACGTGAACTGCTTCCAACTGCGTACTGCCTGCGTAACTCGATCGGCGTATTCGTTCGGGGACCGTTGCGCTCCGAAGGCCTGTCCACTCATATGAAGCAGAGGAACGACGTGTGTCTCAATTAACCGCTGAGATCGGTATAGATGTCCGTCGATCTCCGTGATACCGGCGTCGGGAGTCGGGTTATGACCCGCTTCGACCGGGGTGAGAGCTAACTCACGCGAGAGAACATCCCAGGCGTCATTACCGAAGGCGAAGATCAGGTTGGGGTCGGCTGTGCGTAGTTCGGGAGCAGTGAAGTACGCTGTGAGCGACGCGATTTCTCTGCTGGTACTGGCTGATGCTCGGTATTTGTTCACGTCAGTGAGATAGAAATCGTCGAAAAACCCGCCGCTTCTGGCGTATGCCCGAGCAGATTGATCAAATTCGATGAGCCCCTCGTCGGCACACGCTCCGAAAAACGATTCCGCGAACCGAGCATTATCAGAACCGAGCCATCGAGAGGCGAAGTCACGGTAGATCGATACTTGCTCAAGCGGGTCATCTCCTGAGAGCTCGGCAAAGTCGATCAAATCCGAGGTATGACGACTTTGAATCCCACCGGGATCTTCGCTCACCATCATGTATGTGGGGTCGTCTGACTCCCAGTCGTGGTAGTAAGTAAATGCAAGCTTCCGGAAGACTGCCTGGTCGTGAACGTCTACACTCCGGTTCGGGAGTGTCTCTTCGACGTTTTGGATGGCCTTGTCTCGGAGTTGTTCAAGTGTTCGTGGTTCGGGGTGCTCAATTCGATTAAGATACTCGGAGTTCATGCTATACGTAGGTACTCCTGTTGTTTGAGCCAACATCATATACCTGTGCTGGAGATCGCAGTTCTAACTGATCGTGGGTTAAAACGCACCGGGTACTGTCAGCGGTGGAAGGCAGAGAGACGAGATTCTACTCCGAGGTCAGCACAGCTAACCGGCAATCGACGTACCGTGGAGATCGCCAACTCCCAATTTACAGTATATTATTACGGGTCGTTTGGTGATCTTGAGAGACGTTAATTCACACTCGTCGCTGACAGCACACACCGTCTGGTGACTACTCAGCGTAGCTGTTTCGTGATGGGGTTCGTCCGAGTCATACCCGCAAGTACCCCGTTATATATAACACCGAACATACGCGGGCGACATTTCGAACGCCGAGGAGCGACGGCGGTGCGCGGAGTCCGCGAACCGGCGATCCGTCGGGTGAGCCGGTGCGGGTTTTACGTCCCGCGTCACCCAGATCGGCGTATGATCGGGCAGATCGCTCTCCCGGGGTGGCTGACGGACCTCCTCGCCGGGTACAACCAGGTGCTGTCGGAGCTGTTCTGGTTCTCGGTGGGGTTCGGCGTCGTCTACCTCGTGAGCCAGCTCGTCCTCATTCCGCTCGCGACGCAGGCCGTCAGGTCGCGCAATCGAAACAACCCCACGATCGAGACGGCGACGAGGACGTACCTCCGGGTGGTTCTGATCGGGTTCGCGGTCCTGACGGGTATCATCGCCGCCGGCTACGGGCAGATACTCTCCGAGTCGGCGGTCATCATCGCGGCGCTCACGTTCGCTCTCGGCATCGCCGGGCAGCAGGTGTTCGGGTCGCTCGTCAGCGGGATGTTCCTCGTCGCCGACCCCGACTTCAACGTCGGCGACTGGATCGAGTGGCCGGGCGGAAGCGGGACGATCGAAGCGGTCGACTTTCGCGTCACCCGCATCCGAACGCCGGCCAACGAGACGGTCTCCGTCCCCAACACCGAGCTCACGGCCAACGCGATCACCCGACCCTACGGTCGGGACCGCTATCGACTCACGGAACGAGTGGATGTCGCCTACTACGAGGACACCGAGCGGGCGCTGTTGGAATTACGGCGGGTCGTTTCGACTCTCGATCCGGTGTTAGACGAGCCGGCACCGGAGACGCGCATCGTCGAACTCGGCGAGAACGCGATCACGATACAGGCGGATTTCTGGACCGACGATCCGGGAAATAGGGATATGCCGACGATCCGGTCGGACTTCCGCCGACTGGTGAAGCGGCGCTTCGACGAGGAGGGGATCACGCTCGCTCCGCCGACCGCGCAGCTGCTCTCAGGGGGGCTCACCGTGACGGACCGGACGGCCGACGCACCGAACGCGTCCGGTCAGTGACCGCGGACACGCGTCGACGGCCTCGCGGACGGCAGCCCGGGCCGTCGAAGGCACGGAGCGGTCGCTACTCCGAGTCCCGCAACACCAGCGGTCCGATCGCGAGCGTCCGCTTCGCGAGGGTGAGGACCCGGAGCAGGTAGGAGACGAACAGCGAGAACGGGAGCAGGGTGACCGCGAACGCGCCCCCGACGACGAGCGTCACGTGGTCGACCCCGAGCGTACTCCCCGAGAACGTGCCGGCGTCGACGACCGTGACCATCGCGCCCGCGACGACCAGCGCGGGCACCGCGGCGTAGAGGATCAGCCGCGAGAGGTCGATCAGCGCCCACTGGAAGTACAGCGTCTTGACGTGCTCGCGGCCGGGACCGAACAGCGACAGCGCCTCCCGGAGCGCGTCGAGTTGGTCGCGTTCCCCGTCGGTGAGCGCCTCGCCGTGTTCGTCGGCGATGCGCTCGATCCCGCCGAGCTTCCGCCCGTAGTTGAAGTCGAGCGCGGCGAACACCACGTCGAAGGAGCCGAACGCCGATCCGTCGAGCCGAGAACGCGCGGCGTCCGCGTTACCGACGACGCCCGCGGCGAACTCGTCGACGTCCCCTTGGAGCCCCGGTCTGTCCGAGTCGTCCTCGTCGGTGCGCTCGCGGACCGATTCTCGGAGGGCGCGAGCGCGTCCCGCCGCGGCCGCGAGGAGCGCGTCGAGAAACGCGGCCGGGTCGGTCGGGGCTGGCTCGCCGATGAGTTCCGCGACGTCGTCCCGGACCGCAAGGGTGTCGTCCATGCGCTCCCGTTGGTCGCCGAGCGGGCCGTTCTCCTGCGTGAGTACGAGCTGTCCGATCGTGACGACGAGCGTCGCCCCGGTGACGATCGCCGTGATCATCGAGGCGAACAGCGTCTCGATCGGGTCGCTGGACCCGAGCTTCTCTGCGAGCGACGGCGAGATGACGGCCGCGACGGCGACGAACGCGACGAAGACGGCGACCGTCAGAACGCCCGCGACGACGAGCCGGTTCGCGCGCAACAGCAGCCAGAGCTTTACCCGGTTCTCACCGGCGCGCTCGCGCATCGTGTCGGCGGTGTCGGTGTCGCTTTCGGTCTCGGGACCGTTGCCGGCGTCGTCCCCGCGCGGACCCGCCCCCGTAGACCCGCTCATCGCGCCTCGACGCGCACCGAGAGGTCGTCGACGTAGTGGGTCGCGTCCGCCTCCCAGGTCACCGCGGTGCCGACGAGGAGGGACAGGGTGTCGGTCGACAGCTCCGGGATCGTCCACTCGAATGCGTACTCGCGCCAGCCCCTCTCGAACCCTTCCTCGAAGGACGGCTCGTCGCCGCCGGACCCCGCACACCCGGCGAGTCCGGCGACGCCGACGGCGCCGACCCCGGCAATCTTCCGGAGCAGTTCGCGTCGCGTCGCCCGCCGCTCACGTCCGCTCATGTCGGGCGGAACGACTCGCGATCGACATATAAGTGTGCGGGCGCCGCGCGGTCGACCGGAACGGGCCGTCTCGGCGGATCGATTGTACCACCGCCGTTCGGGAACGGAGGCTGTCCCCTTCGTCATTTCCGAGGTGGCTCGGTGGGTGGTCGGACTCCTCCGGGTCTTCGGGTGGCCCGGGGAGCGCTCCGCCGCAACCCACAACACCGCGCCCGTCGAAGGGTTAGTATGTCGAAGGACGCCGACCTCGCCGTCACGCTCGTCCGCAACGCCACGGCCTCGCGGCCGTCGGCGGGACCACCTTCCTCGTCGACCCGCTGTTCGCCGAACAGGGCGCGCTGCCGCCGATCGACAACACCCCGAACGACCGGAACAATCCGCTCGTGCCGATGCCCGACGTCGACCTCGCGCACGACGCGGTGGTCGTCACCCACCGCCACCCGGACCACTTCGACGACGCCGCGAAGGCGGAACTCGACGCCGACGTGCCCCTCTTCTGCCGGCCGGCCGAGGCGGAGGCGTTCGTCGAGGACGGGTTCACCGACTTGCGGCCGGTCGAGGAGACGGCGTCGTTCGACGGCGTCACGCTCCACCGGACGCCCGGTCGGCACGGCCACGGGGAACTCGCCGATCAGATGGGGCCCGTTTCCGGGTTCGTCTTCGAGGGCGACGAGACGCTGTACCTCGCCGGCGACACGGTCTGGTACGAGCCGGTCGCGGAGACGCTGACGGAACACGACCCCGACGCAGTCGTCCTCAACGGCGGCGCGGCGCGGTTCAATCAGGGAGAGCCGATCACGATGGGCGTCGGGGACGTGACGGCCGTGCGCGAAGCCACCGACGCCGCGGTCGCCGTGGTACACATGGAGGTCATAAACCACTGTCTGCTCTCGCGCGAGGAACTGCGCGCGGAGACGGCGGACGTGCTGGTCCCCGAAGACGGCGAGCGGATCGGGTTCTGATCCCCGCGAGGGGCCCGGATGTGGAGATGAGCCTCAATCGTCGCGGAGCCTCGCGGCTCGCGGTGTTGCTCGCCGCGAGAAGGTCCGGGTGCGAGAATCGAACCCGCGTCTCAGCCTCCACAAGGCTGAAGGATAGTCCACTACCCTAACCCGGACACGCGTCGCAAAGTACCCCGCTTCGGTAAATAACGGTTACGACTCCCGGACGGGCGTGTGATGCGATGTCGTTCGGACCGCCGATCGATTTATCGGAGGTACGTGCCGAGCGCATCGACGACGCGGTCGACGAATTCGTCGTCGACCTGACCTTGCCACGCGATCAAATCCTCGCTCCGAGGGGAGTGAACCGCCCACGGAGAGACGTACGAGTCGCGCGGAACGCCACCGACCTTTCACACGTCCGATGACAGCGCGATCGACTCAGGGTACTCCTTCGTCGAAACGGCGACCGCGACGAACTGCTCGTCGCCGAACGGGTGCGACTCGTTGTTGACTATCAGCCACGGGCGCTGCCGCTCGTCTCCCGTCTTGAACGGGTCCGAACTCCGGACCACGTCTCCGCGCTCCGGGTATATCAGTCCTCGCGTTCGCTGGGATGCGGCTCGTCCGGCGCGGCTTCGTCCCACGTCTCGGGATCGATACCCCCGTCCTCGGCGTCGAGGCGAGCGCTGCTGTCGTGGAGCGCGTACGCGTCACGGACTCGATCCAGATCCGTCGCGATCGCCCAGTACTCTCCCCGATGGCGGACGATATCGCGTTTCTTCAGCCGTGAGAGGGCGGTCCCGACCGCGTTCGCGTCAGCGTCAATCGCGGATGCGACCTCGGACCGGGTGAACGCTTTATCTCGATTCGCGTAGAGGTGCGCAACCACGCGCTCGGGAACGCTCGGACCGTTCGGCAGGTCGCCGGACTCGAACTCGTCGATACGGACGGGCATAGAGCGTACTTAGTGTACTTTTGAGATGAGTGTATTGACGTACCAAACGCTGCCGGCCGATCTCCCGATCACCGCGTCGCTTTTGAGGGCCGCGGGCGTATCGAGTGGTAACTGTGGCCTTTACCGACAAGATCTACGTGAAGAACCACCGGCAGCTGGCCTCGCAGTTGGAGACGAACATCCCGAAGGGGGCGTTCGCCGGCGCGACCCTCGACCTGCTGTTCACCGGTGACGGCCTCTCGAAGCTCGACGAGACGACCCGGGACCGCGTCCTCGACTTCGCCGAGGACTTCCTCGACTGTAACTGCGAGGCGAACCCCTACTGCGGCTGTCCCGAGGAGAAGTTCATGCGCTACGTCCTCGAACTGCGCGCCGAAGGGCTCGGCCCGCAGGCCATCGTCGACGTGATGACCGACGACTACATGGTGTACGCGTACACCGGCGACGTGCTCTCCTTCCTCGACGACTCCGTCCGGAAACTGGAGGCGATCGAGACGCTCGCGGACGTCGACGGCAACGGGGAGATGTCGGAGCGGGCGCGGAAGGCGAAGCGGGAACTGTCGGGATAGCGACCGGGATCCGTGGGATAGCGACCGGGATCCGTGGGATAGCGACCGGGATTCGTGGGATAGCGACCGAGGCTCGTCGACGCGCTCGCGTCGTTCGAACCCAGACGTTCGCGGCCCGAGTCAGTCGTTGTCCGCCGAGGCGACGCCGGACCCGATCTCGTCGACCGGAGCGTCCTCCTCGGTCAGGTTCCCGTCGCGCCACGTGTCGCGTTTGAACCAGAGGTAGGCGACGACGCCCCCGACGACGTTCGAAATGGGGAAGGCGATCCACAGCCCCATCACGCCGAGCGACCCGGCGGCGACCCACGCGACCGGCAGGCGGACGAAGCCGAGCGTGATCAGGGAGATGACGGCCGCGATCATCGTGTGGCCCGCGCCGCGGAAACCGCCGGTGTACGCGCGCATGGCGCCGATGAAACCGAAGGAGAGCCCGCTCACGCGGAGGAACGTCGTCGCGTGGTCGACGACCGCCGGATCGGGGGAGAAGACGCCGGCGATCGGCCGCGCGGCGAGGACGATGACCCCGCCGCCGACCGTGAGCAGGAGGAGCATGGCGCGCGCGCCGAAGTGGTTCGTCTCGGCGGCGCGGTCCAGTTCCTCCGCGCCGATGTTCTGTCCCGTCATCGTCTCGATCCCCTGCGAGACGGCGAGCGCCGGCAGGAAGATAACCGAGAAGATCCGCGTGCCGATGCCGTACGCCCCGCTGACCGCGTTCGGGAAGTTCGCGACCACGACGAGGAGCGCGGTGATCGACACCGACCGGGCCGCGCCCTCGGCGGAGGCCGGCAGGCCGATGCCGAGGACGGTCTTACCGAACTCGAGGTCCGGGACCATCTCCGAGAGCCGGATCTGGACTCCCCGGTCGCCGCGGAACATGATCTGAAGGCCGACGAGGAGCGCGAGCGCCCGGGAGCCGACCGTCGCGATCGCGGCGCCGGCGATCCCCCAGCCGGTGAACCCCGTCGCGCCGAGCGCGGCGGCCTCCAGCCCGCCGAGTCCGAGCGCGCCGAACAGGGGGTTCGCGTCGAAGCCGAAGATGAATATCGGGTCGAGGAGGATGTTGAGGACCACCGACCCGGCCATGACGTACATCGGGGTCACCGTGTCGCCGTAGCCGCGCATCAGCGCCATGAACACCGCGAAGCCGAAGACGGCGAACAGGCCGACGGCGTACACCCGCATGTACTCGACGACGAGCGGCGCCACCGTCTCGTTCACGCCGAGGAGCGCGGTGACGTCGTCGACGAGGACGTACCCCAGCACGCCCAGCACGACGGAGATGACGGCCGCGTACGCCATCGTCTGCGAGGCGGCGTAGGCGGCTCGGTCCTCGTTTCCGGCCCCGGTGTGCTGGGCGACGAGGACGCTCCCCGCGACGGAGACGCCCAGCGCCAGCGAAATCATCAGGAAGACGATCGGGAACGCGAACGTGATCGCCGACAGCGCCTCGGTGCTGTAGCGCCCGAGCCAGAAAGTGTCGGCGAGGTTGTACAACACCTGAAAGAGGTTCTGGACGACGATCGGTAAAGAGAGGAAGAACAGCGGCCAGCCGATGTCGCCCGAGGTGAGGTCCAGCTCGTCGGCTCCCTTGAACAGCGAGTCGATCGAATCTCGGAGCCCCATCAGCGGCTCGCCTCCGGGAGGCTCGCGGCGTCGTAGTCGGGGAGGCGACCGGACGCGGCGTCGCGGTCGCGGGGGGAGCTGTTCGCGGCGTCGGAGATGCGGCTGTTCGTGTCGGCCATTCGGTTCGTACCAATACTGACTGACTGGTCAGTCAAAAACGTTCGGAAGCCGGGTGATCGCGGCGCCCGCTTCCCGCAGGCGAGGAGCGGCCGAACGGTCTAAGTGCGCGCGCGCCCGAAATCGGCCAATGAGTCTTCGGCCCGCGTGGCTAACGTTCAGGCGATACGCGGCGGCGACGACGGGGATGACGCTCGTCCTCTTCTCGCTCGGCGTCTACACCGCGGCGACCGGCTCCGGACTGGCGTGTCAGGCCCAGTGGCCGCTGTGTTCCGACCAGCTCATCCCGGCGCTGACGATCAATCCCGACTTCATCGAGTGGTTCCACCGCGCGTGGGCGATGGTTACCGGCTTCCTCATCGTCGGCGTCGCCGGCTGGACGTGGCTCGGCTCCGGGTTCGACCGCCGGACCCGGCTGGCCGCGACGCTGGCAGTCGCGATCCTCCCGCTCCAGATCACCGTCGGCGCGATCACCGTCACCCTGAGCGGACTCGTCCCCGGCGGATACGCGGTGTCGACCCACGCCGCCCACCTGATCGTGGCACTGGCCATCTTCACGCTGCTCGGGCTGGCGACCATCTGGGGCGGCGGGCGCGGGAACGCGCGGCTGCTCCGCGCGGCCGCGGGAATCGCGGTCGCCGGCATCGTCGCCAGCGCCCTCTTCTCGCGGGCGGTGCCGGTCCTCACCTACGCGCCGCCCGCGCAGGCCGCCTTCTACATCGCCGGACTCGCCGGCCACCTCGGTCTCGTCGCGACGGTCGCGTACGCGACGGCGGCGGTCCGGTCGGGCTACGACGGCCTCGACGCCGGCACCGCCGCCATCGTCCGCGCGCTCGCCGCCGGATCCATGACCGCGCTCGTCGGCACGCTGCTGCTCGGCCGCGACCTCGTGTTGTACACCGCGACGTGGCAGGGGATCAACCTCGTCGCGCTGGGCGTCGCGGTCGCGCTCGCCGCGGGCGCGATGTGGACGCTCCGCGGGACGGGGGAGCTGCGCGACGGGTCCGTCCCGATCGGCGGCGACTGATCGGGCTGCTCGCCGAGCACGTCGCGGCTGCGACGAAGCGGCGTCTCTCCTGAACGACCCTGTCAGACCCCCGAAGTTCGGCAAATATTGCTCTCCCACGGCCGAAACGTTGAAACCGTGATCAACCGACAAACGGTGTATGGATGAACACCGTGCTGTGAATCGGCGACAGTACCTGACCGCGGTCGGTGCGAGCGGACTGGCGGCCACCGCCGGCTGTATCGGCGGCGGCGGAGGCGGCGGTGAGACGATCACCATCGGCTCGGACATCCCGTACGCGCCCTTCGAGTACCGCAACGAGGCGGGCGACCTCATCGGGTTCGACGTCGAGATCGCTGAGGCCGTGTTCGCCGAGCAGCTCGACATGGACTACGAGTTCCAAGAGACCTCCTTCGACGGGATCATCGCGTCGCTGAACAACGCGAACTTCCGCGTCATCATGAGCGCGATGACGATCAACGAGTCGCGCGCCGAGCGGGTTGACTTCTCGGACCCGTACTTCACGGCGTACCAGACCGTCCTCCTCTTGGAGGGCAGCGACATCGGCTCCCGTGAGGACCTCCAGGGCACGTCCGTCGGCGTCCAACGCGGGACGACCGGCGAGGCCGCCGCCGAGGACCTCCAAGAGGAGTTCGACGGGGATCTCCAGATCGAGAGCTACGACCAGATTAACGGCGCGTTCGACGCGCTGCTCAACAACCAGGTGGACGCGGTCATCAACGACAACACCGTGAGCGCCTCGTTCGCCGCAGAGAACGAGGAGGTCGTCTTCCTCGAGGGCGACGGCGTCGCCGCCGACCGCGACAACGCGCCGCCGTACCTCACGCTGACGATCGAGGAGTACGGGATCGCGTTCCGGCAGGACGACGACGACTTCCGAGAGGAGGTCAACGGAGCCCTCGCGACGGTCCGCGAGAACGGGACGTACGAAGAGATCTACAACGAGTACTTCGACGGCTGAGTCTCCGGACCTCGCCGTTTCTACCTGACATCACATGGCAACACAGACAGAGTCGGAGTCGAGCGGCGGCGGCGTACTGATGCGCGACCGGCTGGTGAAGCGGGTCGGCGAGGTGGCCGCCGGCGGGTTCGTGCTGGCCATCGGGGGGCTGTTGGCCTGGATCCTCTCGACGCAGGTCGACTACGACCTGCTCGCCTCGCCGCTCATCGCGCGGCGGTTCGCGGAGGCGTTCTTCCTCGTCATCCAGATCGTCGTGATCTCGAGTCTCCTCTCCGTGTCGCTCGGCGTCCTCGTGGGGCTCGGCCGGATCTCGACGTCGAACGTCACCGGACGGATCGCGAAGGGGTACGTCGAGTTCTTCCGCGGCACGCCCCTGCTGTTCCAGCTGTTCGTCATCTACTTCGGCGTGCCCCGGCTCTGGGCCACCGGCGAGTTCCCCTTCACGGACTGGGCGATCCCGGCCGCGATCATCGGGCTCACGCTGAATCACGGGGCGTACGTCGGCGAGGCGATCCGCGGCGGGATCGACGCCGTCCCGAACGGCCAGATGGAGGCGGCCCGGTCGCTCGGGATGTCCCGCGTGATGGCGCTGCGGCAGGTCGTCCTCCCGCAGGCGTGGCGCAACGCGCTCGCGGCCATCGGCAACGACCAGATCATCCTCGTGAAAGACACCTCGCTGCTGACCGTCATCGCCGTTCCGGAGATTATGAGCGTGTTCCGAAACATCAACAGCAACCAACTGGACCCGTGGACCCCGCTCGTGTGGGTGTGCGTGCTCTACCTCGCGATCACGATGTCGATGAGCCAACTCGTCAACGGACTGGAACGCCGGTCGGACTGGGGGTCCGACAGCCGGATGTTCGGTCGGCTGTCGGGGCTCGGCTCCGGCGACGACGACGGGGGTGAGGAGACGTGACCGGTCCGCTCGTCGAGTTCGACGGCGTCGACAAGTCGTTCGGCGACACACAGGTGCTGTACGACGTCGACGTCGACGTCGACGAGGGCGAGGTCGTCGTCGTCATCGGACCGTCCGGGTCCGGGAAGTCGACGCTGCTCCGGTGTGCGAACCGGTTGGAGGAGATCCAGGGCGGCGACATCCGGCTCGACGGCCGGTCGGTGATCGAGACGGACGTCAACGAGATCCGACAGCAGATCGGGATGGTGTTCCAGTCGTTCAACCTCTTCCCGCACAAGACCGCGCTGGAGAACGTCGCGCTCGCCCCGGAGAAGGTGAAAGGCGAGCCGGAGGCCGAGGCGAAGCGAGCCGCATCCGACCTCCTCGACCGGGTCGGGCTCGCCGACCAGGCCGAGTCGTACCCGGGTGCGCTCTCGGGCGGCCAGCAGCAGCGCGTCGCCATCGCCCGCGCGCTCGCGATGGAGCCGCGGGTGATGCTGTTCGACGAGGTGACGAGCGCCCTGGACCCTGAGCTCGTCGGCGAGGTCCTCGACGTGATCGAGGGACTCGCGGCCGACGGGATGACGATGGTCCTCGTCACCCACGAGATGGGGTTCGCCCGCGAGGTCGGCGACCGGATCGTCCTGATGGCCGACGGCCGGGTCGTCGAGCGGACCGAGACGCGGTCCTTCTTCGACGAGCCGTCGACGGAGCGCGGCCAGCAGTTCCTCTCGCGACTCTTGTAGGTTGGGCCGCGCTCAGAACTCGGTCACGACCTCGACCCCCCGCGCGTCGTACTCGTCCA
Source organism: Halorubrum californiense DSM 19288 (assembly GCF_000336875.1). Classification (GTDB taxonomy): domain Archaea; phylum Halobacteriota; class Halobacteria; order Halobacteriales; family Haloferacaceae; genus Halorubrum; species Halorubrum californiense. The sequence goes on along the minus strand of NZ_AOJK01000033.1, from coordinate 37,382 downwards.
TCGCGGCGAGCCGATCTGACACTTCCGACAGCGACAGTTCCCGAGAGACGAGTTCGCCGGGGTCGATCCCCGTCGCCTCGATCAGCGCGAACAGGTCCGGGTAGCTCGTCGGCGGCATCCCGCGCGAGCCGAGGAACGAGATCTCCCATCGGGTCATCCAGTCCGTCGGCAGCGACACCTCGCCGCGCTCGGCGTCCGTGGTGAGTCCGACCTGAACGTGCGTGCCGCGGGGTCGCAGCGACCGAACGGAGTTGCGGCAGGTCTCCGCGATCCCGAGGGCGTCGAGCGAGACGTCGGCGCCGCCGTCGGTGAGATCGCGGATCCGTTCGGGGACGGAACGCTCCGCCGGCAGCGACGCCGGGTTCACGGTGTCGGCCGCGCCGAACTCGCTCGCGAGCGCGAGTGCGTCGTCGTCGACGTCGACAGCGACGACGCGCGCGCCAAGCGCGGCGGCGATCTGGACCGCGGAGAGCCCGACGCCGCCGCAGCCGTGGACGGCGACGGCGTCGCCTCCGCCGACGGTCGTCCGCTCGGCGAGGGCGTGATACGCGGTCATGTACCGACAGCCGAGCGCCGCGGCCGCGGTCGGGTCGAGCCACTCAGGGCGCTCGACGAGGTTGTAGTCGGCCGCCGGGACCGCGACGCGCTCCGCGAACGCGCCCGGGGCGGCGGCCTCGAATCCCAGCGCGCGCCCGTCTTCGCAGACGTTCCCGGCCCCGCGGCGGCAGTGCGGACAGGTGCCGTCGCCGAGCGAGAAGGGGACGACCACGCGGTCGCCCTGGCCGAACCGGTCGACCTCGTCGCCGACGGCGGCGACCTCGCCGGCCGGCTCGTGGCCGAGGACCTGGCCGCGCGGGACGCGGTCGTCCGCCCACTCGCCGTGGCCGGCCCACGCGTGCCAGTCGCTGCGGCAGACGCCACAGGCGTCGACGCGGACGACGGCACCGTCGGAGGCCGGCCCGGGGGCTGGGAGTTCGCGGACCGCGAGCGGCTCGCCGTGCTCTCGGAGGATCGCTGCGCGCATACGCCGATCCATCGGCGGCCGCGACAAAGGTCTCTCGGCAGCCCCGTCCGCGCGATCGATTCTTTTCACGCTTTTTCGATTTTATCTCAGCGTTTGACAAGTGATAGCCGAGTAAGGTTTATTCCGGCCGAGTGACCTCGTTGATACGTGTCGCGAGCGATGGAACGACGCCCCGGGATCGCCTATCGCCGTCCCGAGGGAGACCCCGCTCGGTTCGTGATCGAGGCGGCCGGCGAGCCGCGGCTCGACGCGCCGGAGCGGCCGGACGGCGAGTGGCTCGACTGCGTCGCCGCCGAGGACCGCGACCGGCTCCGAGAGGCGCTCGACGCGGACCCCGTCGACGTCGTGTACCGGGTGGCTTCCGACGGGGAGCCGCAGTGGGTCCACGAGCGCGGGCGGACGACCGACGGCGGCGACGTGGTGGGGTACCTCTTCTTCGCGGACGAACGGGTGGAACGCCAGAAGCGACTGGAACAGCAGCGGGAGCGGCTCGAAGAGTTCGCGAGCGTCGTGAGCCACGACCTCCGGAGCCCGCTCTCCGTCGCGGTCGGGAACGTCGAACTGGCCGACGAACTCGACGGCGACGCGTTGAGCCAGCGGCTGGAGCGCGCCCTCGACGCGCTCGACCGCATGGACGACCTCATCAGCGACCTCCTGACGCTGGCCCGCGAGGGGAAGACGGTCAAGGCCGCCGAGCCGACCGACCTGCGATCGGTTGTCGAGCGTGCGTGGAGGACGGTCGGCGAGCCCGCCGACGCCGCGCTCGTCGTCGACGGGCCGCTCCCGACGGTCCAGTGCGACGGTGACAGGCTCCGACAGGCGTTCGAGAACCTCTTCCGGAACGCGATCGAACACGGCACGCCGGAGGGTGGCGGTCCGCCCCTCACCGAGCCCGGAGGCGATGAGTCGGAGCCGAGAGACCCCGTCGCGTCCGAGACGTTCTCGCCGCGTGCCGGTTCGGGCGCCGACGACGCCCCGACGAGTCCCGCGGACGCCGCGGTCCGCGTCTCCGTCGGCGGGACGGACGACGGGTTCTACGTCGCCGACGACGGGCCGGGTATCGACCCCGACCAGCGGGGCGCCGTCTTTGAACCGGGACACACGACGGCGCCGGACGGAACCGGGTTCGGGCTGGCGATCGTCGATCGGATCGCGGCGGCTCACGGATGGGACGTCTCGGTGACGGAGAGCCGCGAGGGCGGCGCGCGGTTCGAGTTCTGCTGCGTGGAGTCGATCGAGGCCGCGGAGGCGGGCGGGAGCGACTCGGACCCGACCTCGCCCTGTCTCAGCGGCGGGGAGCCGTGACCGGCCGCCTCCGGATTACATGAAGTCGGTCAGGCCGGCCTGATCGTCGTCGTCGTCCTCGGTCGAAAGATCGTCGTCCGACGCCGAGTCGCTTCGGTCGGTCCCGTCCGGGGTCGTTTCGGAGTCGTCGGGGTCCGCGTCGTCACGGTCGCCGTCGCGCGCCGCGCCGTTGGGCGCGTCGGCGTCGCCCTCGTCGTCACCGCGGTCCGGTCCGTCGAACGCGAAGGCGCCGTCGGCGTGTTCCTCGATCAGCTCGTCGCGCCGGGCCTGCGCGTCCTCGACGATCGACGCGACCTTGTTCGTCGACTCGCCCGAGCCGGTGACGAAGGCGACGCCCTCTTCGTCGAGGTCGTAGGCCGCCGCCATCGCGACGGTCAGCTCGCGGGGCTTACAGTGGTGGGTGACCGCCTGGAGGAACGGCAACACCTCGCGGCGGGCGGTCGCGACGCTACAGCCGCTCGCGGCCGCGATCTTCCCGACGACCTCGTCTGCGGTCGCGTCCGACGATGACCAGAACTGCGGGCGGCCGTACCGGGTCCAGCCGCCCTTCTCGCCGTCGCGGGCGGCAGCGACGCCCGCCGCGGCGTTGTCTGTCGCGTAACGCCAGTAGGAGTAGTTCTGCGTGGCGCGCACCCGGCCGAGCCACACGTCCGCGTTCGCGAGGAAGTCGTACGCGCGGACCGCCTCCGCCGGCTCGTACACGTCGAGGACGTTGTTCTCGAGCCATCGCATCAGGTCGTCCGGCGTCTCGTCGACGGCGTACGCCGACTGGAGCGCCTCCTCGGCGGACTCCTCTTTCAACACGGCGTCGAGGAACGGGAACAGCCCCAGCGCCTTGTCGCGGTCGCCGGTGACCACGTCCCCGACCGTGATCGAGTCGCGGCCCTGCGTCGCGGCCTGAAGGTCGTTGATGGCGCCGCGGAGGTCGCCGCGGTTCCCCTCCGCGATCCGCTGGAGCGCGTCGGACTCGAACTCGATCCCCTCCTTGCGGCAGACATCCCGGAGGACCGGGACGATGGAGCGCGCGGAGACGTCGCGGAACTCGATCTCTTGGGTCGCGTTCCGGAGCCCCCGCGACATGTCGTAGTAGTCGTTGGCGATGAGCACGATGGGCTGGCCCGACTCCTTCACCAGCTCCGTGATCGCCGAGGCACCGCCGCGGTCGTAGTTGCCGTGGATGTTGTCGGCCTCGTCCAAGATGACGAGCTGGCGCGAGGCGGTGTCGCCGCCGGCCGCGCCGCCGCCCGCCGCGCTCCCGCCGAGGGTGGCGTTGCGCGCGGCCCGCCCCGCGAAGCGCTCGATGACGTCGGCGGTACGCTGGTCGGAGGCGTTGAGTTCGACGGTCTCCCACCCCATGTCGTTGGCGAGCGCGTGCGCCGCGCTCGTCTTCCCGACGCCGGGGCTGCCGTGGAGGACGACCGCCTCGCGGTGGTCGTCCCACGAGCGGGCCCACTCCGCGAACGCGTCCCGGGCCTTGTCGTTGCCGCGCACCTCCGAGAGCGTGCTCGGGCGGTACTTCTCCGTCCAGTCGGCCATTACCGGAGCAAGGAGCGAGCCGCGTTTAGTGGTTGCGGAGCGTCACTCCTCGGTCGGCTCCGTCGGGTCGAGTCGCGGCGCGAAACCCTCGTATGCCTTATCGCTGGAGACGATCCGGTCGCCGTCGGACTCGACGAGGTGGAGCGCGTCGAACGGCGTGAACCCGTGTTCCTCGACGTACGTCGCCGCCGCGACGACCGTGTCGACGTCGCCGCGGACCTCCACGAGATTCGCGGCGTTCGTCACGACCCGCTCCGTGTCTCGGTCCTCGCGATAGGCGACCAGCAGCAGTTCGATGAGCGTGAACTGCGACGTCCACAGCTCGTCCCGACGGTCGCGGTACACCGTCTCGGCCGCGTCGCCCAGCCAGTCTTCGTCTTTGATCACCGCGAGGAGGAAGTCGGTCTCCGCGTACATTCAGCGTCCCGCCTCGTCGAACGCCGCTTCGCGCGCCTCCTCCCGGAGCTCATCGGCCGTCTTCTCGGCCGCCGCGAACTCGTCTCGAAGGGCGTCGAGCGGGTCGTCCGCGACCGGGATCAGCTTGATCCCGTCGTGGACCTCGACGATGCGATAGCGATCGCCGTACCGCTCTCGCAGCTCCTTCGGGACCGTCATCCGACCGCGGTCATCGAGCGTCGCCTCGGACATACGCGAACGTTGTGTGGGTGAGAATAAAAGTATACCCACTCTTCACGTCAGTGCCCACGCTCGAGGTCTCTGGGTTCGTTCACCCGTCACGTCGTGCGTGACTCACTCGTTGATCACGAGAGAGGTGTTCGCGCGCGGCGTCCGTACGAGGTCGACCCCCCGAACGGGTACCGAATCGACCGGATGAGGCGGAGAGCGACCCGGATTTACCCGCTGCGGAGCGGTGCCCGAGATGCTCGCCTGTCGGCCGATGGTGCCCGGAGTACCCGGATTTCGCAGAATTCGAAAAAACGCAGATTCGTACCGCTGAACGCGGCGAACTCCACTCAATTTTCGTCTCTGATATTCGCGGCACTAAGTACATAAGTCCGGTTCCCATTTCTTTAGTTAGCCAGCAACCGATCGGAACGAACCGGCGAGCCACACGACACTGGCACGCGAGGCTCTCAGGCACCGTTTCTCGGTGAACCGCTGGGTTCAAACTATGAAACCAAACACTCAATGCAACTCGGACGACCGTGCGGTGAGCCCCGTTATTGGGGTCATCCTGATGGTCGCGATCACAGTCATCCTAGCGGCCGTCATCGGGACGTTCGTCCTCGGCCTCGGCGATCAGCTGGGCGACACCGCGCCGCAGGCGACGTTCACGATTGACGACAACAGCTCGAAAACGATCAACATCACCAAAACGGGCGGTCAGTCGCTTGAAGCGAGTGATCTCGTGCTTTCTGTTGATGGGGAGAGAGTTAACAGCTCCATTCCGGAGGACACTTGGGAAACAGGTGAACGGAAAGAGATCGGTAACGGAGACAGTAGTCTCAGCGATTGGGACAGTGGTGAGCAGGTCGTTCGAATAATCCACGACCCGAGCGGAAACGCGATCTTCGAGCGGACGTGGGACTTCAGCTGATCGGGTGGCGTCCCTCGTTTTTCGGCTTCGATTTTTGTCGTATTGCGATGACTGGCAGGACCCAGAGGGTAGTTCGGCGTACTCAGCAGAGTTAGTAGCTAGCTACCGCTGAAATTCGACTTACCATGTGTTGGGAAATTTCTCGCAGCAAAGGAGGGACCGAATTTCCTGATAACCCTTTCCCGCTCATCAGGCGCTCCAGCTTCTTTTCGAACTTCACCGCGGTTTCGGCGTCGAGTGTCGCCGGTCCCACCGATTCTGCCGGAATCCGCCGTATTTTCACGTGCGACCCGCCAGAGTCCGACCATGACCGCGAACGCTCCGGGACGGAAGAAGACGGAGAAATACTTGAACGCCTCTAGGTTCCCACTCTCCAGAATCTCCGGAATGTCGACCTCGTAGTAGGTCTGTGTTTCGTAGTCCTTCGTCCCGTAGAGTCGCCACTTCTTCCCGCCAGTGAGGATTCCCCAGTTGAGATTGCCTGGTGTCCATTCGAGGTAGAACTTGATCTGGTGAGAGGCGTCGCGATACGACCGCTGTTCGGAGAAGAACTTCTCAAAGTCGGCTTCCCACTGTTTACTTCGAGGATCGACAGCGACCGCGAGAAGTGGCTTTCCGTGTCGCTGCCGACCGATTGCTCAGCGCTATCCCGGCGCATGTCCTCGCTCTCGAAGAGCAGTCGGTCGACGTATCCGCCGCCGTCCGGGAGCGTCACCTCGGAACTGGTGCCGTACCCGAGGATGTCGAGAATCTCGGCGATCCACGTGTCGATCAGTTCGTCTTCCTTGTAGGAGGGAGAAGCGTGCCCTCTCGATTCCAGAGGTCACGAATCTGTTCGAAGGCTTCCTCCGCCTCGGCGTCGCAGTCCCACGCGTCGAGATCGGCAACGCGCTCGTCGAGATAGTAACCAGAGAAGAGGCTGGAGTTCCGATAGGGACCGCTTCCAAGCGTCGCTTGGCTCATGTAATACCAAACCCACACGTCAGCGCGATTAAATAGATGACGGAGACACTCACAGATCCCGATCTGTTGTGGTTCTTGAGACTTCTTACATTTTGGCTGGGTGTGGTCAGTACAATTAGTATACTAACTGAACCGCAACCGGTCAAACAGGTCGTTAGTCAGCAATCCCCTCCTGCTCCGGTACACTATCTCCGAGTTGACCGGGAACCGCAGGAAGAGTTCCATCCTGTGTCAACGTCTGTGACCCGGCATACAGCGCAATGATCAACGCACAGAGCAGATAGAGTACGGTGTCCCCGGACAGGATGTCAAACACGGCAGGCACGTCTCCAGCAGCGTCTCCGATACGGGGCATATTATGCGAAGCATGGGCAATCATCACGGCTGGTAACGCTCCCCCCGTGTTGTTGTACAGCCAGCCGAGAATGACTGACATCGCTATGATATTCAGCATATACTCCCAAAATACGGTAAAACCGCCGGTTCCAGTGAGTATCATTGGGACGTGCCAAAGGCCCCAGACGACGCCAATTACTACACTCGCGCGAAGCGCACTAAATCGCTGCTGGAGACGAGGCTGTAGGAAGCCACGCCAGCCCAGCTCTTCCAATGCACCAGCCAGAAAGAGCGTAACGGCGAAAGTCAAGAGGTACTGTCCAGCCGGAGCATAGGGAACCGCGACGTCGGCACCGGAAAGTGCCGCAACTATCGTCTCGGCCTCAGTACCGAGCATCATGATGGCGATACCGATGAGATACCAGTGAATGCCAGCTCGCAGGTTGCGAAGTTGTCCAAGCCAATCTCGAACGCTTTCACCAAGTAACCAGACCGTCACCCCCGCAGCAATCATCGGAGCCCATGCATAGAGAATCGGCCCCCCTGGTGACGGAATATCGGATCCAAACATCCCGTAGAGGCCCGCAAAGACGAGTCCCGAATAGAGTGCAAGCACAGCTATGAATGTTCCAATTGGCCGGTGAGATGCCTTTCGTCTGAGGCTACCAACGCCATTCATCTTCTCTCACCATTTTTAAATTTCGTACTCCAATATACACTGTCGGACGCCCAAACGACTGGAAGCGACCATTTCTGAACTGGCAGTTGGTGTGGGCCGTTCATAGGCAAGTGAAATTGTTGGTGAGAAATAAATACCGAGTGGATGTTTCAACTTTTCAAACACAATATACAACAAACCTGATGGGAGTCGGCTACAGCGCATACACAGTGAGCAGGCAGATTCTATCGGCTAGTTCAGGACCTATCTGGAGAAAATAACACAGTCCCAGTGCTGACTACATCCTCTGTATCTCGATTTCTCCAAGCAGGGCACTCGGAAGCGACTCTACGCACTCGCTGACGAGGGACTGCTCGACTTCAAGAAAGTAGGGAGAAACCCGGCATGGTGGCTGACGGATGACGGACGTGAGCATCTCTCTGACGAGAACCAGTAGCGACAGAACGCTTATTCCGAGGTCACTACTACTACCAGCCATGAGTACTGGCCGAGAGATCCGCCTGATCGAGGAGGAAGAAGGCGGCTGGTCGGCGATCGACCAAGAACTGAACGTCGCCAGCCAAGGCGAGACGCGCGAAGAGGCCCTCTCGAACCTCGACGAGGCGATCGAACTGACGAAAGAGGCCCGCGAGGCGGACACGGATGCGCCCGAGCCGGACGCCCCGTGGTTCGAGGGATGAGCGGCCCGCCGCGAAACTTCTCCGGTCGAGAGATCGTCAACGTTCTCACCTCCTTCAGCTACCGCAAAGACCGTCAGCGCGGAAGCCACGCTATTCTGAAGTACACGAACCCCGACACCGGTGAGGTTCGAACCGTCACCGTCCCGCTCCACGATCGAGTGAAGATCGGGACGCTCCAGTCGATCGCCGACCAGTGCGGCGCGGAGGACTTCGACGCGTGGTGCCGCTGGATCGACGACCATCGCTGACGCGCTCACACGCGGCCCCCTTCCATCCGGTCGACGACCACCTCGCCGACACGCTTGACCCAACTCGGGATCACGTCGTCGGGGACGCCGTCGCCGTCGTTGAACGCGCGACCGATCTCTAGCGAGCCGTCGGCGATACGCGTGTCGAGCTCCCAGTTCAGTTCGTTCGCCGCCTCGATCTCGATGCGGAGCGTCGAGTTCGCGTCGACGCTGACGACGACGCTCGCGCTGTAGGGACCGGTGCCGGTCTGGATGCCTTCGGCGACGAGGTCGACGTCGACGCGGAGCGTGGGACTGCGGCGCCAACGAGGTCGCGGGAGAGCCGTTCGAGAACGACATTGCGGGTATAGTCCCGCCAGCAGTTCACATACGCGTGCGGCACGTCGAGGACCTCGCGCCGGAGCTCGCGCACGGCGGCTCTCGCAACAGTCGTCTTCCCGGCGCCGGAGGGACCGAATAGAAAGAAGTTCTCGGCGCGCTGGCCCTTCTGAATATGTGAGACGGCGTCGGTCACCTCGTTCATGTGGCTGTTCCAACCGACAATCGGAGCTGGAAGGTGGTCGTCTTCGAAGACTGCTCCGTCGCTAATCACATCACCGAGGACTCTCGGCGAGGTATATAAAATGAACCCGAGGTGTTCCGGATGGTTCCGGATGGTATAGAACAACAGTTTTGAGATAGAGAAGGCCTGCTAACGGGATAGATACTCTTTCTGTGAGATAGTATCTGACGCTGAAAGTCTCGATGAACGATCAGGCTGAGATTTCACCGGCTGCAATCATATCTGTTGTTGTCACAACTGTATCAGCTGGTATAGTTGGCATGATTGGTCTCGCAGTCATATCACCATTCGCAGCACGCTGTGACGAGCCTAGACCATTTGTTCAGGAGTGTATGGGAATCACTCTATCTGTAGGGTCTAGTATCGATGCCTTGGTCGGACCACTGGGTTTGATCATCCTTGTCATTTCCTTGTTCATCGCGCTTTGCCTCCGGCTCGTCGTTGCGATCACCAACTACGAGCAGGGAAACGATCCGGGGTGCGAGAAACTATGAGACGGATTCTATGACACGCTCAATAGGGCTTGTTTAATCGCATAGTCGAACAGTAACGGTACTACCGGTCGGATTGTTCTGATCGAACTCAAGTTCACCGCCCAATTGAGTGACAGCCCAGCTCACAAACCAGAGTCCGATTCCGCGACCATGTTTGAGTTGGGTCTCCCGTCCATCGGCCACGACTTCCTGCTCCAAATCCGGGATGCCGGGACCGTTGTCAGCGACGATGAGTTCGGTGTCCCCATCCGGATTCTCTCGAACGGTAATGGTGACACAGGGTGTGTCGGTGTCGGCGTGCTTCAGTGCATTTTCGACCAGCTCACGGAGGATCCGTCGAACAACAGGCTGGTGGGATACGATCTGGATATCGGCTGCCTCCACCGTAATGTCTCCACTCGGGTCGCCAGATCGAAACTCGTCAGCAACAGCCATTGCAAGANGGGATACGATCTGGATATCGGCTGCCTCCACCGTAATGTCTCCACTCGGGTCGCCAGATCGAAACTCGTCAGCAACAGCCATTGCAAGAGCCGTAAGATCGAATTCCTCCGGGGAGGTCATAACAGTGCTCATCACCTCCTCAGCCTCACGGGCCTTTGCGCTTAGTCGAAGTGTTCCCTGGAGTGTGCTCTTGATAGTTGATCGAATTTCGTCGTTTGAGATGCGGTCCGAATTGGCTAACACGACGTCAAGATCATTGCGGACGTTGTGTCTGAGAATTCGATTGAGAACCTCGATCCGCTGGCGTCGCATTTCACGGTCAGTCACATCGATGAGGGTGATGGTAAGGCCCAGTCGCTGACCACCACCGCCAGTTATCCTCGACACACGGGGGTCAAACGTCTGAGTCCCGGTTGTGGTCGAATATTCGAGTGTATCACACGCACGCACCGATGAGACTGATTGCTCAAGAACGCTTTCGAAGGATTCACCAACGATATCCGTGCCAAAGAGGGCCGTTGCCGCCGCATTCGCGTTGACAATGTTCTCTTCGGTATTGATTATCAAGACCGCCTCGTCCATCTCGGTCACCACCGAGCGAAGGCCCAGACGACTTGTCCCCGGCCTGCGAGTAAGCACATCGTATCGGGTGACAGCCATCCACAGTGATCCGGTAGCAACCGCCAATACAGTGGCGTTAACTATCGTTCGCGTGGTAGGATCAGCACCAGGTCCCTGTGATGCCATCATTAGCACAACGGGTGGAAGTACCACTGCCAGACTCTGTCCCATGGGGAGTTCGGCGTCTCGATACGTGGAGAGTAACACCATCCCGACGATTGCGAATGTCGCGCCAAACAGGCCTACTATTCCGATACCCAACAGGATGGTCAATAGCGTCGATCCCGGAAGCATTTCTGTTACATCCAATATGAGTACAGTGACGAACAGATAGAGTACAATGCTAATAACACCGATTCGGCGATTCGTCAGGAGGTGATCTCGTCCAGTGTACCTGAGGCAAAATACAGCCCATGGAACCAATACTGCCGCCAAGATTACCAGAGTCAACAGTGTGTAGGCGTCTGGCGGTATGATGCTGTCATACGTCGGAAGGGAGACAACAAGCAACCCGAACAGTACCGTTGTGATAATAAACGGGACAGCTAAATCAGCATGTTGCTCGCGCAGTTGGGGCCACCGGACTACTCGTAGCCACACAGGGAGCGCACATGCTACCAGCCCAACCAGAACGGTTAGACCAGTCGCAAATGTGCTGGGAGAGCTCTGGAGGGTCACTATTAGCGCGAATATCAACGCTTCGTATTAATTCGGATGATATCACGTTTAGATTCCAGCAAACGGCCTCCAGTACGGGAGATCCTCCGGCATCGAGCCGATGCGGTCGCCGTCGGCGTCTCGCGCGTCCGGGACCGAGGGACGAAGCTGGAAGGTCGCCTTCCGCTCGCCGAGGCCGTCCTGTACGCGGACGGCGATCTGGTACTCGTAGAACGTCTCGTAGGGCCGCGACGGCGCCGCGATGCCGCCGGACCAGTACCGCGTTTTGTCGGGATCGATCTCCCAGAGCTCGCCGTCGAAGACGAAGTCGCCGACATCCTCCGCGATCGAGGGCTCGAACTGCGAGACGACGGCGTCGTACGGGGCAAGCGAGCCGGGATGACCCTGCTAGGTTGCGTCGGGCTGTGAGAACAGCAGGTGCGCGCCGAACGCGTGGACACGCGGCTCGACGTACGGGATCGGGCCGTCGGCGTCGAAGCTCCGGTACTCGGTCGCCTCCGGACTGCTGGGATGGACGTCTCCGGTGCCTTCGGTGGCAGCGTCACGAAGCTCACGCGCCTCCTCGGAGTCGACACCGGCGTCGATCGAGTCGTCGGTGTCGGAGGTCACCGGCTCCGCGCCCTCGAGGAGCTCGTCGAGGTCTCCCTGGGCGCCGGGTTCGAGGTAGTCGTCGCTCACAGGTCGACCTCCTTCCGCGGGACGACGACCGGCTCCTTCTGGCCGGCAGTAAAGACAGCCACGACAGGAACCCACGGCTCGGTGACGTCGAGCGGCGGCTCTCCCGTGTCGCGCTCACTCGAATCGAACACATCGATAGAGGCGTGTTCCGGCGCGATCGCGAGGACGTACCGACCGTCGCGATAGCCGCGAACCGGGACCGTCTCCGAGCGGATGCGGTCGATGTGAACGCCGGCGATCCGACGCCGCGGGATCCGGGCCGTGCCGAGCGAGTCGCCAATAATCTCCTCAGTGACGGGGTTAGCCGGGACCCGCTCGTCTCCGACGTGTCGCACGATCGGGCGCCGAAGGACAGTCTGATCGAGCCGCATCACTCGACCTCCGCGGCGTCGAAGACGTTTGTCCAGGTGAGCTGGGCCTTCCGTCCGCGACCGTCAAGTTCCTCACGCCAGCTGGCGTTCGCATCGACGAGCCCGCCGACACTCCGAGCGGGCACGATCTTCATCGCGAGGGGATCTTTCGACGGACGCGGCACGCAGACGACGAAGAGATAGACGCCGCTCCGCTCGACGAGCGCCTCGTGCTGCCCCTCGCGGAGCTTGAAGCGCCCGCGACGCTGGCGGGCGGTATGGACGACCATCGTGCTCCTGATCTCGACGGGTAGCCCGGCCTCGACGACACAGAGTCCGGCCATCGGGAGGTCGTCCGAGGGCCAGAGCGCGGTCTCCGCGACCGCGTCCCAGTGCTGCTCGCCGGAGGCGGGTTCGAGAGCGTCGATGCGGTCGAGGACGTGATGTCCGGCGTTGTGCCCGGCGCGCTTCGCGGCAGCGAGGGCGTCGCTCATCGGTCGAGCCTCGCGGGCATGCGGAGCCGGCCCGCACTGTCCCAGGGCTTCACGCTGACACCACCGCCACCGTAGGCGCACACCGTCGCCCCGAGCAGGTGTTCGCGAGCGAAATGCGTACAGTCTCGGTCAGTCATCGAGCGGACTCACCTCCGTGAAGCGCGGCCTTCGCCTCGGGATCCCACTCGTACACGCCCTCGTGGTCGCGGTACCACGCGACGACGGAGCCGGCCTTCCCACGCGCGACTTCGATCGACCCGTCGACGTCGAGCCTCCGGTCGACGGTCACGAACCGGACGGGGTCGCCGGGCCCAACATCAGCGCTCTCGAAGAGCGCGAGGCCGTCGTCGCCGAGGGCGACACGTCGCATCCGGTCGTCGTCGACGGCGATCTCCTCGGGAACCTCGTCGAGCGAGATGAACCGCTGACCGCGGACGGCGAAGGTGTCGGGGTTGGGGGCGTCGAGCGCGCGCATCTGGTCCCAGATCTCGGTGTGCTGGTGACGGAAGCGGCAGAGGTGCCACTCGCAGAGCGCTTCGTCGCCGCCGAAGTTCGGCCACGCGACGCGGTAGACGGCGTCGCGGTCGCAGTGACCGGAGCCACAGTCGACATCATCGACGGGACCGATGTCGGGCTCCAAGGGCGCCCCGCCGCTGATCTCCCATGGACCGCGGTCGCTGCGGCTCATCGGTTACTCACCCCGATTTTTCGCTGGAGGACGCCACTGGTGATCGACATCAGCAGAAGAGTCAGAAGTGAGATAGCGGCGATGACGAGGGCGGTCTCAAGTACCCCCGGCGGCTCGATGGTCTCACCATTGATCGTCATCCCGCCAACGAGGCGGCCCATGACGTGGTTCGTAATGACGGTCATGAGCCCGATGGGGACTAGGATCGACACCGCTCGAATCGCGCGATGTGCCCACAGCTTGCTTCGTTCTTTCTGACGTTCGGTATCGGTACGCGGCTCAGTGGATCTGTCCCACTCTCTCGGGAGCCGCTTCATCACATCGGCCTCAACGGTGACCTCCAGCTCGTCGTTCCCGTTGTCGTTGGTGACGACCTGAGTGTAGACGAGCTCGCGACGAGTTACGGTACGGTCGCTTCCGTACGTGTGATCATCGTCCTCCAGCTGCCAGAGCGGTATCCTACTGGTTTCGGAAACCGTCGCTTCGTCGCCCAGATCCGCGTTGTCGAGCGGATCGTTCATCGCTGGCCTCCGTCAGCGCGTGCGGCCTCGACCCGGCGGCCGCGGTTCCGATTCGGCTGGTCGGCCGGGTCGACGAGATCGACGTCGACGCCGGCGGCGCTGCCCTTCGAGACGCGACGGAAGCAGTCGCAGCCGAGACAGCGGTGTGCGCGGTCGTCTTGGTCACCGACAACAGACTAAAATTTTTCTGATACGTGACGGCCCCAGTTGAGGCACAGACCGCCACCCTCGGAACCGCCTCGAAGGCGGTTCATAGCACGCCCCCCGAACGCTGTTTTGAAGCGTTAGACGGTGTTGAGACTGTCGATAATGGTAATAGATCAGAATTTTTATGGGACCGCTGAGAGTCGAACTCAGGTCATACGGACCCCATCCGCATAGGATACCACTACCCCACGGTCCCTGACTACACGCTGAAGAACGACGGTCCGGTAATTAAGGACTTCGCTTCACTCCTCGTCGGCGTCCCGCGGGACCTCGAGGTCGCCGTTGTCCCGCACCGCGAGGCTGCCGATCGGGTCGCCCTCGTAGACGGCCAACCCCTCGCACCGACCGAGGACGTAGCCGTCGCTGTCGGCGTGAACCGTCGCGTGCGCTTCGCCCGCGGCGTCGACGACGTCGGCGAGAACGTCGCCCTCGGCGAACCCGTCGCCGGCCGCGACACGGTGCCGGACGAGGCCGGAATCGTCGGTCGTCGGCCCGCGGAAGCGCCGCACGGGGAACTCGACTGGCGCGGGGTCGACGCCGACCCCGGGCGCGCCGACCGACTCGGGCACGTCTCCGGGGGCCAGCAGCCCGAATTCGACGGCGACGCCGAAGACGCCCGCGACGCCCGCGTCGAGCAGAGTGTCGTCGACGACGCTGTGGGCGCCCAGCTCCGCCGTGAACGCCGGGATACCGGCCTCGTTGAGTACGGCGCCCGCGGTCGACCGCTGGAGGTTCTCTTCGACGTACTCGGCCGCGGGGTACTCCCGGACGACCGGGAGGCCGAACGCGTCGATCAGCCGGCCGAGCTCCTCGGAGAGCGCGGCCGCCTCGGACTCGCTCCGGCGGTCGCCGTGGAGGACGCGGTCGCGGATGGCGAAGGGCTCGCTGCCGACGCCGGCGGTGTGGCAGTCGATCAGCGCGTCCGCGGCCGCGTTCCTCCCGACGGTCTCGGCGGCGAACTCGCTCGAATCGTCCGCGGACTCGCTCGCGTCGTCCGAGACTCCATCCGCGTCGGCCGGTACCTCGCCCGTGATCGCGGCGTACAGTCGGGCGTCGATCCGCTCTTGGAGCTTCGGCGGGCGCGCCGACTCCGCGTCGGCGTCCGGGAAGTGGCGGTTCGGGTCCTCGTCGGCGTAGTACGTCTCCCGCGCGTTCCGACGCAGTCCGGCGGGAGAGACGACGGGCACCGCGACGACCGCGCCCGCGAGGTCGGCGAGGCAGTCGCCGAGGGCCGCGAGCGCGTCCTGAACGACCGCGACGCCCGTCGCCTCGTCTCCGTGGACGCCGCCCGTGAGCCACAGCGTTGGTCCGTCGTCGGCACCGTTCGCGACCGCGACCGGAAGCCGCTCCGCGCCGCCAGTCGGAAGTTCCCCGACCCGGAGCCGACCGCGGTCGAGCGTTCCCGGCGCCGCGCTCGCGCTCCCGAGTTTGATTCGGCCGCCCTTCGCCACGTCCGCCTCCGATTCGTCCATGTTCGGATCTGCGGGGAGCTGAATTATAAAAGAACGCGCTCCAAGTCGACGACGACCCCGCTGTCGGCGTCCGGATCGCCGACGACCCGTCCGAGACAGACCGCGGTGCCGTCCGGCGTGAAACACGCGACGAGCGGCGGCCCGTCGTCGGGTCCGCCGTTTGGCCCTCCGTCGCCGTCGCCATCGCCGTCGCGCTCGGTCGGGAGCGCCGCGTCGTCGACGTCGATCACGCCGGGCGCGTAGACGGGCGCGCCGGTCGCGACGTTGCGCGCGGCCGACCGCGCGACCGTCACCGCGGGAAGATGCGTCAGCGCGTCCTCGGCTGGGCGGACCACATCGCGGAGGAGCGCGTCGTCGCCGTCCTCGGCCCACGCGAGCGCGTCCACCAAGTCCTGAAGCATGCGGAGGTCTCGGTCGTCGAACGGGTCGGTGGCGGTCCGGCGGAGGTGCCCCATGTGCGCCCCGACGCCCGTCGCGAGCCCGATGTCGTGGCACAGTTTCCGCACGTACGTCCCAGACTCGCAGCGAATCCTGAGGAGCGCTCGGCGGTCCGCAACCTCCAGCACGTCGAGGTGGTGAATCGTCCGCGTGCGGAGTCGGCGGCTCACCGCGCTCTTCCGCGGCGGCTTCTGGTAGATCTCGCTCTCGAACGCCGCGACCACGTCCCGGAAGTCCGTCGGGGGGGAGCCGTGGAGCTCCAGCACCGCGACGTACTCCTTGGCGCCCTCCAAGAACACCTGCGCCATCCGCGTCGCGTCGCCGGTCAGCGTGGGGAGGCAGCCGGTGACCTTCGGATCGAGCGTGCCCGAGTGGGCGACGCCGCCGGTCGGCTGCCCCTCTGGGTCGAGCGCCGCGAGCGTCTCGTCTATCGCGTCGCGGACCCACGCCGACACCTGGTGCGAGGAGGGGCCGGCCGGCTTGTCCAGGTTGACGACGCCGAACCGTAGCAGCTCCGGTACCGACCGCTCACCGGGGGGTGCTCTGAGGGGGCTCTCGCCGTCGGGGGGCGCGTCGGTGTCGGCGTCGGAAGCGTCTGTCATGCGGGGCGGTGGGTGGTGGAGTCAGAAGTCGTACACGACGCCTTCGACGGGAGCCTTCCCCTCGTCGTCGTCCGGGACGTACGCCTCGACGGTCGCGACGAGGACGTCGAGGAACGGCTCGGGGCCCCAGCGGGCGGTGTTGTACGCGGCGTCGTAGATTGAGAGGTCCTCGATGTCGATGTTGTAGTACTCCTTGTATCGCTTGCGCTCGGAGTCCTCGCGGCGCTCCGTCTCCGTTCGCGCGCGGTCGACGTCCTTCGATTCGCGCTCCGCGATCCGCTCCGCGCGGACCGACAGCGGCGCGTCGAACCAGAACCGGAAGTCGGCGTGGTCGGCCGCGAGCCAGCCGGCGAGCCGCGATTCGAGGACGACGTCGTCGCGCTCGACCGCGATCTCGCGGAGGCGGCGATCGAGGTCGCGGTCGATCTGCGGGTCCTCCTCGGCGAACTCATTGAATTCGACGGGCGTCATGTCGCGTTCGGCCGCCATCTCACGGAAGATGTCGCCGCCGGAGACATGCCCGAGGCCGAGGGCGTCCGCCAGCTGGACGGCGTTGGTGCTCTTCCCGCTGCCGGGCGGGCCGGAGACGGTGATCAACATATCATCACTGCGCGGGTGTCGTTCAAAACGGTTGTCGTTCGCCGGCGTGCCGGCGGGATCTGACGGGGGCGCCGTCGGCCGCGCGGACCGCTCACTCCTCGCGGTCGGCGGTCGCGGCCGTCATCGACCAGACCGCGACGAGGCCGAGGAGGAGGGCTGGGACGAGCGGGAGCGCGAGGTACGTCGCGAAGAACGGGAGACCGAACCAGCCCGCGGCGTACGGGTAGACGTAGATGATCCCCGGGATGACGAGCGCGCAGACGAATATCGCCGCCGTCAGCGCCCATCCCCTGCGACCGAAGCCGTCGGCGGTGGGCTCGTCGGCGTCGACGGCCGGGTCCCGCGAGCCGTCGCCGCCGCTGTCGGTCGCGTCGGCACCGTCGTCGGTGCCGGGGACGTGGACGTAGCCGCCGTCGGTGGTGCCGTCGGCGGGCGCGTCCGCGTCGCGGGTGGACGCATCGTCGGCGGGCGCGTCGGTCTCAGAGCTCACTATCGGGTTTAACGACCACTTTGCCAAAGCCCTCACGGTTCTCGATCATCTCGTGTGCGCGCTCGGCCTCGCTCATCGGGAGGACCTCGCGAACGCGCGGTTCGAAGGTGCCGTCCCAGACGAGATCCAAGACCTCGTCGACCTCGCCCGGCGTCGCCATCGTCGAGCCGAGGACCGACAGCTGGTTCCAGAAGATGCGGTTGAGTCCGGCGCCCGGATTCGGGCCGGTGGTCGCGCCGCAGGTGACGAGCCGGCCGCCCTTCGCCATCGACTTCAGCGAGCTCGGGTAGGTGGCCTCACCGACGTGGTCGACGACGACGTCGACGCCGCGCTTGCCGGTGAGTTCGCCGATCTCCTCGGCGAAGTCGTTCGCCTCGTAATCGATGACGTGGTCGGCGCCACACTCCTCGGCGTGGGAGAGCTTCTCCTCGGTGGAGGCCGTCGCGAACACCTCACAGCCCGCGTGGTCGGCGATCTGGACCGCCGCGTGGCCGACGCCGCCAGAGGCGCCGAGGACCAGAACCTTTTCTCCCGCCTCGATGTCGGCGCGCGTCTGGAGCATGCGCCACGCCGTCTGGAAGACGAGCGACGCGGAGCCGGCGACCTCCCAGTCGACGCCGGACGGGACCGGGACGAGGTTCTCGGCGGGCACCGCGGCCTTCTCGGCGTGGACGCCGCGGACGTGTTCGCCGATGATGTGGAAGGAGACGCAGAGCGACTCCTCACCGTTGCGACAGAACTCGCAGTTCCCGCAGGAGACGCCCGCGCTCACGGCGACGTGGTCGCCCGGCTCGAACCGCGTGACGCCCTCGCCGACCGCCTCGACGACGCCCGCCGCGTCGCTCCCGGGGATGTGCGGCATCTCCAGGTCGATGCCGGGCATCCCGCGTCGGGTCCAGATGTCGAGGTGGTTCAACGCGCCGGCCTTGACGTCGACGAGCACCTCGCCGCGGTCGGGGTCGGGGTCGGGGAAGTCGCCGTACTCGATCACGTCGCGGTCGCCGTGGTCGGCGAACTGAACGGCTTGCATACGCGACCCCTTCCGCGGAACCCACTAAACAGTACGCCTCACGGAACCCTGTGGACCGCGCCGGCCGGGAACCGACACGGTCGCGTGACGGCGCCCGCGGCGACCGTGCGAGACCCCCACAGCGACCCGGCCGTTTCGTGATGTTTAAGTACCGAAAGCGGGAGCATACGAACGCACGAACTGTAGGGGCGTCGGGCCCCGAGTCCGAGAGGGCGATGATACAACGCGGGTTGCGGTAGCCAAGCCTGGCCCAAGGCGCAGGGTTGCTAACTCTGTGGCGTCACTGCCTCCGGGGTTCGAATCCCCGCCGCAACGCTCGAACGGACGAGTACCGCCGGATTCGCGCCGGTAGGGCTCACCACAACCAACACATGAGCACGGAAGAATCACAGGACGACTCGCCGGAGGAGGAGGAAGACCTCCAGTACTTCGTTCGGATCGGGGGCGCGGACCTCGACGGGACGAAGACGGTCGAGCGAAGCCTGTCCGAACTCGACGGCATCGGCACGCGCACGGCGCGGCTGGTCGCCGAGAAGGCCGACGTGGACAGAAACGCCACGTTCGGGCTCCTCGACGAGGATGACATCGACGCGGTGGTCGACATCGCCGAGAACCTCGAAGACCACGTCCCGTCGTGGATGACGAACCGACAGAACGACTTCTTCACCGGAGAGACGACGCACCTCGTCGGCACCGACGTCAACGAGAAGCGCCGTCACGACATCAACCGGATGAAGATCATCGAATCGTACAAGGGCGTGCGCCACAAGCGCGGGCAGAAGGTCCGCGGGCAGCGCACCAAGTCCACGGGTCGCTCGGAGGGGACCATCGGGGTCAACGTCGAGGAGATCCGCGAGGAGATGGCGGACGACGAGGGCGGTGACGACGAATGAGCACCGGAAAGAACACCAAGGGCTACGAGACGCCGAACCACCCGTACCAGGGCGAGCGCATCGCCGAGGAGTCCGACCTCCTCTCGCGGTACGGTCTGAAGAACAAAGAGGAGTTCTGGCGCGCCCAGTCCGAGCTGCGCAACATGCGTCGGGAGGCCCGACGCCTGCTCGGCGAGGCGCAGGGCGACGTCGAGGCCGCTCAGGACGCCGGCGCGGAGTTCGTCGCACGACTCCGCCGCATCGGCATCCTCGGCGACAACGACGACATCTCGACGGTCCTGTCGCTCGACGTGACCGACCTGCTGGAGCGTCGCCTCCAGACGGTCGTCTACCGACAGGGCTTCGCCTCCTCGACCCAGCAGGCCCGCCAGTTCATCGTCCACGGCCACATCACCGTCAACGGCGCCCGCGTCACGCGCCCGTCGGTGAAGGTGGACGTCGACGACGAAGGCGCCATCGCCTTCGACGAGACGAGCCCGCTCGCGGACGATCTCCACCCCGAGCGTGCGGAGTCACAGGAGTGAGCATCCATGAGTGAATCCGAAGACGGAGGAAAGTGGGGCATCGCCCACGTGTACGCGTCGTTCAACAACACGCTCATCACGGTCACCGACGAGACGGGCGCCGAGACGATCGCCAAGTCGTCCGGCGGCACCGTGGTGAAGCAGAACCGCGACGAGGCGTCGCCGTACGCCGCCATGCAGATGGCGGAGGTCGTCGCCGAGCGCGTCAAGGACGCCGGTCTAGAGGGCGTACACGTTCGCGTGCGCGGCCCCGGCGGCAACCTCAACAAGTCCACCGGCCCCGGTGCGCAGGCGACGATCCGCGCGCTCTCGCGTGCGGGCGTCGAGATCGGGCGCATCGAGGACGTCACGCCGATCCCGCACGACGGGACGAAGGCGCCGAAGAACAAGCGAGTCTGACATGACCGAAGACGAATTCGACGTCCAGTACGTCGAACGGGACGAACGCAGCGCGCGAGTGCTGATCCGCGGGCTTACGCCGGCGTTCGCCAACGGCATCCGCCGCGCGATGATCGCCGACGTCCCGACGTTCTCGATCGACACGGTCCAGTTCGTCGAGAACTCCTCGGTCATGTTCGACGAGATGATCGGCCTGCGGCTGGGGCTCGTGCCCCTGACGACGCCGCTCGACGACTTCGAACTCGGCGACGAGGTCACCCTCGCGCTCGACGTCGAAGGCCCGGCGACGGCGTACTCCGGCGACATCGAGAGCAGCGATCCGCTCGTCGAGGTCGCCGACGACAACGTCCCGATCATCGAGCTGAAGGAGGGACAGCGGTTGGAGTTCGAGGCCAACGCGGTCCTCGACACCGGCAAGGAGCACGCCAAACACCAGGGCGGCGTCTCCGTCGGCTACCGCCACCTCCAGCGCGTCTCGGTCGAAGGCGACCGCGGCGAGTTCGACGACGACGAGCCGAACATCCTCCGCGGCGTCATCGAGGCGCCCGAGGGGGACATCGAACTCACCGACGAGTTCGACAACGACCTCTCGGAACGGTTCCCCGGGAAGGAGGTCGCAGTCGAGGAAGTGCCGGGCGCGTTCGTCTTCCACATCGAGACGGACGGCTCGTTCGACGTCGAGGAACTGCTGCTCCGCGCCATCGACTCCATCGAGGAGCGCGCGGACGAACTACAGACGAAAGTCGCAGTATAAGGAAATGACGGCGCTTCAAACCAATACCCTGACCGTC
Organism: Halorubrum californiense DSM 19288; assembly: GCF_000336875.1. Classification (GTDB taxonomy): domain Archaea; phylum Halobacteriota; class Halobacteria; order Halobacteriales; family Haloferacaceae; genus Halorubrum; species Halorubrum californiense. Next base: position 16,077 of record NZ_AOJK01000033.1, on the reverse strand, counting down.
GCCCCCGCAGACAGCCGCGGCGCCGCTCCGACCGTCGGAGCGTCCGCGGCCGACGCGGCGGGCGGCGGGACCGAAAGTGGTTTGAAGGGAGCCGGAATACGGTGGAGTGCACGCAGGGATAGCCAAGTCAGGCCAACGGCGCAGCGTTCAGGGCGCTGTCCTGTAGAGGTCCGCAGGTTCAAATCCTGCTCCCTGCACTCCGTTTTCCACGAACTCTCCACTCAGGAGGGACAGCTATGAGTAGCAAGACGAATCCGAAACTACAGAACCTCATCGCCGATCTGAAGTCGGTCTCGCGTGACTCCGGTGCCAACGTGTGGCAGGACGTCGCCGACCGACTGGAGAAGCCACGGCGCACGCACGCTGAGGTCAACCTGGGCCGCATCGAGCGGTACGCTCAGGAAGACGAGACGGTCGTCGTCCCCGGCAAGGTGCTGGGCAGCGGTGTGCTCGAAACGAACGTCACCGTCGCCGCCGTCGACTTCTCCGGGACCGCCCGGACGAAGATCGACCAGGCCGGCGAAGCGGTGACGCTGGAACAGTACGTCGAACAGAACCCCGAAGGAAGCAACGTCCGGGTGATTCGATGAGTCTCGCGAAGATAGACGCGGACGTCGTCGTCGACGCCCGCGACTGTATCCTCGGTCGCGTCTCCTCGGAGGTCGCACAGCGCGTCCTCGCCGGGGAGACCGTCGCCGTCGTCAACGCCGAACACGCCGTCATCACCGGCAACGAGGAGGCGACGATGGAGACGTACCACAAGCGCGCGGAACTCGGCTCGGACAGCGGGCCGTACTACCCCAAGCGCCCCGACCGGATTTTCAAGCGCGCCATCCGCGGCATGCTGCCGTACAAGTCGGAGGACGGCCGCGAGGCGTTCTCGAACGTGCGCGTGTACGTCGGGAACCCCTACGAGCGCGACGAGGACATCGACAGCGTTGTCCTCGACGGCACCTCGCTCGACCGCCTCTCGAACATCAAATTCACCACGCTCGGGTCGATCTCCGAGTCACTGGGAGCCAACGTCACATGGTAACGAACACCTCAGGCAAGAAGAAGACGGCCGTCGCCCGCGCCACCGTGCGCGAGGGCGAGGGTCGCGTTCGCATCAACTCCCAGCCAGTCGAGCTGGTCGAACCGGAGCAGGCGCGGCTCAAGATGCTCGAGCCGTTCCGCATCGCCGGCGAGGAGCTGCGCGACGGCGTCGACATCGACATCGACGTCGAGGGCGGCGGCTTCAGCGGCCAGGCGGACGCGACGCGGACCGCCATCGCCCGCGGCCTCGTCCAGCACCTCGGCGACGCCGAGCTGCGCGACGCGTACATGAACTTCGACCGCACCCTGCTGGTCAACGACGTGCGCCAGTCCGAACCCAAGAAGTGGGGCGGACCCGGCGCGCGCGCTCGCTACCAGAAGTCCTACCGCTGAGGTGATCCAGTCATGATGATCCCCGTCCGGTGTTTCACGTGCGGCAACGTCGTGGGTGAACACTGGGAAGAGTTTAAACAGCGGGCTCGCGAGGGCGACGAGGACCCCGGCGAGGTGCTCGACGACCTCGGGGTCGACCGGCACTGCTGCCGGCGCATGTTGGTGAGCCACCGCGACCTCGTCGACGTCGTCTCGCCGTACCAGTAACTATGTCAGGACAGCGATACAATCGATACGAGAAGGCACGCATCCTCGGCGCGCGAGCGCTACAGGTGTCCTACGGGGCGCCCGTGCTGATCGACACGGACCAGACGGAGCCGATCCTCGTCGCCGCGGAGGAGTACGACGCGGGCGCGCTCCCGTTCACGGTCCGGAGGGAGAGCTGATGACGCGGATCACCAGCGTCTCGCTCCGTCGCGTGCTCGACTCGCGGGGGAACCCGACGGTCGAGGCCGACGTGCTCACTGAGTCCGGCGGCTTCGGCCGCGGGGCGGCCCCCAGCGGGGCCTCCACGGGCGAGTACGAGGCGATCGAACTGCCCGCGAGCGAGTCGATCGCGAAGGCCCGCGAACACGCGGTGCCGCGCCTCGAAGGCGTCTACGCGGGCGACCAGCGCGCGGTCGACAACGCCCTGCGCGCCGCCGACGGGACGGACGACTTCTCCGCGGTCGGCGCCAACAGCGCGGTCGCCATCTCGATGGCGGCCGCGAAGGCCGCGGCCGACGTGCTGGGCGCGCCGCTGTACCAGCACCTCGGCGGCGCGTTCCGCGGCGAGAACTTCCCGATTCCGCTCGGCAACGTCGTCGGCGGCGGGGAGCACGCCAAGGAGGCGACCCACATCCAAGAGTTCCTCGCGGCACCCGTCGGCGCGCCGAGCGTCTCGGAGGCCGTCTTCGCGAACGCCGCGGTCCACGCGGCGGTCGCGGACGTGCTCGACGAGCGCGGCGTCCCCGCGGCGAAGGGCGACGAGGGCGCGTGGGCGCCCCCCATCTCGGACGCGGACGCGTTCGAGGTCGTCGACGAGGCGGTCGACCGCGTCGAGGAGGAGGTCGGATTCGAGATCCGCTTCGGGCTCGACATGGCCGCCGCCGAACTGTACGACGACGACCGAGGGGCGTACGTGTACGGCGACGAGACGAAGTCGGCCGACGAGCAGATCGAGTACGTCGCCGGCCTCGTCGACGAGTACGACCTCGCGTACGTCGAGGACCCGCTCGACGAGAACGACTACGAGGCGTTCGCGGAGTTGACCGATCAGGTCGGCGACCGGACGCTGATCTGCGGCGACGACCTGTTCGTCACCAACGTCGAGCGGCTTCAAGACGGCATCGACGCCGGCGCGGCCAACAGCATCCTGATCAAGCCGAACCAGATCGGGACGCTGTCGGACGCGTTCGACGCCGTCGAACTCGCCGCCCGCAACGGGTACGAGACGGTTATCTCCCACCGTTCGGGCGAGACCGAGGACACCACCATCGCACACCTCGCCGTGGCGACCGACGCCGGCTACATCAAGACCGGCACGGTCGGCGGCGAGCGAACCGCCAAGCTGAACGAACTGGTCCGCATCGCGGACGACGCGGTATGACGGGCCCACACCACGCATGAGCGAAGACAACGACGCGGTCGAACTCGACGACGACGCGGAGACCGAGGCGGTCGACGCGGCGGTCGAGGAGGAGGCCGACACGACCGAGGAACCGACCGCCGACGCGGCTGCCGAGGGGGCGTCTGCCGACGCCGAACCCGAGGCATCCGCCGACGCCGAGAGCGAGGCCGCCGAGGAGACCGAGGAGGAGGACGCCTCCCCGTTCGACGACGACGTCATGCCCGACGACGACGTCGACCTGTTGATTCCGGTCGAGGACTACCTCTCCGCGGGTGTCCACATCGGGACCCAGCAGAAGACGAAGGACATGGAGCGGTTCATCCACCGCGTCCGCGACGACGGGCTCTACGTCCTCGACGTGAGCCTCACCGACCAGCGGATCCGCACGGCCGCGGACTTCCTCGCGAACTACAACCCCGAGCAGATCCTCGTCACGTCCTCGCGGCAGTACGGCCGGTTCCCGGCCGAGAAGTTCGCGGACGCCATCGGCGCCCGCGCCCGCACCGGCCGCTTCATCCCCGGCACGCTGACGAACCCCGACTACGCCGGCTACATCGAGCCGGACGTCGTCGTGGTGACCGACCCGATCGGCGACGCGCAGGCCGTCAAGGAGGCCATCACCGTCGGCATCCCGGTGATCGCGATGTGCGACTCCAACAACCAGCTGTCGAACGTCGACCTCGTCATCCCGACGAACAACAAGGGTCGACGCGCGCTGTCGGTCGTCTACTGGCTCCTCGCCAACGAGACGCTCGACCGCCGCGGCGCCGACACCGTGTTCGCCCTCGAGGACTTCGAGGACGAGCTCTAAGCCGGTCGCTTTTTGCGTTCACGGTCCCGTTTCGGTCGACTTCCGCCCGCTAGCCGTCGGTCTCCGCCCGCCGGCCGTCGGTAGCCGCACCACCGGAAGAGGACCGTCGTCAGACGATGTCGGGCGTGAACGGGTACGAGTACACCTTCCCGTCGTTGGCCTTCACCGTGCCGACGAGGACCAGGACTAGGTCGGCGACCGCGATGATCGGGAACAGCAGGAGGCCGACGAACACGAAACTGAGGGCGCCGGCGATCATGAGCGCGACGAAGACGATGATCTGGAAGTTCAGCGAGTTCTTCGCGTTCCGTTCGACGAGCTCGTCGCCGTCGTCGGCGAGGATCAGGAAGAGGATCGGGCCGAGGAAGGAGGCGAAGAGGGCCGACGCGTGCGACAGCGCCGCCAGCGTCGTGTCGCCCTCGACGGTGTCGCCCTCGGCGGTGTCGCCCTCGGCGGTCGCGTCGACGGTCTCGGTGGACTCGGTTGCCATAGCGATGGAGTTTCGGAGCGGATTGATAAGTGTTGGGAGAGTGTGACACGACCGCGGCCCGCGCTCAGTCGGCCGTCGACGCCTCGTCGCCGGCGGTCTCCTCCGCCGCCGGAACGTCGTGCGTCCACCGCGGTTCGCCATCACGATCCGGTCGCCGGCGTCGGTGTCGATCCGCGTCTTCCGGAGTTCGATGGCGGCGACGGTGCCGGTGACGCCCTTGGCGTCGACGCGATAGCCGACGTTGAAGTCGGGGTCCCGCAGGAGGTAGACGCCCGCCACCGTGTCCTCTATCATCTCGGAGAGCGCGTAGGAGAGGCCCAGGGCGATGAAGCCGACCGCAGTGCCGAGGCTCGCGGCGATGTCGCCCATGCCGACGACCTTGAGGAAGGTGAGCGCGACCCCGAACCAGAGGAAGATCGCGACGAGCGTCACGATGAGGTCGCCGACCAGCTCCCGGTCGCCGACGTACAGTCGTTCGATCGACCTGCTGACAACGGAGAGGACGATCCGCACCGTCAGGTACGCCAGCGCGAGGAAGATCAGCCCAGAAAGCAGCCGCGGCACCGCGACGACCAGCCCCTCGGCGAAGTTCGAAAGCGACCGGGAGACGAGCGACGGGATCTGGGTCAGTGCCCGATCAGACGTTCGCGCGGGTGGAATAGGTACGGGCCGCGGCGTCGATGGGCGAGGCCGCGGCGTCGAGGCGCGGGACCGCGGCGTCAGTTCGCGTCGGTCTCGTTCGGGCCGGGCTCGGGCGACGACGTATTTGGCGGTGCGGCGTCCGTCGGCGTCGGTCCGCCGTCGGACAGCGCCGACCGCACCTCGGCGACGGTCTCATCCACGCGCGCCCACGCCACGGGCGGCTCGACGGCCTCGAGTTCCGTGTCGAGGCCGTCGAGCCGCTCCTCGAACCGGTCGTCCCACGCCGGTCCGTCGGCGAGCGCCGCCGCGTGGTCCGCTACCTCGGTTTCGAGGCCGTCGAGCCGCTCGTCGACGCCGTCCGGGAAGGAGACGCCGTCACGGCCGGCCCACGTGCGGAGGTCGTCGGCCTCGGCCCGAAGGTCGGCGACGACGAGGTCGAGGACGCGCGTCTGGACCGTCGCGTCGAACCACCGCTCTCGGTCGGGCTCGGCGACGTCCCGAAGCGACTCGACGGTCTCCGCGACAGCCGCAACCGACTCCGCCGCGGCGTCGACCTCGTCCACGAGCGCGTCGTGGCGTCGGTTGGCCGAGTTGAGCCACGCCTCGAACGCCTCCAGTTCGGTTTCGAGGTCGTGAGCGATCCGGACGATGTCCTGCGCGTCGGTCGTGACCTCGTGGAGGGCGACCGCGGCGCGGTAGAGTTCCACCGGGGAGTCAAGTCCCGATCTGGCCTCGCCCAGTTCGTCGCCGAGCGCCTCCACGTCCGCCCGGAGGTCGTCCAGCCGGTCCCCGAACGCGCGGCGTCGAACGGCGACGATATCGAGGTCCGGCGCGTCCGCGGCGGCGGCGGTCGTCTCCTCGTGAGTCCGCGTCGCGAGGTCGACCCGGGTCTCCGCGGTCGCGAGGATCTGTGCCACGTCGGTGACGCTCGCCTCTATCGCCGCGGACGAGACCGTCCCGTCGTCGGTGAACGGATCGAGCCACGTCCGGATCGACTCCGGATCCTCGTCCGTTCGATCGACGACCTCGCCGACGAGTACGTCGGTTGAAACGTTTTCTGTCACCGGTCGGCTCATGTGGTGCCGTACTCGACACGGTGGTGTTATTCCTTCGGTCAGAGCCGAGTATTGACAGATAGAGGCCATTAGAGTGCTATACTGTGCTATATAGGTTATTTATCTCGCTATGATAGATATGGGAACTACCGAGTACTCACTTCGGTCACGGACGCGGACATATCAGAAATATAAACCAGTTTAATACGCTACGCTGTGTCTCCACTCGATGTCAGACCGGAACTGGGTCGACGGCGGCGTGTCGCGGCGGAAAGTTCTCATCACGTGCGGTGCGCTCGGAACCGCCGGATTGGCGGGCTGTAGCGGCGGTAGCGACGGCGGCGACGGCGGCTCCGGGGACGGCGGCGACAGCATGGACGGCAGTGACGGGTCCGACGGCAGCGACGGTAGCGACGGCGGCGACAGCTCCGGGCAGAGTACGTCGCTGCTCAACGCCGAGGGCTCCTCGACCGTGTACCCCATCTCGAACACGGGGAGCTCCTACTGGAACTCCAACGCGCCGCCGAGCGACGGCGAATACTGGGGCGCCAACGACGAGAGTTCGGTCCCCGGCTGGGACGAACTCGCCGCCGACGGCGCGGACGACATGCTCATCGCCGACTACTTCGCCGCGAAGTTCGGCTTCGAGCCGACCGACCAGCGCTCCTCGCCGCCGTTCCCGACGACGGTCGGCCTGAGCCACTCGGGGACCGGCTGTGAGGCCGTCACCGACGGCCTCGTCGACATCGGCAACTCCTCCGGCCCGATCACGGCCGAGCTCGACTGGAGCGATGAGAAGGCACAGAACACGGTCGTCGACAACGTCGTCGGCCGCGACGGGCAGCCGGTCGTCATCAGCTCCGACGTCGCCGACGCCGGCGTTACCCAGCTGACCGGCGAGCAGATTCGCCAGATCTACCAGGACGAGATTACCAACTGGAACCAGATCGACGGCGTCGACTACGACCAAGAGATCTACGCCATCGGTCGCGCCGAGGGGTCGGGAACCGACACCTCGTTCCGCCTGAACATGCTCGGCGCCGCCGACGCTTCGATGTCGGGTGTCGACACCCGCTTCGGGCAGAACCAGCAGGTCGCCCAGGCCGTCGGCCAGAACGAGGGGTCCATCGCGTACATGGCGCTCGCGTTCACCAGCGAGACGGTCATCCCGATCTCCATCGAGTTCGACGGCACGCTGTACGAGACCAGCCGCGACGCGGAGAACACCATCTTCGACAGCTCGTACCCGCTCAACCGCGACCTCCACATGTACACGCTGATCGAGGAGAGCAACCCCGACGGGGGCGGCTACGACACGCGCGAGGCGGCGTTCGTCAACATGTTCCTCAACGAGTTCGGACAGACCGTCTTCGTCGAGGGGAACAACTACATCCCGCTCCCGACGAGCGACCTGGAGTCGATGAAAGAGCAGGTCTCGTCCGTCGCGACGGAAGAGCTCCTCTCGCCGTAGGTCCCCGCGCCTCGGCCCTTCAGCCACGCACCGAGAACCGACCCGGTTCGGCCCGCGTCGGTCGCCGAACCCCTCGCGGGACGTCCGGGATCCGCTGTCGACCACACGACGTTTCCACCAGACACGCATCACGAGGATGTCACTCATAACAGATTCATGGTACCGGTAATCGGCTCCCAAAGCGGACGAATACGCGACGCGCTCGGCGCGCAGCGCAGGCGGCTCAGGGAGTTCGCCGACGAGACCGAACCGACGGCGCTGGCGATCATCGCCGTGATGGTCCTGTCGCTGCTCGGCGCGTTCGTCGGCTTTCTGGCCGTCTCCGACCTCACCATTGTTCCCTTCCTCGCCTTCCTCACCGCCGCGGGGATCGGCTGGTTCCGGTACCAAGAGGAGACGGCGTACGTCATCGCGCTGATGATGACGGTGTCGACGATCCTCATCCTCGGGCTGATCATCGTGTTCATCTTCCGAGAGTCGGTCCCGGTGATCCGATACGAGAGCGCGACGGTGTTCGGGATCACGGTCCCCGGCCTGCGGATGTTCATCCAGCCGAACTGGGACGCCGTCTCGCCGCCCATCCGGTACTCGATGGTGCCGATGATCCACGGGACGGTGATGGTAACGCTCATCGCCTCCGCCGTCGCCGCCCCGCTGGGCGTCTCCGCGGCGCTGTTCCTCTCTGAGATCGCCCCGGCGACGGTCCGCGAGGTCGTCAAGCCCGGCGTCGAGATCCTCGCCGGCATCCCCTCGATCGTCTACGGGTTCATCGGGTTCACCGTGCTGGGTCCGTGGGCGTCTACCCAGTTCCAGACGACCGGACAGGGATCGTACCTGTTCGTCGGCATCGTCGTCGGGGTGATGGCGCTGCCGACCGTCGTCTCCGTCGCGGAGGACGCGCTGAGCAGCGTCCCCGAGTCGATGAAGAGCGGGTCGCTGGCGATGGGGACGACCGACTGGCAGACCATGACCTCGATCACGCTGCCCGCTGCGTTCTCCGGCGTGTCGGCCGCGGTCCTGCTCGGCGTCGGCCGCGCCATCGGCGAGACGATGGCCGCGACGGTGATGCTGCGGGGCGTGCCGCGGCTCACGGAGCCGCTCGTCAACGTCTTCTACGGCCAGGAGACGCTGACCTCTATCATCGCGCGGAACTACGGCGAGGCGGACGGGTTCCAGATGGACGCGCTGTTCGTCGCGGGCGTAATCCTGTTCATCACCGTTCTCGTCATCTCCATCGGCGCGCAGTACATCGAGTGGCGGGTGCACAAGCGGCTCGGAGGTGAGGTCTGATGGCGGGCGCGAGCGAGGCGGACGCGCAACTCGTCGAGCCGAACACCACAGAGACGGACGCCGTCGCCGGCGTCGCCGTCGGGCTCTCCGCGGTCCTGTTCGCGCTCGCCGTCGCCGCGATGTTCGAGCGCGTCAGCCTCACCGGGTCGCTGTTCGGCGTCCAGACCGTGACGCTGCTCGGCGGACTGCTGACCGCGCTCGGCGTCGCGGTGATCGCCTTCGGGGCCGGATCGCGGCTCGGGTACGTCAAGACGACCCCCGACCCGAGCGCCGGACTGATCGCCGGGATCGGCGCCGCCGTCCCGTGGGTCGTCGTCGGTGGCGCCGTCGCGAGCCAGACCCTCGGCCTCGGCACGACGGTCGGCGCGGTCGCCGGGATCGCCACCGGCGGCGTCGCGTTCGCGCTCACCGTCCTCCCGCGCGAGGACCTCGGGTCGACGCTCCCGCTCGGGAGCCTCCTCGCGCTGACCGGACTCGTGTTCCTGACCGGCGTCATCGGGCCGACGTGGGTGTGGGAGCTCGGCTGGGCACAGCAGGCCGCGATCACCGCGGAGTTCCTGATCCCCGTCGCGACGTTGTTCACCACCCTCTACGGCGGCTGGGCGTCGGCGAAGGCGTACGGCGGGTTCGGCGCCCGCGGGCGCCACATGGGCGCGTACGTCCTCGTCTACCTCAACGCGCTCTCGATCGTCGCCTTCCTGTTCATCCTCGTCGCCTTCGTCGTCGTTCAGGGGATTCCGGGGCTGCTGAACGGCGCCGAGATAGGGCTCGGCACCGGGCCCCAGACGACGATACTCGGGATTTCGGTCACGCTCCCGGTGTCCGTCCCGTTTGTGATGAACGGCGTCGCCCTGTTCAACGACTTCCAAGGCGTGCTGCCCGCGATCGTCGGCACGGTCTGGCTCGTGGCCGGCGCGGTCGCGCTGGCGGTGCCGCTCGGCGTCGGTGCGGCCGTCTTCCTCACCGAGTACGCGGACCGCGGCCGGTTCACGCAGGTCGTCGAGGTCGCGACCAACGGGCTGTGGAGCACCCCGAGCATCGTCTTCGGGCTGTTCGGGTTCGCCTTCCTCATCCCTCGGTTCGGCAACGGGAAGTCGCTGCTCTCCGGAATGATCACGCTCGGGTTCATGCTCCTCCCGCTCGTGGTGATCACCTCCCGCGAGGCGATGCTCTCCGTCCCCGACGAGTACCGCGACGCGAGCGCCGCGCTCGGCGTCTCGAAGTGGCAGACGATCCGGAGCGTCGTCCTCCCGGCGGCGCTCCCGGGCGTCGTCACTGGGGTCATCCTCGGCGTCGGCCGGATCGCCGGCGAGACGGCCCCGATACTGCTGACGATGGCCGGCGGAACCTTCGTCCCGGGCTCGCAGACGGTCGACGTCATCGGCGGCTTCCAGTTCACGGCGTCGCCGCCGTTCGTCGCCAACCCGGCCCTGCTGGAGGCGACCTCGGCGCTGCCGTACCAGCTGTACGCCCTCATTTCCGCCGGCGTGGGCGCAAGCAGCAACGTCGGCAACGCGGACGAGTTCCGCTGGGCGACGGCGCTGGTCCTCCTGATCGTCGTCCTCTCTTTCTACGCGATCGGTATCGCGACGCGCTACTACTTCCGGCGGCGGCTCACACACACCTGAATCCGATGAGCGAGAACACCACTCAACAGACCCAGACCGCATCGACCGACGACCGCTCGCCGACCGACGACCGCTCGCCGACCGACGACCGCTCGCCCACCACGACGGCCGGCGAGACCGTCGAGCAGACCCGAGAGGAGTGGACCGAGTACGAGTTCCGGGGCGAGACCAAGATGGCGGTCGAGGACCTCGACGTCCACTACGGCGACGACCACGCGCTGAAGGGCGTCTCGATGGAGATTCCGGAGAAAAGCGTCACCGCGCTCATCGGCCCCTCCGGCTGCGGGAAGTCGACGTACCTCCGGTGTCTCAACCGGATGAACGACCGGGTCAGCTCCGCCCGGATCGACGGCTCGGTGACGCTGGACGGCGAGGAGATCTACCAGGACGGCGTCAACCTCGTCGAACTCCGGAAGCGGGTCGGAATGGTGTTCCAGTCGCCGAACCCGTTCCCGAAGTCGATCCGCGAGAACATCGCCTACGGCCCGAAGAAGCACGGCGACCTCGACACGGGGCTGCTCGCCCGCCTGCTGAACCGGAGCGACGCGGACGAGCGCGACGAACTCGTCGAGCGGTGCCTGCGCGACGCGGCGCTGTGGGACGAGGTGAGCGACCGCCTCGACGACAACGCGCTCGGCCTCTCCGGCGGCCAACAACAGCGCCTCTGCATCGCCCGCTGTCTCTCGGTCGACCCGGAGGTCATCCTGATGGACGAGCCGGCCTCGGCGCTCGACCCCATCGCCACCGCGAAGATCGAGGACCTGATCGACGACCTCTCCGAACACTACACCGTCGTCATCGTCACGCACAACATGCAGCAGGCGGCCCGGATATCGGACCAGACCGCCGTGTTCCTCACGGGCGGCGAACTCGTCGAGTACGGCGACACCGATCAGGTGTTCGAGGACCCGCACAGCGAGCGCGTCGAGGACTACATCACCGGCAAGTTCGGGTGATCGCATGCCCCGAGAACAGTACCAGGACTCGCTCGACGAGCTCCGGGCCGACGTACTCGCCATGGGAGATCAGGTGATCGGGCAGGTCGAACGGAGCCTCGACGCCGTCGAACGCCGCGACGAGTCGCTGGCGCAGGACGTGGTCGACCGCGACGCGGCGGTCAACGAGACGTACCTGCGCTTGGAGGACCGCTGCGTCGACCTCTTCGCGCTCCAGCAGCCGGTCGCCGGCGACCTCCGGTTCGTCACCGCGTCGTTCAAGATCATCACCGACCTCGAACGCATCGGCGACCTCGCGGTCAATCTCGCGGATTACCTCCGGACCGCGACGCAGACGCTCTCGCCGGAGGTCCAGCTCGGCGTCATCGGCGAGGCGGCGCGCGACCTCCTCGAACGGAGCCTCGCCGCGTACGAGGCCGAGGACGCGGCCGCGTGCCGGGCGGTCGCGACCGACGACGACGAGGTCGACGCGCTCTGCCAGCGCGCGAGCGAGAGCGTCACCCGCGACCTGATCGCGGAGAGCGACGGGGACGGCTGGGAGGTCGAGCGGGTGTTGGACGACGTGTCGCGGGTCCTGTTGACGGTCCGGGACCTCGAACGGGTCGCGGACCACGCCGTGAACATCGCGGCGCGGACCCTCTACATGATCGAAAACGATCCGGAGCTGCTCTACTGAGATGGAGTCACGAAAGGTCCAGACCGTGGGAAACGGAACGTACACGGTCTCGCTCCCGAAGGAGTGGGCGGAGTCGCAGGGCGTCGCGTCCGGCGACACCGTGACGCTCCACGACCACATCGACGGCGTGCTGGCTGTCCAGACCGGGAACGGTGACGACTGTGACCCGCCCGTCGCCCGGATCGAGTCGGCCGACCCGGCGGTGATAGAGCGGGCGCTGCGGGCGGCCTACGCCGCCGGCGCGCGCGAGGTCACGCTCGAACGGGACGAGCCGCTCACCCCGGCCCAGCGGCGCGTCGTCGAGCGGGTCGCCCGCAACCGGGTCGGGATGTCCGTGGCCGCGGAGTCGGGGACCGCGACGACGGTCCAGATCATGCTGGACTCGGCGGAGGTCTCCGTGAGCCAGTCGCTCCGACAGCTGGCGTTCACGGTGCGCTCGATACACGGCGACGCGGTCGAGGCGCTGGCGGCGCCCCCCGACTCGTCGCCGATCGGCTCCCGCGACGGGCAGGTCGACCGCCTCGCGTCGATGATCGACCGCTCCGTCTCCCGGGGCATGGCGGACCTCGGGGAGGTCGACGCGCTCGGGACGACCCGCCCGGAGCTGTTCGAGTCGTGGACGGCGATGCGAGAGCTGTGCCGCTTCCGCGACGCGGCGGCGGACATCGGGGACGCGGCGGCGTCGCTCGACGCCCCGCCGTCAGACGGGCGGCTGGAGACGTGTCGCGACGTCGGCGCCGCGGTCCGGGAGGTCGTCTCCGACGGGGTGAGCGTCGCCCTCGGCGACGACGGCGCCGACGTCGCTCGGGGCGCGATCGGCGACCTCAGTCGGGCTCGCGACGAGATCGACGCGCTCGACCGGGATCTGGACGACGCGGGCGAGGGGGCAGCGGCACTCCGGCGCGTCTCGCGCGCGCTGCGGCGGACCGCGGAGTGCGGCGGCGACGTGGCGGAGATCGGGCTGCGCCGGGCGATCCGGTGCCGGGAGCCGATCCGCGACCGCGAGCCGAGTCGGACGGAGCAGTAGGCCTCGTCGCAGGCCGGGGAGATAGATTCCGCCGCGGGCCGGAACCCGGCAAGCGCAACGACTGTAAGCCCGCGGAGCGACGGTCGCCGTATGACCGTTTGCGAGGCGCCGGGGAAGGTGTACCTCTTCGGCGAACACGCCGTCGTCTACGGCGAGCCGGCCGTGCCGGCGGCCATCGAGCGACGCGCCGCGGTGACCGTCGAGCCGCGCGAGGACGACCACGTGCGCGTCGAGGCCGAGGACCTCTCCCTGAACGGGTTCACCGTGGAGTACGCCGGCGGCACCGGCGACCGGCCCGACGTGGACGTGCCGACCCCGCTCGTCGAGGCCGCGATGGGGTACGTCGACGCGGCCGTCGAGCAGGCCCGGGACGCCGCCGACGCGCCCGACGCCGGTTTCGACATCACCGTCGAGAGCGACATCCCGCTGGGCGCGGGGCTCGGGTCGTCCGCGGCCGTGGTCGTGGCCGGCATCGACGCCGCGACGCGCGCGCTCGGCGAGCCGCTCGACCGGCGTGAGATCGCCGACCGGGCGTACCGGGCCGAGTACGAGGTTCAGGACGGACAGGCCTCCCGCGCGGACACGTTCTGCTCGACGATGGGCGGCGCGGTGCGGGTCGAGGGCGACGACTGCGAGCCGATCGACGCCCCCAACCTGCCGTTCGCCGTCGGCTTCGACGGCGGCGCGGGCGACACCGGCGAACTGGTCGCGGGCGTCCGCGAACTGCGGGCTGAACACGAGTTCGCCGCGGACACCGTGGAGTCGATCGGCGACCTCGTCCGGACGGGCGAGGAGCTGCTCGCCGAGGCTGACCCCCACAGCGAGCCGGAACCGGCGTTGCTCGCGGAGCTCGGCGAGCTGATGGACTTCAACCACGGGCTGCTCACGGCGCTCGGCGTCTCCGCCCGGTCGCTCGACGCGATGGTGTGGGCCGCGCGGGACGCGGGCGCGCACGGCGCGAAGCTCACCGGCGCGGGCGGCGGCGGCTGTATCGTCGCCTTGGACGAGAGCGACGCGACGGAGACCGCGCTGTCGTTCACGCAGGGCTGCGAAGAGGCGTTCCGCGCGGAGCTGGCGACGGAGGGCGTCCGGGTGGTGGAGCCGTGACGGGCGATGACTCAGTCCGCAACGTCGACGGCGCCGCACCCCCCGTCGTCCTCAAACTCGGGGGGAGTCTGATCACCGAGAAGGGCCGGCCCGAAACCCTCGACGACGCGGCGCTTTCGGCCGCCTGCGACGCCGTCGCCGACGCGCTCGCGGCGGGCGCGGCCGACCGGCTCGTCGTCGTCCACGGCGGCGGGAGCTTCGGCCACCATCACGCCAGCGAACACGGGGTGTCGACGACCGACGGGACGCGGGACGCGGAGGCGGTGGCCGCGATTCACGGCGCGATGAAGCGCCTCAACGCGCACGTGCTGGAGCGGTTGCGGGAGCGCGGCGTGCCCGCGGTCCCGGTCCACCCGCTGTCGCTCGCGGCGCGGGCCGACGGCGCGGACGGCGGACTCGACCTCCCGCTCGGATCGACCGTGACGCTGCTCGGCGAGGGGCTCGTCCCCGTCCTCCACGGCGACGGCGTGGCGACTGCGGGCGACGGGGTGACGGTCGTCTCGGGCGACGAGTTGGTCGTGGAACTCGCGACCGGGCTCGGCGCGCGCCGCGTGGGCGTCTGCTCGACGGTCCCCGGCGTCCTCGACGGCGCCGGCGACGTGATTAGCGAGATCGACGAGTTCGCCGCGGTCGCGGACGCGCTCGGCGCGAGCGACGCGACCGACGTCTCCGGCGGGATGGCCGCGAAGGTGCGGGAGCTGCTCGCGCTCGACGCGCCGGCGTACGTGTTCGGCGCGGACGGGCTGGCCCCGTTCCTGCGCGGCGAGGACGCCGGGACGCGGATCGACTGAGCGGGTGACCGCGGGCGCGTCGCGAACGGTGGCGCGCCCGGGTACAGAACCCTTATTCGACCCACGGCCCTCCCACCGGGCATGAACGAATCGGACGTGCGGGAGCGGCTCGCGGACGTGCGGGACCCCGACCTCGGCGACGACATCGTCTCGCTCGGGCTGGTGAACGACGTTGAGGTCGACGACGACGCCGGGACCGTCCACGTGTCGCTCGCGCTCGGCGCGCCCTTCTCGCCGAACGAGTCGGCCGTCGCGGACGACGTGCGCGAGGCGCTCGCGGACACCGGCCTCGACGTCGAGCTGTCGGCGTCGATCCCGGACGACCTCTCGACGGACGAGCAGGTCCTCCCGGGCGTCCAGAACGTGATTGCGGTCGCCTCCGGGAAGGGCGGCGTCGGGAAGTCGACCGTTGCGGTGAACCTCGCAGCCGGGCTCTCCGAGCTGGGCGCCCGCGTCGGCCTGTTCGACGCCGACGTGTACGGGCCGAACGTGCCGCGGATGGTGTCGGCCGAACAGCGCCCGGAGACGGACGGCGAGACGATCGTCCCGCCCGAGCGGTTCGGGGTGAAGCTGATGAGCATGGATTTCCTCACCGGCGAGGACGACCCCGTCATCTGGCGCGGCCCGATGGTCCACAAGATCATCACCCAGCTCGTCGAGGACGTGGAGTGGGGGGAACTCGACTACCTCGTGATGGACCTGCCGCCGGGGACGGGCGACACCCAGCTCACGATCCTCCAGACGCTTCCCCTGACGGGCGCCGTGATCGTCACGACACCGCAGGACGTGGCGCTCGACGACGCGGTGAAGGGGCTCCGCATGTTCGGCAAACACGACACGAACGTCCTCGGCATCGCGGAGAACATGGCCGGCTTCCGCTGTCCGGACTGCGGCGGCTTCCACGAGATATTCGGCTCCGGCGGCGGGAAGGGGCTCGCGCAGGAGCACGAGCTCCCGTTCCTGGGCGGCATCCCGCTCGACCCGGACGTGCGCACCGGCGGCGACGACGGCGAGCCCGTCGTCCTGGAGGACGGCGAGACGGCGGACGCGTTCCGGGTGCTCGTCGAGAACGTCGCGAACAACGCCGGCGTCGTCC
>NZ_AOJK01000032.1 GCF_000336875.1 Halorubrum californiense DSM 19288 | reverse complement strand
GTTTACCCAGCGGCTTGGATGGCACCGAACGACCACGGCTCACATCAGATCACCGCTTACGCCGGAGCGCAGGGGGCGTGATCCTCATCTTTCGTGGACCTGAACGTACCGGACGACGGGTCATAAACCCATCGGAACGGTACGGGTCCAGCGAAACCGGGCCGAGTTGAACGGCCCGAGTCCGCGATGCGTTCTTCGCATTTCTTCGAATGCCCGGGTTGTACTTAACCCCGTCGAACTACCTGCGCCACGTCATGCGATTTCATGGCGGGAGCAGCGGGACAACTGACCGGATCGAGTCGAAGCGGAGACCAACCTACCCGGGACGGTATCTCTGTCGCGAAAGGGTGATCAAGTCCGAGGCGTTCCGGCCGGCCGGCAGCGAAAACAAGAGATCGGAACCGGCGCACCCGAAGGGCTACTCGTCGTCGAGGTACTCGATTCCCTGCTTCGACACGTTGGCCTTGGTGATGTCGTCGAGGTCGTTGAGCCAGAAGTCTTCGTCCGCGTCGTCGACCTCGGGAGCGCCGTCCTTCCAAGCCCACCCCTCGTACTCGTGGACTTTCTGGGTCCCCTTCTCCCGGAGACGAAGCGTCGTTCGCTCCGCCGCCTCCTCGGAGGGTGCCGGCTCGAGGGTTCGAGCCGCTTTGAGCGCCGCCTGACGCGGCATGTTTCCCGAGAACTCGCTCGGTTCCGATCCGTCTTCCTCTCGAAGGGCAAAGTTTCGCTTACCGTCTTCACGTACCATGATTTTGCCTCCGTGTGACACCAGCACACAGTGTGTAATAAATATATCGGGGAAATGAAAGCTGTGCGCCACAATTTTTATATATTACCTCGGCGGGGGCTGGCGATTTGGCGGCTCGAAGCGGAAGCGAAACGGGCGATCGGCGACGATTCGCGGGACCTTCGGCGCGCGCGACACGCTGATTCGGGGTTTACCAGGTGATTCCGATCCCGCGAATCACCGCGGGTCGGTCTCGTATTTCTGTGAGTCACCGGCCGATCAATCTCGGACGGTCTTCCCGTTCGGGTAAAAAATTTCATCGTGCGCACGCGTGCCGTCAGCCGAAACCCGAACACGCGTAAACAACACTTATGTGTCTGCTATGGCGAAGTGCGACAAGCACACCCGCGATGGTCCGCAAAAAGAAGCTCAGCCCCAGTGGCGCCAAGGACGACGACGGGGAGTACCATAACGTCCACGTGAACCTCCACGAAGACGAGCTCGCCGTCGCCGGCATGGAGATCGGCGACGAGGTGTTCGTCCGGGTCCGAGACGGGAAGATAATTATCCAGAGGGCGGACGCCAACCCGGAACAGCTCGAACACGACTTCTGACGCGGACCGCGGGAGTTCGCCACAGTTACGCCGCCGAGCGACTGCGATACGGACCGCGGTCGGCGGATTGATTGTCGCTCGTAACGAGGCCCAGACGATGGGCGCGTACGATTTGTTGAAGCCAGTACTGTTCCGGCTACCGCCGGAGACCGCACACGGACTGATCCACCGACTGCTTGGCGGCGTCCAAGGAACGCCAGTCGACGACGCGCTCGCCGAGCGGTACGCGGTCGACGACGAACGGCTCGCGGTCGACGCGTTCGGGTCGACGTTCCCGAATCCCGTGGGCGTCGCCGCCGGGTTCGACAAGAACGCGCACGTCCCGCGGGCGCTGGCGTCGCTCGGATTCGGCCACGTGGAGGTGGGCGGCGTCACCGCCGAGCGACAGCCCGGAAACCCGCGCCCGCGACTGTTCCGGTTACGCGAGGACGAGGCCCTCGTCAATCGGATGGGGTTCAACAACGAGGGCGCAGACAGAGTGGGCGAGCGCTTGGACCGCGACCCGCTGCCGGACGTACCCGTCGGCGTCAACATCGGGAAATCGAAGTCGACGCCGCTCGACGACGCCCCGGACGACTACCTGTACACGTACGGGCGCGTCGCGGACGCGGGCGATTACTTCGTGGTCAACGTCTCCAGCCCGAACACGCCGGGCCTCCGCGAACTACAGAACCGCGAGGCCCTGAAGCGGATCCTCGGGACGCTCGCCGACGCCGGCGCGGACCCGCTACTCGTGAAGCTCTCGCCGGACCTCCCGGAGCCGGCGGTCGAGGACGCGCTCGGCGTCGTCGACGACCTCGGCCTCGACGGCGTCATCGCGACTAACACGACGACGTCGCGGCCGGACTCGCTGCGGAGCCACAACAAGGCCGAGCGGGGCGGCCTCTCGGGGAAACCGATCGAGTCGCTCGCGACGGATCGGGTGCGGTTCGTCGCGGAGCGCACCGACGTCCCGGTCATCGGTGTCGGGGGAATCTCCGACGCCGGGGGCGCCTACGAGAAGATACGGGCGGGCGCCTCGCTGCTCCAACTGTACACCGGACTCGTCTACGAGGGGCCGGGACTCGCGCGCGACATCAACGAGGGGCTCCTCGAACTGCTCGAACAGGACGGGTTCGACTCGGTCGCAGACGCCGTCGGCGCGGACCTATAATTGGGTGAGGAATCGGAGGGAAGGAAGTGGAGCCTACGCGTCGTTTCGGACGATGACGACGACGTCGTCCGCCTGAAGCAGTTCGCCCTCGCCCTGATACTGCCGCTCTTCCTCGACCCCGAACTCGTCGTCGACGAGCGTGACGCCCGCGACGTGAAGTTCGTCGCCGTCGATCTCGTGCTCTCCTTGCGCGAGAGCCGCCTCGATGTCGCCGACTTGGTCGCCGTACTTCGGGCCGACGGTGGCGTAGTCGAGGTCGATGCCCGTGATCACCGTCTCGACGGGCGCGTCGCCGTCGGGGTGGACCGCGAGGTCGTCGACGTGCATCACGCCGGTGATGTCGTCCTCGAAGCCGCACACGTCGGCGTACACCTCCACCGCGTCGAGCGCGGCGGTGAGCGGGAGCTGGCTCTCGCTCTTGTACTTCCGGAGGGCGCCGACGACGGCGGTCGCGGCGGTCCCGGCGGCGCGGTCCGCCTCGACTCCCAGCGGCTCGGGCCAGTCGGTGAGGTGAATCGAATCGCTCGCGCCGTCACCGAGGTGGATCGAGTCGCTCGCGTCGGCGTACATGTCGTGCCACAGCTCCTCGGTGACGTGCGCGAGGAGGGGCGCGAACAGCTTCAGGAACCGCCGGTGGGCGGTGCGAAGCGTGTACGCGGCCGCGTCGTCCTCGCGCTGTTTCGCGATCTCGAGGTAGTCGTCACAGAACGTGTTCCAGAAGAAGCTCCGGAGCTCGTCGCGGGCCTTCGAGAACGCGCGGTCGTCGAGGAGGTCGGTGAGCCGCTCGACCTCGGCGTCGAGCTCGGCGAGGAGCCACCGGTCGAGTTCACGGAGGCCGCCCTCAGGCTCGGCCGGGAACGGCTCGGGCGCCAGCGACTCGACGAGCTTCGAGGCGTTCCACAGCTTCCGGATCAGCTTCTCGCCCGCGCGGAGGTCCTTCTCCTTGAACGGGAAGTCGTCGCCGACGGCGGTGCCGGCCGCCCAGTAGCGCGTGGCGTCGACCGGGAACTCCTCCAACACGGCCTCGGGCTCGACGACGTTGCCGACCGACTTCGACATCTTCTCGCGGTTCTCGTCGAGGACGTGTCCGTTGATCATCGTCTCCTCGAACGGGACCTCGTCGGTGTGTTCGTAGCACTTGACGAGGGTGTGGAACAGCCAGAAGCTGATGATGTCGTGGCCCTGCGGCCGGAAGTCGAACTGATACAGCTCCGGGTGCTCCATCGTGAACTCCTCGGCCTCCTCGTCCCAGTCCCAGCCCGCGTTGATGAGGGGCGTGAGACTGGAGGTGGCCCACGTGTCGAGCACGTCGTCCTCGGGCTCGAACGCGTCGTGACCGCACTCGGGGCAGGCGTCGACCGGCGGGTCGTCGGAGAGCGGGTCGACGGGCAGGTCGGCCTTGTCGGCGATAATCTCCTCGCCGCAGTCCTCGCAGTACCACACGGGGAACGGGATCCCGGAGGAGCGCTGGCGGGAGATGAGCCAGTCCCACTGGAGCCCCTCGACCCAGTGTTCGTACCGGGTGAACATCTTCTCGGGCGACCACTCCATCTCGCGGCCGACGTCGAGGTACTCGTCCGTCTTGTCGAGCATCTCGATGTACCACTGCTCGGTGACGAGGAACTCGACGCTCGTCCCGCAGCGCTCGTGGACGTTGACCGTGTGGGTGATGTCGCGGCGGTCGAGCAGCGCGCCCGCCTCGTCGAGGTCCTCGACGATGGCCTCGCCCGCCTCGTCGGCGTGGAGCCCCTCGTACGCCTCCGCGACGTCGGTCATGTGGCCGGACTCGTCGATGGCGACCCGGAGGTCCAGGTCGTGGACCTGGTACCACTCGATGTCGTTCTGGTCGCCGAACGTACAGCACATCACGATGCCGGAGCCGGTCTCCCTGTCGACGCGCTCGTCGGCGATGATCGGCACCTCGTGGCCGAACAGCGGGACCTCGGCGGACTCGCCGACGAGATGCTGATTGTCGTCGTCCTCGGGGTGGACGAAGACGGCGACGCACGCAGGGAGGAGTTCGGGCCGGGTCGTCGAGATGACGAACTCCTCGGCGTCGGCGTCGCCCTCTCCCCCGTCGGCGTCGCCGCTGCCGGCGACGGAGAAGGCGATGTCGTTGAAGTGGCTGGCCTGCTCGTCGTCCTCGGTCTCGACCTGCGAGATGGCGGTCTCGCACTCGGGACACCAGATCGCGGGCGCCTTCTCGCGGTACTCGCGGCCTTGGTCGTAGAGGTCGACGAACGACAGCTGGGAGACGCGCTGGACGCGCGGTTCGATCGTCTGGTACGTGTGGTTCCAGTCAACCGACACCCCGAGCGACTGGACGTTCTCGGTGAACTGCTGCTCGTAGTCGGCACAGACCTCGCGGCACTTCGCTTGGAACTCGCGCCGCTCGAAGTCCTGGTGCCGGATGTCGAGTTCGTCCTCCGTCAGGCGCTCGGAGGCGATGCCGTTGTCGTCGTAGCCGAACGGGAAGAACGTCTCCCCGCCGTTCATGCGCTCGAAGCGCGCGACGAAGTCCTGGAGGGTGAACCCGTACAGGTGGCCCATGTGAAGGCTCCCCGATACCGTCGGCGGGGGCGTGTCGATGGAGAAGACGGTGTTCGGATCGACCGGGTCGTCGTCGGAGTAGGCGTACGTCTCCTCGTCGACCCAGCGCCGCTGCCAGCGCGACTCGACGGCGTCGGGGTCGTACTCACCACTGGGCATTTCGGTCACACGTTCCGCCGGTTCCCCCTTAACGGCCTCGGTTGTGCGGGACGGAGCGCCGGCACGATCGCAACCGGGGGCCGTCAGACCGTGTCGTCGAGGTCGTGTTCGGCCGCCATCTTCGACGCCTCGGACGCGAACCGCTCGACCTCGTCGGCGGGCGTCTCGCCCAGCGCGCTCTCCTCGACCTCACGGCCGGCGGTGATCCCGCCGCCCGTGACGAGCCGCTGTTCGGCCAGCTCTTTCGTGTGTATCCGCTCGCCGTCCTCGGTGGCGTAGGTGAGTCGGACGAGCCCCTTCGAGTCGAACTGCCGGTCGACGAGCCAGACCGTGGTCATACGCGGCGATGGGTGCCTGCGACGCTTAAAAAGGACGGTCGACCGCAGAAGATCGGTGGCGAGAGACGAGTCCGGAGCGCAGTTGCGGTGGCGCGTGCCGACGAACAGCCGTCAGGCTGTGAGTCGCACGCGCGAGGGACGCCGCGAGCGACGGGCGACCGAAGGGAGCCCCGAGCGAGCGGCGAGGCTGGGGAGGCGTGAGGCTGCGGGGCGGGACGCAAAGGGGCAGCCGGGAGACGCCCGGACGCTCGCTGCGCGCCTCGCTCAGTCGCTCCGCTCCTTCGCTGCGGTGCTTACGTCGCCTCCGAGCGTCTCCCGGCTGGGGCTTTGGAGGTAGTTTCCGAGGATCGACCGTCGAGTCCCGATCAGTCATCGAATCCGAGTCAGTCATCGAATCCGAGTCAGTCGTCGAATCCGAACCGACCGGAGCCCTACACCTCTCGTCGTCACCGCTTTGTATCGGCTCGCCGAACCGGTAGGCATGTACGTCGAGTTCGACCGCGACACCTGCGTCGGGATGTTCCAGTGCGTCGCCGAGTGGGACGCCTTCGAAAAGAACCTGAACGACGGGAAGGCCGACTTAGCGGGAAGCGAGGAGGAGGACGAGGACCTGTTCGTCGTCGAGGTTCCCGACGGTGAGGAGCTCGACGCGAAGTTCGCGGCGCGCTCGTGCCCGGTCGACGCCATCGAGGTGTACGACGACGACGGCGAACAGGTGGTGTAGACGGTTCCGGACAGGTCGTTTGGAGAATATAGAACGGTTCCCGAAGCGATCCAGACAGCCTCCTCCAAAGCCCCAGTCGCGAGGACTCGCGCGGCTTGCTGCGCTCCTCGCTCAGTCGCTCGCGTTACTCGCTCCTTCGCTGCGGTGCTTGCTACGCCGTGCTTCGTCCTCGCGGCTGCCCCTTTGAGTCCCGCCCCGCACAGCACCGCAGCCTCACGCCTCCCC
>NZ_AOJK01000031.1 GCF_000336875.1 Halorubrum californiense DSM 19288 | reverse complement strand
CGATCCACCTCCTTGACGACAAAAAGTGAGATTATCGTGACTTCAGAGATCGCGAACCCCGTGCCGTCATCGGATTCAACAGAGCAGAACAGAACGATGCCAGCAATCGCGAGTCCAACTGAAGGGGGCAGTGCTGAAATCAGTTCAGAATTGAAAAAAATAGCTCTCATGAGTACTCCAATGAGGAGCGCGATAAAGACGGCCTTGTCCCCGACAAATTTGATATTCCGCCAGTAAATCGGCGGAAGAAAAGAAGTTGGCTGAACTGGAGTAGGCTCCGTGTTCCACACGTCTCCATCACGGTCATCTACTGGTTGTGGAGTGAACAACGCGACGGCAAGAAAGAGAGAACAGATAATTGCTACTTCAATGATATATATGACGACGATTTCAACGAGACTCCACTCAAACATCATTACTCCAATAATGAGTGCGAAATTCAGGATGAGGCCAGACACGAACTCACGGGACTCTGTGAGTACTCCGAGGACCGTGTCAGTAGCCGACTTCCAACTGTGCTCTCTCATACACACTCAGGTATTCGAAACTCGTTCATTTTGCTCTGTTGAATAGCGATCTCTGTATTACTGAAACGCGCTTAATTTTGAGACCACTAGCGGTAGCCACGAGTAGGTCTGTGGCTGCGGCACGCCGACGGAATACCCCGGTAACAGCTTCGGCAACTCTACAAGACCTGTCAACTGACCCTGAGAACGAGACTGACACCACAGTCTCATAGGCTCTCCGCCAGCACACGCCAGCCGTTCAAAGATAGCCTTCAACGACGCTAACCACACCGTTTCCAGTTTCGATCTTGGCACACTCATTCGGATCGCTGCCGAGAAGACACTCTGCGCGGTCATCCACATCGTTATCCAGTCGGACGTCTACTCGGTATACCGCGCGGTCGAGACGNCTCATTCGGATCGCTGCCGAGAAGACACTCTGCGCGGTCATCCACATCGTTATCCAGTCGGACGTCTACTCGGTATACCGCGCGGTCGAGACGAGTCTGGATGCTGATGGTGTCTCGTGGACCGACAGAGACAGTCCGAGTAAAGGCGGTTTTGCCGTTGTGGTCGGTGATTGTGATATGAACATCGTGGGTAGCATCGTCGTAATTCCTGAGTACCAGACTCTCAGCACTGACTCGACGTGTATCTGGGTTTCCTGAGTGGCCGGTTGCGCGATGCTCAACGCAATAAGCCTCTTTTACGGGCATGTACGAATCGTAGAGGTCCACTCCGTAATAACTGGAGTCACCGTTACAGAATGTGAAACACCGATTCTACGACTCTGCTGACCTATGTCGGTCCTGTCACTAGCCCAGAATGTCGACACCCAAGACAATGTACCAAGGTCCGTCAAATTCCATATGGAAACCACATCGTTCCACGAGACGAGCGAGTTCTCGCTGCTTCTGCCCTGAGCTCAGATTCACCCCAACATAGTGTCCGCCAGTTAACGCTTAACGTTGCTTCATTTCTTTCTCACCAGTTCTGTTGAAATCCTTAAGAAGAGACAGGATCAGTGTGCGAGATACAGAGGACTGTATTGAGCACATGACCACCGTTATATTCCCCTGTGAGCGTCACGGAGAGCGGGCGGCCATTCTGTGGCGATTCACGGTAGCCAAATGTCCGATTACGATTCCGAGAACACGTTCAACTGACTGTACAATGAGACTACCCCACTCAACCCGGTGGTGGCAGCTCACACAGAGCGTGATGAGGTTCGACAGTCGGTTCGCCTCTTGATGATCGTCGAACGACTCGTACGGAACAATATGGTGAACCTGTAGCTGGTCCTCACTACCGCAGTGCTGACACTCGTGACCATCCCTGTCATGAGTCTTCCTCCGCTGTCGTGCCCAGTTTGGACCACAGTAGTAGTCGTCGTTGTCCTTCCACCGCGGATGGTTCTCCCCTGAATATTCTCTCGCCCGCCACTTGATCATACACTCCTGCGAGCAGAATCGCGTACTCTCTTCTTCGTGTTGCGTTGCCGTGTAGCTATTCTCACACCATTCACAGGTACACGAGACGGGCTTGTGCCCGTTCGGATTCCCGTGACCGCTGTAGGCTTCGACTTTCCACGCAGCACTACACTTGCGGCTACAAAACCGGGAGGGGTCCTTCTTCGCGTGTTTCTCGTCGTACTCCTCACCACAGACCTCACATCTGAGCGTCACTCAACCGTTCCGATGACGTTTGAGACCAGCAGCATCTTGTAGCTCGCCCATCCCATCAAAGTGACCTCGGATAGCGGACCACGTATATTCACCGTGGCCGTTCTATTCCTCTTGGCTAGGCGTCTTCCCCAGCTCGTCAGCGAGGTTCTGATAGTCCTCAATTAGTTCCTCTCGCGTGACAAAGCGTGGATGGTCCTCGCCTTCCATCGTCGGTGGATCCGGGTCGCGTGCGTCGATGTCATAGCGGTTAAGCCAGTCAGAGATGGTTGTGCCCGTACAACCAAGTCGGTCACCAATCTCGGCCATCGATAGGCCCTCATCTACGTAGAGGCGTCGTAGCCGCTCCTTCTCGCGCCACGGAGACTCCGTCATACTCGTAATGTAAACAGATATACACATAAGTTTCGGCGGCACTCACTTACGCTGGTCGGGAGTCAGATGTGGGCACTCCCACGCTAACATGACTGCAAGCGCCGAGACTACTGTGACATGTTGTCGGGTAGTTAGTCGAACACGCGCTGGTGACAGTACGTACAGAGAGTTACTAAATTCCCGAGACCGTTCGCGTCAGCAGGGTTCTCAAAGTCATTAATTCGGGTAACGTGGTGAACGGAGAGTTCCCGCCTGTGGATGAGTCTGCTCGCACCGTCCGTCACGCCACAGAGGACACACTCATATCCGTCGCGTTCTCTTGTTTCCCGTCGCTTTCGTGACCAATTCGGACCGTAGTACGGCTCGTAACCGTCTTTCCAGTTGGGATGAGACTCTCCGGAGACACTGGTGGACCACCACTCCCCCTTACACTCACGGTCACAGAAGTGATGCTCACTACGAGTGGCCTGCGCAGGAATCACTTCTTTCTTGTGGATAGTGCCGCGATTCAGAGTTCCGGCCTCTGCCTCCGGCGCTACCAGTGAGCGTTTCGTATTGGCTACAAAAACTACGGTTTTGTGGATATAAATTGCCGTAGTACAGTTCTCGAATGAGAGAATTACACAACTTCTCTTTTACTTCCGCGGGGAAACAGAGCTATGTTCTCGACGGTGCTTCCCGATGTCTTGATTCAGGGATGGGCGCTACAGCTCTCACCGGAGCTTGCGAGTCGTGCGCAGTTCGGCTGGACGATCAGCGTTCACATCATTTTCGCCTCGCTCTCGGTCGGGCTGGCGCCGTTCATCGTCTACTTCACTTGGAAAGACGTTCGGACCGACGACGAGCGGTTCACAAGGCTGCGATCATTCTGGGTAAAGGTGTTCGCCGCCGGATTCGTCATGGGAACGGTCACCGGCATTCCGATGAGCTTCCAGTTCGGGACGAACTTTCCACAGTTCGCTGAGGTGGCTGGGGAACTGATCGGTGGGCCGCTCGCATTCGAAGCGAAGATGGCGTTCTTCCTTGAGGCTGTTTTCCTCGGAGTATTGCTGTTCGGTCAGGAACGCGTCAGCGATCAGACCTACATCCTCTCGTCGGTACTGGTGGGAGTCGGGGCTTGGTTATCGGCCTTCTGGATCCTGATCGTCAACGCTTGGATGCAGACTCCACAGGGTTTCGAGATGATCACGCGTAACGGTGTGGAGGTCGCGAAGCTAACTGACCCGCTGGCTGCGTTCTTCACGCCCCGGATGCCGTGGATGTATATACACATGGTCAATGCGTCGGTTATTTCTGTCGCGCTACTGGTCGCAGGGGTCTCGGCGTACATTGTCTGGAAGAAGCGCGATGCCGCCGCATGGAACACTGCGTTGAAACTCGCAGTTATCATCCTGCTTGTCACCGCTCCTCTACAAGCAGTCCATGGTGACGCGTATGGGCGCCACGTCGCAGATACGCAGCCGCAGAAGTTCGCCGCTATGGAAGCCCACTACGAGACCGGCACGGCAGACTTACACCTGCTCGCGTTCCCAAAGAGCATAGACGCAATCACCGATCCGAAAGCTGAGAACCTTTTTACTGTGAGTCTTCCAGGGGTCGGGTCGTTCCTTGCTACCGGTGGTGACTTTGACGCCGAAGTACTTGGATTAAACGAGTACGAGGAGAACCCGCCCGTAGCGATGGTGTTCTGGTCGTTCCGGTTCATGGTTGGACTCGGATTCCTGTTCATCGGGCTGGCACTATGGGGCGGATATCTCATCTACAATGGCCGCCTTTCGGAGAGCAATCGATTCCTGAAGACGATGATCGCTGCGTCGCCGCTCGGCTATGCGGCGCTTCTCACGGGGTGGTACGTCACAGAGATCGGTCGACAACCGTGGGTCATCCAGGGCGAACTCAGAACTAGTGAGGCCGTTTCCTCGACATTGAACGGAACCGAAGCGACTCTGACGCTCGTCGGCTTCGTTGTTATTTACATTGGATTGATCTTGGTAGCTCTTCATGTGCTGCGGTGGCTGGTCGAAGACGAACTCCGAGAACTCGGAGTGAAGGTACCGGACGACGATCGCTGGTATGGTCCTGTCCCGAAGGTGAGCGATGATGACTGAGCTTGTGTTGCTCGTCGACGCGTATCTTGTCGACGCACTCCCCGAGATCTGGTTCGGTGCTGTCATGTTTTCGCTGGCGATGTACATGATTCTCGACGGGTTCGACTTCGGAATCGGAATGCTATACGCGACTCGCGACGACGATCATGAGAAGAAAACATTCTTGACGGCGTTCGGCCCGGTTTGGGACGCAAACGAGGTGTGGGTTGTCGCCTTCGGAACGATGCTGCTAGCGGCATTCCCGCGGGTGTACTCACGAGTCTTGGCCGACCACTACCTGCTCGCGATCGGGTTCGTGCTTGCGCTGCTGTTCCGCGGGCTCGGCCCAGAGATGCGTGAACAGCGTGACGACGAGCGCTGGAAGCGGTACTGGGACTATTCTTTTGTCGGCGGGAGCTTTTTTGCGCCACTGCTGTTCGGTACTCTCGCTGGTCGGTGGATCTTTGACGCGCCGACACTGTCGATGCCGGCACTGCTGACTGGTGTCGGCCTCGTAGCCGTCTCGGTTGCCACTGGGGCGGCCTTTCTGGCAGCTAAAACCAGACCACGGCTAGCGTCCGACCTGCGCATGTACGGGATTATTGCGACGCTGGCGTACTTGATCGGAGCTATCGCTCTGCTGACGACTGTCGTCGTAACTGATTCCGGAGGTACCGCCGAAATCGTTCTTTCGCTTCCCGTAGGTATGATTGTCGTCTTGTCAGCCGTTGCGGGAGGAGGGGGAAGCGTTCTTGCCCTGCGCGGCAAGTACCGTGCTTGGCTGGTGAGCGCACTCGGGCTTCCTGCGCTATTGAGCCTGCTGGTCGCTCTCCTGCTATATCCGACTATTTATCCGCCAACTGGCTTGACAGTTAGAGAAGCGGTTGTCTCACCGCTAGCGCTGAATCTCGTGACGATTCTCGGATTTCCGGCGCTTCTCCTCGTACTGTGGTACTTCAAATTCCTCTATGGCGTGTTTAGCGGTCCGATCGAGGATGAAGGATACAAAAATTGAACCTGTGTACCACCGCATTGGTGTCGACGACTTTTTTCCATCCGTTCGGACGTGGGCCGTTGTGACGGTGAGCTAGCGCGGTTTCTTTATTCAGGCGAGCCCCTGAAATTGAAACGACTGAAGTGGTACGTACAGCGCACACATGTAATCTAAATGCCTGTGACAGTGTATTCGTTTATTATGAGGCAGTACAACACCCTCAGGTATCTTGATTGGGGCCTGATAGGTATCCTCGCTGTCGTCGCAATGCTGTGGCAGCTTTCCATCGGTAATTCGTTCNGAGAGTTAGCAGCGCAGTATTGGCTGGCGGACTCAGTCTCGCAATCAGTATGCGCTTGGCTCGGTGGTATCGTGAGCGGTGACCACGCAGGCGGATTCTATCGGCTAGTTCAGAACCTATTTGGAGAAAATAACCCAATTCCCGTCCTGACTGTATCCTCTGTATACAGCAAGGTTATTGAAATATGTCAAACATTGACTATACCACTATGACCTGCTCCAGGTCTATCGCCGGCGAACAGAGCGTCTACCTCCCGCCGGCATGACTTCGCGCCCTGTTTTTCGTGCCCCCTGTGAGGGCGAGGGCTCCTTCGAAAGCTCTCAGAGGTGACTTCCAGTGAGTCAACAACAGAGTCCCGACAACGTCTCAATCGACGAGATCCCGGTCGATATCGACACCACGCAATCAGCGAAGGTCGAACCCGCCGATGTCCCCGACGAAATCGAATCCATCACCCGGGGGCTCGCCAGTGAGCAGCCGCCGACGAATCCGCTGGTCGTACTGAAAGCGGCCCGGTGGTGGTACATTCACGGCAAGGGCGGCACGGATCCCGCCTTCCAGTGGGCCATCGAGTGGGCGCGTCACCTCGCGACCGACACGCCTAGCGACGTCGAGCGGTTCGACGAGTTCCTCGAGTACCTCGTCACAGTCGGCTTCGCGGACGAACGCCACGAGCTCCGCTGACTGACAGAGCGGTTTTTTGAACGCCCCTGAGGGGTGCGGCGCGGTCTGAACAGACGCAGTCGCCGTGAATTCGATTCGGTGAACACAATGGCT
>NZ_AOJK01000030.1 GCF_000336875.1 Halorubrum californiense DSM 19288 | reverse complement strand
TGGCTGACCGCACAGAACCTCAACACAGAAGCAGATGTCATCGCCGCTGCCGCGACGATCTACTTCAACGACGATCTCGACGAAGCTGTCACCGAAGAAGAACTGGACTCGCTCGTCACAGCAGCACACAAGAACGAGATTGATCTTGCGACAGCAGACATCATAGCGCAGCTAGAAGATCGAGACGACACCGAGGACGCCCCAGTTACATACAGCTGGGTACACCTCAACGAATTCCGACTCTTCGAGCTCCACAATCGATGCTTCGCCTGGTCCAACTCGGGTGATCTACGCGACATCATAGGAGAAGTTCCCTAGTACTCGGTTAGTGGACCGTTTCGTATAGTACCGGGCCGTCCTATGCTTGCTCCCCGTTCCTCCAACAAAATTCATCGTAAAAAGTTGGGTAACACCGAGGTACATCGGCAATATTCACTCGCACCCACCAGCATCTCCATCGGCGCATCCGAGGAGTTCGCCAAGTAGATCGGATATTCCGTCACCGAAATTTTAAACCGGGTAGCCGGAACCGGCACAGACCCCGGGCAGCCAGCCAGCACGGAAGACGAGTCAGACACGGGCAACTCAGTTGGATTCCTCTCAAGCGGCTCTGTTGAAATCCTTCGGGAGTGATACATTCTGACCAACTGTGGTCAGTACAGAGAATCTGGTCAACAGATGGGACTCACGGTCGGGCTGCCAGATACACGACTGCTCATGGAGGGCAGGATGGGGTGTTGCGCTTGGCCGTACTTGTTGAATGATCGAGAGTGTATCGTGGAGCTGCCGGGATTCCTCAGCGGCAAGCATCGTCGCTATGATCGTACTGCTCCGTGAGATGCCTGCTGTACAATGAATCATGACTGATCCGTCCCGTTGATACAGCGTCCGTGCTGTGTCGACAGCCCGCTCAAACGTCGTCCAGTCGTTGCCCGGCCCGTCGTCCAGCGGATGGTGATGGGTGGTTAATGGGTACTCGTCCGTTGAGAGTGAGACTACATACCGGAACGACTGATCGTGCTGATCGGGATCTGCTGCGTGCTTGTTCCCAAGGTACAGGTTTCGCTCGCCAATCGGCCGAATGACGGGGTCGTCTTCAACGTACCCTTTGGGCCGAACCGTGATGTCGGGCATCTATTTTAGTTGAATTTCCTGCCGGACCGGATATAAATATCAGCCCACTTCGTGGAGTGACGGATATACAATTCTCATCAACCGGCTGTTTCCGGCGAGAATATGTCTGAAGAACAGGATTTCAACAAGATCGTCACAGCTTGTTTGGCGTATCTTGACTCGGGCTTCACAGCGACTGTTGATACTCAGTCTCTCGGTATTGATACTCTTGACAATGAGTATTTATCATTGAAATATTGTGTGACTGACAATGCGGTTCTTAGAACAGAACGCCACAGCTCTGGCGATAGTAATACTGCTAATAGCATCACTAACGTTGACTGCCCCCGTGGCAGCTCAAAGCGGAATAGATGCCTCTAACTTAGAAATTGGCGATTCAACGGCACCATCTAAAATCGAAGTCGGGGAAGAAATGACACTCACATCCAGTGCGCCGATACGTTCACTCCCCGCAGATTGGACCGCTGAGCTTGACTTCACGGCGTACGCGAACGGCAACGAAGTGGGAACACAGAAAATAGTCTGAAGGAAAGGATTTCAGCAAATCCCTGTATTCACAACAACTCTTCTCGGACCGTAGACCGTTCAGGCTGATTCATCTGTTACCTTACACAGCCGCTGGTCAATCTCTTCGACGTCTTGCGTCAACCGTGAAACCATTTGTCTCTGGCTTTCATTTTCGTCCGCGATCTCCGATATTTCCTTACTGACGGTCTGGGCGCGGTCAGAGACGTCGTCAACCGTACTCGATATCTCCTCGGCAACGCTCGCCTGCTCGTCTGTCGCATCTGCAATCTCGATAATTCCGCCTTCGGTCTGCTCAATCGCCGCCAGAATCTGTCGCTGATTCTCAAGAACAGCGTTGATGTCGTCTCTCGCAGACTGGATCTCTTCGTTAGCCGCTTCCACTTCAGCAGTCGTCCGGTTTGCCTTTTGTTTGATTTCCGCGACGATCTCACCGATCTCATCAGCTTGCTCCTGAGACCGGCTTGCTAAGTCCTTCACTTCATCTGCGACAACTGCGAACCCATCGTTGTTACTGCGTGCCGCTTCGATGTTAGCGTTCAACGCGAGCATATTCGTCTGCTCTGCAATATCTTCAATCACACCAACGAGCTCTCCAACCTGTTCAATCTCATCTTCCAAGTCGGCGACGTCGTCCGCCACTGACGCAGACGTATCAGCCGTATCCTCAACTTGGTCGATGACCTCGCCGGCAGTTTCAACGGATTCTTCCGCCAGTTTCCGCGACTCGGCGCTCTGGTTACTAACCTCCTCGGCACTAGACGCGATCTCTTCTACCGTCGCGCTGAACCCCGAGACATCGCCTTGCGTGCTTTCGAGTTCCGTTGCCTGCTCGGAAACAAGCTGGGTGATCTCTTTCGACCGGTCCGCGACCTCGCTCGTCGATTCTTCGAGCTCTTCCATCGATTCTTCCACGTTATCTGACAGCTCCTCTTGGAGGTCCGTTAGCGTCTTCCGCTGCTCGACAACGGTCGTGACATCGAAGAGCAACTCAACTGCCCCGACAACTGCTCCGGTAGGCGCTTGGATGGGTGTCGCAATCGCGCGGGCATGCGCCTTCGATCCGTCCGGGCGCTCAGCCGAGCGGAACTCCTCCTCACGGATCGGAGTTCCAGTACGCACTACTTCCTCGGCGAGTGTCTCCTCTTCATCTTCAGTTCCAAATACATCGTAGGCATTCATCCCAACAGCCTTGCTCGCCGGCAGCCCGATCAGATCCGCTGTCGTTGAGTTCCACTGCGTAATATCACCCGCGTCGTCAACAACGAACGCTGCTTCGGGCAAATCACCGATGAACTCCTCAAAAGCGTGCCGCCAAAACTCACCAGTTGGATCTTCCGTCTCCTCTTGAAGCCGGTTAGTACGCGCAGCTTGGGCCATACAGGCATCGTCTTGGTGGCATATATATGATACAGGACTCTATTATTACGGCTGATAAACCGCTGCCCACACATCAACTGTACGTGGGAAAACAACACCTCACAACGGCAAGCAGGGTAATCGGCTCAGCAAGCGGTTACCAAAGGAACGGCAACACTAGACCAACGAAACCGAAACACTTGGCAAGACAATCGCGTCTTCTCTGCCACGATCAGTTCTCTAGAGCAGCCACGGCTAGCTTGGCGACTGCTCGGACGTCAGCGTCTGGGTCAGTTGCGGCGATTTCGCGTAACGTGTCTACGGCACGTGTCGCGTTGATGTAGTTGAGCGCCCAGCACGCGTTGATCCGCGTTTGGTCGTGTCATCGTTGAGTACAGCGAGAAGCTGTTCTTCGGCTGGGCGCACCGCATCGGGATGTTCAGCTGCGACACGGGCCAGAATCGCTGTTGCGTTGTGCCGCACTTGCTCATCCGGGTCGTCCAGCAATTCGATCGCGTCTGTCACCCATGGTTTCACCCTTGTTGGATATTCACCGGCGATATCAGCAAGCAATCCGGCCGCGTTCGATCGGAGCGCCAACTCGTCAGCCGACAGGAACTCGCCAGCAGTCGGCACCACCTCAATAGTCATGTCCGGATGCTCCTTGCTGAGTGCTGAGCACCCCGATCGCCGTGAGTATCCGGCTGTGCGCAGGCCCGGGCTCGGTTTCTAAGAACACGTGGCTCTGTTGAAATCCTCAGAAAGTGATATATTCTGACTCGGTTGTGGTCAATACAGGGGACTCACGTATCGTTCTGTATGGGACAAGCAGCCGGAATGAAAAGTCGGTATAGGTAGAGGCGGGAAGTAGACGTGAAATCTATTAAAATCACGGGAAAACTTTTCAATCTTCCCGTATGATAAGCCAGTACACCATGTCAAAATCGACAGACGAACGAGGGCGGATTTACCTCCCAAAAGATGTCCGAGAGAAGTTCGGTAACCAGTATCGCATCGTCGAACTCCCGAGTCATGTCGCCCTCTTCCCCGTCGACGAGGACCCGATAGCGGGGCTCCGAGCTGCCGTTGGCGATGCGTTCAGAGAGACGAAAGCCGCCGATCTGAAAGCAGACGCACGTGAGGCGATCTCCCGAGAAGTTCGAGAGGAAGCAGAAGCCCGGTCACAGGCCGGTAAGGAGTGACCTGTGTACGTCGAAACTGACTTTCTCACAGCGTTGCTAAAGGACGATGACTGGCTCCAGGAGGCCGCAATCCGCGCCCTTGACGAGCGCGACGACATCCACACATCGATACTCGCATATGCTGAGGTGCTGGTATTGTTCTACGACCGTGAGACTGCCGAGTATGAGATCGACGCGCCGCGGGCAATCACTAACCTGCTCGAACTAGTTCCGATCGTACCAAAAGAACACGAGGACGCGGTTCTGGCCGCCGCCGCGTTCCTCGATGAGTACGAACTCACACCATTCGACGCACTTCATGCCGGACTCGTCACAACCGGCGAGGAGCGCGTTCTTTCGACCGAGCAGGACTACGACACTGTCGGCCTTGACCGCACACCCTTGGAATCCGCATTTTCGGAGTGACTCTGTCAATACGCAGCTCCCATCGACCGGCTATTTCAGACGAGAATATATCTGAAGAATAGGATTTCAACAGAACCTACACGATGTAACCGAACGTATCCCGAAAAATGGGTAGTTAGAAGCACTGAAACCTCTAATTCCGATTATATCCATGTGAGTTGGGAAACGATTCGAGACTCACAAATATTTGAGTAGTACAAAGATATATTGACGCTCGTTCCGTAGACGTTTCCATGAGCGAGTTCGATCCGGCTCCTGACTCACCGACAGAGACGCCACGGTGGCAGGACGGAACCGATACGTTCGGCCGCGTCTACGACGTGGTCCTCGGTCTCACGTCACCAACGACGTACACGAGGATTGCAGAGCTCGCAGACTGTTCTCCGAACGCCGCAAAAAAACACCTCAATCGCCTCGCGGAGATGGGGATTGCCCACGCTGATCGTGACAACCGCCCAGCCACATACGAGCGAAACGACGGGTACCTCGAATGGCAAGAAGCGAGTCGGATCGCCGCGGACCTCTCTCTCGACGCGATCATCGACCGCGTCAAATCGCTCGAACAGCGACGGACGGAGTACGAAGCCGAATTCGGCACCACCGACCCAGCCACCGTCACGGTGTTCGACGCCGAAGACCACGACACGATCCACGACCGCATGACTACAGTAAGCGACTGGCAAGGCGTCATTCGAGACATTCGCTTATACGAACTCGCCCGCCAACTCTCCCAGAACGACGGGCACCTCATCCCCGCCTGAAATGAGTCCGCCCCCAGAGGACGCAGCCGCTGACTCAACGGGTCCACCCGATCGACAAACATTACGCTTGCTTGAACGACAGTTGACGACAGACCCACTCGTCGCCACCACCCAGTTCGACCCAAATACATACGAACCGCGACTGCTCACCGCGGCCCTCGACACTGAACGGTACCCCGACACAGTCACCGACGCGAGGATCGACATCCGATGGTTCACAACCGGTGATTTTTCCATCCACTACGTCGAGACCCGGGGAGACAACACCCACTGGGAATGCCGCTGGGACCGGCACCCAAACACACACAACACCCGACTCCATTTCCACGAACCACCAACCGGGACTGACGTCTCAGATCTCGACCTCGCTTCACTCCACCCACTCGACGTCTACTCAACGGTGTTCAAAGCAATCGAACAGCGCATCGAGTCACTCTGGTGAGTACTCTTCCCGACGGATCTGACCCGCAGCTAACCCGCATCAAGTCACGGAAACTCCGGCCGCTCTGCGTACGCTATCGGATCGCGTGACCCAGCATTCCGGAACGCCTCAAGCCGGAACGCACAGGCATCACACGTCCCACACGCCGGCTCCTCATTGCGGTAACACGACCACGTCATGTCGTACAGCACGCCAAGCTCCAAGCCACGTTCCGCAATCTCCGTTTTTGACCACTCAACGAATGGCGGTTTCAATATTCAACCGTCTACTGATATGTCGGACGGATGTCTTCAAGAAGTTCTTCGACGATTTCCCAGAGGATCAGAGAGGGAGTTTCGTACTCGAATGTAATCCCCCAGCGGTCCTCCGTATCGTCAGTTGCGTACTGAAAATGCGCCTGTCCAAGGTCGGAATGATCCTCATCTTGGTGCCAGCCGGCGTAAAAGTCCGTGTTAGGGTCAGTGTAGTTGATACGGAACCAATCGTCTGGGTCCTGTCGATACCACTTGACAGTCAGTACTGGTGACTCAGGGCCTGTCGGGGGATCAAGACGAGCCGGATCGAAAACTGCTCGCAGCTGCTTGGCTTCGATATCATCCGGAACGAACTCAACCGTCGAAATCTGTGGCACACGGTCGAGGACATCTCGTTTTAGCTGCGCATAGAGGTTCGCGTTCGGATCACCACCGGGATGCGGGACAGACATCCGTTAGCTGTTGGCCTCGGCAGGCTCTGTCGTCGGAGCGAGGAAGTCCCATTCGCGGATGGCGAAGCCAACGATCTGAATACGCCGCTGAAGCTGCTCCCACTCACGNGCAGGCTCTGTCGTCGGAGCGAGGAAGTCCCATTCGCGGATGGCGAAGCCAACGATCTGAATACGCCGCTGAAGCTGCTCCCACTCACGGGCGATCTCGCGGCGACGGCCTTCCTCGTCAGCGTCAAGGGACTCTTCAGCGATCGTTCCGCGAAGCTGGTTCGGTGACTCAATGCCGAATTCGGCCTCCCAGTCGCGGATCTGCGTCTTCATCTCGGCGAGACGGTCCGTGAGTTCTTCGACAGTATGCCCGCTGTCTCGAAGCCGCATCGCCTCCTGCATCGCTTGGCGGCGATAATCAGGATAGTATGTCGTGTGAGTACCGCTTTCGTCACGGTGGAGGACTCCATCGTCGACGAGGCGTTCGAGGACGCGTTTGGTCGGCTCGTGTGACCAATCCGCTTCGGAAGCGACCCAGTTGGCCGTCCGCGGCTCCGACAGCTGCCTGGCGATCATCCGCACACGATCTTCACCCGTTGTCTGGCGTTCCATCAGGCCCTTAGGGTTCGATTCGTCCTCGGTCATACCCCACCGTTCGAACTGTACCTTAATATAAGTTGAGACGGGTCGTTCTATATCGAATTGATCTCTTCGCCGCCATCCTGACCTCAGCGGGGGAGGATCAGAGAAACTTGGAATCTCGTTCTTGACGAGACTGCCCAGAGAAGCACCGGCTTGACAATGGCCGCTCAGCATACCCGATCGGATCGCGTGACCCGGCGTTCCGGAACGCCTCAAGCCGGAACGCACACGCATCACACGTCCCACACGCCGGCTCCTCATGACGGTAACAGGACCACATCATATCGTGCGGGACACCGAGTTCCAAGCCCCGCTCCGCAATCTCCGTTTTCGACCACTCGACGAACGGCACTTTCAACTCAATCTCTGTTCTGGTTTCTCTTATGTTCGACCCCGTTCTAGATAGGCCGAAGAACGCCGGGTGACCGCAGAATGCCAAGAAAATCCCTCACTGTATTCGTGGGTAGCCAGCCTATCGCAGTTCACTCTTCTAGATTATCAACGACTAACTGCGCGACTTCTCGGACATCGGTGTCAGGGTCGGTTGCCGCGATTTCACGTAACGTGTCTACGGTATTCGTCGCGTTAACATAATTAAGCGCCCAGCACGCGTTGAACCGCGTATTCGCTAAGTCATCATCGAGGACAGCGAGGAGTTCCTCCGTGGCTGGGGGCACTACGTCGGGATGTTCCGCTGCGACACGGGCCAGAATCGCTGTTGCGTTGTGCCGCACTTGCTCATCTGGGTCGTCCAGCAATTCGATTGCGTCTGGCACCCACGGTTTCACCTTCGTTGGGTATTCACCGGCAATATCAGCAAGCACCCCGGCTGCGTTCGAGCGGAGCGGCACCTCCTCAGCCGACAGGAACTCGCCAGCAGTTGGGGCCACTTCGCCGAGAAGCGCGGCAAGGCCAGGTACAGCAGCAGTCACGGCACCCGGATCGTGCGCGGCAAACATATCGAGGAACTGGACTGCTTCGTTTTGTAGCAACGGGTGTGTAGCAGATTCAAGCAGTGCCACCGTTAGGTCAACCCCTGCTCGTGTGAGTTCTGGCTTTGACTCACCAACCGTCGTGAGCACGTTGAGCGCCTCACCCTGTACCGCCGGTGGACTGTCACTGAGTAACTTTACCATCGGCTCAACAGCATCAGCGCACGCTTCAGGCGCTTCTGCTGCCATCTCAGCGAGCCGCGCAAGCGCAACACGACGCGGTTTCCCAGTTTCTGACTCGATATCGGTCAACACCGCATCTAGCTGTCCCGGATCAGGCGTGTCAGAGACCCGGTCGAAATCCACCTCCGTGTACGTGTTCCCAACCGAGTCAACAACACTATACTCAGTCATATCCCCATCCTCCCACACCGACATTTCAGACAGCTTCAATCGGTTCGTATATGTCAGGAGCATCACCCGCTCGTCCGGTGGCTTCAGCATATCCCACTCAACTGTTTGATACCCCACCTCCGGCGTCGCATCCGCCAATGGATCCTTCATGAGTTCACCCTCCTTTCACGCCCACATTCGGCTCCGTCCCGTTCGCACCCATGATTCACTAAGCATACCACCAATCAGTTGTTCGGCTCTGTTGAAATCCTCTTCTTCAGATACATTATCGTCTGAAACAGCCGGTCGCTGAAGAGTGCGAATACAGCTCTCTGTTAGGAAAATAGCAATTACGGTCGGATCTCTACGAAGAGGATTCGTTCGTCGAATTTGTCTCGATGTCACAAGCCGTGAGCGTCGAAACAATATTCGCGGTGAGTTCTCCCCCAGCGTTAATCTCCGCTCGCGTTGCGGATTCGGTACAATCGAAGTTCTCGGGCGTAATTTGTACGGTTTCCATTGCCTCTGTTTCGAGCACACTCATCGATAAGGAGTATGTTCCACTTTCACTGAGGATGATCGATACTGTTCCTTCAGGCTCGACCGTGTAGACCCCATCGAACTGTACTGCCGATTCATTCTCTACGAGAATTCGGGTTGTCCACGTCTTGTCCGACGGGTTCCGAAGTCTAAGCGAGTGGCTAAACTGTCCCGTATCCGCGGGGATGGGATTGTCACCAACCGTATGCGACGCGAGCCCATCAGCGGGAGCGGTTTCGGTGACAACACCGGGACAGGCCATGCGCGTCGAAATACTCATCGAATCAAGTGTACCGTCGTCCTGAATGCTAACCGTCGTCCTAGTCACATTACAAGAGAATTGGCTAAGATCTATCGTCACCTCTTCAGTCGCGTTCAACTCTGGCACTGCCACACGAGCGGTATACGTGTCGAGGTCAGTGAGTGACGCAAAGATGCTCGCGTCCGCTTCGAGCTCCACCGATTCCTCAAACACGGTCTCGCCAGCCTTTGAAACCGTAATCGTTCCTTGATGTGGCTCCCCCGTTGGGTTCCCAAACGTGACGTGGTGAGGAGTTCTGAGGCCACGCTCTTCAAGCGATCCTGTCCCGATAGTTCGCTCAGCGGCATCACCAGCTTCAACCAGTGTCTGCTCGGGTGTTTGTGTCGTCTCAGTCTGCTCACCCTCAGAAGTGGTAGTCGTTTCTGCGTCCGTCTCAGGTGCTCCACTCGAAGTTGCTTGAGAGGTACAGCCTGCTGCTGCGGTTGCGAGACCAATTCCGGTACTTGCCAGAAACGTTCGCCGTTTCATATGCTATCATTAGAGGGGTCAAGTATTGTCCTATCTCAGATTCAAATGTCTCTTTGAGTCCCGAAGACCACTCACTGCGATTGGGTGCGACTCCGCGCCGGACGATACCTCTGCCAGTACCATGCCACAAAGAGAGACAGGATCAGGAAGATACCGATCCCCAGAACGAACCCACCGGGGCCAGTTCCAAACGTAACGAGGGTCTCCCACATGGTTGGGTCAGGTTGCTGTACAGGCGGTTCAGCACCTCGAAGCGACGGTGAGGGTGTCAGCACTGACCAGCGCGTATGGACGATTACACTGACAACTCCGACAATACCTACTGCGCCGAAGACACGACGCAACGCGGTGGTAAGTGACGGGGTCGTTCGTTCCGCTCCCACAAAGAGGACGAGCGCACTATTGGTCGGAGCATAGACATCCATTTCACGCCCTTGCTCGGAATACCACGTTTCGATGACTTCTATGAGATCTGCGTTTTGGAGCCGATTAAGATGATAACTGACGTTCTGTACTGAAGAGTCAATTTCAGTAGCAATATCTGACACGGTAGTCGGTTCTAGATATAGCTGATTGAGAATACGGCGTGCCGTCGTTGAGGTGACTGCTGACAGAATCTGTTCTGCAGATTCGTCTTCGAATCCAACGAGCCTCGGCTCTAATTCGCGGTCGGAAACTGTGTCGGGAGCTGGTTTCAACGGTAATAGTGAAGGCATAGTTATGTTGTCTGTTTGCGTTATTATGTGACTACGGAAGACTCAAAGGGGTGTTTGAATCCGATTCAGGCACACGGAGCCACCAACTGAGTGTCTCGTTAGTAGCTATTCAGTGGTATTTGTATCGCCTGTACTGACTACAGGCAGTCAGAATGTGTCACTTCCTGAGGATTTCAACAGAGCCGATATTCTGTATGCTCAGCTCATTACTCTTGATTATCTATCATTACTGTGAAATTATTTGGAGCAGTCTCATGCTCCGGAACAGGGGTTTTAGGCCGACCTATACCATGTTCTGGGCGGTACTTATATAGGGGTAGAAACTGAATATTGACATGTCTCCCACTACGAAAAACAAGACGGAGACGGAGACCACACTTTGAGTTCCCAGGTAGACACAACAGAACTCAGCAGAGGGCAGCAAACACTACACGAGGCGGTTAAGTCTCACCGGATATACAAGCCGGTTAGAGGGGTTCATCCCCGTGTTGAGCTTCCTGACGAGGAGTTTGAGGAGTGGCTTGACGGCAACCGGGAAGTTGAGTACGTGATAATCAACTTCTCGGATGCTGAAGAGGTCATCGAGCGGGACGGCGATCTCAGCCAGGTTTTGGAGTCTTGGCATATCCCGGTAATCCTAGGGACGGAGCACGATGAGTACGTGAACAGGCGTACTTTCCAGGACGTGCTGGATTTGCTGGATGTGGCGCAGCCAGCGATCTACGTTCCGGACGTGGTCTACAGCTACAACTGGATGGACGAGGAGATTCAGGAATACGCTATTGAGGCGTATACCGGCCACGTCAGGGATCTTCAGAAGGGGATTATCGAGCAGGAATTCAATGTCCGGTTGATCCCGACGAACAAGGGCTGGAAGTACGAACATTTCGCGGAGTACCAGGGACTGTTCGATGAGTTCGACTACGAAGAGCTCGCGTTCTACGCCGTACAGTACACTGGCGGAGATGCCGGGAACGCGATCAACGTTCTGCGGAGCCACGTCAGGAACTCGATAGCCGCTCTGGATATGGAGGATGTTTTCCTGATTGGACGGCTTGGAGAGGACGATTTACTGGATTTTGCTCCGCGTGTCTGTGGAGCGACCGGGCTTCGGCAGTGGACTGATGATTGCTCGACTGAGGACGGGCTTTCGCAAAGTCTGTGGCCAGAGTTTCAGGAAGGTCGGGAGGCCAAGCTTTCGGTCAACGACGGGCAGGAGCAAAGGCCAATAAACGAGTTTGGCGATAGGAAGGAGGACAACTGAAATGGTTATCTTCATGGGATCATACAGCGGCGGTGACTACTCATCGGATGACGACGATTCGCAGGATGAGGGATCGACGGAAGACCACTCGCAGCCCGGTTTAGATGATTTCAGTGGTGACGACGAAGATGATGCTTCTGAGCAGGAATCTGATAGCGGCGCAGGTTCTGCTGCTACGGGCGCTGCCGATGCTGCTGGTGCCGCAGCTGGTGGTGGTGCCGGAGCCGGTGCGGGTACAGGTGCTGGCGCTGGTACAGGAACTGAGCCAGCAGAAGGCGGCGATTCCGGAGACACGGATGAATCCGACGACCGTGAATCCGAGGAAGATGAGGGCGAGGGGGAAGAAGAAGAGCAGTCCGAATCTTCAGACATCGAGGAACCGGATATAGAACAGGAAGACGACGTCGACGAACCCGAGTCAGAGGAGGACACGAAAGAAGAGGACACCGACGAGGAGGAAGATGAAGACGAGGACGAGGAAGAAGATGAGACAGTTGTCGTAGTCCAAGAAGTCGATGCGTTGAGCGCGATGTCTTGGGGCGTCCAACCGGTGATGAAACGTGTCGAAGAGTGCTACGGTGAAGAGATCGAGCTCTTCTACAAACCAGCTCCCGTCCGTGAAGTTGACCCAGAGCAGGAGAAACAGAAATGGATCGACACCGGACAGCAGCTCAGTATGCCGGTTGACCCCTCGTTTTGGGATGATGATCCGCCGGAGTCTACGGAACTGGTCAACAAGGCCTTTGAGGCAGCTATCAATCAGTACCAGGGGATAGATTACATCAGAGCGTTGTGGCGGCGTGGTGTTGTAGCTGGCCGTGATATCAACGATCGAGAGGCCCTGATTGAGTTGGCCTCAGAGATCGGCTTGGATCAGGAACAGTTCGAGGAAGATCTAGGTAGGGTAGAGGTGGAGGCCGGTCAGCGCGGAGAGCTTCCGTTCACCTTCATGGAGATTCAAGGGAAGCCCGCTCCGAAGAATGGCCGTGTCCGGTACTCGGACTTCAAGACCCAGTTCACGTTCCAGGGTATTGATGAACAGGAGCCTCAGGACCTACAGGGATTCATCGAAGAGTACGGGCCCGTGGCTACTCCGGAAGTGATGGAGGTGTATGGGATTCAGCGTGAGGAGGCTATTCAGCGTCTCCAGGACCTGGGTAGTTCGTCGTTCGAGGTCGGCGGCGAACAGTTCTGGACGCCCTGAGCACCTTCTCACGGCGGTTGTGCGGAGGGGGGTTACAGGATGAATTTTGAGAATGACTTTCGAGCAGTTCTGTTATTCGCTGAGAGATTTGCTGGAACGTGTCTTCGGCTATCTTGAGGGAGAGGTTTCCGGTGATAACTGCTCTGTTGAATCCGCAGAAGGCAGCGGGATAGCGTCGCTCTGAAGGTGGAAGCGAAGCGGAAGAGCCGAATGTGTCCAAACTACTCTTC
>NZ_AOJK01000029.1 GCF_000336875.1 Halorubrum californiense DSM 19288 | reverse complement strand
TTGCGAACTGTGCGGCGCTGTATCCCCTCCCTACTCGCTCCCTTCGGTCGCTCCTTGAGGAAGGGGCCTTAGCGCCTCAATTCAGGTAAAACGCAGTCAGGCTCTCGGCCGGGTGACGCCGGTCGACACCGATTCTTATTAGAAATTGACGAGAACTCGAACGGATATGGCCGCCGAGATCGCGATTCACGACGCGTACGTGCTCGCGGTCGACGACAGGAACCGGCTCTACGAACGCGGGACGGTCCACGTCGAAGACGGTCGCATCACCGAGGTTCGGGCCTCCCGAGACGGCGATGCGGACACCGCGGCCGACCGCGTCATCGACGGCGAAGGCAAGCTTGTGATGCCGGGACTGATCTACGCCCATACCCACCTCGAGCTGACGCCGCTGATCGGTGCGTTCAGTGACCTTGATCTGACGGAGATGATGGGCGGGATGACCGCCATCTTCGGCCACATCGCCGAGGGCGAGTACGACTACCTAACCGAGGCGGGGTACGAATTCGCCGCGCTCAACTTCCTCACCGGCGGTGTCACCACCGTCAACTCGATACACGTCCGGCCCAGCGCGGGCGCGCGACATCTACCGTTTCCGACTCTACCGCTCGGAACAAGTGAATACAGTGATTCAACTTGACGATGAACAATATTGGCTGTACGCCGCTGTCGATCCCAATTCAAACGATTTACTCCATACAAAGCTTGAACCGACAAGGACGAACGTGATCGCAGATCAGTTTTTTGCGGAACTCCGCGAAAAACACGACGTGGATGACGCGATCTTTCTCGTTGATGGAGCGGTTCCACTTCACCGAGCCTGTGAAAAACACGACCTCGATTTNAAAAACACGACGTGGATGACGCGATCTTTCTCGTTGATGGAGCGGTTCCACTTCACCGAGCCTGTGAAAAACACGACCTCGATTTTAGACACGAACGACATGGAAACCGGAACAGCGTCGAACGTGTCTTTCGTGAAGTAAAACGCAGAAATACCAGTTCCTCAAACTGTTTCAGCAACGTCAAAGCAGAAACTGCTGATACGTGGCTCAGATCGTTCGCATTCGCATGGAATCAGCTTATCTGAACACGAGGAGTTCAAACGCTCTGGCGGATATATACCCGACCACAACGCAGCAAATGGTTGCGGCGATCATCGCTAACCTGACTGTCTCTTGCGTCACCGTTACCACGTTTTGTCCACTCATCTGCGGTCAACAAGCATCACGCAACCACTAGGATAACACTACGGACGAAAGCGCCTGCTGGTCTGTTAATATTCGTAGTACGCTCTTGTGGAGCACATTGTTGATGAGTTAGACCGCTGTTTCGAGGATGGTTTTCAGCGCTTCTATTGGCCGGTAATGATGAGGTGGTCTTCGGAACAGGTGGCAGTTGAGCGTCGCTGCTAACTCCGTCTCGATAGGTCACACGGGGTCTCGATTGACGTTGTCTCGCCCGGACCGGCTCTGGTGAATCGCTGTAAGGCAGCGGGATAGGTCGTCAAATCAAAGGAAGTGAAGCGGGAAATCGGCGATGATCTATGTCGAAGAT
>NZ_AOJK01000028.1 GCF_000336875.1 Halorubrum californiense DSM 19288 | reverse complement strand
CAAACCCGCACGGACACGTCAGCGTCTCCTGATGCCGCGTGGTTCGCTCCGTCGACCCGCACTGCGGGCACTCCTGACTCGTCCACGCTTCAGACCGTACCTCAACCGAGATATCGTACTCTTCGGCGGTACAGGCCAGTCGGTCCACGAATTTCCTGAACGAGCAAAAATTGTGCGTCTTAGCGTTCGCCTCGACCGACCAGTGCGTCTCTAGCACGCCGGTCAAGTCACCGATATACACTGTGTCGACACCCTCGGCGTACAGCCGTTCGATCACGTCGCGACACAACGCTTCTTGCGCGTGATCGCGGCGCCGAGTGCGCTTGCGATACAACCGCCGGATGCGCTCGCTGCTGTGTCGGCCCGCTTCGAGTTTGGCCTGTAACCGGGCGATTTCTTGTGTCGTCTCCCGGAAGCGAGCGAACAGGTCGCGACCCTCGTACAGATACTGTTCACCGGTCGTCGTGGTACAGGCGACGAGATTGTTCGCACCGATATCCAGAGCGGCCGTTTCATCAGCCAGTGGAGTCGCCCGCGCCTCGTCGGAAACAGTCACGGGCTGCGA
>NZ_AOJK01000027.1 GCF_000336875.1 Halorubrum californiense DSM 19288 | reverse complement strand
TTGCGAACTGTGCGGCGCTGTATCCCCTCCCTACTCGCTCCCTTCGGTCGCTCCTTGAGGAAGGGGCCTTAGCGCCTCAATTCAGGTAATCGAAGCGCGCGCGACCTCGCCGCGTCGCCGTCGACCGTCTATTTGCGGTTTCTCTCCACCCCGGCACGGTCCGTTCGGGGTTTCGGTTATCCATTCACAGCAGACTCGGCACACGGACAGCGACCGCATCGGCCGAAACCGCGGCGAAAGCGGACCGACGGCGCACGTCTGAATTCTCATAGTATTGTAAATTCTATCCAAAACCGTTATTGCCGTGAGGCG
This sequence comes from Halorubrum californiense DSM 19288, assembly GCF_000336875.1. Lineage (GTDB taxonomy): Archaea > Halobacteriota > Halobacteria > Halobacteriales > Haloferacaceae > Halorubrum > Halorubrum californiense. The sequence goes on along the minus strand of NZ_AOJK01000027.1, from coordinate 18,231 downwards.
CGTACGTCCGCACATGAGTTCGACAGAAACCACACCCGGAGAGCCGATCCAGTTGACCGACGCCGACGCGTTCGACGAACACGTCGCCGACGGGGTCGTCCTCGTCGACTTCTACGCCGACTGGTGCGGCCCGTGTCAGATGATGGAGCCCGCCGTCGAGGCGGTCGCGGAGGACACCGACGCGGCAGTGCTGAAGGTCGACGTCGACGTCCACCAAGCGTTGGCCGGCGAGTACGGCGTTCAGGGTATCCCGACGCTGCTCGTGTTCGCGGACGGCGAACTGGTCGAGCGCATGGTGGGCGCACAGAGCGAGCAGGCGTTGTCCGACGCGACCGGCGAGTACACCGCCTGAAACTCCCCGAAGACGTCTCACAGCGAACTATCCGGGACGCGGTGGTACTCTACAAACCGCGGCTCGAGTCGCCGAAACCGACACCATGAGAACGATCCAACTCGACGACGACGGTATAACCCCGAGAGAGCTTCGCGCGGACGTCCCGGCCCTCGGCGGCGCGGCGTACTTCAACTTCGGCGCGCACGGGCCGAGCCCGAAGTACGTCGTCGAGGCGGCCGGATCGTTCGTCGAGGAGCACGAGTTCGGCTCCGCGACGACCGACCCGTACGAACACGCCTTCGAGACGTACGAGCGGGTGCGCGAGCGGATCGCGGCGTTCGCCGGCGCCGACCCGGAGGAGATCGCGCTCACGGAGAGCACGAGCGACGGGATCGACCGCGTCGCCGGCGCGATCGACTGGGAGCCGGGCGACGTCGTCGTCCGGACCGACCTCGAACACCCGGCCGGCGTCCTCCCGTGGAAGCGCCTCGAACGCGAGGGCGTCGAGGTGCGCGTCATAGAGACCGAGGGCGGCCGCGTCGACCGGGACGAGTACGCCGAGGCGGTCGCGGACGCGCGGCTCGTCTGCTTCAGCGCGATCACGTGGACCCACGGTACCCGTCTCCCCGTCGCCGACCTCGTCGAGGTCGCGAACGACGCGGGCGCGTTCACCCTCGTCGACGCGGTCCAGTCGCCCGGGCAGGTCGAGATGGACGTCCACGAGTGGGGCGCCGACGCGGTCGCGGCCGCCGGCCACAAGTGGACGCTCGGCCCGTGGGGCGCCGGCTTCCTCTACGTCGACCGCGACGCCGTGACCGACCTCCGACCCCGCGCGATCGGCTACCGGAGCGTCGCGGACCCGACCGGCGACGAGATCGAGTTCAAGCCGGGGGCGGGGCGCTTCGAGGTCGGGACGACCACCGCCGCGGCCCACGTCGGCCTCGTCGAGGCGCTCGACGCGATCGACGCCGTCGGCCTCGACGCGATCGAGTCGCGGATCGAGTCGCTCACCGACCGCCTGAAGGCGGGCGTTCCGGACGACCGACTCCGCAGTCCGCGAGCGTACGAGTCCGGGCTCGTGACGATCGACGTCGACGACCCGGAGGCGACCGTCGAGCGACTGGCCGACGACGGCGTCGTCGTCCGGTCGCTGCCGCATCCGAACGGGATCCGCGCGTCGGTCCACGCGGTCTCGACGGAGGCGGAAATCGACCGGCTCCTCGACGCGCTGGACGAGGAGTGGTGAGGCGCGGGGCGGGAGACACGACCCGCGACCGGACGCGTTTTAGCACTCGACGCACAAGACCGGCCATGGGATTCCACACGTTCGACGCCGATCAGGCGGAGCGGCTGGAGCGCCCCGGGCGCTATCGCTGGGTGTCCGCGGAAGAGCTGGTCGGCCCGCTGGTCGAGGCCGACGCCGCGGTCGTCGCCGACCTCGGTAGCGGCACCGGCTTCTACACCGACGACGTGGCGCGGCGCGCTGAGACCGTCTACGGTGTCGACGTCCAGCCCGAGATGCACGACCGGTACCGCGAGAAGGGGACGCCGTCGAACGTCGAACTCGTCGCGAGCGACGTGGCCGACCTCCCGTTCGCGGACGGCGAACTCGACGCCGCCGTCTCCACGATGACGTACCACGAGTTCGCGAGCGACGCGGCGGTCGCGGAGATAGCGCGCGTCGTGCGGTCGGGCGGCGTCGTCGTGACGTTCGACTGGGCCGGCGACGGCGAGGGCGAACAGGGACCGCCGGTCGGCGAGCGATTCGCCGCCGCCGACGCGGTCGCGGCGCTGGAGGCCGCGGGATTCGAGGTCGTCTCGGCCACCACTCGGACGGAGACGTTCGGCGTCGTCGCGCGGGCGCCGTAGCGGCAGGCGGCCTGCGTCGAGTTCGCGAAACGGCCCGCACAGGGTCGCAGTCGAACGTTCGTGAAGAAATACCGTTACCCGTCTCCGGCGCGTAGACGGGGGTATGTCCGTCCGCACCCGAACAGCCGCCGTCGCCGCGCTCGCACTGCTCGCGACGCTCGTCGCGCGACCGGTCGCGGCCCACGTCGACTACGTCACCGAGGACTCGGGCGACCCGCTCGACGCGGTCGCGTTCACCGCGGAGGTGCTCTCCGATCCGTTCAACGCGGCGCTGTTCGCTGGCTCCGGGCTCCTCGCGGTCGCCGGAATCGCCGCGTATCTCTGGATACGTCCGACAGTCGTCGACATCGTCGTCCTCCGCGAGAAGCTCGCCGGCTACGCCGACCTCGTCCCGTGGATGCTGCGGCTCGCCGTCGGCCTCCCGCTCGTCGGCGCCGGCTTCCAGGGGTACCTGTTCGCGCCGACGCTCTCGTTCGACCCCGGGACGAACCCGCTCCTCCGGGTGTTCTTCATCGGACTGGGATTCTTCCTCCTCTTCGGGCTCGCGACGCGGATCACCGCCGCGGCCGGCCTGCTGGCGTACGCGTGGGTGCTCGTCGCCGTCGACCCGCTCGTCGTCCTCGCGGTCGAGTACGTCCCCGTGTTCCTCGCGCTGGCGGTCCTCGGCGGCGGTCGACCGAGCGCCGACGACATGCTGTTGGCGGTCGCCAGCACGCCGGGGTCGTACTACGGCCGGGTCGATCCCGTCCAGTACCTGAAGTCGTTCCTCGACGAGACGGCCGCCCCGCTGCGGCGCTACGTCCCCGCGGTACTGCGGGTCGGCATGGGCGTCTCGTTCGTCTACCTCGGGCTGATCCAGAAGCTGGCCGACCCGGCCAGCGCGTTACAGGTCGTCGAGAAGTACGACCTCACGTCCGTGGTCCCGGTCGACCCGGGGCTGTGGGTCGTCGGCGCCGGCGTGACCGAGGTCGCCGTGGGCCTCGCGCTCATCGCCGGCTTCTTCACCCGCGGCGCGGCCGCGCTCTCGTTCGTCCTGTTCACGACGACGCTGTTCGGGCTCCCCGACGATCCGGTCTTGGCTCACGTGGCGCTGTTCGGCCTCGCGTCGGCCGTCTTCGCGCTCGGCGCCGGCCCCCTCTCCATCGACGGGCTGATCGGTCGTCCCGCGCTGGACGACGAGAACCCGATCGCAGCGGCCGACTGAGGCCGGTCGCCGCAGCCGACTGAGGCCGGCCGCGGCCCCGGGTCGACTGACGGCCCTCGGATCGGCCGGCGGTTTTTAAGTCGCTCTCGCGCGGTGAGAGAGGTATGCGCGTGGACCTCGGCAACGCCCTGGAGACGACCCCCGGGCTCACGACGGCAACGCTGGACAGACTCGACGACCGCGTCGCGGCGGCACACGAGCGGATCGCCGGCGGGATGGCCGACGACGAGTTCGGCTACGCCGCCCTGAACCTCCCCGCGACCGCGGACGCGGACGCGATCTACGCCGCGGTCGACGGGTTCGACCGCCCCGAGGCGGTGCTGACCGTCGGGATCGGCGGCAGCGCGCTCGGCGCGGCGACGCTGTCGAACGCCCTGTCGAGCGACGTGGACGCGTACGTCCTCGACAACGTCGACCCCGACGACACGCGGCGCCTGCTCGCCGACCTCCCGCTCGGCGACACCGTCGTCAACGTGGTGTCGAAGTCGGGGACGACCGCGGAGACGCTCGCGAACTTCCTCGTCGTCCGCGAGGCGATGGCCGACGCGGGCGTCGACTGGACCGAGCGCACGCTCGTCACCACGGGGGAGGAAGGGAACCTCCGCCAGTTGGCCGACCGCCACGACCTCCCGTCGCTCCGGGTCCCCGACGGTGTCCCCGGGCGGTTCTCGGCGCTCTCGACGGTGGGGCTCGCGGTCGCCGCGCTTCAGGGCCACGACATCGAGGCCGTCCTCGCGGGCGGTCGCGACGGGGTGGACGCGCTCGCCGGATCGCTGTACGAGTCGCCCGCCTACGCTTACGGCGCGGCGACGTACGCGCTCGCGGAGCGCGGGGCGCTCACCAACGCCGTGATGCCGTACGCCGAGTCGCTGGAGACGTTCGCGGAGTGGTTCGCCCAGCTGTGGGCCGAGAGCCTCGGGAAGGACGGACTCGGGCAGACGCCGGCGCGTGCGCTCGGCGCGACAGATCAACACTCCCAGCTCCAGCTGTACCGCGCCGGCCCGCCGGACAAGCTGGTGACGCTCGTGCGCCCGACCGAGCGCGCCGACGTCCCGATCCCCGAGACCGATCTGGACGGGCTCGCGTACCTCGGCGGCTCGTCGCTCGGCGGGCTGCTCGACGCCGAGTTCGAGGCGACCGAGGCGAGCCTCGCGGCCGCCGGCGTCCCCAACGTGCGCGTCGAGATCGACCGCGTCGACGAGCGGGCGCTCGGCGAACTCCTGTTCGGGATGGAGGCCGCCTGCGTGCTGTACGGCGAGCTCGCGAGCGTCTCGACGTTCACGCAGCCCGCAGTCGAGTGGGGGAAGAAGGCGGCCCGCGGGCTGCTCGGCGGCGGCGACTTCGCGGAGGCCGAGGCGGTCGCGGAGAAGCGCGAACTGCGGATCGAGTGAAACCGTGGGTCTCCGGCGGGCTCGTGGGTCGGGAAGCCGACCGTCGCGATCTCCTTCCGGTGCGCCTAAATCCTCGGGACCGCTACGGTCGACGATGAGCGACGACCCCCTCGCGACCGCGGTCGGCGACCGGGTGTTCCGCGTCGCGAGCGCGCTGTTCGCGATCGTGCTCGCGTTCCTCGTCGCGAGCGCGATCGCCGTTCCGGGGGCGGACCTCGCCGCCTCCCTCGGGCTGGTCTCTGAGGGGACGACCGGCTACCAGCTGCTCCGGACGCTGCTCCAGTTCGCCGGGTTCGCGCTCGCGGCCGTCGGCTACCTCGCTATCACCGGCGAGTGGGAAATCGCCCGCGTCGCCCGTCCCGACCTCCGGGAGGCGGCGATCATCGTCGGCGGCGGGATCGGCCTCTTCGCGTTCCAGTACGGCGCGCTGATCGCGCTCGATCAGGTCGGGCTCTCGACCGGACAGAACCAGGCGGTCGTCCCCGCCGGCGACCCCGTGGCCTACTACCTCGCGATGATCGCGGTGTCGCTCTTGGTGGTCGGTCCGGCCGAGGAGCTGCTGTTCCGCGGCGTCGTCCAGGGCGGCGTCCGGCGCGCGTTCGACGCCGTCCCCGCGGTGCTCATCGCGAGCCTCGCGTTCGGGCTGATTCACCTCCCCTCGGTCTCCGGAACGATGGTCGAACAGTGGGCGTACGTCGGCGTCGTCGTCGTCCTCGGGTCGGTCCTCGGCGCGCTCTACGAGTGGACGGACAACGTGGTGGTACCGGGACTGGTCCACGGTATCTACAACGCGATCACCTACGCGGTGCTGCTTTCGCAGGCGCTCTGAGTACTGACGCGACCGTTTTGAAACGTAATCTCTTCCGCAGAGCCTCTGCGGTGGCGCGTGCCGACGAGCGGCCGCCTCCGGCGGCCGCGAGTCGCACGCGCGAGGGAGTCGGACCGGCGCAGCCGCGCCGGTCCGACGAGGCTGGGGAGGCGTGAGGCTGCGCTGCTGTGCGGTTCGGGGCGGGGCTCAAAGGGGCAGCCGCGAGGGCGTCGCAGGCGAAGCAAGCACCGCAGCGAAGGAGCGAGCGGAGTGAGCGACCGAGTGAGGAGCGTGGTTCGAGACGCCGGAGGCGTCTCGTCATCACGAAAGGCGCGTAGTGCCTAGTAGAAGTTATGAAGGTAGAGTTTGATGTGTAGCTATGTCTGGGGATCGCCGTAAAGAGATCGTCCGTCACCTCAGCGNAGAAGCTTACAGCTCAGATTAGTTTCGCAGCCTCTTGGATCGATGATCACCTCGGTGACTATCTTCAAAAGTTACGCTAGGTACTAAGCGCCTTTCGAACGACAGCGAGCGTGCGACGCCCTCGCGGCTGGGGCTTTGGAAGTGGTCGCCACCGATCCGGATACAACGACGTATAACCAACCAGCCGCGCGTCAATACGTCTCCTTCCCCCACCGCAGGTCGTCGTACGTCGCCTGCTGGTCGCTGCCGAGGCGCTCCTCGAACTTCCGGCGGAGCGCCGCCTTCTCCGTGGCGGAGATCCGCGCCAGTTCGTCCGCCTTCGAGACCGGCTCCGGCGGGCCGCAGGTCGCCGCCACCTCGGCGACGACCTGTCGGGTGAGCCGCTCGCGGGTCGCCGCGTCGCGGGTGAACGCGTACGGAGCCTCCAGCTTGTACGTCACGTCGGTGCGCGGGTCGTAGACGACCATGAACGTGGGCTCGTACAGCTCCGGGTCGAGCTCGCGCTCGACGCCGAGCGCGTCGCCGTCGGCGGCCATCGCCGCGTCGGCGCCGCCGCGGCTGCGGAACCACGTGGTGAACGTGAGGTCGTCGTCGAGGCGGGCGCCGCGCTCGGCGTCGGGGCCGGCTCCGTCGCCGTCGGCCACTCCGCCGGTTCCGCCTGCCCCGTCGGGCTCGCGTCGCTCCAGCAGCCGGGTGAACAGCGCCGTGTCGTCGGGCCACGGCGACTCGACGCCGGCGCGCGAGAGGGCGCGGACCGCGGTGCCGCTCGCGGGGTTCTTGACGAAGCCGGCCAGCGGTACGTCGCGCTCGACGAACCGCTCGACGAGGCGGACGTACTTATCGATCACCGCGCGGGGCTTCGCCTCGCGGGCGAGCGCGCCGAGTTCGGGGTCGCGGTCCGCCCACGTGAACAGCTCCTTCGGGTAGATGGGCCCGTCGAGGACGAGCAGTTCGCCGACCTCGTCGGCGTGGTCGAGCGCGTGGGTCCCCTCGGCGAGGTACAGGGCGAGCGCGTGGACGACCCGCTCCGCGTAGCGGTTCACCCGCGGCACGTGGAGCACGCGCTGTTTGGTGTGGCCCTCGTCGCGGCGGGTCCACTCGCTGTCGAAGCCGGCGGTCGAGTCGCCGGCGTGGACGGTGGCGACGATGGTCCGGTCGCGGTGGAGGTCCAAGTCGGTCGGCGAACTCGCCATCGCCGCGTGCGCGACGTCAACGACGAGGCCGTTCTTGAACGTCGTGGGGTTGATCGTTCCCGAGTCGAGGCCGTGGACCGTCTCGAACGGGCGCTCGGCGAGCGCCACGTCGTCGATAGCGGCCCGGCGGCGCTCGTGGTCGCCGAGCGCCTCGATCACGACCCGGCCGTCGCGGCGGAGTTCGGGGAGCCACTCGCGCCACACGCGTTCGGCGAGGTCGTCGTGGTCCGTCGCGTCCACGTCGCCGCCGATGCCGTACGCGAGCTGGGCGATGTTCTCGACGTGGATCGGATCGAGCGTCACGACCGTACGGCGGACCGGACGGATATAAAAGTCGTCGGCCGCGCGCTCGGCGGTGCCGTCGGTCGAGTGCTCGCGGTTCGGGAGGCGGGGAGACGAACTGGTTCGACTTTCATCGAAGAAGCAGCAAAATCGGCTGATTGCCACGCGGCGAGCGAGGGGACGGCGAACGAGTTATCATCACCCGTATGAGCACCTAAACGACGATATCAGCGATAATAGCTGGAGGCGATGTGTTTTTAAGACATACGACGACCCACGAGTATGGCAGAGACCGCGACCGGAATAGATTCGGGGGGATCGGGCGGGCTGGCGGAGAGCGTGCGGGACGTGATCCGCTACATCCCGGACGGGACCTCGATGCCGGAGGAGATGTGGGAGCCGCGCCACCGGAACATCCTGATCGCCACCGTGGTCCAGCTTCCGCTGTTGATCGGCCTCGGGCTCTACAGCGGGACGGAGTCGATCACGGGCGCACAGGTTCCGGCGACGCCGCTCTGGATGCTCGGCGGGTTCGTCGCCGTCATCCTCGCGACCGCCGCGCTGGCGAACTGGTCGCGGCTCGGCCGCCGCCAGCGGACGGTGCTCACGGCGTTCAGCCTCATGACCGTCTCGATGGCGATGGTGAAGCTGTCGGGCGGGTACATCGAGGCGCACTTCAGCTTCTTCGTGTTCATCGGGGTGCTCGCGCTGTACGAGGACTGGCTCCCGTTCGCCGTCGGCGTCGTGTACGTGGCGGTCGGCCACGGCGCGTTCAGCCTCATCGACTCGAGTCTCGTTTACAACCACACCGCGGCGATAGAGAACCCGATCATCTGGGGCGGCATTCACGCGGTCTTCGTCCTCGCGCTGGCCGGCGCGCTGATGGTCAACTGGTACTCGATCGAGAAGTCGCGCGAGGCGGCGCGCGAGCAGCTCGAACTGGCCGAGCGGAAGCAGTCGGAGATACAGGACGTCGAGGCGGCGAAGGCGGAGGTCGAGGAGCGGCGCGAGGAGGTCGAGCGGCTGAACAGCCACCTCGAGACGAAGGCCGACGCCTACAGCGCGGCGATGAACCGGGCCGCCGCCGGCGACCTGACCGTCCGCCTCGACGCCGAGAGCGAGAGCGAGGCGATGGCGAAGATCGGCACGGCGTTCAACGGCATGATGGACGACATCGACGACGCGATGGGCGAGGTCCGGTCGTTCGCACAGGAGGTGTCGGCCGCGAGCGAAAACACGGTCAACGGCGTCGAGACCGCGGCCGACCGGAGCGAGGTCGTGAACCAGTCGGTCACGGAGATCGCCGACGGCGCAGATGAGCAGCGCGAGATGCTCAGGCAGGTGTCCGACGAGATGAACGACCTCTCGGCGACGATCGAGGAGGTCGCCTCCTCGACGCAGACCGTCGTCGAGGTCGCCGAGCAGACCGCCGACATCGCGGACGACGGCGAGGAGACCGCGGAGGCCGCGATCGAGCGCGTCGAGGAGTCCCGCGAGGCGCTCGACGCCGCCGCCGGGACCGTCAAACAGCTCGACGAGCGGATGGAGGACATCGGCGAAATCGTCGACCTCATCGGCGACATCGCTGAGCAGACGAACCTGCTCGCCCTCAACGCCAACATCGAGGCGGCCCGGGCCGGCGGGAGCGGCGGCGGGAGCGACGGCTTCGCGGTCGTCGCCGACGAGGTGAAACAGCTCGCCGAGGAGACCCAGGACGCGGCCACGGAGATCGAGGAGCTGATCGGCGCCACGCAGTCGCAGACGGAGGGGACCGTCGAGGCGGTCCGGAGCGCCGAGGAGAACATCGCCGAGGGAGCCGACGCGGTCGACGACGCCGCGGACGCGTTCGCGCGGGTGTCGGACAACGCCGCGGAGGCGGGCGAGGGGATCCGCGAGATCAGCCGGGCGACCGACGACCAGGCGGCAAGCACGGAGGAGACCGTCTCGATGGCCGAGGAGGTCGCGGACATCAGCCAGTCGACCGCCGACGAGGCGGACGCGGTCGCCGAGGCCGCGGACGAGCAGCTGACCGCGATGAACGAGGCGACGACGGAGGCCAGCTCGCTCGCGGAGCAGGCGGAGCGGCTCGGCGCGCTCGTGCGCGACTTCGATGTCTCCAGCGGGGGGGTCGACCCGGACGGCTCGCCCGGACCGAGCGTCGCGGTCGGCGACGGCGGGCAGCCCGAGTAGTCGCGGAGAACAGAGGCGGACTTTTTCTGGGACAGCCAGCAGGAGCGTCGCGGAGCGACGCGGCGCGTCAGTCGGTCGTCGACTCGCGCCGGAGCGCTTCGAGGACCGCCAGCGCGCGCTTCACCTGCGCGGCGTCCTCGACGAACACGAGCGTCCGGGGCGGTCGCACCGCCTTCGGGCGGACGCGGAGGTCGGCCCCCCTCGCCGCCGTCGCGACCGCGTCCGGGGCGGCAGTCGCCTCGATCCGGACGCGGTCCGGCTGGACGTACACTTCCGCGAGCGGGTCGGCGCGCTCGTCTCCGCCGTCCGAGCCGCCGCGCTCGCGGGCGATCCGGTACGCCAGCGCGCCGTCGGCCACGGGCTCGACGTCGCGGTCGGCGTCGACGACGGTCAGCCCGCGGAGCCGGCTCTCGTTGCCCGTTACCTCCGAGGCGAGCAGCTGAGCGAGCCTGACGCCGTCGGTGAGGCGGTCCGTCACCATCTCACGCCGCCCCCGAGTCGTCGGCGTCGGTCGGATCGGTCCCGGCGTCCGCGGTCTCCTCGTCGGTCGCCGCGCCGAGCTCCTCGCGCACGTCGGCCGCGAGGCGGTCGACCGCGGCGCCCTGCTCGCGAGCGTAGAGGACCGCAGCGGCCTCGATGGTGACCGCCAGCGCGCGCTGGCGCTCGTTGATGGCGGCGACAGCGCGCTGCTTCTCGACGCCCGCGGCGACGATGGCGTCGAGCGCGCTCTCGAAGGTGGACTGCTCGCGGAGCACCGACTCGTCCGGGGTGAACTCCTCCGGGACGGTCACCTCGGCCGGGTCGAACTGCGGGACCAAGTCGCCGTCCTCGGACGCCAGCAGCCCCCGCCCCACGGCCACGTCGACGAGGCGCTTCGCCTGGTCGGGGGAGAACCACTCCCGCTCCAGGGACAGCGCGACGACGAACTCCCCCTCGCCGAGCCGGTCCTGGGCCCGGGTCTTGAACGGGGCGGCGACGGCGACCTCCAGACTCATGTGAGACGGACGGCGCGGCGGGCGCGTAAACGTGTCGAACGCGGGGTCGACCGGACGGTCCCGTGACTCAGTCGTCGCTGCCGGAGGTCGGGGCGGCGGTCTCCGTCGGGTCGGCGTCGGCCGAGGCCGGATTCACGTCGATCGTGAGGCCGGTCCCGGCCATGACGAACAGCACGAACGGCGAGAGGAACGCGAACAGGAAGTACGGCGCGTACTCGATGGTCGGGACATCCGTGGCGCTCGCCATGAAGACGGCCCCGGCGTGCCACGGCATCAGCGCGCCGGTCGGCGTCCCGGCGGCCTCGACCGCGCGCGAGAGTTGGTCGGTGTCCATGCCGAACTCGTCGTAGGTGTTCCGGAGCGTGACGCCCGGGAGGACGATGCTCATGTACTGTTGGGCCGTGAGCGCGTTGATGAAGATGGCGGAGACGCCGGTCCCGGCGACGAGCGCGCCCGGACTCCGCACGGACGAGGTGAACGCGTGGGCGATCACCGCGAGGACGCCGGTGCGCTCCAAGATGCCGCCGAGCGACAGCGCGGCGACGACGACCGTGATCGTCCACGCGGAGCCGGTGAGTCCGCCGGTCGCGAGCAGTTCGTTCACCGTCGCCGAGGCCGACTCCGGCGCGGTGCCGTACATGAACGTCTCCCAAGCGGCGACGAAGCCGGTCCCCTGGAGGAGGATCGTCGTGAACGCGCCGGCGAACACGCCGGCGACGAGCGTCGGGAGCGCGGCGTAGCCGCGCAGCGCTAGCCCGAATGTGACGACGAGCGGGACGAAGGCGACGACGGTGATCGCGTACGTCTCGGTGAGACCGCCCTGGATCGCCGCGATCTCGCCGACCGGGATGTCACCGCTCGTGCGGAGGCCGAGCGCCGCGAAGCCGAGGACCGCGAGGCCGAAGGCGATCGCGGTGCCGGTCCGCATCCGGCGGATGTGCGCGTACAGGTCGGTGTTGGTGACGCCGGCCGCGAGGTTCGTGGTGTCGGAGAGCGGCGACTGCTTGTCGCCGGCGTACGCGCCCGAGAGGACGGCCCCGACCGTCATCGGTGCCGGGACGCCGAGTCCCGCGCCGATGCCGACAAAGGCGACGCCGAGCGTCCCAACGGTGGTCCACGAGGAACCGATGGCGAACGCGACGATCGCCGCGAGGACCGCGGCCGCGGGGAGGAACGTCGTCGGCGAGAGGACCTCCAGCCCGTAGTACATCATGCTGGGGATCGTGCCGGCGCTGACCCACGTCGCGATCAGCCCGTAGATGGTGAAGATGATGAGGATCGCCTGGAGGCCCATCAGGAGGCCGTTGGCGATGCCGCCGAACAGTTCGTCCCAGTCGTAGCCGAGCCACAGCCCGAACGCGCCGACGAAGGCGATGCTCCAGAGGAGCGGCGGGTGCGGGTCGAGGCCGAGGACGGCCGAGCCGATACCGAGGAACGCGACGACGGCGAGGACCGGGACCAGCGCCGCCGCCAGACTCGGGCGGCGGTCGGGGTCGAGGTCCTCGTACGCCGTCGGGGTGAACGAGCGTGCCATTACCGCTTATATTCCCTTGAAGCATAAGTATGGCTCGAAATATGCGTGAGGACGATAACGATCGTTCATCTCGTTCACAGCGGGTCGACGGGCCCGCGGCGTCAGACGAAGCGGGGGCGCCACCGGTCCCGAGGCCGCCCGCGTTCGACCGTGTGCCGCCGTGTCGCGCCGGTCCGCGAACGGACGCTCTTATACGCGTCGGCGGCGAAGCCGGGGTAACATGATATTTGAGGGCCTCCCGACGACTCCCCGCTCCGAGGAGCTCGTCGACAAGGCGTTCTCGCGGGCGGCGCGGGCCGGGCGCGCGAAGCGCGGTCACGAGGCGCAGGAGTCGATGCTCCGGACCGCCGGCAACGTGCTCTCGGACAACGTGGAGAACGTCGTCACCTCGTGGCCCGACTTCGGCTTCGACGTCGACCCGTTCTACTACGAGCTCGCGGACGCCATCGTCGACGTCGACCGCCTCCGGCAGGCGCTCTCGCAGGTGATGTGGGCCAGCCGCCAGATCGAGGACCTCCGCGACGAGTACACGGGGAAGATCCGCAACTCCGACGTCGACACCGCGCGGAAACACCGCAAGCAGGCGTTCGCCCGCATGGCGGACATCATGGACCAGATCGAAGACGACCTGCGCTACATCGGCGACTCACGGGATCAGCTGAAGGTGCTGCCGGAGATCAATCCCGACGAGCCGGCCATCGTCGTCGCCGGCTACCCGAACGTCGGGAAGTCCTCGTTCGTCAACCGCGTCACCCGCGCGTCCAATCAGATCGCGGAGTACCCGTTCACCACGAAGGGCGTCCAGATCGGCCACTTCGACCGGAACCACGTCCGGTACCAGATCGTCGACACCCCCGGACTGCTCGACCGGCCGGAAGACGAGCGCAACGACATCGAGCGGCAGGCGGTGAGCGCCCTCGAACACCTCGCGGACGCCGTCGTCTTCGTCATCGACCCCTCGGGCGACTGCGGCTACCCGCTGGAGGTCCAGCTGGAGCTCCGCGAAGAGGTCCGCGAGCTGTTCGGCGCGGAGGTGCCCCTGCTCACGGTGGCGAACAAACACGACCGCTTCGAGGCGGTGAAAGCGGAGTCGGTCGACGCGACGATGAGCGTCACGAATGAGGAGAACGTCGAGGACGTCCTCGACATGGCCGTCGACGCGGTCGGCTACGAGCCGGACCTCCCCACCCGCGACGGGGAGTAGTCGGTCGGCGGACTCGCCGTCAGCGGTCGGAAAAGAGGTCTTTTCGCGGCGTTACGCCGGCACCGCTTCGTACACGACGTTCACCGAGACGCGCACGCTCACGTCGCCGGTCTCCACGCTGGTCGACGCGCCCGCGTCGCCGCCGTCCGCGGTGTTGAACTGCTCCGTCGCGAACCGCCGCGGCTCCGACCCCGCGGTCGACACGTCGTAGACGCCCGCGACCTCCAGCCCGCTGGCGTTGGCGAGCACGTCGGCGTCCGCGTCGGCGTTCGCCATGGCGACGTCGAGCGCCTCCGCACGGAGTTCGCGCTCGCGCTCCTCGCTCAGCCCGAATCGGATCTGCTGGACCTGATCGGCGCCCGCGTCGACCGCGACGTCTATCACCTCGCCGACGGCGTCGACGTCGTCGAGTTCGATCGCGTACCGGTGGACGCCCTCGTACCGCGTCTGGTTCGGGTCGTCGCGGGTCTCGTAGCTCTCGCGGACGTCGTACTCCTCGGTCCGGATGTCGTCGTCGCCGAGCCCCCACTCCGTCAGGGCCGCCCGTAGTTCCTCGTCGCCGGCGTCGAGTTCGTCGCGCACAGCGCCCGCGTCGTCGCCGGTCGCCGTGACCGCGACGCTGAGCGTCGCGCGGTCCGGCGCGGAGGTCGCCTCGCCCGCGGCCGTCACTTCGATGCTCCGCTCCAGTTGCGTCTCGCCGGTGTCGGTCGGCGTCGCGGTCCCCGCGAACCCCGTACAGCCGGCCAGCGCGACGAGCGCCGCGATACCGATGAGTGCCGTCAGTCGCCTGTTCATACCCGACCGATCGGTCGCGGGCGGCTATAAAACGCCGATAGCGCAAAGAATCGTTTTCGCTATCGGGCGCCGTCGCGGTCGGCGCCGTCCTCGTCGTCCGCGGCCTCCTCGTCGGCCGCGTCGTGGTCCACGACGTACGTGTCGTCGAGGTGCGGCTGCTCGTCTTCGTCGTCGGCCGCGTCGTCGACCTCACCGGCCGCCTCGTCGTCGGCTTCCGGGTCGTCGTCGAGAGCGGCGTCGGCCGCGTCGTCCGCGGCGTCCGACTCCCCGCCCTCGTCGCGGTCGGACTCGCGGCGATCGGCGTCCCGCACGTCGGTTCCCTCCGACGCCTCCGGGTCGCGCTCGACGCCGGACGTCATGTCCGTGGCTCGGCGGCCGGAGCCGAACAGCCGCTCGCGCAGCGACCGGCTGCTGGGGCGCTCCGTGAGCAGCACCGAGGCGTCGACGTCGTGGATCACGTCGAGGTGTAGCGAGTTCGAGACGAGCCGAGAGAGCAGCCCCTTCTCCGTGGCGCCAATGATTACGAGGGTCTTGTCGCCGGCCGCGTCGCAGATACCCGCCTCCACGTCGCCGCCGTCGTCGACCACGAGTTCGGCGTCCCCGAGGCCGTGTTCCTCGGCCCAGTTCGCGAGGAACAGCTCCCCCTCTCCCCTGTTCTCGGGCCCGTCGACCACGTGGAGCAGCGTCACCTCGGCGTCCGCGGTCTCGGCGAGCACCTTCGCGACCTCCGCGCTCAGGTCCGAGTCCGGACCGCCGGAGGTCGGGATGAGGATCCGCGAGGTGTCCAGCTCGTGCTCGTTGAGGATGAGGAAGTCGCAGGGGAGCTGGTTGGTGAGCTCGTCGACGGTGCGCTCGGCGCGGGCGGCGCTCCACAGCTGGTCGTCCCCCCAGCCCATCAGCACCGCGTCCGGACGGGTCCGACGGGCCATGTTGAACACCTCCTCGAACGAGCGGTGCGAGACGACCGTGGAGGTCGACACGTCGACGTCGTACGCCGCCGCGGTCGAGCGGAGGTTCCTCATCCCCTCGGCGGAGACGTTCGCGATGCGCTGCCCGGCGTCGCCGGAGGACAGCGACATGCGCTCGGGCGCCTGAACGACGTGGACGATGTGGACGACGCCCTCCTCGTGGTTGCTGGCCAGTCGGGCCGCGAGTTCGACGATGGGGCCGTCGGTCCGGGGGTTCGTGATCGGGACCATGATCCGGTACCCCTCGCCCGCGAACAGCGTCGCCTCGGTGGCGTCCAAGATGGGGACGTACGAGCGCCCGGCCGCGCGGCCGAAGGCCCACTCGGGGACCGTCAGGCGACGGCTGACGCCCTCGAAGCGCGCCTCTTCGAGCCGCTCCTCGCTGGTCTGGAAGTAGTTGACGAGCGTGACGAGGACGACCCCGCCGATGGTGTTCCCGAGCAGAACCGGGAGGACGAACCCGACGAGCCCGGAGACGAGACTGATCTCCGCGCCGTACAGCGGGATGCTGTGCTGGAAGAACAGGTACAGCACCTCGGTGAAGGAGACGAC
Source organism: Halorubrum californiense DSM 19288 (assembly GCF_000336875.1). Classification (GTDB taxonomy): domain Archaea; phylum Halobacteriota; class Halobacteria; order Halobacteriales; family Haloferacaceae; genus Halorubrum; species Halorubrum californiense. Next base: position 2,489 of record NZ_AOJK01000027.1, on the reverse strand, counting down.
CACGTGGAACAGGTCGCCGAGCGGGATCGCGAGGAACGCGAGGTAGACGACGAGCATCCGGCTGACGGAGTCGGTGGAGGCGAACCCGACCCAGACGACGCCCGCGACGATGAGCCCCGCCATCGCGGCCTTGAAGAACAGCGGCACGAACGGGACCTCGAAGCCCCCCCGAGAGATGTACCGCGCCGCGTCGACGGTGTCACCCGTGAAGACGCCGCCGTACGACAGCACGAGCGCGCCGATCCCGCCGCCGACGAAGTTGCCGACGAGGACGATGGTCCAGTGGCGGAGGAGGGTCGGGAGGCTCGCGAGGCGTTCGAGGGTGAGCGCCACCGGCGGCAGCGTGTTCTCGGTGTACAGCTGGTAGCCGCCGATGATGATGTAGATGAACCCGAGCGGGTAGAGGAGGACGCTCAGGATGGGGTGTGAGTCGGTCGCCGCCGTCAGCGACGCGTACAGCATGAAGGTGATCGTGATCGCCAGCCCGGCGGCGAGCCCGCTGAAGAACAGCTCGCGGCTCCCGGAGGTCACCTCCTCGTCCGCGGCCGCGATGATCCGCTGGAACACCTCGTCCGAGGAGAACCGGTCCCGGACGGCCTCGCCGACCGCTGGCGCGCCGCTCCGGGACCGCTCGACGACCTCCCGCATCGAATCGTCGTCGGGTTGCGATGAATCCGTCACTGGCGGAGGTCACGGCGGCCCGATAAAAGTCACTTGCTCTTCCGGTCACGAGGGCGCGAGACGGCCGGACTGCGAAGACGGCGGAGTTATCGAGGCGCGTTCGACGGTCACCGTGCGAGCCTCGACGGTCACCTCCCGGTCGACGACCGCCTCGATCCGGTCGTCGAGCGCGGGCGCGATCCCCTCGACGGAGCTGCCGGGTGGCACGCCCACGGTGACCACCACCCGCTCCGTTTCGAGCGGCGGGACGGTTCCGGTGCGTTCGACCGTCAGTTCGAGGAGTTCGAACTCCGAATCCAGCGCCGTCAGCTCGTCGGTCGCGGCGGCCCGGATGTCGGTCTCGGTGGTCGAGGCGACGTACGACTCGTAGGTGACGCCCCCGAGGAACACCGACAGCAACGCGATGGCGACCGCCAGCACCGCGACGCGCTTGAGGAACGCGGCGCGGGCCTCGTCCTCGCGGAACCACCGCTGCGGGCGGTACCCCTCGTACCACAGCATCACGAGCGCCGAGAGGTTGATCGAGAGGACGTTCACCGCGACGATGACGCCCGCCCCGATCACGAGCCGCGGGATCCGGAAGGCGATCCCGATGCCGACCGCGGCCGCGGGCGGGATGAGCGCCACCGCGATCATCACGCCCACGAGCGTCGCGGAGACGCCCGTCATCAGCGAGACGATGCCGGCGATCCCGGCGCCGACCGCGACGACCAAGACGAGGACGTTCGGCGCGAGCCGCTCCGACACCTCTCCGAGTTCGAGCGGATCGAGCCCGGGCGGGACCAAGGCGAGCGAGCGCAGCGCGAACGCGAACAGCGTCGCCGCGAGGACCGCGACGACGACGCCCAGTACCTGCATCCGCACGCCGCGCCGGAACAGCGCCTCATCGTCGACGACGGTCCCGATCGCGGCCGACATCGCCGGCCCGATGAGCGGCGCGATCACCATCGAGCCGACTACGGTCGCGGGCGAATCGAGCAGCAGTCCCGCCGTGGCGATCACCGCCGAGATGACGGTCATCAGCACGTACGTCCCGAGTCCGGACGCGAGGTCGTCGGCCTTCGCCTGAAGCTCCTCCCGGGAGATCCGGTCGCCGCCGCGCTCGGCGTCCTCCTCGTACTGCTCTTCGAGCGCCTCGAACCGGCGCGAGATGACCGTCTCGGCCGCGACGATGACGGTGTAGGTGCTCTCGTCGATCCCCGCCTCCCGCAGTCGGTCGAGGACCGGCTCGACGGCGGCGGTCGGCAGCGGGAACGTCGCGACCGCGGTGTACTCCCGGCCGCTCGTCTCGTCGGTGACGACGTAGTCGACCCCCTCGTCGTCGAGCGCGCGGACGACCGCCGCCCGCTTGCCCGCCGGAATCATGACCTGAACGAGTCGCACGGTCGCCGGTCGCACCGACGACGCTTATAAGATCGGCACGCGGCGGGCCGCCCGGGCCACGAGAAACGGAACTTTAATGCGCGAATCGCTCGCACCTCCAGCCAAGAATGATCTCGCCGCTGGTCATCGACACGTTCCTGCTCGACTACAGCCTCGGGCACGTCCTACTGTTCGGGCTCGTCGTCTCGCTTCTGGGCGCCGCACCGCTGAAGTCCCAGAAAGTGATCGCGTCGATCTTGGCCGTATTCGGCGTCATATTCCTCATGTCGCCGTACACGACGATGCCGCCGATATTCATCCTCCTCGGTATCCCCCTCATCCTCGTCGGCACGCTGCTGTGGACGATGGCCCGCTGACGCGGCCGATCGACGCCGAACCGCTCGACCGACGCGCCCCCGACGCGCCCGCTTTCTCTCTGCCCTTTC
>NZ_AOJK01000026.1 GCF_000336875.1 Halorubrum californiense DSM 19288 | reverse complement strand
CCCCGCCATGGTAACGGTACGGGCCCCCGCGACGAGCGCGAACCTCGGGAGCGGCTTCGACGTGTTCGGGGCGGCGCTCTCGCGGCCGGCGGACGTCGTCACCGTCGAGAAGGCGGCCGAGACGACGATCGAGGTCACGGGCGTCGGCGCGCAGTACATCCCGGAGGACCCCGAGAAGAACACGGTCGGCGCCGTCGTCGAGGCGCTCGACGCGCCGGCACGGATCCACATCGACAAGGGCGTGCGCCCGGCCTCCGGACTCGGTTCCTCGGCCGCGAGCGCCGCCGGCGCCGCGGTCGCGCTCAACCGGCTGTACAACCGCGGGTTCTCGCGGGAGGAACTGGTCCCGATCGCCGCCGAGGGCGAGGCCGTCGTCTCCGGGGTCGCGCACGCCGACAACGTCGCGCCCTCGATCCTCGGCGGCTTCACCGTGACGACGGCCGAGGGGACCCGCTCGGTCGACGCCGCGATCCCGCTCGTCGTCTGTCTCCCGGACGTGGCGGTCTCGACCCGGGACGCCCGCCGGGTCGTCCCCGAGAGCGCCTCGATGGAGGAACTGGTCGAGACGGTCGGCAACGCGGCGACGCTCGCGATCGGGATGTGCCGCTCGGACCCCGATCTCGTCGGTCTCGGCATGAGCGACCCCGTGGTCACGCCCGAGCGCGCCCGCCTGATCACCGGCTACGACGACGTCCGCGAGCGCGCCTTCGACGCGGGCGCGACGGGGGTCACCGTCAGCGGCGCCGGCCCGGCTGTGATCGCCGCCTGTCGCGAGCGCGACCGCCGCGACGTCGCCGCCGGGATGCTCGACGCCTTCGCCGGCGCCGGCATCGAAGCGCGCGCGTACCAGACCCGGATCGGGCGGGGCTCGACCGTTCTCGACGACTGACCGACGCGCGCTCGTCGTTGACCGGGCAGGTACTCGTCGTTGACTGGACAAGCGCTCGGCGTTGCTGGACAGACGCTCGGCGTTGCTGGACAGACGCTCGGCGTTGCTGGACAGACGCTCGGCGTCGACCGGACGTGAGTCCTGACTCCGAATTCACATACCTCCGGAGCGGCGCCGCCGGGTGCGGAAGGCATATATGATTAGGGCAAACATAGGATTAGATGAGTCAAATAATTGGATGTGATCTCTGTTTATGCCACCTGAGAGCGACGACGGGCGAGCGGTAACGCGGCGCGACGCGGTGCGCGCCGGGGCGGCGACGGCGCTGGCGGGCGTCGCCGGGTGTACGTCGCTGCCGAGTGCGCCGGTTGGCTCCGGGCGTGCCGGGAGCGACGACGGGGACCCGGTCGCCGTGGCATCCTTCTTCAGCTTCTACGATTTCGGACGACAGGTCGCGGAGGGGACCCCGCTGACCGTCGAGAACCTCGTTCCGACGGGGCTCCACGGCCACGGCTGGGAGCCGAACGCCAGCATCACCCGCCGGATCATCGAGGCGGACGCGTTCGTCCACGTCGGCGAGGACTTCCAGCCGTGGGCCGACCGCGCCGTTCAAACGATCGAGAGCGACGGCGTCGACACCGCGCTGATCAACGTCCGCGAGGGGGTCGAACTCGTCGACCTCGCCGCGTCGCTCGACCGCGACGAGGAGGGCGTCGGTTCGCAGCGCGGGAAGGACCCGCACTTCTGGTTGGACCCGCGGCGCGCGAAGCGCTCGGTCGACAACATCGCGAGCGGGTTCGCGGATCTCGTCCCGGACCACGCCGAGCGGATCCGCGAGAACGCCGAGGCGTACAAGACCGAGGTCCTCGACCGGATCGACGCCGACTACGAGGCGATCTTCGAGCGGTCCGACCGGGACGTCGTCCAGCTGGCCGCGCACAACGCCTTCCAGTACATCGGCGAGCGGTACGGCGTGCGGATGCGACCGCTCGTGACCAGCCTCGCGGCGAGCGGCGACGTCAAGCCCGCGGACATCCGCGAGGCGACGCGGGTCATCCGCGAGAACGACATCCGGTACATCGCGAACGGCGTCTTCGAGTCGCAGCGGCCGGCCCAACAGCTCGTCCGCGAGACCGCCGTCGAGGCGTACTTCCCGGTCACCCCGTACGCCGGCGTGCGCGACGAGTGGGTCGCGGAGAACTGGGGGTACGAGGAGATCGCGTACAACATCAACATGCCCACCTTCGAGATCGTCCTCGGCAACGAGACGCCCGAGGCCGCGGCGCCGACCGACGACTGGGTCGAACAGTGGCGGAACTTCGAACCGGTATGAGCGAGAATATAATAGATCCGGCGACCGCGGCCGACACGAGCGCGGCGTCCGACGCCGAGGCGAGCGGTCCGATCGTCGATCTCTCGGGCGTCACGTTCGGCTACACGGCGACGCCGGTCATCGAGGACGTGTCGCTGACCGTCGATTCCGGCGAGTACGTCGCGATCGTGGGGCCGAACGGCTCCGGGAAGTCGACGCTGATGCGGCTCATGCTCGGCCTGCTCGGTCCCGACGCCGGGACGGCGCGGCTGTTCGGCGCGGACGCGGACCGGTTCGGCGACGGCGAGCGCGTCGGCTACGTTGCGCAGCAGGCCACCGCCGCGGAGGAGATGCCGATCACCGTCCGCGAGGTGGTGAAGATGGGTCGGTTCCCCTACGTCGCTGTCGGCAACCTCCCCGCCGAGGGGAGTGGCGTCGACGACCTGTTCGAGGACCCGATCGGCACGACGCGACGGACCGCCAACGCCGTCTCGGGGCGGCTCACCGACGCCGACTGGGCGATCGTCGACGACGCGCTCACGACGGTCGGGATGAGCGCGTTCGCCGACCGGCGTATCGGACAGCTCTCGGGGGGCCAGCGCCAGCGGGTGTTCATCGCCCGAGCGCTGGCCGGCGAGGCCGATCTGCTCGTGTTGGACGAGCCGACCGTCGGCGTCGACGCCGAGTCGGTCGACGCGTTCTACGATCTCCTCGACGCGCTCAACGACGCGGGGATCACCGTGATCCTCATCGAGCACGACCTCGGCGCGGTCGTCGAACACGCCGACCGCGTCGTCTGTCTCAACCGCGAGGTGTACTTCGACGGCCCGGCCGACGAGTTCGTCGAGAGCGACGCCCTGGCACGGGCGTTCGGCACCGGGGCGCGCTTCCTCGCGGGGGGTGCCGAATGAGCGACCCGCTTACCGTCGCGCTCGTCACGTGGCTCCTCGCCGCGGTCGACGGGTCGGCGGCGGTCGCGCTTCAGGGCGGCCTCGCGGGCGTCGGGGAGGTCGTCTTCGGCGCCCTCCTCTGGCTGTTAGACCAGTGGTACTGGCTGATGGACTGGGTGTACTACGTCACCGGGGTGGAGATGCTGAACCCGCGCTATCGGTACATGCACCGGGCGGTGCTCGTCGGGCTCTGCGTCGGCGTGATGGCGCCGCTCATCGGCACCTTCCTCGTCCACCGACAGCTCGCGCTCATCGGCGACGCGCTGGCGCACACGGCGTTCGCGGGGGTCGCGGTGGGGCTCTTCCTCAACGCCGTCATCGACCTCGGCGTGTCGCCGTACCTCACCGCCGTCGTCGTGGCGATGATCGCCGCGCTGTTCATCGAACTCATCTCCGAGACGACGGACGCGTACAACGACGTGTCGATGGCGATCGTCCTTTCGACGGGGTTCGCGCTGGGGACGACGCTCATCAGCCTCAACGCGGGCGGGCTCGCCGTCGGCGTGAACCAGTTCCTCTTCGGGAACCTCTCGACGGTGTCGCCCCAGAGCGCGGCGATCCTGATCGTGCTCTTCGCCGTCATCGTCGGCACGGTCGCGGTGACGCGCAACGAACTCCTCTACGTGACCTTCGACGAGACCGCCGCCGAAGTCTCGGGGATCCCCGTCAACTGGTACAACCGCGTGATGGTGATGTTGACGGCGATGGTCGTCGTCGGCGCGATGCAGATCATGGGTGTCATCCTCGTCGCGGCGATGCTGGTCGTGCCCGTGGCGGGCGCGACGCAGGTGTCGCGCAGCTTCACCGAGTCGCTCGTCGTCTCGGTCGTCCTCGCGGAGCTCGCTGTCCTCCTCGGCATCGGCGTCGCCTACTACGGCGGCGTCACCGCCGGCGGGGTAATCGTGCTCGTCGCCGTGGGGATCTACATCTGCGCGGTGGGGATCGGGAAGCTTCAGTCGGCCCGCGGCGAGGCAGAGACCCCCGAGATGGGGACGATCGAAACCGACGGCGTCGAGGTCGACGCCGGAACGGGGGGTGACTGAGCGATGACGGGCAACGGAAACGGCGGCGACGCCGACCCGAGCAACGCCGACGCGAGCGACGAGGGCGCCGGTCCGCGGGCGTCCTCGGAGGTAATCAGCGCGGTCATGGAGGACTACATCAAGGCGATCTACGCGATCGAGCGCGACACCGGCGAGCGGGTGTCGACCTCCGCCCTCGCCGACTACCTCGACGTCACCGCGCCGACCGTCTCCTCGATGATCAAGAAGCTGGGAGAGCGCGGGCTGGCCGACAGAGAGGAGTACAAGGGGGTGACGCTCACCGACGAGGGCGAGGTCGTGGCGCTGGAGATCCTCAGACACCACCGGCTCCTGGAGTCGTTCCTGACCGAACAGCTCGACTACAGCTGGGTCGACGTCCACGACGAGGCCGACAGGCTCGAACACCACGTCTCCGAGAAGCTGAGCGACCGCATCGCCGAGGCGCTCGGCAACCCGCCGGTCGACCCGCACGGCGACCCGATCCCCGACGCCGACCTCTCGCTCCCCGAGGCGGGCGACACCGTCCGGCTCGTCGACGCCGAAGAGGGCGACCGGGTCGTCGTCCAGCGCGTTCGCCATCAGGGAGACGAAGGGCTTCGCTACCTCGCCGACGCCGGGGTCCGGCCGGGCGCAGCACTCGTGGTCGTCGACGTCGCGCCGTTCGACATGTACACCGTCGAGACGCCGTCGGCCGAGCAGAGCCTCCCGACCGAGATCGCGCAGCTCATCGAGGTCGAGCCCGCGCCCGACGACGCGTCCTGACGCCGGTCTCGGTGGCGGCGGTCGGGTCGTTTCCGTCCGCGCCGATCACTCGTTTTGAACGAACTCGCCCGAGCAGTCGTACTCGATCAGCTCGAACTCGTTCGCGGCCACGACGCTCCCGTTGTGGGGGTCGGTCCGCTCGTACAGCTGGTAGACGGTGACGGTCTCGACGTCGGTCGCGTGGGTCCGGTTCCACTCCGCACAGAGGTAGTGCGCGAGGTACGAGCGGTGGTTCTCGTTGTCCCCCGAGTAGACGTTCGAGAGGTACTTGCGCCAGCGCGAGGAGGGGTACGTGGCGTCGACGTCCGGCGGCCGGTCCATGGAGACCGCGCCGTCGTGGAGCACGTCCCGCTCGCTCCCGTTTTCGAGGACGCCGGGGGCGGCGAACCACCGCGTCGTGCGGACGGGTTCGGGCGCGAACATCTGCCAGTGCTGGTCCATCTCGACGGCCTCTAAGACCTCCTCGCCGGGGTCCGGAACCTCGCCGTAGCCGACCGACTGCGCGCTCGAAAGGACGATCAGGGCGACGAAGAGGGCGGGAATGACGGCCGAGAAGAGCGGGCGGCCGCGTTCGGCTCCCGCGCGGACGCCGTCCGCGAGGCCGCCGAGCCGATCTTTCTGCGTCGGTCGCGGGAGCGACGCGGCGAGCGAAGCGACCGTCCTCCCAGCGGATTCGAGCCGCTCGCGCCATCGGTCGATGGCCGCAGTCGGGCCGAATCGGTCGACTGCGCGCTCCGCGGCGTCCCAGACGGGCGTCTGATAGAACGGGACGAAGCCGACGACGGAGATGACGGGGAAGAGGTCGATCCGCATCGTGACCGCCATGCCGAGGTGGGTGCCGACGAACAGGGAGGCGACCGCGGCGCGGGGGAAGCCCGTGAGAACGATCAGCAGCGGCGAGGCGAAGAGCAGCGCGACCCACACGTACGTGGCCGCGCGCAGCAGGGCGGGGAACGCGGCGACGTGGTCGCCGAGGAGGTAGGTGAACTGGTCCGCCTGCATGACGTACGCGACCGCCTCGCCGCCCATCCAGAGGTCACCTTCGAGCTTGTGGACGCCGTTCGTCACGTACATCACCAGCATCTGGAGGAGCACGCCCAGCGAGGCGGCCGTGGCCACGGCGGCCTCGCGCGGGCCACCCGCCGAGGGGCCGGTCTCTGACGACTGCTCGTCCTCGACATCGTCCCCGGGATTCTCGTTCCCCGCTCGCCGGATCGCGTCGACGGACCAGCGCGCGCCGAGCGGGAGGAAGGCGCCCCAGAAGAGCAGCATCGCTAAGAGGGCGTCGCCCGCGTTCAACACCATCGGGTTGCGGACCTGTAGGGAGAGCAACAGCAGCCACGAGACGACCGTCGCGAGCCGCGTTCGGTACCCGACGGCCAGCGCGAGGGCGACGGCGCCCGCGACCGCGAACAGCGACGCGACGGCCCACGGCTCGCCGGAGAGCGCGTGGAGCGAGTACACTCCCGAGTAGTCGGCGAACAGCGCGCGTCGCGGGAGCACGCCGGCGTCCGTGTAGAACGCCGTCAGCGAGCGCGAACGCCTGAGCAGGTCAGCGATCAGCAGCGTCCCCAGCCCGATCCGGAAGGCGGCGAGCGCGCGCAGGTCCACCGAGCTTCGCGCGGCGATCACCGCCGAGAGCCGTCCGACGACGGTCGAGAACCCCGACCGGACGGTCGCGACAGAGAGGCTCCGAGGCATGATAGGAGAGTCCAACTACTTGGAGACGCGGAGGAACCAGTATAAGTTTTCCGTGCGACCGCAGCGCCGTCTCCGCCTCCGCGGCCGGCGGCGGGGAGTCGGGGCGGCACCACCGGAATCCTGAACTGCGAGGGCGGCGTAGGTGAGACAGGTAATGGACGAGGACATCCCGGAGGACGCCGCGATCGTCCTGTTCGACGGCGTCTGTAACCTCTGTAGCGGGTTCGTACAGTTCATCTTCCCCCGCGACCCGGAGGGGAAGTACCGGTTCGCCTCGCTCCAGTCCGACGTCGGCCGGGAGCTACTGGCCGAACACGACCTCGCGTCCGAGGATCTGGACTCGATCGTCCTGATCGAGGACGGCGAGAGCTACGTGAAGTCGTCGGCGATCATCCGGATCGCGACGGGGCTCGGCGGCGCCTACCGGCTGCTCTCGCCGTTCCGGTACGTGCCCGCGGCGGTCCGCGACCGCGTGTACGACTTCGTCGCCAGCAACCGGTACCGCTGGTTCGGCAAGAAGGACCGGTGTATGATGCCGTCCGGCGACGTGAAGTCCCGATTTCTGGAGTGAGTCGCGCTCAGTCTCCGTCGCGCCGCTCGTAGGTGACGAACGCGAGGTCGCCGTCCGTCTCCCGCTCCCGTTCGGTCCACGCGTCGGCGTCCCACTCCGGGAACCGGGTGTCGCCCGCGGGGCGTTCGGGGATCTCGGTGATCACCATCCGGTCCGCGCGCTCCACGTACGCCTCGTACACCGTCGCGCCCCCGATGACGTAGACGGCGTCGACGCCGCGCTCGGCGGCGTCCGCCGCGGCGCGGTCGAGCGCCTCCTCGACGCCGCCTGCGACGACCGCACCGTCCGGGAGGTCGGCGTCGTCGATCTGGCGGGTCGTCAACACGACGCTCGTCCGGTCGGGGAGCGGGCCGCCGATCCGGTCGGCGATCCCCTCGTACGTTTTCCGACCGACGATCACCGGGTGCCCTGTCGTCAGTCGCTTGAAGTGCGCCAGATCGGCGGGGTAGTGCCACGGCATCCGGTCATCGCCGCCGATCACGCCGTTCTCCGCGACGGCGGCGACGAGGACGAGGACCGGATCTGAATCCACGCCCGCCATCACTCCGCGACCGCGAACGAGATACCGTCCGCGGAGTCGTAGTCGACGACTTCGACGTCCTCGTAGGTGAGTTCGTCGAGCGGTTTGTCGGCGATTTCGATCCGCGGGCGGTCGCGGGGCGTCCGCGAGAGCTGTTCGAGGAGGCCGGGGACGTGGTCGTACCCCTCCTGCCCGTTCGGCTCGTCGGGGGCGGTACGCTCGATCCAGCTCTTCACGTCGAGGTAGTCGTCCTTGCTCTCGACGTTCGCGAGCCGCTCTTGAACGTAGCGGAGGTTGTTCGCGTACCACTTTCCGCGGTCGCCGCGACCGCAGTAGACGTGCGCGTCGACGACGGTGTGCCCGAACTCGCCGACTTCGAAGCCGGTCCGCTGGGCGAGCGCGTTCGCGAGCAGCGCGTACGCCGCGATGTTGAACGGGACGCCGAGCGCGATGTCGCCCGAGCGCTGCGTCAGGTGGAGGTTGAGCCGGCCGTCCTGGACGTTCACCACGAAGGTGTAGTGGCAGGGCGGCAGCGTCGAGACGGCGGCGTTCGCGGGATGCCACGCGTTCACGACCATCCGGCGGGAGTGCGGGTTCTCTTCGAGCGTGTCGAGGACGTACTGTATCTGGTCGAACGTGCGGCGCCGCGTCCCGTCGGCGTCCTCCTCGACGGTGACCCAGCGGTCCGCGTCGTCGGGCCACGTCTCGCCGGGGAGTTCCGCGGGCGACTCGGGCACCGGGTACCGTCGCCAGAACCGACCGTACGCGGTGTCGAGCTTGCCCTCCTCGTCGGCCCACGCGTCCCAGATCTTCGTCTCCTCGCGGAGGTTGCGGATGTGCTCCTCGCCGGAGAGGTACCACAGCACCTCGTGGATGAGCGAGTTCCACCGGTAGCCGTCCATCTTCTTCGTGGTCAGGAGGGGGAACCCCTCCGCGAGGTCGACGGTGTACTGTCCGCTGAACGTCGCGATGGTGTCGACGCCGGTTCGGTTCGGCTTGTACGTGCCCGTCGAGAGCGCGTCGTCGACGAGGTCGAGGTACTGTTGCATTGTGGGTGCGCGCGCCGGGACGAGCGGTCGCCGGCGCGGACTGTTACCGAGTCAAACGAGGCGCAGAAAGTAAGCGCATTGGTTCCCGGATCCGCCGACGCCTCATCGGTACCGTTCCGGCAGGTACGGGTCGACGACCGAGGGGAGCAGCGGGATCACGGCCGCTGCGATCTCCGCCAAGCGACGCCGGAGGACCGTGTACACGACCGCGACGGCCAGCGTGCCGATCACGATCTGCCGGAGCGGCGGGTCGACCAGGAGGAGCAGCGGGACCCCCAGCCCCACGGAGAGCGCGAGGTCCTCGACGGCGCCGTCGTACCGGACGCCGCGCCGCGGGGCGACCCAGTTCTCCCGGTAGTGGTCGTACACCGCGCGGTCGGAGTTCCCCTCCCACGGGCGGAGCTCCAGCCCGCCGCCGTACATGTCGGCGACGCTGTGGAGGGCCGCGCCGAGGAGGAGGAACGCGACCCCGACGGTGATCTGGGAGGGGGCCACGAGCGCGGCGAGGACCGCCGGAGCCGCGAGCGCGGCGTAGTAGACCGGGTAGTGGAGCGTCTTGCGGTGACCGACGTACATGTCGAGGTCCGGAACCAGTCCGCCGAGGAAGCCGGCGGCGAACCCGACCGGGGCCAGTTCCGGCGCGACGCGCACCAGCGGAGCCGCGAGCAGCATTCCCGCCAGCACGTGGGTCGGAAGCATCATCGTACCGGAACGCAGGCGACAGAAACGTATGAGCGTGTCGCCCCGCCGAGCGCGGTCTGCCCCCACTGAACGGCCCCTGAAGCGGCGCAACGGTCGCGTTCGCGGTTCGTTTATATAGCGGCGGCCGAACCGAGGCGTATGCTCATGACGCCGGGACCGACCGCGGTCCCCGAACCGGTGCGCGACGCGATGTCCCGCGAGCTCATCAACCCCGACGTCGACCCACGTTTTCGGGAGATATACGACCGGCTCACGGAGCGACTGGCAGCGGTGTATGGGGTCGAATCCGGCGGTTCGGGAGCGGCTGGCGCTCCCGGAGACGACGCGCGCGACGTCGTCGCCCTCGGCGGCGAGGGAATCCTCGGGCTGGAGGCCGCGGTCGCGTCGCTCGTCGAGCCGGGAACCGAGGTGCTGTGTCTCGCCAACGGGCTCTACGGCGAGGGGTTCGCCGACTTCGTGGAGTCGTCCGGCGGCGACCCGACCGTGGTCTCCGCGAACCACGACGAGCCGCTGCCGCTCGACGCGCTCGACGACGCGCTGGCGGCCGACGACGGCGACTTCGACCTCGCGACGATGGTCCACTGCGAGACCCCCACGGGGACGCTCAACGATATCGGGAGCGCGCTCGACCGAATTGAGGCCGCGGACTCGGATCTTCTCACGGTCGTCGACGCCGTCTCCTCGCTCGGCGGGGTCTCGGTGCCGACCGACCGGATCGACGTGTGCCTCGGCGCGTCACAGAAGTGTTTCAGCGCCCCGCCAGGGCTCGCCACCGCCGCGGTGAGCGAGCGCGCGTGGGCCGCGATGGAGGAGCGCGACCCGCACGCGCTGTACGCGAACTTCCTGCCGTTCCGCGACGTGAGCGACGGGTTCCCGTACACGCACCTGACGACGGAGGTCGTGGCGCTCGACGAGGCCCTCGGGCTCCTGCTCGACGAGGGGCTCGACGCGGTCCGCGAGCGACACGCGACGGCCGCGGCCCGGTGTCGCGAGCGCGGCGCGGAGTTGGGACTGGAGCCGGTGCCCGACCCCGGGCGGAGTTCGCCGACGGTGACCGCCTTCGAGGTCCCCGGGCGGGCGGCGGCGCTCCAGGAGCGGCTGCGCGAGGAACACGACGTGACTCTCGCGACGGGGCTGGGCGAGGACGCGGGAGATATCCTCCGCGTCGGCCACATGGGCCACAACGCGCGGGTCGACCGCGTGGAGGAGACGATGGACGCGCTGGCGGCCGTGCTGTAACCTCGCCGCCGCCTCGCCGCCTCCGGAACGCCCTTGCGTTCGCTCGGACAAGGCCCGAGACATGAACCACCGCGAACTCGGCGAGGTCGGCGAGGTCAGCGAGGTCGGCTACGGCGCCTGGCAGATCGGCGGCGACTGGGGCGAGGTCAGCGAGGACGAGGCGGTCGCGGCAGTCGAGGCCGCCCGCGACGCCGGGATCGACTTCTTCGACACCGCGGACGTGTACGGCGACGGCCGCTCCGAGCGGATCGTCGGCGAGACACTCGCGGACGACATCGCCGCGGACGACGTGACCGTCGCGACGAAGGCCGGTCGCCGGCTCGACCCCCACGAGCCCGACGGGTACACGGAGGCGAACCTCCGGCGGTTCGTCGACCGATCCCGGGAGAACCTCGGGATGGACACGCTGGACTTGGTCCAGCTCCACTGCCCGCCGACGGACGTGTACTACCGGCCGGAGACGTTCGACACGCTCGAAACGCTCGCCGACGAGGGCCGGCTCGCGAACTACGGCGTCAGCGTCGAGCGCGTCGAGGAGGGGCTGAAGGCGATCGAGTACCCCGGCGTCGAGACGGTCCAGATCATCTTCAACCCGTTCCGCCAGCGGCCGGCCGAGCGGTTTCTCGACGAGGCCGCCGCGCGCGACGTGGGCGTGATCTGCCGGGTCCCGCTCGCGTCCGGACTGCTGACGGGCGCGCTCTCGCGCGACGAGGACTTCCCCGAGGACGACCACCGGAACTTCAACCGCGAGGGCGACGCCTTCGACGTGGGCGAGACGTTCGCGGGCGTCCCGTTCGAAGCCGGCCTCGACGCGGTCGACGCGCTCGACGAGCGCCTGCCGGACGACCGCCCGCTGCCGGAGTTCGCGCTGCGCTGGATCCTCGATCACGACGCCGTCTCGACGGTGATCCCGGGCTCAACGACGCTCGATCACGTGCGAGCGAACGCGGCCGCGAGCGAGGCGCCCCCGCTCTCCGACGCCGAGCGCGAGGCCGCGAGCGCGGTCTACGACACGCACGTGCGCAAACACGTCCACCAGCGCTGGTAGGTCGCGCCAGCGGGGTCCCGGGTCCGGTCGGGTCGACCGCGAAACGCGTCCCTTTTTCCGGCCGACCGCGAGCGGATCGGCAGAGACGACCGTGGAGAGCGAACGCGAAGGAGCGGCGGCGGAGCCGGACGACGGGCGCGACGCGATCCCGGACGACGAGCGCGAGGCGCTGGAGACGATCGCGCACGGCGCGGTGCTCACCTCGGGCGGGGTCGCCGGCCAGCGCGCGCTGATCGCGGCGACCGAGTTCGCCCTCGCCCGCGGGCTCGGCCCGACCGCCTACGGCGTGTACGCGCTCGCGTGGCGGATCGCGCAGCTGTGCTCGCGGCTCGTGACGTTCGGCAGCGTCCCAGCAATCCAGCGGTATCTCCCGGAGTACGCCGGGGAACCGAAGCGGCAGGGCGCGGTCGCCGGCCTCGCGTACGCAACCACGGTCGGGTTCGGGATCGCGTTCGCGGCCGGCGTCTGGCTCGCGGCGCCGGCGATTAACGCACGCACCGTGACGGAGCCGGCGTTCGCGGGAACGATGCGCGCGTTCGGCGGACTCGTCGGCCTCCTCGGCGTCGTGATGGTCGCGTCCGCGCTGTTCCGCGCGGTCGGGTCGGCCCGCGGCGAGATCCTGTTCAACAAGCTGTTGCGCCCGGGCGTCAGGCTCGTCGGCGCGCTCGGCGCGCTCGCGCTCGGCTACTCCGTCGTCGGCGTCGCCGGAGCGATCGTCGCCGCGACCGGACTGCTCGCCGCGGCCGCCGTCCCCCTCTCCGCGTCCGTCACCGGCGTTCGGCCGACGCTCCGGGGGGCCCGCGCGGAGGCGCGGCGCTTCTACGACCACGCGGCGCCGGTCGCGATGAGCAGTCTCGGGAAAGTGTTCCAGAACCGCGTCGACGTCCTCCTCGTCGGCGCGCTGCTGACGGCGACCGCGGCGGGCGTGTACAACGTCGTCCTCGTGGTGATCGCGGTCGCGTGGATCCCGCTCCTATCCTTCAACCAGCTCCTCCCGCCGGTCGCCTCGGAGCTGTACGCGAACGACCGGACGGCGACGCTCAACGCGGTGTACGGCTCCGTCACGCGACAGATCGTCACGGCGGTCGTCCCGATCCTCGCCGTCATCGGGGTGTACGGCCGCGAGATCCTCGCGCTGTTCGGCGAGGCGTACGTCGCCGGCTACCTTCCCCTCGTCGTCTATCTCGGCGGCGTCTTCGTCGGGAGCGCCGTCGGCGCGACCGGCTGGCTCCTGATGATGACCGACCACCAGTACGCGCGGATGGCGCTCGACTGGCTGCTCGCGGTCCTCAACGTCGGCCTGACCTACGCGTTCGTCGTCCGGTACGGGCTCGTCGGCGCCGCGCTCGGCACGTCGCTCGCGATCGCGGTCCAGAACGGGATTCAGGTCCTCCTCCTCCGTCGGTTCGAAGGGCTGTGGCCGTTCGACCGGACCTTCCTCACGCCGATCGCGGCGGGCGTCGTCGCCGTCGCCGCGATGTACGCGGTCCGAGAGCTCCTGACCGGTCTCCCGGCGGTCCTCGTGGGAAGCGCGGTCGGGATCGGGGCGTACGCAGCCTCGCTCCGACTCGTCGGCGTGGACCCGCGCGACCGGTTCGTCGCGCGGCGGCTGGCGCGGCGGTACCGGGTCGCGCTCAGGAAGCGATTCCGGCGCTGAGTCCCGCCTGCGGATCGCGACGATTTATGAGCGGACGGCGACGTACCAACGGTATGCAAACGATCGACCGCGAGTCGGCGGGGTCGGCTCGCGTCGCGATCGTCGGCGGGATCCACGGCGACGAGCCCGCCGGCGTGCGGATCGTGGAGCGGCTCGCGGCGGAACTGCCCCCCCTCGACTCGCCCGACGGAGGCGGGAGGGGCGACGCGGAACCCGGCGGGCTCGTCCGGCTCATCCTCGCCAACGAACCGGCGATCGAAGCCGAGACGCGCTACACGGACGCGGACCTGAACCGGGCGTTCCCGGGCGACGCCGACAGCGACGAGTACGAACGGGCGCTCGCGCCGCGGCTCGCCGCCGAGTTACAGGGGTTCGACGCGGTCCTCGCGCTCCACACCTCACACAGCGCGCCGCCGCCGTTCGCCATCTTCAGCGACCTCACGGCGTCCGTCCGCCGCACCGTCACCGGGCTCCCGGTCGACCACGTCGTCGACGCGAGCGGACTGCGCTCGACGACGCTCGACTCCACCATCCCGCACACCGTCTCTATCGAGGTGGGCCGACAGGGGAGCGAAGAGGCGGTCGAGTTCGGCTACGAGGCCTGCCTCGCGTTCCTCCGCGTTCACGGCGCGCTCGCGGACGAGCCGCCGACGTTCTCGGAGACGGTCGTGGTGAAAGGCAACGAGGAGGTGCCGAAGGGGAGCGGTGAGCCGCACGTCCACTTCGCGAACTTCGAGGCGATCCCGGAGGGCGCGGTGTTCGCCGAGGACGACGTCTACACCCACCGCGTCGAGGAGCCGGGCGTGGTCCCGATCCTCGCGAGCGAACACGGATACGACGAGATCTTCGGCATGTACGGGCGCGTCACCGGCGTCCTGAAGCCGCCGGACGAAGGAGACCTACGCGTCTACCCGCGCGACGAGGACGAAGAAGGAAACGAACGCGACGAAGGAGAGGAGCGAGACGGAGGAGACGGGCGCCGCGGCTCTGGAGCGGACGGCGGCGACTGAGAACGGAACGGTCCGAACGGTCGAACTGACTGCGTCTCGGTCGCGAAACTCACTTCGCGGTCGGCGTGATGTCGCCGACGGCGTCCATCACTTGGACCGCCGCGCTGGCGGCGAGGCCGCGGGCGACCTCGTCGGTGTCGGACTCGGCGATGCCGGCGTCGAGGTCCTCCGGGTCGGGGGTGAAGCCGGCCGAGACGGGGTGGCCGGCCGGAGGGTTCACCGCGACGGTCGCCTGCGGGCCCTCGGCGCCGACGGAGAGCTCCGAGCCGACGGCGTAGCTGTCGGGGAGATACGATTCCGTGCGCGATACGATTCCGGCGACCGCGCGCCGGAGCTGTTTTTCCTGGTCCGGAGAGAGGTCGACGGCCGCGGGCGAGCCCGCGTCCGTCACACCCGGTGCCCCGGCGTACGGGTTGTTGCCGTTCATTCGAAGACACGACACGTACGCGGAGCCGAGGCAAAAAGGCGTCGGCGCCGGCGACCGCGGTTCCGCGGCGTCGCCCCCACCCGTCCGCACGAGCCCGCTACAGGATCGGCTCGGACTCCCCGTACGCGGCGATCACGACCGCGGTCGCGTACCGGTCCGGCGCGGCGGCGACCGTCTTCACGCGCGTCTCGCGGCCCGGGAGTTCCCAGTCGCGGAGGTCGGCGCCGGCGTCGAGCCCCGCCTCGATCCGCTCGCGGACCCCCTCGGGATCTTCCCCCGTCACCTCGTAGAAGAGGCCCGGACCCGGGCCGGTCGCCCACCCGAGTCCCGCGACCGCGTCGGGACGCCGGCGAGGCGCGCGCTTCGACTCGGCGCCCTCGGCGCCCGAGCGCCCGCCCTCGCGGAAGTCGACCTCGTCGCCCGGTCCGATCGTGCGACGGGCCTCGACGACGGTGAGCCGGTTGCCGGCGGGGCCGAGGTCCGGCGCCTCGGAGACCGCCTCGACGGTCGCCTCGGCGGGGACGACCGAGGAGACCGCCACGAGGTTGTAGTTGTGGAGGTTCGCGTCCGCGAGCGCGGCGTCGTAGGAGGCCATCGCCGTGTCGGCGACCCCGACGCCGCCGGCGACGTGGATGGTGTTCATTGACGACGAATCGGCGACCCGAGGGGTAAGGGGTTACGAACCCGACCGTCGCCAGCGGCGCTCGACCCGGATATAAATATGCGGTGGCGCGTGCCGACGAACGCCCGGAGGGCGTGAGTCGCACGCGCGAGGGAGTCAGTCGCCGGAGCGAAGCGGAGGCGACTGACGAGGCTGGGGAGGCGTGGGGCTGCGGTGCTGTGCGGGGCGGGACTCAAAGAGGCAGCCGCGAGGCGGACAGAGGCGATGTAAGCACCGCAGGAGCGAGCGCAGCGAGCGTCTGTCCGCCTCGCGGCTGGGGCTTTCGCGGTGTCCGTGTCGATCGGCGATTTATAAGAGACGACAGACGGCCGAGCGGCTGGGGCTTTCGCGGTGTTCGCCGCCGAACGACAGGCGGCTACTGATAAGGAGTTCGTCAAAAATCCCGCAGACTCGATGCCCGCGTCAAAAGCCACTCCCCGTCGTCAGTACTGGTAGTTGATGACCTGCTCGTCCTCTTTGTCGGCGTCCTGAAGCTTGTCGCGGGCCTGCTCGAAGTCCGCTTGCGAGACCTCGGTGCGGCCGTCGCGGATGGCGAACATCCCGGCCTCGGTCGCCAGCGAGGCGATGTCCGCGCCGCTGTACCCATCGAGGCCGTGGGCGACGGAACCGAGGTCGACGCCGTCGGCGACGTTCATCTCCTCGGTGTGGATCTCCAGGATGCGCTCGCGGCCCTCGGGGCCGGGCTCGGGCACCTCGATGAGGCGGTCGAAGCGGCCGGGACGGAGGATCGCCTCGTCGAGCATGTCGAAGCGGTTGGTCGCGGCCATGATCCGGACCTCGCCGCGGTCGTCGAAGCCGTCCATCTCGGAGAGCAGCTGCATCATCGTCCGCTGGACCTCGGCGTCGCCCGAGGTCTTCGAGTCCGTCCGCTTGGCCGCGACGGCGTCGATCTCGTCGATAAAGATGACGGCGGGCTCGCGCTCGGCGGCGAGTTCGAAGAGGTCGCGGACGAGCCGCGCGCCCTCGCCAATGAACTTCCGGACCAGTTCGGAGCCGGCCATCTTGATGAACGTCGCGTCGGACTCGTTGGCGACGGCCTTCGCGAGCATCGTCTTCCCGGTGCCCGGCGGGCCGTGGAGGAGGACGCCGCTCGGCGGTTCGACGCCGACTTTCTCGAACTGCTCGGGGTTTTCGAGGGGGTCCTCGACGGCCTCGCGGACCTCTCGGATCTGGTCGTCGATGCCGCCGATGTCGGCGTACTCGACGTCGGGCGACTCGGTGACCTCCATCGCCTGCGCCCGGGAGTCGGTCTCGTCGTCGAGCACCTGCTGGACCGCAAAGGAGTCGTTGATCGCGACGCGGTCGCCGGGGCGGAGGTCCTCGTCGAGCCGCGAGGCGGCCTGCGTGAGCACCTCTTGGTTGTTGCCGTGCTGTTTGATCACGACGCCGTCGTCGGTGATCTCCTCGACCGACGCGATGTACAGCGAGGAGGTCTTCAACACCTCGTTCTCGCGTTTCAGCTGCTCGACGTCGTCTTTCAGATCGCCGCGGCGCCCCTCGGCGTCGGCGAGCCGATCTTCCAGTTCCTCGTTCACCTGGAGGATCCGCCGGTAGTGCTGACGGATCGCCTCCAGCCGCTCCGCGTCGCTCATCTCGGGGTCGAGCTCCAACCGCGGGCGGTCGGGGAGTGACGGACTGTGAGACATTTGTTATTCCCGGATAAGATGCGGGCGTAAATGTGCCTTTGGGTCACGGAGAGACCGTTGGATCGGCGCGACGAGCGCGCGACCGACGAGGCCGCGAAGCCCGGGCGACCGCGCGTCGCCCGTCGATATCAGCATCGATAACTGGGTGTCAACGTTTTAACGCGGAGCGAACGAACGCGATCGTATGGACGCACGAACGGCGGGCAGACGCGCCGGTCCGGCGCTCGCAAACCGCGAGACTCGGACGGGGAGGCACCGCCGATGAACGGAACTCCGGACGCGACCGTCCTCGCGGTCGACGACGAGTCGGACCTCGCAGAGCTGTACCGGGTGTACCTCGACCCGGTCTACGACGTTCGGATCGCCACCGGCGGCGAGGGGGCGCTCGACGCGATGGACGACGCGGTCGACGTCGTCCTCTTGGACCGCCGGATGCCGGACATGTCGGGCCACGAGGTGCTGAACGCGATCCGCGGCGACGGGTACGACGCCCGCGTGGCGATGCTGACCGCAGTCGAGCCTGACATCGACATCGTCGAGATGCCGTTCGACGACTACAAGACGAAGCCGGTCACCAAGGAGGACTTGGTCACGCTCGTCGAGGTGCTGCTCCACCGCGCCGCGTTCGACGAGCGGAGCCAGGAGTTCTTCGCGCTCGCCTCGAAGAAGGCGGCGCTGGAGGCCGCCGGCACGACCAACTCCGACGAGTACGAGGAGCTCCTCGAGCGGATGGAGGCCGTGCGTCTCGAAGTCGACGACACGCTCGATCACCTCTCCGCGCGGGACGCGTTCGTCGAGGTCCCGGGCGAAGTGTCGTAGCGGGGGCACTCCCCCGTATTGGACTCGCGGCAGCCGCCGTCCGGTTCCCGCCGGTCGACTACTCTATCTCCAGCTCGCCGTCCGCGCTCTCTTCGCCGCCGTCTTCGTCCCACTCCAGTTCGAACTCGACGCTCAGTTCGCCCGGTCCCTCGGCGGGCCCCTCACGTTCCGCTTTCACCTCGAAGGTCGGGCGGGCGGGCGGCTCCAGCGTCGTCGACTCGTCGCCGCGCGTGAGCGTGATCGCGTTCCCGGCGTCCAGCGAGTCCGCGACCGTCCGCAGGTACGCGGCGATCTCCTCGCGGCTCCGGCGACTCTCCGACTCGAAGAGGACTTCTTCGGGCATACGTGGACGTACGCCGCCTCGGAACTTAAATACCGACGCGGAATCCGCGGCGCGAGACGGTGGCGGGACCGCCCCCGATCGTTTTGTGCCGTCCGACCGAAGTCTCACCCCGTGTCCCTCCCCGGCTCGCTCCGCACGGTCGCCGCCGTCGCCGTCTACTGGACGGCGATCGCGCTCGGCGGGAGCGTCCTCCTCCCCGACCCGACGAGCCCGCTCGTCGCGGTCCCGACCCTCGGCGGCGGCGCGGTCGTTGCGCACGCGGCGCACACCGACCGGCTCGTCGAACTCGGCTACGCCGTGGGGACGATGTGGATCGCCGTGCTGGCGCTGTCGATCGGCACCGGCGTCGTCGACGTCTTCGCGCTCCCCCGGAGAGAGATCGCGCCGCTCGCCGACTACCCGGGGATCGCCGCGATCGGCACGGTCGGACTGCTTGGCGTCCTCGTGGTCGCGTACGCGGCGTTCTCCCGTCGGAGCGACGAGCGCGACGCGGCCGAATCGGAGTGAGCCCCGCGCGGCGACGCCCGACCCGTTCGACTCAGTCCGTTGACCGACTCAGAACCCGTCCTCGAAGACGAAGGTGCCGTTCCGCTGGACGACCTCGCCGTCGACCTCGATGACGGAGTCCTCGCTCATGTCGACGATCATGTCGACGTGCTCGGCGGACTCGTTGACCGCGTTCTCCCCGCCGACCGTCTCCGGGTACGCGGAGCCGACCGCCATGTGGACCGTGTCGCCCATCTTCTCGTCGAACAGCATGTTGTAGGTGAACCGGTCGATCTGTCGGTTCATCCCGATCCCCAGTTCGCCGAGGTGTCGGGACCCCTCGTCGGTGTCGAGGATCCCCGTCAACAGGTCCTCGTTGCGCTCGGCGGAGTGGGAGACGACCTCGCCGTCCTCGAACCGGAGCCGGACGCCGTCGATCTCGCGGCCGTAGCGGTACAGCGGGAGGTCGAAGTGGACCTCGCCGTCGACCCCGTCGCGCGTCGGCGCGGTGAACACCTCGCCGCCGGGGAGGTTCGCCTCGCCCTGGTCGTTGAGCGTGGAGTTCCCGGACACGTCCAGCGTGAGGTCGGTCTCCTCGCCGGATTTGATCCGGACCTCGTCGGCCGCGTCGAGGATCTCGACCATGTTCGACTGGAACTCGCGCTGTTCGTCCCAGTCCAGCGAGACGGCGTCCCAGACGAAGTTCTCGTACGCCTCGGTGCTCATCCCGGCGAGCTGGGCGTGGCTCGCGGTCGGGTACTGCGTGAGACACCACGTCTTCGAGAGGCGGGTCCGCTTGACCTCCTCCATCGCGCGGTTGTACGCGGCGTTCGTCTCGGGGTCGACGTCCGCGTCCTCCGTGGCGTTCGCGCCGCCGCGCGCGATGACGAAGACGTCGGCCGCCTCGTACAGCGCGCGCCGGTGGCTCGGCTCGGTGAACTCCTCCGACGAGCGCTTGAACGCGCGCTGGGCGCGCTTCGAGTAGTTGAGGTAGATCGGGTTCGCCCCGCGGTCGCCGCAGACCTCGTGGAGCGCGACGGCGAGGTCCTCGGCCTCCTTGGGCATCTGGATGACCACGTCGTCGCCCGACTCGATGCCGGTGGCGTGGTCGGCGATGATCTCCGCGTGTTCGCGGACGCGTGCGTCCATGCCGACCGGTTTCGGGGCCGGGGAATTACCGCTTTTCCTTCCGGCGGAGCGGGCGGGGGGACCCCGGGCGAGCGAACGGCCGCGGCCCCTCCGGCCGCAACGCGTTTGCCCGGCCGTCGCGTAGCTCGGGGCATGTCTCGGCTCGCGTTCCGCGCGGCCGCGGCGGTCGTCGGCGTCGCCCTGCTCGCCGCCTACCTGGCCGCGGCGCTGTTCGTCGCCGACCTGCTGCGCGCGGTCTGGGCCGCCCGCCCGAACCTCCCGGTCCTCCTCGCGCTCGTGGCCGCCGGCGCGCTCGGGTCGGCGTACCTCAGCTACCGGCTCGGCACCGCGCAGGTCCTCGCGAACTTGGAGGGCGACCGGGTCCCCCGGAAGCGCGCGCCGGACCTCCACCGCCGGATCGACGCGCTCACGGCGCGGATGGACGTCGCGCGCCCCGAACTCTACATCACTGACGCCCGCGCGCCGAACGCGTTCGCGGTCGGGGGCGGGGGCGACGGCGGCGCGCTGGTGATCGACCGGTCGCTGTTCCGGCTGCTCTCCCCGCGAGAGGTCGAGGCGATCCTCGCACACGAGCTGGCGCACTTGGAGGGGAACGACGGGTTCGCGATCGCGATGGCCGACGGGATCGGGCGCTCGCTGGTCGGGATCGCGACGGTCGCGACGCTGCCGGCGCTGCTCGCGCTCTCGGGGCTCGCCGCCGCGTCAGCGTGGATCCGCGGGCGACCGCGCGACCGGTCCGGCCCCTTCGCGCGGCTCCACCAAGCGCTCGCGGGCGGCCTGTTCGCGGGGTTCGTCCTCGCGACGCTCGTCTCGCGGTCGCGGTCGCGCAAGCGGGAGTTCGCGGCCGACGACCGCGCGGCCGAGGTGACCGGCGACCCGGTGGCGCTCGCGCGGGCGCTCCGCCGGATCGAGCGCGCGACGGAGCCGACGTGGCCGTTCGCCCCGTTCTCGACACACAAGCGAACCGACGAGGCCGCCGAGCGCTGGCTGTCGACGCACCCGTCGACCGACGAGCGCGTCGAGCGCCTGCGGGAGACGGCCGAGTCACAAGGGCCGACGCGTCGGATTCCGGCGGGGCCGTCGCAGGCGACCGTCGGGCGAGGGAGGTCCCGGCGGTGAGAGGCGTGAGACACGAGACTCGGACGATATTGCGGTGGCGCGTGCCTCCGAGTGGCCGCCGAAGGCGGCCGCGAGGAGCACGCGCGAGGGACGCGGCGACCCTAGGGAGCCGCGAGGCTGGGGAGGCGTGAGGTGCGGTCCCGCGAGCGACCGACGGGAGCGAGCGGGAGCACGGAAGTCGCAGCCCGCGCAGCGAAGCGAGCAGGAACGTCTTCCGGCGGTTGCTGTGCGGGGCGGGACTCAAAGGGGCAGTCGCGAGAACGAAGCACGACGACGCAAGCACCGAAACGAGGGAGCGGTAGCGACCGAGTGAGGCGCGCGGCGAGTCGCGCGAGTTCTCGCGACTGGGGCTTTGGAGGCGTTCGTAACCACACCGCTGGCAGCGAATTATAAATAAGCAACCGCGACGACGGACGCTCAGACTTACAGCCCGTACTGCTCGCGCGTCACGTCGTCGAGGCCGGATTCCTCCAGCACGTCCGCCGGCACGAGCATGTCGAGCTGGACGACCCCCGGCAGTCGCCCGATCTGGACGCCACCGGTGAACGTACACCGGGCGCGGACCTCGCCCTCGCTCATGTCGAGCAGGGTGCCGGCGCGGTCGAAGGCGTTCTGCGTGGCGTCGTTGACGGTCGCGCCGGAGCCGATCACCTGGATCGGGGCGGCGTCGGTGTCGACGTCGACGCCGTGTTCTTCGCCGAGGTCGTCGCCCGCTTCGACCTCCTCGTCGCTGTAGGGCGCGCTGATGAACGGGAGGTCCGCCTCGTTCGGGAGGAGAACGGGGCCGTCGAGGTCGACGTCCTCGATCACCTCCACGTCCATCGTGACGGTCCCGCTCACGTCGGTGGTGTGGAGGGAGAGCTCACCGTCGCCCTGGTTCGCGTGGAGGTCGCCGACGTAGATCCCGCCGCCGTCGACGACGACCGGGCAGATCAGCGTCGCGCCCGCCCGGACCTCGGGGACGTCCATGTGGCCGTCGGTGCGCAGGTCGAGGTCGGCCTCCGTCTCGACGCCGTAGTCGTGGTCGGCGCCGATCAGGTTCTGCCCGAAGTCGCCCGCGTTGTGCGAGTCGGGCATGGTGACCGGCGGCGTCGTGCCGATGTTCCCGACGAACGGCCGCAGGCGACCGAGCGTGCCGGGCATCTCGTCCGGCTCGTACAGCAGGATCGGGTGCTGCCGGGCGTTCTCGGGGATGTCCATCACGCGCTCGGCGTCGGTCGCGAGCTCGTGGGCTCCGTCTTTATCGAGGGTGATCCCGACCGCGTTCTCGTGGTCGAACGCGACGGTGTACCCGTACTCGAAGCCGAACGAGGAGGCGTTGGCGCCGCACTCGGCGCAGCGGATCGCGTCCTCGCCGGTCCCCTCGACGACGGAGTCCGGCCACGTCGCGCCGCACTCGGGGCAGCGGTGGTCGACGAAGGGGTCGTCGCCGAACGCCTCGTCGCGCTCCGCCATCGACCCCGTGCTGGTCGCCATGCTCGTCACCTCCACGTCGCGGATGTGGATCGCGACCGCGTCGCCGACCTCGGCGCCCTCGACGCGGATCGGCCGGGTCACCTCGTGACCCCCGCGGAACGACGGCGTCACCATCGGCCCCCAACAGCCCGGCGGCGTGTACGTCTTCACCGTCCCGCCGTCCGCGACCGTGCCCGCCCACTCTTGCTCCGGGCCGACGAGACCGAGCGTGTACTGGTCGACGTACAGCTCCTCTTGAACGCCTTGCTGTGACATACCGTGTCAATGTTCGGCGCTGGCCGAGATAATCCTACTGCTCGCGGAAGGGCGCAGGCGAGCCTCTCGGCCGGAGGTGGGCAGGTCTCTCGGCCAGCGGTGGGCGGGTCTCTCGGCCAGAGGTGGATTAGCCTCTCCCATGGGCGGGCGGCCGCGGTCGGGAACCGCGCCGCTCACCACGCGACCCGGCGCCCCAGCACGAAGACGACGAGCGCGACGAGGAGCGCGCCGAGGAACGCCTCGAGCCCGGCGAGCGCGCGCGCCGTCGACCCGACCGGCTGGATGTCCCCGTAGCCGAGCGTGGTGAACGTCACCATGCTGAAGTACATGTTCTTCCCGAGGACGACCGCTCCCTCCGGCGAGAGGAGGTTCGAGAGGCCGCCGATCCCCTGCGTCGTGAGCCCGCTGCTGCCGGTCGTGCCCTGCGTCGTCGTGGTGTACAACACGCCCCAGATGAACACCGTCACCGCGGAGACGTACACGACCCGCCAGAGCCGTTCGCCGTACCCGCACGTCTGGTGGAGCACCTTGTTCCCGACCCACTTGCCGATCGCCTTCGTGCGGTTGACCGGGGACACCGCCTCCTCGCGGGTGAAGGCCGCGAGCCAGTTCTTCCGCCGTCGGTACGCCATCTCCTTGATGAAGAACTCGGCCGCGGCCTTGCGGTCGCCGAAGTCGCTCGCGCAGTTTTTCGCCTTCAGGTACGTGTTCTCCAGCCTGGCGGGCGTGAACTCCGTCTCGGACCCCGATCGGTCGACCGCCTCCGTGGCGGCGAAGGTGTGTATCTCCCAGTTGTTGCGCGCGAGGTACGTCTTGTGGGCGGTGAAGTCGAAGCCGTGGAAGTCGGTGTTACAGAATCGGAAGTGGTTGAACAGGCCGTGCGTACAGTGGTCGTCGTCGAGCGTGATCTCCCGGACCTCCGCGTGGGTACAGTCGTAGAAGGCGTCGCCCTGCTCCGGTTGCCCGAGCGTGCCGCCGCGTACGACGGCGTCGTTCAGGTCGACGAGCGTCTCGGACTCGGCGGGCCGCGGACGGAAGACGACGGAGTGTTCGAACTCCGCATCAGTGAACGCGGCGTCTTGGGCGAACGTCGTGTGCGTGAAGTTCGCGTAGAGGAACGACGCCTTGTCGAAGTCCGCCGTGCCCCGGAACGTCGCCGCCTCGAAGCTGGCGTCGTCGTTGTGCATGTTCGAGCTCCCCTCGAACTCCGCCGAGCGGAACGTCGCGTCGCCCTCGAACTCGGCGTCGGCGAACGTGCTGTCCTTCTCGAATCGAAGCTCGTCGAAGTGCGCCTCGCCGTCGAAACGACAGCTGGAGAAGTCGGACTCCTCGAGGAACCGGGAGCGCGAGAAGATTGACGACGCGCCGAACGCCGCGTTCCGGAAGGTGCTGTCGTCCTCGAAGACGGTGCGCTCGAACAGCGCCGTCCCCTCGAACTCCGCGCCGGAGAAGTCCGCGACGCGGAACTCGGCGAGCTTGAAGTCGGCGCTGTCTCCGAACGTCACGGCCTCGAAGTCCGCGTCGGTGACCGTGTGGGCGCCGCCTTGGAACTCGACGCCGCGGAACGTCGCCCCCTCCTCGAACGCCGACTCGGCGAAGCTCGCGTCGCTCTCGAACCGCGCCTCGTCGGCCGTGACGCCGGACTCGAACGCGATGCCGTCGAAAGAGACCGGCTCGGTGAACCGGGTGAACGACAGGTCGACCGACTCGTCACAGACGGCGTCCTCGAATCGGGTGCGGCCGAACAGCGACTCCCGGAACGACACCGGCCCCCGGAAGCGCGCGTCGTCGAAGCCGGCCTGACCGAACTCGACCTCGCGGAAGTCGGCCTCGCTGTCGAAGACGGCGCCCGAGAACGCGGCGTCGTCGTCCTCGTGGTAGTCCCCGACGAACTCGACGCCGAGGAACGAGACGGCCTCCCGGAACGCCGCGTCCTCGAACGTCGCGTCGTCGTCGAACCGTGCCTCGGCGAACGTCGCCTCGCCGCGGAACGCCCCGTCGCGGAAGTCCCCCTCGCCGGCGAAGTGGGTCGCCTCGAAGTTCGCGGTCCGCTCGAACGCCGCGCCCTCGAAGTTCGCGTACTCGAACTCCGCGCGGTAGAAGTCGGCTTCGCCGGCGAAGGCGGCGTCGGCGAACGTCACGTCGTCGTCGCGGACGTTGTCGCCACCGTCGAACTCCGCGCCGCGGAAGCTGGCCGCGCCGGCGAAGGTCGCCCGCTCGAAGGCGGCGTCGTCGTCGAACCGGCACTCGTCGAAGCTCGCTCGGTCGTCGAAGGTGGCGTCGGAGAACGCGAGGTCGTCGTCGAAGCGAGACTCGTCGAAGACGGCCTCCCCGCCGAACGCGGCGTCGGAGAAGTCGCTGTACCCGAACTCGGCGCTGAGGAAGTCGACGTCGCCGCCGAACACCGCGTCCGCGAACGAGAGGTCGTCGTCGTCGACGTTGTCTCCCCCCTCGAACTCCGCGCCGCGGAACGTCGCGTCCCCGTCGACCCCGACGCCCTCGAAGCTCGCGTCGCTCTTGAACCGGGCCTCGTCACAGGAGAGCGACGCCAGCGTCGCGTCCTCGAAGACGAGGTCCTCGGTGAAGCGCGTCTCGTCGAAGACGAGGTCGTCTTCCGCCGTCAGCCGCGCGAAGTCGGCGAAGCCGAGGATCGCACCCGCGAACGTCGCGGGCGCCTCGAACGTCGCACCCGCGAACGAGAGGTCGTCGTCTTCGAGGTTGTCCCGCCCGCGGAACTCCGCGCCCGCGAACGTCGCGGGCGCCTCGAACGTCGCACCCGCGAACGCGGTGTCGCCGTCGAGCCGCGCCTCCGCGAAGTCGACGCGGTCGCCGAACGTCGTCCGCTCGAAGGCGGCGTCGCGTTCGAAGGTCGTGGACGCGAACGTCGCCGTCGCCGCGAACGTCGCGTCCGCGAACTCGGCGTCGCCGCCGAACGTCGCCCGGTCGAACGTCGCCGTGTCGCGGAACTCGCAGCCGACGAAGTCCGCGTACCGGAAGCCGGCCTTCGTGAACGAGACGGGGGCGTCGAAGCGGACGTCCTCGAAGCAGACGTCGTCGTCCAAGAGGTTCGCGTCGCCGCGGAACTCGGCGCCGTCGAACGCCGCCGCGTCGCGGAACCGCGCCTCGCGCAGCGACGTGTCGCCGTTGAACCGGCCCTCCCGGACGTCGACGGGGCCCTCGAACGTCGCGTCGGCGAGGTCGACGTCGCCCTCGAAGACGGCGCCGGTGAGGGTCGTCTCGCCGCGGACGACGGCGCCGGAGAGGTCGACCGGGGCGTCGAATTCGGACTCCGTCCACTCGATCGCGCCGATCTCCGCGCCCGAGAGGTCGATCCGTCCCTCGAACTCCGACGCGGACAGGTCCAAGGTGCCGGTCACGGTCGCGCCCCGGAGGTCGAGGGGATGTTTGTCGGCGGCGGTGACGATCTCGTGGCGGATCGAGACGTCGTCGAGGCGGGCGCCGAGCAGGCGTTTCGCGGCCTTCCCCCGTTCGCCCGCCACGTCTCTGAGGCGCTCGGCGACCGCGTCGGGGTCGACGCCGAGGTCGTCGCGGGCGTCGCTCGACAGGTGGAACACGCAGCGGTCGGCCGCCGGGTGCGCGTCGTGCGGGCAGTGCCACTCACCCGCTATTTCCGCGGTGGCGTCCGCTACTGCGCCGGCCTCCTCGGGATCGAATCGGAACGTGCACCGGCTCGCCATAGGTATGTTGACAGGTCATCGTGACGACAGTGACTTTAATTTTGGTACTCGGCCGCACGTTTGCCGGCGGGCATCCAAGGTGGCGCCCAAAAAACATACCGCATAGATAGACCACTAACCGACAAATGGGACTCACAGACACACTTCTGTGTGAAATTCTCGGGGCAAGATGGGAATGCGACCGTTGTGGCGAGCGGTATCGAAATGAGCCGAACCGATGTGATAACTGCGGAAACACGATTTACAACAGAATCAATAGATGATCTCAATATCTGATCCCTCACAACGAGTTTGGACGCGAGAACTCTTATAGATCGGAATTTCACGGAGATACTACACCGGGCACCCGTCATTGCTGAAGCCGTCGAGAGACAGGACACGGCTGAGATCGGCGCTCAGTTGAACAGTAAGGGAACTGGTTCTTTTTATAAACAGCACCGTTACGTCCCGCGTATGCAGACCCACGTCGTGCCCGTCGGGTTCGACTACGACCGGATGATCGCCCCGCTCATCCGGGACCAGTTCGACGTCGACCGGGTGATACTGCTGGAGGGGACGGTCGGGAGCGAGGCCAACGTCGAGTACTCGCGCAACATCGCGCGCAAGCTGGAGCAGGACTTCCGGAACCTGCTCGGCGCCGAGACGGTGCGCGAGCCGCTGGACGACGTGTACGACTACGACGCCGCCTTCGAGCGCGCCTTCGACCTGATCAACGCGGAGCTGGACCGAGATGAGGGAATCGACGAGCCCGACGATTCTGAGGGCGCCTCGGCGGCCGAGCGCGAGGTGTGGGTGAACCTCTGTTCGATGCCCCGTCCCGTCTCGTTCGCGTTCGCGACCGCGGCCCACTCGATCATGGTCGAGCGGCAGGCGGACCGCGACCGCATCCACACCTACTACACGGCCCCCGAGAAGTACTTGGAGACCGAGTTGGCGGAGGAGCTACGCGCGACGCGGGACCTCCTGCGCGACCTCGACGACGAGAGCGACGCCGACGCGCTGGAGTCGGCCGGCGTCGACCCCGACCGCGTGGCTGACCGGCTGGCGAGCACCACCGACCTGCTCGCGGAGTTCGACGAGCGCGGCACCACCATCGGCGCGAAGCGCATCGGCGACAGCCACGTCATCGAACTCCCCGTGGCCTCCTTCCAGAACGTCAAGCCGTTCGAGGAGCTGGTGCTGTTCACCCTCGGCGAACACGGCGAGTTCGAATCGGTCTCGGAGCTGGCGGAGACGCTCGCGGCGGAGCTCAACGAGGAGTACACGGACTCGTTCCGCTCGAAGGTGATTTATAACGTGGACCGGCTCGGTCCCGGCGGCAAGGGGTACATCGAGCGCGAGGAACACGGGAAGTCCTACCGGACGAGCCTCTCGCGGATCGGCCGACTGTGGGTGCGCGCGCACGCCGACGAAGATCGGAATGTGGCGTGAGCCGTCCAGAAATATAGTGATTAGTCGGAGGTAACCGGGCGAAAATCGACTGACAGTTCAGGATAGATCTCACCATCTGCTTTCTCTTGATCTAGTTGATCGAGATACTCTGCCATCGTTTTGAGTTCAGGAATCTCGGTAGTGTCAGCGTATCGGTCTATGAGGTATCCGGCAACGGTAACGAAGAGCATTGAGTAGTTGGAACCACCGAGGTAGTGGTGCCCGAAATGTGCCAAGTTATTGCGCTTCATTTTGGCTAAGTCGATAGAGGCTTCAATCTCTTTCAGATGTGAATAGGGGATGTCACGTCCCAAGTCCTCCACCAAACAAGCTCTTGAGTTGTCAATATACGGCGTGTCTCCCTCTGTCTTTGCCATATGCGTAACGTAATCTCGTGGATCCAGTTTGAGATGAACTGCCGATACTATGAGTTCTAATGTAACCCCATAGAATAAGTCCGCAGCCATCTGTCGAGACCAATCTCGTCGTGAAAGCCAGTCAACGGACACGTCGCGGTCTTTCCACTTGTCTCCCGGCGCACCCACCTTCGTGAGAGCCATGTCGATGTACGCTGCGGCCTGTTTGAACTGTTGATCATGAGGCGGACTCTCGTATTTGGATGCGTCCGGCTCATGGTAGTATGCCCATATCTCGTACGTCGCTGCTCGATGGTGTTTCACAACCTCTTGCTGGTACTGTTTTATCTGCTCCAAGGTTTCTTGTTCCATGTTGATTTTCTCCAGAGCTATCCTATTGAAATCGAGGCTCAATGAGGTTTGACTATATCAGGCCCTCTCGGTAGGCAATGCTTCCAAGGCCCCAGCCGCGACGGCTCGCGTGACTCGCTGCGCGCCTCGGTCGCTACGCTCCCTGCGGTGCTTGCGTCGTCAGACTTCGCCCTCGCGGCTGCCCCTTTGAGTCCCGCCCCGCACAGCA